>NZ_ALAB01000043.1 GCF_000280055.1 Alishewanella aestuarii B11 | reverse complement strand
CTAGGTCCGAAAACCTCGCTCGACTTGCATGTGTTAGGCCTGCCGCCAGCGTTCAATCTGAGCCATGATCAAACTCTTCAATTAAAGTTCTTTCTGCCACCAAAGCGGCGCTCAGTCACTGACTAATTTTACTTGGTCACTTTCTGATTAATTTCATTTCGAAACCATCATAAGTGCCCACACAGATAATTGATTGCTTATTGTTAAAGAGCGTGCTTCGTTCTACGAAGCGAGGCGCTTGCCTCAGGATTCTTCCAGACTTGGACTTCGTTGCCGTTGCCCCGTCTGTGGATGCGCATTATAGGGAGTTTAGAACAGCCTGCAAGCAGTATTTTTGAAAATGCGTTTGTTCGGCTGTTTTTTGCACAAAATCTTGATTTGGATCGTCTGGCGGCCGTTAACAGCCGCTGTTAAACGGCCAAATCGTAGCAACCTGCAGCGGAACGGCGGTTATTATAGTCAGTGACCATTTGCTGCATCAGACTTTCATCATAAGGTTGCAGGTTACTTAGGATCATTTTCTTGGCTCCCTGCCCGATAACGACGCCTTGCTCGGATAGTGTAAAGCTTAATGTCACATTACCGCGTTTACCTTCGACCTCTAATTTACTGCCTGACAGCGCTAACTTAACTGGAGAGGTTGGCAGTTGTTGAAAAGACAGCGACATACTTTCATAAATGACTAAAGGCCGCTGTGGGTTAATCATCACGCCCTGCTCCGCCATCAGCGGTTGCAGAATGTCGGGAAAGTTCTTACCGGAAAATCGGACATAGTCCTGAAACAATGGCTCGATAACGCTAAGGTCGTGGCGATGCTCGCCACTAAATTGAATGGTCAGATAAACCCGGTCTTGCTCGTCACAGACCTGGATTTGACCTGCAGTGATCTTACAGTGCAGTAAGACATCCGCGCTGACCATGCCTGAAAACTGGCAATTTAATTGTTGGCTTACGCCATACCGGCTCAGCAGATAACTGAACAACAGATCGCCTGGCACACAAAAACGCTTGGCGTCGACATCGTGGATAGGATTAAAGTCTCCTGCGACTTGCTTGGCGAAGGTACAGGAATGTTGCCGGCTAAAGCTAAAAGCCTCTCCCTGCCGACTGACAAAAGCATCTAACAACATCTATTGCTCTCTGTTGCTGGTAAAAAGGCTATATTAACGTAAATCAAGCGACAGATGGTCCAGCCAGTACATTTATATGTTGCCGCTCAGGTCCGCGACGGCGTGAAATAAAGATTGAATTGCCACCGAGACGCTTTGCCTCCTGCTTTGCGGCAGCAGACAGCGTCGCGACATCGTGATGGCTGAAGCATTGCGCCGGATCAGGATGGGCGATACCGACTGCAAGTGATAACAGTGGATAAAAGCGGGAATCACCGTTACGGCTTAACGCCGTGATACCACCCAGACGCAGATCCTCTTGCCGATAGTACAACGCGATACGCTTAGAAAAAAGCTGCACCACTTGCCGGCAAAGCGTTTCGCATTCGTCAGGCTCAGCAATCAGCACAAAATCATCACCACCAATATGGCCAACAAAGGATTGCGACGAACTATGCTGTTGTAATAGCTCAGCGATCAGTAATAACACCGCATCGCCTTTACTGTAACCGTAGATGTCGTTGTAAGGTTTAAAATGATTCAGATCCAGATAAGCCACGGCAAAATTGGCTTTTTGTCGCAGCAATTTATCAATACGCTGGTAAATAGGCTCATTACCGGGTAATAACGTTAACGGGTTGGCATAGCGAGCTAGTTGTAGTTTGCGTTCACTGATTTGTTTGAGCAGAGCCCTTACCGAACCCAGACCACAATATTCACCCTGACGGCAAATAATAAAAAACCAGCTGGCGGCATTGTGCTCATCATCAGCGACACGCTGGCTTACCTCCTCGAGCGTGGCACTGATCTCAACCACTACCGGTTGCCGGTTCATCACACTGGCCAATGATTTCTTTTCATAGAGTGCCCGGCCAAAAGGCTGCGCCAGCAAGGCTTGCAGATCAGTGCGGCAAATCAAACCAACAGGTCGGCCCTGTTCAACTACCGGTAAACTTTGCAACTGACTATCTGATTGAAATAGGGCTGCCGCTTGGGCAACCGTTTGCTGCGGACTGACAGCGGCAACCTCAAGCAACAAGGCTTCGACTTGTTCAGAACTGATTTCACTATGAAGTTCAGTGCTAAAAAGCGTCCGACAACGTTGCGGATCGGCAAAACTGGCTTGAGGCCGTCCTAACAAATAGCCCTGTCCCAAATCGGCACCCAGTTCACGACACCATCTTAACTCTTCAGCGGTTTCTATTCCTTCAGCCACTACCGTGGCGCCAATCGCTTTGGCCAGACTAACAATATTGCGCACGAAAGCTTGTTTGGTAAGGTCTTTGTCCAGTTCGCTAATAAAATGCCGATCAATCTTCACAATATCAGGCTGTAATTCAGACCACAGTTTCAAACCTGAAAAGCCGCTGCCTAAATCATCAATCGCAATTTGAAAGCCCAGCTCCCGATAATGCTGCACAGCTTTAACCAGTAAACCGGCATCTTCTACCTGATACTGTTCGGAAATTTCGATCACCACTTCCGAGGGGTCAATCTGTGCCGCCTTTAACAGTTGTTTGGTCAAACCGCTGGGATGGTCTGCCGTCAGTAAGATAAGTGGATTGACGTTAAGAAAGAGTTTGCTATTCAGTTCTGCTTTAGCAAAGCTCTCTATACTCAGCTCACGGCACAGCATCTCTAACTGCTCCAGCTGACCACAGCCCAGGGCAGTTTTAAATAATTGTAGTGGCGAATGTAACGGGCTATCAGAGGGGCCACGGATCAGCGCTTCATAGGCAATGACAGTACCGTCCTGCAAATTCAGAATGGGTTGAAACACTGGCTGTAACGCCCGTTTATGTAAAATTTTATCCAGTTCTGTGCAACAGAGTTCAGAAACCGCCATCTTTTGGCTCCGCCAGCAATAACTGGCGAATAGTAGAACCTTAAAATGACAGTTGCATGACAGGCGACTGCAAAATTGCCTGCAGAAAAGCACTTGCTTTTTATTTAAACAGCAACTACTGTATATGCATACACTGTATAAATACACAGATAGAGGTTTCCATGTTTGTATCTAACCATTCTTACCAAACTGAATCGAGTCAGCATCAAGCTGCCAGCAGCACAGCAAATCACTGGCAGCAATTTCAACAACACAGCAGCGAGTTGCAATTACTTAAGCTGTTACAACAGTATCGCCAAGCGAGCGGCTGGATTGTTCTAATCGCCCCTGGTTTTAAACCGGCAAAAGCATTCTGGCAAGCTTGTCAGTTGCCGTTACAGCATATTCTCGTGGTTCATACTCAAGCAACAGCCGACTTGTCACAGCTGATCCAAGCGACATTACAGAACCCGGATTGCCAGGCGGTGATATGTTGCCAGAAATTACCGTCTCAGCAACAGCAGCTACTGCAGAGTTTTGCCATACAGCAACAATGTACCTTGCATATACTGCCTACAGATACGACGGCGGCTCACTAATAACAGCCGCTGCCCCTGGGCTATCAGCATTGCAGCAAAGTCGTTAAACTAATAGCGTAATACCCTCGCAACAAATGACATGAAGAGTACGGTAACGCGTGCGGAACAGGTCGGCCCGGAGAGATAAGATGTTATGCTATTGCTGTTCAGGTAAGGCTTTTGCAGAATGCTGCCAACCCTATTTAAGTGGGCAGGCTCAACCTGATAGTTGTGAACGCCTGATGCGTTCTCGCTACAGTGCCTTTTGTGTTGCCGACAGTCAGTATCTGCTTGCCACCCTTGCCGCAGAGCAACGGGCCAGCGAATCTGCTGCCGCGCTGGAAGCTTTTGCCAAGGCGGTACATTTTTGCAAACTAGAAGTGAAACACGCCATATCCGAGCCGAAGCAGGGACAGGTTAGTTTTATTGCCAGCTTTATTCAGCACAACAAGCTGGAGTTTATCGCGGAAATCTCGGACTTTATCTTTCAGGATCGTTGGTATTATACCAGCGGTAAGCTTACTGCGTTGCCGGCGATTAAATTGGGCGCTAATGATCCCTGCCCCTGTGGTAGCGGTAAAAAATTTAAGCGCTGCCAAGCTCATTTACCAAGCGGTCAATTGCGCTAAAACGGCAGTAGGATAAAGGATGCAATAGAGAAAGGGCTTGATCGAGCACGCCGTGCTTTGTCGCGTGATTTTGTGGTTATCAGCACGGGTCGTTACAGCTCACAACAGCTGCGTCGCTGATAGCTGTTCCAGGATCTCGTAAAGTGCAGTTTCATCACTGACAGAGGGGGGCATTTTATCCCCAGCCAACCGACGGCGACAGTGCAAATCCAGGTCGGCAAACACCTGAGGCTCGAGTTTACGCTTATCTTCCTGCCACACCCAGGGCTGTTCCTGCAGATAGCTGTACAGCTTTAATTGCGCCAAACCTTGCTGCGCGGCCTGGCTCTGTTGCAATAAGGCCCGGTCGTCTGTGGTTTGATAAGCGAACGGGCGGCGTCTACTGACCGCCAGCTGCTGGTAAAGATCATGTTTGGGTTGCGCAGCCTGATTTACAGGCGTTTGAAATTCTGCCATCTCCTCAACTGCAGGAGATAAGAACGCTAACCACAGGGCAAAATCAGCCCGCTGCTGATGCTGCAGTGCCTTACCTAAACGATCCCCTAACTGCCATTCATTGATAATAGGCTGCATACTGATGCCATCAGACAACGACTGCTGAGTTAATCGGCAAACGGTCAAAAAACTTTAGCAAAATGCTTTACATCAAACTTCAGTTTGATAAGATGCGCGCACTCGTGGAGGGGTTCCCGAGTGGCCAAAGGGATCAGACTGTAAATCTGCCGGCACTGCCTTCGAAGGTTCGAATCCTTCCCCCTCCACCATTCTTCTTCTGAGCACCAAATTCCTAAGTTAAACCACTCTTAGCAAGTACGACTCAGGGGAAGGTGAGAACCTTCGTCAGGTTCGACAATGCGTAGCATTGAACAGCGGAACATAGTGACGCTTAGACTTTTTCGTCATGGTGTCAGGGCAATCACCACACAGCAAGCCGCACGGTGCTGCCCTATATCGGTTAACGGGGTAACTGCTGTAATAACTCGGTTAATAAGCTGCTGGCACCAATGCGCATACCTTGCCTGGTCGCCGTCAGTCCGGTGATTTCTTCATACAGCTCCAGTAATTGCAGTGCCTGCTCAACTGTTTTTACACCACCAGAGGCTTTAAAGCCCACCGGACGATCGGCTGCCGCAATACTGGTCAGAATAATTCTGGCCGCTTCCAGTGTGCATCCCACTGGTACCTTACCGGTCGAGGTTTTAACGAAATCGGCGCCACTGGCAATAACCAGTTCGGTAGCCTTAGTCACTTGCTGCGCCGTCAGTAACTCACCTGATTCAATAATTATTTTCAGCCCCAACCCCAGGCTGGCCTCTCTGACTGCGGTCAGAAAAGCACTCACCTCAGACTCGTTACCTGCCAGTAATTGTGAGTACGGCAACACACAATCAATTTCGGTGGCGCCCAAGGCCCGGCAGTGTGCAATATCAGCCAGAACCTGTGCCAGCGGCTGGTCACCGCCAGGAAAATTAACAACTGTCGCCAACTCGGTTGCCTTAGCGGCTGCGGCCAGATAGTCCGAAGTCTGAGACAAAAACTCCGGATAAACACAGAGCGCGGCAACCGGTGCAGGCAAAGTGGGGATGGCATTCAGCCAGGCGGCCATCTCAGCCTGACTATCCGCTTCAGTCAGCCGGGTGAGATCAAGTAGTTTCAACAGTTGTAATAAACGTAACGGATTGGTCATTGTCGGGTACTCTGTCTGAGCTTATTATTGAGTTTGGTTGCTATAGCGACACGGTTTAGGCGCTAGTGCTCTTTCCAGTTAATTATGAATGATTCAGTCGGAATTAACTGAAGCGCATTAGTTTAAACCAGAACTGGCAGCCTAATGCCAAAATGTTTTAAAAAAAATCGCTACCTGCGGGAATTTTTTGCTACGCGCAGAGTCTGACTAAGTGAAGTAAAGCTGGTGAACATCTCTCCTTTAATCGATGTCCTTATGTTGCCGACCTGATGGTCGGCTTTTTTTTACCCCTAATTCAACAGTTCGGCTTGGTGTTGTTTAAGCCAGGCTTTTGCTTCTCTATACTGTGGACAATGTTGCTGCACCAACTGCCAGAATGCAGGTGAATGATTCATATGCTGCAAATGCGCCAGCTCGTGGATCACTACATAGCGCCTGACCCAGAGTGGCACTTGCATTAAACGCCAGTTAAAGCCCAGCTCGCCGTTTTGTTTACAATGCCCCCACCGGCTGCGCCAGTTACCGACCACAACCTGACCTAATGTCTGCCGTAACTGCGCGACGAGCTCGTTTGCCAACACCGGCAACTCCAGTAAGGCTTGCTTAGTAAAATGCTGTTGTACCAATTTTCGCGCATAGTGGTCCTGTCTCGCTGCAGCGATCTTTGTGGATAGCCTAAGCTCAAGCCCGCTGGCGCTAAAATTGACGCTACTTTTTGCCGCCAGCTGCCAGCGAAATGGCACTGCCTGTCCCGATACCAGGATCCTATCCCGCTGTAACCACGGCAACACCGGCGGTGTTGTAATGCGCGCCAGTCTTTGCTGAACCCAGTGCTCTTTTTGCTGTAACCAGGCGCTTAGCCAGTGTCGGCAGATCGTAGCCGGTGCTCTGACATAGACCTCACCATTACGGATCGCCAGCTGCACAGTGCGCCGCCGCTGACTAAAGGAAATCTGGTATTTAATGTCCTGCATGTTGTCTACTTAGTCGTCACTGTTACGGAACTAACGGTCACGGCGTTTCGCCGCTTGTCTGATGCGTGCTATTATCGAGGCAGCCTATTCGCGCAACGAAAAAATTATCTGGAATAACAATGAAGATCATCTCTTTTAATATTAACGGCATTCGCGCACGCCTGCATCAGCTGCAAGCGCTGATCGACAAACATCAGCCCGACATTATCGGCTTGCAGGAAATAAAAGTACAGGATAGCGAGTTTCCGCTGGCCGAGGTACAGGCCATGGGATACCAGGTATATCACTTTGGTCAGAAAGGGCATTATGGCGTTGCCATCTTAAGCAAAGTGCCGGCATTGTCGATGCAGTATGGCTTCCCTACTGACAGTGAGGACGCGCAGCGGCGCATGCTGATTGGCCAGTTCGCACTGGCTGACGGTAAACAGCTCACGGTGTTAAACGGCTATTTCCCACAGGGAGAGAACCGTAGCCATGAGACCAAGTTTCCCGCTAAAACCAAATTTTATGCCGATTTACAGGCATATCTTGAGCAATACCATGACAGCAGTAAAGACTATCTGGCGGTGATTGGTGATATTAATATTTCACCAATTGACCTTGATATCGGCATTGGTGAAGCCAACGCTAAACGCTGGTTACGGGAAGGCAAAACCTCCTTCTTACCGGAAGAGCGGGCCTGGTTACAACAATTGAAAGACTGGGGTCTGGTCGATACGTTCCGCGCGCTACATCCAGAGCGTGACGCACAATATAGCTGGTTCGATTATCGCTCTAAGGGTTTTGACGACAATCGCGGCCTGCGCATCGACGTCGTTATGGCCACGCCACCCTTGGCTGCGCTTTGTACTGAAGCTGAAATCGATTATCAGATCCGTGGCTTGGATCGCCCGTCAGATCATGCACCGGTTTGGTCGGTGTTTGCACTCTAGCCAAAATTCCGACTGCTGGCTCTGACCTCCCCCGCCCGGCTTCCGGACCTTTTGTAACGGCCCGGGCTATGTTAAATCCAGCGCCGCATCACGGTTTTATCAAGCTGTTGATACGCCAGCTGTAACAAACGGGCAAGATCGAAGTAATTCTTAGGGCTGCCCGGCAAAGCGGTGGTTTTTGCGTGCTGCTGGATCTGATCCCGGATTTCATTACCCCAGTTGATTAGTGCCGGCGGTAACGCGCTGTTAGCTCTGATCCCAAGCCAGTACCAGCCTTGCAGTGGCATTGATGCCAACAGCAGCATCATCGCCACTGCCGGCCCAAGAAAGCTAACACCTAATAATTTAATCTGCAGTATCGCAGTGACTATCGCCAGCACCGGCAAGTAGCGGGCAGCTTGCTTAGTCAGAAAAATAACTTTGTTTTCCGGGAAGATCGCATTAAGCTCAGGTTTCGCCGGCCAGGTCTGGCTGTACTTCCAGCCGGTATTCAGGGTTGCAAACCAGGTAATCCGCATAACATCTCCCCTCTCTAACGACCATTACTCAGGATTAGACTCTCTTTACTCTAGCATAGTTGCCAGCTGATAGCTGCCGGCTTTTTCGGTCATGCGTTCCCGCCAGCGCATTAAACCAGATACATTTTTGTTACAACGGCATTTGCTACTATTCAGAAATCGAAAGCTTCATTTTTGTCGCTTTTTGACAGTATTCTTGCCAACTAACAGGCTATCAAAATTCATGCCATCGAATAATACAGATTAAATACAATAGCATGGCGATTAACAGCAGAGGTTTTCAACAAAGTTATCCACAGAAACTGTGGACAACCTTTGTAAGATAAATTCAGACCCCGCCGGCCTCTGGTCTATTTTTGACTATCAAAAATAACGTCTTTCGACGCTAATTATTATCAAAGCGTTGAAACACGCTATTATCGCTAAAACACCTTACCTTGACTCACGGATTTCAGCACAAACTACTGCATCTGTTGATCCTTTACGTTATTATCAGCACATCAGATTGATGGAGTTACGGTGATACTGTGATCAGTTGGCAGCAAGACTGGCGAAGAATAACAGGCGCCCCGATCAAAAGCCCGTTCACCGGGGCTGTGTTGCCAGCAGAGCAACATCCCGAACCACTGTACCAGCAGAACCTGTTACCGGTTGCGATTACGGCAAAGCTACAACATGGTCTGATCGTCGCCCCCTTTGCCGGTCTGTTCACCACCCAGCTTGATACCGAACGCCGCTTGGTATTGCGCCATGCTTCCGGGCTGCGGTTATTATTAGAGTTACCGGCAAACATCATTGATTTGCAAGGTCGCGGCTTGCATTGGCTAAGCAATCGGCAATTGCAGGTGAATGCCGGCCAACCATTACTGCAGCTGGATCTGGCATTTCTGGAATTAGAACTGGAACTGGATGCCCTGTACTGTGCGCTGGTGCTCGATTTGCCCAAACCGGCAGAGAGCAAAGTATTTTGCCGGCAAGCCAAGGTCAACGCTGCCCAAGACCCTCTTTTTATTATTCAAACGAGCAGAACCTCAGCATGATGACACTATATGGAATTAAAAATTGCGACACCGTAAAAAAAGCCCGCCGCTTTCTCGAACAACGCAGCCAACCCTATCAGTTTCACGATTACCGGCAGGATGGGTTAAGTGCAGAACTGTTAGAACAGTTTGCTGCCCAGCTTGGTTGGCAAGCGTTGCTAAATACCCGAGGTACCACCTGGCGCGCCCTGGACGACGCTGACAAAGCGGAGCTGGACGAGCAAAAAGCGCTACGTCTGATGCTGGCGCAGCCCGCCTTAATCAAAAGACCATTGCTGGTCGCGGGCGAGCGCTATTTACTCGGTTTTTCCGAGCAGAGTTATCAAGATTTTACTAACTAATCCTAAGGCAGCAGTATGAGTAATCTAGTAGATCCAGCCGCAAATCCAACCTTAGCGCTGGCAATGGATCTGATGGCCCGGCCGTCAGTCACACCGGAGGATGCGGGATGCCAACCGTTAATGGCAGCGCGCCTGCAACAACTTGGTTTTCAGATTGAGATGTTGCCCTTTCACGATACGTTAAATATGTGGGCTCGCCGCGGCCAGGGTAAGCCGCTGTTCTGTTTTGCCGGACATACTGATGTGGTTCCTGCTGGCCCGCTGGAACAATGGCATACTCCTCCTTTTACGCCAACCATTATCGGTGACACCCTGTTTGGGCGCGGCGCGGCCGATATGAAAGGCAGCTTAGCGGCGATGGTGGTCGCAACAGAGCGTTTTATCGCTGAATATCCGGAGCCTGCCTTTGATCTGGCCTATCTGATCACCAGTGACGAAGAAGGCCCCTTTATCAATGGTACCGTGAAAGTAGTGGAAACGCTGGAAGCGCGACAGGAGAAAATCCGCTGGTGTCTGGTCGGTGAGCCGTCCAGTGGTAAGCAACTTGGCGATGTCATTAAAAATGGCCGCCGCGGCTCCTTAACCGGCCATTTAACCGTTAAGGGTATTCAAGGCCATGTTGCGTATCCGCAACTGGCGGATAACCCGGTGCATAAAGCCGCTCCCGCTTTAGCGGCACTGGCGGCAGAGATCTGGGATCAGGGTAATGCCTTCTTTCCGGCTACCAGTTTCCAGATTGCCAACATTCATGCCGGTACCGGTGCGTCAAATGTGATCCCGGGTGAACTTAAGGTGATGTTTAACTTCCGCTACAGTACTGAAGTCACGGCCGATATTTTACAAAAGCGGGTCTACGCCATTTTGGATCGCTTCGGCCTGAACTATCAGCTGGACTGGACACTGAACGGTCTGCCATTTTTAACTGCCAGCGGTGATTTAGTCGCGGCAACTGTCGCGGCGGTAGAACAGGTTCGTGGTCTAACACCACGTTTGGAAACCACTGGCGGTACCTCGGATGGCCGCTTTATTGCGCCGACCGGAGCTCAGGTAATAGAGCTCGGCCCAATTAATGCCACTATTCATAAAATCAATGAATGCGTGGCCATAGCCGATCTGACGCAGCTGACGGATATTTATCACGCCCTGCTGGTTAACCTGCAACAACGGCTCAGCCATGCAGTTAACTGAACTGAGCCCGGCGCTTCTTACCGGGCAGGATGCCGGCCCGATGCAACTGGTCGAACATAACCAGCAATTGCATCAGGCCGTGATACCCGCTTACCGGCAAATGCAGCAGGCAGCCGCGCAGCAGGGGATCGCAATCAGATTGGTATCCGGTTGGCGCAGCTTTGAACGCCAGGCGGCGATCTGGCAAGCCAAATGCGAAGGTCGCCGCCCGGTATTTGACCGCTGGCAGCGTCCGCTAAAGATTGAACATTATCAGGGTCTGGCGAAACTGGAGGCCATTATGCTGTACTCTGCCCTGCCCGGCGCCAGTCGTCATCATTGGGGCAGTGACCTGGATATTTATGATGCCGCTGCGGTCAGTAACGACTACCAGGTACAACTGCAACAGAGTGAATATAGCGCCGGCGGCCCGTTCTATCGCTTAAGTCAATGGTTGACGCAGCATGCTGCGCAGTATGGTTTCTTTTTACCGTATCGCGAGTTTCAGGGCGGGGTCGCGGCTGAACCCTGGCATCTGAGCTATCAACCGCTGGCCACGCGCTGCCAACGGGCGCTGACGCTGGAACAACTGCGCTTAGTGCTGCAACAGCACCCTATTGCCGAACAACAGACTGTACTGGCACATTTACCCGAGCTGTACCGGCGCTTTATCTGTAACATTTGCGAGGCACCAAAATGAACTGGCCATTATTCTGGGCGCTGTTACTGGCCTTTGGTTTTATTATCGGCAATGTGCTGTTGGTTAAGCACTCAGCCAAAATGAAAATGCCGCCGTTAAAAGCCCTGCCAGAAGCCTTACCGAAACAACCGATGCCAGCCGATACCACGGCGGCAGCGTCAGACTCTGCCACCTCTGCTTCAGCACCAGCCGCATCCGCTACGACTGCTCAAAAGCCGAGTAGCCCTGAAGAAAGCGCTGCAGCTGATCGCGCAGATTAGGCGGGGTGCCTTTGATCACCAGGGTATCGGTTTTCAGATCATAACTAATTCGCTCGCCGAGCAGCTTTTCATCAAAGCTGAGCGATAAGCCACCGCCGGCACCGTTAAATTTTACCAGCTTTTTCAGCTCTTTAACCTCTACCGGGAACTGCTCCGCTACTGCCAGCTGTTGCTCGGCACAATAGTGCAGGAAGCCGTTTTCCTGCTCCGGATCGACCACGGCAGACAGCTCAGCTAACACCACTTCTTGTCCGGCTTTCGCACGCTCTTCGCAATAATCAAATACCTGGCGCCTTGCTGCGGTTTTTTCTTCCGGCGCAAATTCTGCCGCCCCCAGATATTCCTCCACCGAAGCTAACACCAGTTGACTGTTTGCTTTGGCATCAGTGCCTTCGGCACAACCCAGAAAATCCAGAAAGAAATCCGCGACCTTACGTCCGGCGCGGCCGCGGATAAAACTGATGTAATGCCCCTGCTCACGATTTACCGCATATTCGGTCAGATCCAACCGCGCTGCCAGCTGCATCCGGCTGATATCCAAATGGCGGGAAGTTGCCAGCTCCAGCTGCTCAGTTAATTCAAAGTGATCTTTGCTGCCCAGCAGGCAGATCAATAAGAATTCGCTGGCCAGGTAGCGGTAATGTGCCAGCAGTAAATAACCGGTCTCCGGCAGTTGATGCTGGGATAACTCCTGCACTAGCGCGTCGGTGGTAGCACGGCTAAACCCCAGATAATCACTGTTGCCGCTTTGCCAGTCAGCCAGCGCCAAAGCCACCTTGGGTGACTTTTCAGTTTCAAAGGCAGCGTAGCCTTTGGCCGGCTTGCCGTTATAAGCCAGGTGAAGCTGCTCGACCAAATTCGCTACGGCACCACTACGCCCTATCAGTGCTTCCCGATAGTGGGCCTGATGCTCACCACTGTCTGTTAGCGCAATATAATTAATGGCCAGATGCTGCATCTCTACCGACATAAATTTTCCTGTTTATTCTGAATTCTGTTACTATTCTATCTGTTTATGCGTCTTTAATCTGAGTAATCCATGCCGATTGTATCAAAATATTCCAGTAGCCAGATTGAAAAGCTGGTCAATCAACTGCTCGACACCCTGCACCAGCAACACGCCACCACTGAGCTAAGCCTGATGTGTTTGGGTAATGCGGTTAGCCATATTATCAATACCTCTGTGCCGGCAGCGCAACGTGCTGCGGTCGCCAGCAGCTTTAGTCAGGCTCTGACTGACGCCATTCAAAGCGACAAGCATTAAGCCTTATGGTGCTGGAACAAAACCTGTCCTTAGTCAAAAAAGTTAACCGGTTACTAAACTGGGGACACTGGTTTACCTTTTTCAATATTTTGCTGGCACTGGTGATAACTAGCAGTTTCTGGTGGTCAGAGCCCCTGCCACAAACGGTGTTGGGCAGTGTGTATCTGCTGGTTAACTGGTTAGGGCATACCGCATTTCTGTGCTTTATGTTCTTTATTCTGACGATATTCCCACTGTCGCTGATCTTTCCTTATCAAAAACATGTCCGCGGCCTGGGCGCAACTCTGGCCACCATTGGCATGGTATTGCTGATTTTTGATGCCTATGTCTATAACCAGCTTGGGTATCATCTTGGTAGTGCATCTTTCGACCAAACCCTGGCCTTACTCAGGGCGCAGGTGGTCACTAACTTGCGCAATTTTGTATTAATTGTCACGCTGGTCGGTGCGCTGTTGCTAACGCTGCAGATCTGGTTAAGTAACTTTTGCTGGAAAAAAATCAGCCGCCTTTCGGCCTCAGGTATCGGTCAACCGGCTTTGGCTCTGTTCTTTGGTAGTTTTATGCTTAGCCATCTGCTGCACATCTACGCCGATGCCCGCTTGAATTTTGATATTACCCGCCAGGATAATGTGCTGCCGTTTTCCTACCCGGCCACAGCGAAAAGCTTACTGGCACGCTATCAGTTGGTAGATTTAACCGAACGCGCCAAACGCCAGGCCGATAAGCTCAGTCTGGAACACGCTAATCGCAGCAGTCAGCTGTTAAGCTGCCAGGCCGGCGCTACCGAACCGACCTTATTATTGGTTACGGCCAGCATCACAGCGGAGCAATTGACCTTATTACAGCAACAAGGCCTGCGCAGCCATGATCAGCATTTCGCTCCAAACAACGCTGCTGAAGCGCTGTTAAACCTGCTGTACGGTCAGTTTAAAGCAACAGCGGATGCCGCCAGCGCACTGCAGACGATACCGGCCTGGCTCAACAGCGTTAATACCTCTGATGTGCAAGTGGTTAACCGCACGCCAGAGCTGAATTCGTTATTACCCTGGGCCAACACAGCGCTTACCCCTGCCAGGCTAAATATCGTATTTGATGCGGACTTTTCCCGGCATTGGTCAGAATACCAGCAATTTAGCCGGCTAATCGTCGTGCCGTTACATAGTGAAAATGCCAAGTTTCAGCTGGCGCCGGTTACAGCCTATCTGCGCTGGCCGGCGCTGTTAAGTCAGGCCCGGCAACATGGTAGTCAGCAACTGGACTGGTTACCGACCTTATTGGGCAGTATTGGCTGTGAAACGGAAAACCGCTGGCTGGGAGACAATTTATTTCAGCCGGAAACCCTGCCCAAACTGAATATCAGTCAGCAGGATATTATCAGTATCCGCAAAGATAAGATGATGATCTTGCGCCAGGACGGCAGCTACGGCGTCTGGTCGGCGGGTACCCTGGTGCCGCTTAACGATCCGCTCAATGTGCCTATGCTGGTGGACGCCTTAAAGCGACTCGAGGAATAAGCCGTTACTGTAACGAGGTCGGAGCCTTAATTCTTGGCCGGCGCCCCGCCAGCTCTAATTCAGCCAAATGATACAGGTTGGTTAACGCAATTGGCGGTGGTGGCTCGGCAAAACATTCGATATAAGCGACTTCTGCTTCCTTGGTCAGTTGCTGAAAAATTTGATCATACACACTAAAGCCGTCGTAGCTAAAAGGCTCATCTAGCTCTGCCACTTTCAGCTCCTGCTGGCGGCGCATAAAATAATTCATCAAAAACTCGTACTGCTTAATATCCAGTAATTGCCGACAATCCACCTTGCCACCTTTTTCTCTATTGCACGAACCTGCGCGAACCTTGCCATTTTACGCTGCCCGAGCACGAAAGATTCATCACATTTTCTGATTAACACAATTTTATTTATTCACTTTAATTAATAATGAGAACCGCTATCATTTACTTAAGCAGATGATTCGGGAGACCCGTTATGATTAAAACCATTACCTTTGCCATTATGCATTTTAGTATTGCCTTTGGCGTAACTTACCTGATCACCGGTGATTTGGTGTTAGGCGGTCTGGTGGCCATTATCGAGCCGGCTGTTAACACCGTGGGCTACTTCTTTCACGAGAAAATCTGGCAGAAGTTTGATCGGAAAAAAGCACCCGCTACGCCGTTATTGACTAAAGGTTTTATCAAGTTATAGCCCTGCTGCTGCGATTATGCAGCAGCAAAGCGCTAAAACCGCTATACTAGCCGC
This sequence comes from Alishewanella aestuarii B11, assembly GCF_000280055.1. GTDB lineage: Bacteria > Pseudomonadota > Gammaproteobacteria > Enterobacterales > Alteromonadaceae > Alishewanella > Alishewanella aestuarii. The sequence continues at coordinate 52,533 of NZ_ALAB01000043.1, read as the reverse complement.
TATTTGATTGTAATAAGGCAAAAATAGCGATGATGTCACTGGGTACCCTTAATACCCTAACCGTAAAGAAACAGGTTAAGTTCGGTTTTTATTTGGATGGCGCAAGCTGGGGCGAAATTTTACTGCCCAACAATGTCGCGCCTGCGGGTTTACAGCCAGGTCAGCAACTGAATGTGTTTCTGTATCTCGACTCCGAAGATCAATTAATCGCCACTACCGAGCGTCCGAAAGTGATGGTGGGCCAGGTTGCCTATTTACCGGTCGTCGCCAGCACTAAAGTCGGTGCTTTTTTAGATTGGGGCCTGAAAAAAGATTTGTTGGTGCCCTTTAGTGAACAACAAACTCCACTAAAAGTCGGCCAGCACTATCTGGTGTATTGCTATGTTGATGTCAGTAACCGCATTGTCGCCTCAACCAAGCTGGATCGCCATCTGCATAAAACCGCTGCCCCCTATAAAGAGGGTGACAAGGTGGAAGTGATTATCAGTGAGCAGACCGATCTCGGTTACAAAGCCGTCGTTAATCATCAGCATTTTGGCGTGTTATATAAAAATGAAGTATTTAAGCCGCTGCGCCGCGGTGACAAGCTGACCGCTTATGTTGTGAAGGTTCGTGATGATGGTAAGCTCGATTTACGGCTAAACAAAGCCACTTTTGAGCAAGCTAACGTGCTGGGTAACCAGATCTTAAAGCAGTTAAAAGCGAACGGCGGTAAACTGGCGTTAACCGATAAGAGCGCGCCTGAGCTGATTTATCAGCAGTTTGGCGCCAGCAAGAAAGCCTTTAAACAAGCCATCGGCACCCTGTATAAAGAGCGCAAAATTGTGATCACTGAACAAGGTTTGCTGTTAGTACCGGAACAACCGGCTGCTGATACCTGACAGGGTTAGTTTTAAACAACAACGCCGGCAATAATGCCGGCGTTGTTGTTTCTTTAAAGTGGGTTAAAACACACTGCGGTTCTGCGGTTTACTGAGCACTAAATGCACCGCACTGGTGGCGCGCTCACGAAAGCCCCCCTCGCAGTAACACAGGTAAAAGTGCCACAGCCGGATAAAATTATCGTCATAACCCAGCTGATGCACTGCATCACGCTGTGCCATAAAATTATCACACCAGTCTTTTAACGTTCTGGCGTAGTCAAAACCGATGTCCTGTACCTGACGGATCACCAGATCGGTTTTATTGGCTACGGCACTGGCCATCCGGCTAATTGAGGGTAAACAACCGCCCGGAAAAATATAGCGTTTAATAAAGTCGACCTCACGCACATACTGTTGATAACGGTGATCGACCATCGTAATCGCTTGCAGCACCATAATGCCGTCTGACTTTAACAGGCTGCTACACTTTTCAAAGTAGTTATCCAGGAAATCATCGCCGACGGCTTCGATCATTTCAATGGAGACTAACTTATCGTAGGTACCGGTTAGTAAGCGATAATCTTCAAATAGTAAGGTGATTTTATCCTGCAGGCCAAGCTCAGCTATCCGCGCCTTAGTATAATCGTATTGTTGCTGTGAAATCGTGGTGGTGGTGACTTTACAACCATAGTGCTGGGCGGCATAGATCGCCATACTGCCCCAACCGGTACCAATTTCAAGCAGGTGATCAGAGGCTTTTAACTGCAAACGTTCACAGATCTGCTGTAACTTATGCTGTTGTGCCTGCTCTAGTGTACTGTCTGCCGTTGGATAGACCGCGCTGGAATACATCATGCTCGGATCCAGAAACAGCTGATACATGGCATTACCCAGATCATAATGGGCAGCAATATTGCGTCTGGACTGTGAAATCGTGTTGCGGTTACGGAAATTCAGCAGCTTAAGCATTGGCCGGCTTAAGCGCGCCCAGGTGGAATCCATCTTATCCAGAACATCAAGGTTACGAGCAAAGATTTGCACCAGCGCAGTTAGGTTATCGCAGCGCCAAAAACCGTGAATATAGGCCTCGCCCCCGCCCACTGAACCGGCCAGCACCAGTTTTTGATAAAAAGCCGGATCGGTGACCGTAATAGTTGTGTTTAATTCGGCATCAGCATCACCAAACTGCTGTGCTTCACCGGCTTCTATCACGGTAATACTGCCATGGCGTAACTGACTTAAAAAATTCAGGGTAAATTTGCGACACAGCCGGTCAAACCAGCCTAAATTATCAAACACCGCTTTTTCGCTTAGCGATAAACTCATGACTCAGAACCTCAGGATTTAGGATAGGCATACACCGGAACGCGTTTTATCAAAAGCTTCAATGCCTGCCAGTAGATGCGACTCATAATCTGTACGCTTTGCCACGGCTGCCGGATCAGGATCCGCCGGCGTACCGCCTGGGTCAGCGCAAAGCGTTGTAATTTAAACCAGGCGCTAAATACCGCCTGCTGTTGCTTTAAATTGGTAATACTGCAAAACAACTGTTCGGTAGGCGCCTCAATTTGCCAGCGATACTCCATATCCAGCGGATTAAACGGCGAGACATGAAAAGCTTTTTGATGCTGATACTGCTGCTGTTCGCTACTTAGCGTCTGCAGATAATAGTGCCGCTCATTCCACGGCGTATTGGTGACCTCACAGAGCAAATAACGCAACTCACCACTGTCGTTATAGCAGTAGTACAGCGTCAGCGGGCTAAAATAAAGCCCCAAACTGGCCAGTGGTGACAGTAAAAATACCTTGGCGATTGGTTCAATACCACCCAGCAGCTGCACCTTATCGCGTACCGCCTGCGCTAAATCAGCATCACCCGCCAGATAATCGGCACGGCGAAAACTAATGGCACCAAACCGCTCAGCCTGAATACCCACCGCGGTTAAGCTGGCAGGGGTCAGTTGGCTGCAGTCCAGCCAGTAGGCAGCATAGGGATAATCAAAACCATGCTGCTTTGGCAAAAAGCGTTTATGACCGACCCGGCCACAATAGACAGCGTGACCGGGCTGCATCAATAGTCCACTCCCAACAGGGCGGCAACGTCAACTGCGCTACGGGCGCCATCTTCATGAAAGCCGTTATACCAGTAGGCACCGCAGAAATAGCTATGCCGCTGACCGTTAATTTGGCTGCGTTGCTGCTGACAAGCCAGGGTCATATGGTTATACACCGGATGGGCATAGTGATAGATCCCCAAAATCTTATCCTTAGCAATACGTTGGGTATTATTCAGCGTAACACAAAAGGTGACCGGTGCCTGCAAACGCTGCAGAATATTCATATTGTAAGTCAGGGTAGCGCGATCGCTATGCTGGCTGTCCAGGTTATAGTTCCAGGAGGCCCAGGCGGCTTTACGCACCGGCAACAAAGAGGTGTCGGTATGCAACACCACCTCATTTTCCTGATAGGCAATACCGCCGAGAATTTGCTGCTCCTCGTTACTTGGATCCTGCAACAGCTTTAATGCCTGATCGCTATGGCAAGCAAACACGACTTTGTCATACTGCTCGGTATGACCGTCCGCAAATTGAATGGTCACGCCCGTCTCGTCACGGCGTACACCGCTGATCTGCTGATTTAAGCGAATGCTATCAGTGCCTGCCTTTGCCAGCAGTGCGTCAACATAGCTTTTAGAGCCGCCTTTAATGACCGCCCACTGTGGCCGTTCATTGACATTAAGCAGACCATGATTGTTAAAGAAACGCAGGAAAAAGCGCACCGGAAATTTTGGCATTTCGGTCAAACCGGCTGACCAAATCGCCGCGCCCATCGGCATTAAATAGTTATCTCGAATACCTTTACCAAAGCCATGTTTATCCAGAAAGGTACCGAGATCCAAATCTAGATCCGCATGATCTTCAGCAACCAACTGCTTACCAAGCTTGTTAAAGCGCACAATCTCCAGCAGCATTTTCCAGAACGATGGCCGCAGGATATTTCGCTTCTGCGCAAATAACGAGGCGAAGTTATTGCCGTTATATTCCAGATTATGTTGGGTATTTTTAACGGAAAAGCTCATCTCAGTAGGCAGCGATGCCACACCAAGTTCGGCAATAAACTTATTAAACACCGGATAGGTCCAGTTATTAAACACAATAAAACCGGTATCGATAGGATAGGTTTTACCTTGGTATTCCACCAGCTTGGTCGCGGTATGGCCGCCCAGATAATCATTGGCTTCCAGCAAGGTCACCTGGTATTTTTGCTTCAGTAAATACCAGCTGAGCATACCGGCGATACCGCCACCTATTACTGCTATACGCATAAGATCCCTTATGAAATACTTATCATCAATTTAAGTGACATAAGCTGCGACTATTAGCTCGCAGCGATTTTTTGTTTAACCTGCCGGGTTAACCAGCCCAACAGCGGAATATGCTGATAGACCATTTCAGTCAGATCATAGTAATCGCGGTGATAACAAATCCGGCCATCCTGCCAGGCCAGCTCGGTGCTACCGTGCACCAGAATTTCCTGCCCTTTGGCAAAGGCCGGGTGACTAAAGCGCATCTGCCAGCTCAGAAAACCCCGCTCGCCCTGACACAGGCCGCTTACCGGCGTAAAGCGGGCATAATTTAAGCGCTGATAACCATGAGCCAGATAGTGTTGTAACGCCGAGCGGCTATTAATTTCATGCACCGGATCAATAAACTGTACCTGTTCCGCATAATAGTCAGCGATGGCATCCAGACCATTCGCAGACAGACTGTTATAAAAATCTAAAAACGCTTGTAGTTTAGGGTCAAGCATCGACTGCCTCCGCCGCCTTACCTTTTACTGCTGCAAACAGCGCCAGCGTCTGTTTACGGGCCTCATTATGATCAACTATTGGCTTTACGTAGCCTTTGGGGGTAACCAGCCGGTGTGGCCAATGTAAATCCTTGCCAGTTTTCGCCGAGAGCTCTGGCACAAATCGCCGGATAAAGTCACCGCTAGGGTCAAAACGCTCACTTTGGGTTACCGGATTAAAGATCCGGAAATAAGGTGCCGCATCCGTGCCGGTAGACGCGGCCCACTGCCAACCGCCATTATTGGCCGCAAAGTCACCATCGAGTAGCTTTGACATAAAATATTGCTCGCCCCAGCGCCAATCAATATGTAAATCCTTAACCAGAAAGCTGGCAGTAATCATCCGCAGCCGGTTATGCATCCAGCCGGTTTGATTCAGCTGGCGTATGGCGGCATCCACGATCGGATAACCGGTTTCGCCGCGACACCAGGCAGTAAAGCGTGCCTGCTCGTTTGGCCATCGGATCAGATCGGTCTCCGCCTGAAACGCGCGGTGTTTGATTAAGTGAGGAAAGGCGACCAGGATATGCTTATAAAAATCGCGCCAAATCAGCTCAGACAGCCAGACCGCCGCGCCGCTTTTCTCCTGCCACATCGCCTCTTTGGCCTCCAGTTGCAACCGGGCGACACACTGCTGTGCTGATATCACGCCGATGGCTAAATAAGGCGATAACTGTGAGGTACCGGCAATGGCCGGAAAGTCCCGCTCTTGCTGATAAGCGCTGACCCGCTGCTGACAAAAACTGCGCATCCGCGTCAGGATCTCCGCTTCGCTAACCGGCCAGTCGCCTGAGCTCTGATCCGGCGCTTGCATCGGCGCTAATGCCGGTAGCGACAATGTGTGTTCCGTCTGCAGCGTAGGCTTCGGATAACACTGAATACCGTCGGACGCCAGGCGCTGTAACCAGTTGCGCTTAAAGGGGGTAAAGACCTTATAGATCTCGCCTTGCTGGGTGCGGATACTACCAGGCGGCATAATGCAAAGCCGGTCAAACCAATGTGCGGCGACACCCTGCTGTGCTAATAAGGCGCTAACCTGCTGGTCGCGCCGCTGCTCGCGCAGTTCATATTCAACTTGCGCATACAGCGCCTTAACACCAAGCGGCAATAACGCTGCGATTAGTGGCGCGCAGCTGGCATAGTCAGTGCCCTCAACTGCCAGCAGAGGAATATTCAACGCCGCCAGCTCTGTTTGCATCGCCTGCACGCGACGACGCAGCAGGTCCTGACGCAGCGGCGCCATCTGATGCGCGTTCCAGCTTAGTGGTGTGGCGATAAACAGTGCCAGCACAATGCCCTTGTCATGCGCTGCAGCACTGCAGGCGGTATGGAGTGCCTGATTATCATAGACACGCAAATCATGTCTCAGCCAGACCAGATGTACAGGTGTTTGCATCAGGCGCGTAATCCTAATTGTTCCGGATAAGGGGCAAAATAACTTTGCTGTTGTAAGTATTGGTTTGGATAGCGCCGCAGATGATGCTGTAATAAGGTCACCGGCGCTAACAGTGGTACGAAGCCACGGCGGTAGCGATCAATCAGTTCGCTTAATTCAGCACGGCTGGCTGGCTCCAGCACTTTCTTAAAAAAGCCCTGTAAATGCTGCAGCACATTGGTATGCTGTTTACGACTGGCAATTTGCCGCATCGCCTGCATTAACTCCGTCAGATAGCGCAGCTGCAACTCTTGCGGCTGAAATAACTTGGCTTCAGCGACCAGACGCCCCAGTTGCCGGTATGCTTGCGGACTATGCGCCAACAGCTGGAATTTATAGCGGCTGTGAAACGCCACCAACTTACCAATACTAAAGCCATCGCGCATACTTTGCTGGTAGTCATAACAAGCAAAAACCCGGGCGATAAAATTCTCCTTTAACGCCGGATCCAGCAAGCGGCCATCTTCCTCCACCGGTAACCAGGGATAATGCTGCATCAGCTGCCGGGTATAAAGCCCGACCGCTTGTTTCCCCAGGTTATTACCTTCGGCATCATAAAGTTTTACCCGCTCCATGCCACAGCTTGGTGACTTGGCGCACACAATGTAACCACTTAAATCTGCCAACTGCGGCAGCAGTTTAGCGGTGAAGCTCAACATCTGCTCGGTGTAATCCAGACTATTATCGCGGGTTTGCACTAAACGGATCTGCTGCTCAGCATTATACTGCAGGCGAATTGGCGGTCGCGGCACACTCATGCCAATGGCTTGCTCCGGACACACCGGCACATACTCCACCAGTGGCTTTAACTGCTGCGTACAAAAGGTTGAAGCTTTATGCCCGCCATCAAAGCGCACTTGCGCGCCCAGCACACAGGCACTGATGCCAATTTTAACTGCCATATTCTTTAACCCATAACTGACTTGTTTTCTTTACAGCACTGTAGTGCAAACGGATCAATCATCTTGAAAAAAAGCAAAAAAAAACGGTAGTTAGTTACCTAACTACCGTCTTTGTCGAAGAACAAGCCCTACTTCTTACTGGTGCCTGTCTCAACCCGCGACTTTAATTTCTGTCCCGGGCGGAAAGTCACCACGCAGCGGGCCGAGATCGGAATGTCTTCACCGGTTTTCGGATTGCGTCCCGGTCGTTCATTCTTCACCCGCAGGTCGAAATTACCAAAGCCGGAAAGCTTAACCTGTTCGCCCGACTCCAGTGCCGTCCGGATTTCTTCAAAAAAAGCTTCCACTATCAGCTTGGCATCGCGTTTGCTCACGCCAAATTTGGTAAACAGACGTTCTGCTAAATCAGCTTTGGTAAGCGCCATCTTTAATCCCTCAACGTTGCGTCGAAATCATCTTTAAGCACGCTAACCACTTGATTTACCACTTGTTGGATATCTTTATCCTCAAGGGTACGCGCCTTATCCTGCAAGGTCAGCGCGATCGCCAGTGACTTAAAGCCGTCTGCGACACCCTGACCGGTGTATACGTCAAACAATTTTAGGTCAACTAACTGATTTACGCCAACTTTTTTTATACTAGCAACAATATCGGCAAAATGCACATCAGATTTCACGACAATCGCCAGATCGCGACGGTTCGCCGGATACTTCGACAGCTCCTGCGCCTGTACTATGTGCCGCTCGCCAAGTGCAGCCAGTTCTAATTCAAACAGATAGGCTTTGCCTTTAATCCCCAGCTTGCGCTCGGCTTCCGGATGTAAGGCCCCCAGATAACCTGCCGCCTGATCATTGACCCACACTTGCGCGGTTTGCCCCGGATGCAGTGCACTGTGCTCAGCGGCGCTAAAGCGTACCTGCTCATTGGCTGACAGTAAGCCCAATAAGGCTTCTACATCGCCTTTGATATCAAAGAAGTCTACTGGCCGCTCAGCAATACTCCAGTGCTCATTGGCCAGTGAACCGACAATCACACCGCCAATCACCGGTACCTGACGCACACCACCTTCTGCTGTCGCATCAGGAATAAACTTCAGGCCATATTCAAATAAGCGTAAACGGTTTTGCTGCCGGCTTTGGTTATATTGCACGGCCTGCAGTAAACCTGGCCACAGGTTAAGCCGCATTGCCGACATATCGGCTGAAATCGGGTTGGGCAATACCAACGCATCTACGCCCGGGAACAGGCTTTGCTGGACCTTAGGATCGACAAAGCTATAAGTGATGGCTTCCTGATAACCACGGTCAACCAGTAGCTGGCGCATGGTGTCAACACTTAAGGCGGCTTCTTTAAAGCTGCGCATTTTCAGGGCAGCTACCGGCGCAACATTCGGAATATTGTTATAGCCATACACCCGCGCCACTTCTTCAATCAGATCTTCAGCGATACTGATATCAAAGCGATAGCCCGGTACCAGAACCTGCCAGCCGTCCACTGTCTCAGTGACCTTTAAACCCAGCCGGCTTAGAATATCGCTGACTTCTGTTTTCGCGATCTGATGCCCCAGAATACGGTCAAGCTTAGCTTCCGTTAACAGGATCGGGGCTTTTTGTGGTAAATGCTCAGGCGCCACCGCTTCGACCACCGGACCGGCTTCGCCACCGACAATTTGCAGTAACAGCGCCGTTGCCCGCTCCATCGCCGTGCGTTGCAGCTCAGGATCAACACCGCGCTCATAACGATGTGACGCATCGGTGTGCAAACCGTATTGCCGTGCTTTACCAGCAATCAGCTGCGGTGCAAAGAAGGCGCTTTCCAGGAAAATATCCGTCGTTTCCGCCGTTACACCACTGTACAAGCCACCGAAAATACCGGCCATCGCCAGTGCTTTCTGCTGGTCAGCAATCAGTAAGGTATTGTCTTGCAGCGTGACCTCGTTGCCATCGAGTAACGTCAGTTTTTCACCGCTGTGAGCAAAGCGCACCTGAATATCACCGTCCAGCTTCGCCAGGTCAAAGGCATGCATCGGATGACCGAGCTCCAGCAGCACATAGTTGGTGACATCCACTACCGGATCAATACTGCGGACACCACAGCGGCGCAGTTTTTCGGTTAACCAGAGCGGACTTAATGCACTGAGGTTAACATTACGGATCACCCGGCCTAAATAGCGTGGACAAGCCGCCGGTGCCAGCAGCTGAATGGCTTTGCTATCACTGATAGTGGCTGGCACCGCGGTAATTTCCGGCTCACAGACGCTCAGTTTATTCAGTACTGCGACTTCCCGCGCCAGCCCCTTAATGCCCAGACAATCGGCACGGTTTGGCGTTAGGTCTACTTCGATACTCAAATCATCCAGCGCTAAATACTGGCGCAGGTCCTGACCGATTGGCGCATCGGCCGGTAACTCAATAATGCCGTCTGAATCATCCGCCATGCCAAGCTCAGAGAACGAACACAGCATGCCATGCGATGGCTGACCGCGTAACTTAGCCTGTTTAATTTCAAAGTTACCCGGTAACACGGCACCAACGGTAGCAACAGCCACTTTAAGACCAAGACGGCAGTTTCTAGCACCGCATACGATATCCAGTAGCTCGGCGCCACCGATATTTACTTTAGTTACCTGCAGTTTATCCGCTTCCGGATGCTTACCACACTCGACGACTTCGCCCACTACCACACCGTGGAAATCACCAGCAACCTTGTCCATGCCGTCCACTTCCAGGCCGGCCATCGACAACTGTTCAGATAAGGCTGTGCTATCCAGTGCCGGATTCACCCATTCCCGTAACCAGGATTCACTAAATTTCATTGCTTGCTACTCCGCTTATCTGAACTGCTTTAAGAAACGAACATCATTTTCGAAGAAGGCGCGCAGATCGGTCACACCGTAGCGCAACATCGTCAGCCGCTCTACGCCCATACCAAAGGCAAAACCGCTATACACTTCAGGGTCGATACCAACCGAACGCAACACATTCGGGTGCACCATACCGCAGCCCAATACCTCCAGCCATTTACCATTCTTACCCATCACATCCACTTCGGCGGATGGCTCAGTAAAGGGGAAGAACGACGGCCGGAAACGGATTTTTAAGTCTTCTTCGAAGAAGTTATGTAAAAAGTCATGCAGGATACCTTTGAGCTCGGTAAAGCTGACATTTTTATCCACCATCAAACCTTCCACCTGGTGGAACATCGGGGTGTGAGTCATGTCGTAATCGTTACGATACACGCGGCCGGGTGAAATAATCCGCAGTGGTGGCTGTTGCTGCTCCATAGTACGGATCTGCACACCCGAAGTCTGGGTGCGCAACATCAGCTTCGGATTAAAATAAAAGGTATCGTGATCGGCCCGAGCCGGGTGATGCTCCGGAATATTCAGCGCATCAAAGTTGTGGAAATCGTCTTCAATTTCCGGGCCCTGCTTGGTTTCAAAACCCAGCTCAGCGAAAAAGCTTTCGATCCGCGCTATAGTGCGGCTGACCGGATGTAAACCACCTTGCTCCAGGCTACGGCCTGGCAGGGTAACATCAATTTTTTCCTGTGCCAGTTTGGCCAGTAATTGGGCTTGTTGCAGCGCATCACGCTTCTCATTCAGCGCGTCCTGAACCTGCTGCTTTAACTCGTTAATATGCTGGCCGGCCAGCTTACGCGCTTCCGGATCCATCGCGCCTAAAGATTTCAGCAGCTCAGTAATGCTGCCTTTTTTGCCCATAAAGGTTACGCGAACCTCTTCCAGAGCCGGAATATCGTTAGCCGCAGCTACTGCGGCCAGCGCTTCTTGTAATATCGCTGACAGGTTCATGGTTATCCTCAGTGTCACCAGGATTGATCAATTTCAAAGCCGCTAATCATACAATAAAAAGCGGCCGCCACGCAGTGCACGTTAAGGATTTTTTTGGACTTTTTCAGTAAAACGGCGTTTAACCGGCTTGCAGGGTTTCGCGGATAAAGGGGATGGTCAGCTTACGCTGATGCACGATGGAAGCTTTATCCAGCCGATCCAGGATACTGACCAGCGAGCGGATATCCCGATCATGATGATTCAGCAGATAACGCGCCGCTTCATCCGGCAACTCAATACCGCGCAAGCGGGCCTTTTGTTGCAGCAGTTTCTGTTTATCGTCATCACTTAATAACCGCAGCTGAAAGCTGGTGCAGGCATGTAAGCGCGACACCAGATCCGGCAGGGTAATCCCCAGCTGTTGTGGCGCCTGATTACCGACAATGATCAGGGCTTTGCCTTGTTCCACCAGGCGGTTGTAGAGATCAAAGATCGCGACCTGCCAGTGCAGCTCGCCGGCAATGGCCTGAATGTTATCCAGGCAGACCAAATCCAACTGCTCCAGATTATCCAGCAGCCGGGGACTGAGCTCTGCCATATTCTCCAAGGTCAGTAACTGACTGGTAAGGCCCTGCTCCTGCGCCTGCACACAAGCGGCATACAGCAAACGCGATTTGCCGCTGCCACTGGCACCGAACAGATAAACCGGTGCCTGGCCAGCGGGTTGTCGCAGGTAATGCTTTAAAAAATTGACCGCCGGGCTCTCTGCCGCCGCATAAAAGCTATCCAGGGTTTCATCCTCTGGCAGCGTCACCGCCAGCGTAAACTGCAATGGCTGCATTCAGGGACGAGTTAGCTGATAAACGGCCAGGGGCGCATCTGTAACCACCGGCGCCGGATTAGCCCAGTCAAAAGCTGGCGGTGCACTATTGTCGGTTAACAGCTGCAGGCTGGGTTCAAAGTTAAGCAGTTGCAGTAATTGCGCTGGTGATATCTGAATCGTCAGCTGCAGCTCGGTTTGTTGCTGGCCCTGACTGAGCAACTTTACCTGCTTAATGCCCAGGGTTGCAGCCAAGGTCCGCTCCAACAGCACTACATCCCGCAAACTGCTGGTACCCTGCACCCGGATCCGCACCTGCTGCTCGGCCGCCGGATCCAATAAAATGGCATATTGCCGCGCCAACTGCTGACTGAGCAAGGCGGCATAGTCACGCAGTAAGTTCTGTTGATCGGTGCCGGTTAGCTCATCACGCTGTTGTTGCCCGGCCTGCTGGCGGATCGCTGTCAGGCGCCACTCGGTATCGCTGCTCTGCTCCAGTAATAACAGCACCACTTCATTGACCCGATAACGACTGCTGGCCAATAAAATCGGCTCCCAGAAGCCGCCCCAGACGTCATTTTCGGTTAGGTTTAATAAGTCATCGATATCATAAAGCGGCAAGGTTAAAGGTAGCGCCTGCTCTGCCATCACCTGGGTCAGGGCTTGCAGCCAGGGATCATCACTCTGCCGTACAAAACGGCGCTCGCTGCCGGCTTGCTCAACGATCCAGAACAACATTTCCGGCCGCTGACCGCCCCAGATCGGGATCTGAAGTTGCTGCAGCAAAGTCCGGATCCGGTCGGCATCCAACAGTACCCGCACCCTGTTACCGGCTTCGCCTCTGACGGCTTCAAACTGTTTCACATAGCTGGCGGCATTATTCAGCTCAGCACGTAGCTCGGCACGCTGCATAATATCCGGGTTACCAGTGACCCGAGCCAGGATCTGTGTCAGTGCTTCCCGTTGCCATTGTTGCTGAGTTTGCTCGGCACTCACTTCAGCCTGATACAGCTCAGGCTTAGCCATTACAGCGCTGCTGAACAGCAACCAACTGCTTAACAGCACACACCAAATTTTCTGCACCATGCACACTCCTGTTTTCTTTACTTCAGCAACGGTGTTACCGACTAGCTAAGCACGATAGAATAAAGCCACCTGACGGTGGCTTTATTCTGACGGTATTACCCGAGATTCACGCCTAAGCGTTGCGCCACTTCCTCGTAGGCTTCAACTACGCCGCCAAGGCCCTGGCGGAAGCGATCTTTATCCAGTTTTTTGCGGGTTGCTTTATCCCACAGCCGGCAACCGTCTGGTGAGAACTCATCACCCAGCACGATTTGGCCCTTAAACAAACCAAATTCCAGTTTAAAGTCAACCAACAGCATACCGGCCGCATCAAACAGCGCAGATAATACTTCGTTAGCTTTGTAGGTCAGACGCTTCATTTCTGCCAGTTGTTCCGCCGTGGCCCAACCGAAGGACACCGCCAGTGACTCATTGACCATAGGGTCGTGCAACGCGTCGTTCTTTAAAAACAGCTCAAAAGTCGGCGGCGTCAACTGCTGCCCTTCGCTGACACCCAGACGGCGCACTAAAGAACCGGCAGCATAATTGCGGATCACGCACTCTACCGGAATCATCGTTAATTTTTTTACCAGTACTTCATCGTCACTCAGTAACTGCTCGGCTTGCGTCGGGATCCCGGCCTGCTCCAGCTTTTGCATGATAAAGAAGTTAAACTTGTTGTTGATCATGCCTTTGCGATCGAGCTGCTCAATACGCTCACCATCAAAGGCTGAGGTATCGTTGCGAAAGTGTAATACCAGCAGATTCTCGTCTGTAGTGTGATACACAGTCTTGGCTTTTCCACGGTACAGCTCTGTTGTCTTTTGAACCATTTTTTACTCCGGACGGCGGGCACTGAAAATCAGGCGCAAAGTATAATGGGCTTTGGCCTGTTCGCAAATGACTTTTTCACCGCAGCTTAGAATTCTAAACCGGCAGCGCGGATTGCCGCCACCATAGGTTCATACAACGCGGAAACCAGTGCCGGCGGCAGTGGCTCGCCACTCTTATCCTGCCAGGAAATCGCCGTACCTGTGCCGTTGTGGCGACTCAGCACTAACTGATATTCGCCATCTTCCAGCGGCAGGCTCAGCGGCGCATCCCGGAAGGTAATAGTGCGCCAGATGCCGCGTGTTGGTTTGGTATAGCTGACATAATAAGTCATCACCGAGCGGTCAAAATCCGTTACCGTCAGGTTTAATTCCGGGAATAACAACTCCAGCTGTGACCAGGTCACATCTGTTGGCTGGCGTGTGATCAGCGCCGGGTTACCCGCCTGATCCAAGCCCGGCTCCAGCGATACTTCCGCTACGGCCAGACGTTGCTCACGGGCAGCTTGCACTTCGGCAATCGCAACCTGATTAATAATGCGGTTTAATACGTTCACTTCGTTAGCCTTGGCGTCCTGAACGCTGAGTTGTTCACCGGCGACAAAATATTGATGTTCCAGTAATGTCGAGGTCATGCTCAATGAGCGGCCATGTGGCCGCGGCGCCAACTCAATTTGGTAGCGAACCTGATCAACCGGATTCTCACTCTTCCATAACCAGAAGCCTGAGCTACGTGAACGCTGGATCCAACCGGTTTCATAACGTAAGCCGGCGTCGTCGAGTTGGGTCAACTCAACCTGTTGTGCCGCAAAAAAATCCCGTAATTGTTGCTGAATAAAGGGCAATAAATCGCCGGTAAGATCGTTACGTTCAAACCACACCCGCGACAGTTTTTCTTCCTCTTCCAACCGGCTGCTACTGGCGGTAGCCAGGATCAAGGTAGGTGGTTTCTTGTTAGCGATCTGACCCGATACCGGTGCCACCGCAGGGATATCAAAAGCAGCAGGCTGATTCGGTTTGGCTAAACCTTCAGGAATACGCAAACTAACCTGCGAGGTACTTGGGGTTTCTGTTGTTTCTTTGTCAAAAAAGGCGCAGCCACCTAACAGCACGCTGACCGCCACACATCCTTTAGCCCACTTTTGCACCTATACTACTCCTGCTTCTCAATACCGGCTTGTTGTAATGCCTGTTCGATTGTACTTTGATAAATTGGTTCCAACTGCGTCAACGGCAAGCGCAGAAAATCTGACTGGATCAGCCCCATCTGCAGCAAAGCCCACTTGGTTGGGATCGGGTTGGATTCGATAAAAAGATCGCGATGTAACGCCTGCAGCCGGCTATCCAGTGCTTTAGCCGTTGCGGCATCACCCTGCGCCGCAGCACGGCAAATTGCTGCCATCGCCGCCGGTGCGACATTGGCAGTCACCGAGATCACGCCATGACCACCTTGTAACATAAATTCGGCGAAACTGGCATCATCACCGCTGAACAACAAAAAGTCGGCCGGACACAGGGCCTGCAACTCAGCCAAACGGGCCAGCGAGCCCGTTGCTTCTTTAATACCGACGATATTAGGCACCTTCGCCAGCTCGGCAACCGTTTCGGCTTTCAAGTCGACACCGGTCCGCCCTGGCACGTTATATAAGAAAATCGCTTTATCAGTAGCCGCAGCTACCGCCTGAAAATGCGCCAGCATGCCTTTTTGGGTTGGCTTGTTGTAAAAAGGCGTAACCGTAAGATAACCGTCTATCGGAAGATCAGCAAAAAACCGGGTTTTCTCAACCGCCTCAGCAGTCGACATAGCGCCGTTTCCGACCAACACCGGGATCCGTCCGGCAACCTGCTGACACACCTGCTTTAATGCCGCATGCTGCTCTGTCAGACTCAGCGTCGCGGCTTCACCTGTGGTTCCCATAATGACCAGACCATCGCTACCCTGCTTCAGGTGAAAATCGACCAGTGTGTGTAAACTGTCATAATCTACCTGCCCCTGTGCGGTCATGGGGGTGATCAGTGCAACGAAACTACCTCTGAACATCTTAAGTTGGCTCCACGAATAAATTTACGGCCGCCTATGTTAAAGACAGAACCCCGGAAACACAAGGAGACTGTTTACCGGCTTGCATTGCCGCTTCGAGCAGTGACTTTAGATGACACTATGCTAAACTGCGACACCTTTATTTCCAGCGACACCATAGGAAAACTATGCCCCAACAACTGGTTGTGACCGCCATTGGCCCAGACCGCACCGGCATTGTCAGTAAACTGGCGCGACTGGTTACCGAATGTAACTGCAATATAATCGATAGCCGGATGGCAATCTTTGGTAGTGAGTTTACCTTTATTATGTTACTGGCCGGCGATCTGGCCGCCATCAGTCGCATTGAGCATTTATTACCCGCTCTGGGCTTAGAGCTTGATCTGACTACCATGACAAAACGTACAACAGGCCGTCCGCGCACCCAGGTGGTTGCACATTATGTGTTGGACTATAGCGGTCCAGATCGGGTTGGTACGCTCGGCGCTATTACCGGTTTGCTAGCCAGCCACAATATTTATATCGGCTCACTGCAATCTGAAACCTTTACCGAGCAAGACAAAATAATGATGCACACCCAGATGACACTGGAGCTACCCGAAGGCGTAAACGCCAGCATTATTGCAACAGAATTAACCGGTTTAATGCAGCAACTTGGCCTGAGCGGACACTTTCAGGCCCAACAATAAGGATACATTATGCAAACACTGACTGCCGGCCAGCAGGCGCCCGACTTTACGCTGCCCGATCAACAGCAACAACCAACCAAGCTGTCAGCCTTACTGCAACAAAGCAGAGTGTTACTGTATTTTTACCCGAAAGCGATGACCCCGGGTTGCACAGTACAAGCCTGTGCGCTGCGCGATAGCAACGCCGAACTACAGGCGCTCGGTGTCACTGTGGTGGGTATCAGCACCGATGCCCCCGCCAAACTTGCCAAGTTTGCCCAGCGCGACCAGCTGAATTTTCTGCTGCTCGGCGATGAAACGCATCAGGTTGCAGCAGCCTTTGGTGTTTGGGGACCCAAGAAGTTTATGGGCAAAGAGTATGATGGCCTGCATCGTGTCAGTTTCCTGATCAATCAGGACGGCAGCATCGCTAAGGTATTTGATAATTTCAAAACCAGTAACCATCACCAGGTGGTGCTGGACTACCTGAAGTCTTAATTCGCCGCTAAACCGGGTCAAGTTACCGGATCTTGCTTGGGCAGCAGTTCACCCTGCTGCTAGTATCTGAAACGATATCAAATGGCAGCCTGGCTGCTCGCAACAGGAGCTGAATATGAACAAGACGTTACGTCTCTCACTACTCTCTTTAGGTTTACTCGTCACCTCACTAAGCGCAGTGGCGCAACAGCTGAACACCGAAAAGGCCACACTGCAAATGGATACCGTAGCAACGGGTCTGGAACATCCGTGGGGATTAGCCTTTTTACCAGACGGTCGCATGCTGGTCACCGAACGTAACGGCAATCTTCGTTATGTCAGCGCCAATGGCGAGCTGAGCAAGCCGTTAACGGGTGTTCCTACCGTACTGGCCGCTGGTCAGGGTGGTTTACTGGATGTGATTTTACATCCGGACTTTGCGACCACCCGGCAAATTTATCTTAGCTATACCGAGCCAGGCGCCGAAAATACCAGTAGCACAGCCGTAGCGCTTGCTACCCTCGGTGAGACGGGCCTGAGTGATGTTAAAGTCGTCTTTAGTGCCCAGCCAAAATTCGCCAGCCGGCATCATTTTGGCAGCCGTCTGGTGGTAACACCGGATCGTAAGCTGTTCGTGACCTTAGGTGATCGCGGTGCCCGGCGCCATGATGCCCAGACCTTTGATACCCATCACGGCAAGGTAGTACGCCTGGAACTGGATGGCCAGATCCCGGCGGATAACCCTTATGTAAAGGACAGCGCGGTGTTGGATGACATCTGGTCTTATGGTCATCGCAATATTCAGGGCGCAGCGCTGCATCCGACGACCGCCGAGCTTTGGACCCATGAGCATGGTCCTCAGGGTGGCGATGAAATTAATATCGCCCGGGCAACACTAAACTATGGCTGGCCGGTGATCACCTATGGTGAAGAATACGGTGGCGGCAAAATCGGCCAAACCGAGAAAGACGGTATGGAACAACCACTGCATAAATGGACACCCTCGATTGCACCAAGTGGTATGGCGTTCTACTTAAGCGACGCCATTCCGGGCTGGCAAAACAACCTGCTGGTAGGCTCGCTGCGTTTCGGGCAACTGGTGCGCTTAGAGCTGGATGGCGACAAAGTCAGTCATGAGGAACGTATTATGATCGGGCAGCGGATCCGCGATGTCCGTCAGGGTCCCGATGGCGCTGTTTATCTGTTAACCGATCAGGCCAATGGTCAACTGTTACGGTTACGGGCAGCCGCTAACTGATGCCGGGGCCTAGTCTAAAACCTGTTACCGCCAGCATTATGCTGGCGGTATCGTCTGGCGCTCTGGCTCAGACGCCTGAAGTCATTGTTATTACCGCCAATGCCCAGCAGCAACGCTGGCTGGATGCCGCAGCAAGTATCGAAGTCCGCGCTCTGCCCCGCAGTGGCCTGTTAATTGATAGTGGCCAGTTACTGCAGGGTATTCCGGGCTTACAGGTCGACAGCCGCGCGAACTTCGCGCAGGACACCCGGCTGAGTATTCGCGGTTTTGGCAGTCGCAGCGCCTTTGGCGTGCGCGGGATCTATTTGTCACAGGATGGTATTCCAATTTCCGCGCCCGATGGTCAGGGGCAATTATCCAGTGTGTTACTGGATAATATTGCCGAAATCGAGGTGTTACGCGGGCCACTGGCAGTACTTTATGGTAATGGCGCTGGCGGGGTCATTGCCTTGCGCACCGCAACTGAGGCCACGGCACGCGCCGGGACAGCGCTGGCAGTCAGTCAGCAGCATCAGCAATACCAGTTAGCGGGCCGACAACAGCTCGGCCAGCATCAGCTTAGCCTGGCGGCAAAGCACTTTGAAAGCGATGGCTTTCGCCCGCATTCTGCCGCCCGCAAGCAACAACTGCAGGGTCTCTGGCAAACACAGCTTTCAGACTCGCTAAGCGCCAGTCTGCGACTGGACTTCGCCTACGACCCCTTATTACAGGATCCGCTCAGCCTCACGCCAACACAGTGGCGCGCCGATCCGAAACAAACCGTGAGCCAGGCACAACAATTCGATACCACGAAAAGCACCCGGCAACGCCAACTTAGCCTGGCTCTGCAACAAAGCGGTCACAGCCCCTGGCAACTGGCGCTATGGCGCGGTGAGCGTGAAGTCACGCAACGCCTCGCCTTTACCGGGGCAGCCATTACCTCAGCTGGCGGTGATATAGCACTGGATAGGCAATATCAGGGCGTGAATGGTCAATATAGCTGGCGCCTTACAGACGTCCTGCAAAGTACCGTAGGTGGTGCCTGGGTAAGTAGTGATGATGAGCGCCAGGGTTTCGTCAACAATTTTGGGCAACGTGGTGATTTGCGCCGCGATGAAACCAATCTGGCGGAGAATCGCGATCTGTTCTGGCGTTTGCACTGGCAAGCAACAGCAAAGCTAAGTGTTGATGCTGGTTTGCGTTATACCGAGCTGAGTTATCAGATCCGGGACCGTTTTATTCAGGGTGCTAACCCGGATGATAGTGGCCGTAAAAATTACTATCAACAGGCGGCCGCTATGGGCTTGAATTACCGGCTCAATGACTCGTTGTCCTGGTTTATCAGCACAGGACTGGGGTTTGAAGCCCCGACCCTGGCAGAGCTGGCATATAAACCTGAGGGAAGTGGCCTGAATCTGGCACTGCTGGCCAGCGAAAACCGCCAGTGGGAGAGCGGTGTCAAATATGCTGCCAGCCGAGCGCGTTTTAGTGTCAGTGCCTTTAGCATCCGCAGCAGCGATGAGTTACTGGTTGCCAGCTCAGACAACGGCCGTACCAGCTTTCGTAACGCCGGTGCGACCGCCCGCCAGGGACTGGAGTTTTACTGGCAGCAACAACTTACACCGGCCTTATCACAGCAAGTCGCACTAACCTATCTGGATGCACAATTCGATAGTGCCGAACTTGCCGGCAAGCGTATTCCCGGTGTCGCCAGGCTGGATAGCCACTGGCAATTAAGCTGGCAACCCTGGTTAACCAGGCCGCTGTTTCTGGAGTGGACCAGCCGTTACCGCGATCAGATCGCGATTAATGATCAAAACAGCGACTTCGCCCCGGCAAGCCTTAGCTTCGATCTGTCACTGCACAGCACGCAGCAACTGGGGCAATGGCAAGTACGCAGCTGGCTGCAACTGCAGAATCTGACCGACCGCAATAATGTCGGCGCTGTGGTGGTGAATCAAAGCAATGGCCGGGCCTTTGAAAGCGCGCCTGGCCGGCAGCTCAGTGCCGGTATCAATCTGGATTACTTGTGGTAAATTGTGGCAAGCCATGGTAAGTACTTTTTGCTAAGTCGCCTGATAACACCTCAGGTATGATAAGGCTTAGCAACGCATCATGAGCATAAGCAGTGCCAACGCACTGCTTATGCTGCGACAGGAGCCGGTCAGGCGGCAGATTCGGTCGGATGCAGCCGCTCAGACCAGGCTTTGGCCGTGGCTTTGACCAAAGACGCCAACGGGATAGCGAAGAATACCCCCCAGAAGCCGAACAAGCCGCCAAAAAACAGCACCGCCACGATAATATAAACCGGATTAAGATCGACCACTTCGGAAAATAGCAACGGTACCAGTACATTACCATCCAGCGCCTGAATAATGGCATAGGCCAGCATCAGATAGCCAAATTCCGCGGTAAAGCCCCACTGGAACAGCGCCACCACTGCCACCGGTAAGGTGACGACGGCAGCACCGATATAAGGAATAAGGACGGATAAACCAACCAGGATCCCCAGTAACAGTGCGTAGTTCAGCCCAAACAAGTAAAACACCAGATAACTGACGGCGCCGACAATCAGGATCTCAAGCATCTTGCCGCGGATATAGTTCATGATCTGCACGTTCATTTCATGCCAGACCTGGCCAATCAGCTTACGCTCGTTCGGCAGGAACTGCACAAAGCCACTGATCAGCTGTGCTTTATCTTTTAACATAAAAAACACCATTACCGGCACCAGCACCAGATAAATCAGCAACGCTACCAGATTGACCAGTGACGCCAGTGACATCGACAGCATCTGACGGCCAAAGGCCATCACCCGCTCTTCAACCGAGTGCATCAGTAACAGGATCTGCTCGTCACTGACCATGCCAGGCAGTAACTCTGGCAGCTCGAGCAAATAGGTCCGGCCCAGCTCAATCATCTGCGGCAAGTCTTTTAGTAGGTTCCGGCCCTGATACCAGGCCAGCGGCACTATCCACATTAATACTAATGTCAGTACCCCCATAAACCCCAGCACCACAACGGATGTACTCAGAGTACGGCTGAGTCCCATGCGGCATAATTTTGAAACCGGCCACTCCAGCAGATAAGCAACAGCAATCGATACCAGTACTGGCGCCAGCATCCCGCTTAACCAGTAGATGCCAAGAAAACCCAAAACCAGGATCAGAAATAAAGTAACAACCTGCGGATCAGAAAACTTATTGGTGTACCACTTTTTTAGCCAGTCGAGCATAATCGCCAAAACCTGTAAGTTAAGTGCCTGCCAGTATAACAAGTTCCGCTAAGAATACATCGCTCAGTATTAACAATTCAACGCAGCCATTTTGCGTTCCAACCACCAGCACGAACCCTTCGGGCAGCGTTTGGCTGGCGTTTCTACTGCGTTATCGCTTGTTCATGTAGAATAACTACACATCACAAGCTCTGCCTTGTATAAACACCAGCCAAACAGCTGCAAAAACAAGCAGCAAACGTCAACACGCCCTAGCAAGTGATTGAATAAGATAAAGTAGGCAGGTTAGTATGCCCCCTGGTTTTTTGTTGCCGAAGCCGCGATTACACTGAACTTAACGCCGGTGACATTGCCAAAGCTTCAGCTTGTAGCAGCATTCTCCGGAGAAAGGGTTGCCTTATTATGCAAAACCCCGCAGTAAAAACTTTTTTTGCCATCTGTTTACTCAGTCTGAGCTCATACGCCCCTTTTGCGCAGGCGCAAAGTCAGTTACCGGATATCGGTGGTAGCGCCTTCTCTACTCTGACCCCGGAGAAAGAAAAGCAGCTAGGTGATGTCCTGATGCGACAAACCCGCGGCCGACTGCCGATGGTTTATGACCCGCTGCTCGATGAATATATTAATGCATTGGGTAACCGCCTGGTGGCACGGGCTAATGATGTCAAATTCCCGTTTAAGTTTTACTGGGTCAATAATCGTCAAATTAATGCTTTTGCTACGCTGGGTGGCAATATCGCCTCTCATACCGGCACCCTGGCAGTAGCGGAGAGCGAGAGTGAATTTGCCTCGGTGATGGCGCATGAAATTGCTCACGTTACCCAGCGTCATATTGCCCGCTTTGTCGAAGCACAAAATCAGCGGGCGCCGCTAACCATTGCCGGTTTACTTGGCGCCATAGTACTGGCGACCGTTAACCCGGAAGCGGGTATGGCCGCAATGATGGCGTCACAGGGCGCGGCGCAGCAAAGTGCCATTAACTTTACCCGCAGTAATGAACAGGAAGCAGACCGGATCGGCATGACGATCCTGGCGGAAGCGGGCTTTGATCCCAATGCAGTGCCGACCTTTTTCGGTCGTCTGGCCGAGCAAAGCCGCTTTGCCAACCAGCAGCTGGCATTTTTACAAACACACCCGCTGTCCCAAGCGCGGGTGGCCGATACCCGCTTACGCGCCCAGCAGTTCCCACAGCGTTTTGTACCCGATAGCATGGACTTTACGCTAAGCCAGGCCCGGGTGTTAGCCCGTTATCATCACAATACCCAGGATGCCTTGGTGATTTTCAAGCGCCGGCTGGCTGAACCTGGGGGAAATACCCGGGCGAACCGCTATGCCCTGGCCATTGCCTTACTGGACGGCAAAGACTATGCCGCCGCGCTGGAGATGCTAAAACCTTTAATGGAACAAGATCCGCATAATCTCTATTATCTGGACGTTTACACCGATATCTTAATTGGCCAACAGCGTTTTGATGAGGCGCTGGAGCGCTTACAGCAGGAGTATCTGCTGCGCCCCAACAACCAGGTTGTGACGCTAAATTACGCTAATGTCGCGGTTAAAGCCGGTAGCTATCCGCTGGCCATCCATCTGCTTCGGAATTTGTTGTATCATAAAGACGATAATATTCTGGCCTATGACTTATTAGCTGAAGCCTATAAAAAGCAGGAAGATTTCGCCCGTTACTATGAGGCACGAGCCGATCTGTTCTATCAGATGGCCAATTATCCGAAAGCGATTGACGATTTGAACGAGGCGCTAAATCATCTTAAGCCGGAAGCCCGGTTGGAGAACCGGCGCCTGGAAGCCAAAAAGCGCCAGTGGCAGGCTGAATTTGAGCGCTTACAACGGATGTGATCGCGGTTATCCCGTTAACTGTAATTTGAATAAAAAGAGTATCCTATGATTACCCTCTACCATAACCCACGCTGCTCAAAAAGCCGCGATGCCCTGGCACTGCTGGAACAAAGCGGCAAAGCCTTTACGGTGGTTGAGTATCTGAAAAACCCGCTGACGCTGGCTGAATTGACTACTTTACTGCAGAAATTGCAGCTGCCGGCCCGCGCCTTGCTGCGCAGTAAGGAAGAAGAATTCCAGGCACTGGGTCTGGCTGATCCCAGTCTCGATGATAAGGCGCTGCTTGCCGCCATCGCCGCTCATCCGCGTTTGATGGAAAGACCGGTGCTGGTCGTGGCAGAGCGTGCCGCTATCGGTCGGCCACTTGAGCAACTTCAGGCCTTGCTGCAATGAGTGCTCAGGTTCTGGTTTTGTATTATTCACGCCATGGCTCAGTCGCTGCCCTGGCAGAAAAAATCGCCATCGGCGTGCAGCAAGCCGGCGCCGAAGCGCTGCTACGCAGTATTCCTGGCTTCGGGCAGCAGGACAGTGCACGACACCCCCAGGTGCAAGCCAGCGAGCTGACAATCTGTGATGGCCTGGCCTTCGGCAGCCCGGTGCGCTTTGGTAATATGGCGGCTGAAGCCAAAGCCTTTTGGGATGGCACGACCGCCAGCTGGCTGAAAGGTGAGCTGATTAATAAGCCGGCCGGTGTCTTTACATCGTCCGGCAGCTTACATGGTGGCAACGAAGCCAATTTACTAAGTATGATGTTGCCATTATTACATCACGGTATGCTGCTAATGGGGATCCCCTATTCCGAACCCGAACTGCATAAAACGCAAAGTGGTGGCACCCCTTATGGTCCAAGCCATGTCAGCGGTATGCAACAGGATCCCCAACTGACCGTTGACGAGCAGCGGCTGGCGCTGGCATTTGGCAAACGCCTGGCGCAGCTGAGCCTGGCGGTAAAACAACAAGGATTAACCTTATGACAGCACCCGCTGCCATCCCGATGGCTGCTGATACGCAGCGTTATTTATTACTAGGCCGCCTGGGGTATTGGGGGCTTTGGCTGTTGATCCCGCTCTGGCAAATTTGGCTCTCCCCGGTCAGCTATGGTGACGATCAAGCGTTAAAACCAAGTCTGCTCAGTACCTTACTGTTACTGTGGTTGCCGCTGTGGTTACCGATGTGGGGTATTATCAAAGGCCATGCCTATACCTTTGCCTGGGCGAATTTTATTGTCATGTTGTACTTTCTGCACAGCCTGACCAATTTATGGGTCAGCACTGGTAGTTATTTCTGGTTTTCGCTGCTGGAGCTGTTGCTGGCTTGTCTGATGTTTTATGGCTGTACTTATTATGCCCGCAACAGAGGCAAAGAACTGGGGCTGAAAATTCCGAAACTAAAAGACGATCCGGTACGGCGCAATTAATTTAACCGGCCTGCGATCTGCAGGCTGCTGCAAAGCGTAACAGATGCAGTGTCTCATTATTAAGCTATTACGATGAACGAACAACTGGCTCTGTTTCCTTTAGGAAGTTTTCTGTTGCCACGCGGCAAAATGAAGTTGCGGGTGTTTGAGCCGCGCTATGTGCGGTTGGTAAAAGAGGCCGTCAGTGGCAAACGGCCTTTTGCTATGGCCACGCTGAATCCGCTGGTCAGTCAACAGCACCCGGATCGGATCCTGCCACTGGTCTGTAAAGTCAGCGTTGATGATTTTGAAACCCTGCCCGACGGCTTACTGGGGATCACCATCAGTGGTATCAGCCGACAGCGTATCATCCGGCGCTGGCAGGAAGACGATAAACTGCATGTGGCCGAAGTAGCGCCGGAAACAGACTGGCACAGCGTTGAGCTTAGCACTGAGCTTAACCAATTATCTGCTGCCTTTGCCGAGCTGTTGCAGGAGTATCCGCAGCTAGCCGCACTCTACCCGCAGCCGCAGCTAACCGATGGCGCCTGGCTGGCTGGCCGCTGGCTGGAGTTATTGCCCATGCAGCCGGCGCTGAAGCTTAAACTGGCGACTCAGGACCCGCAAAGCTGTTTACAGCAATTACAGCACTGGCTGGCTCATAACGCCTGAGCCTTACTCAATACCCAGATATTTATGGACCTGCACACTGAGCTGCCAGTTATTGGCAATGCAGCTGGCGATGGCCAGTTCAGTAGCGCGTTTTTGCTGACTAATTGGCTGCAGATAGACCAGCTTATCCTGCAACTGATGCTCAGACAGCAAGGCTTGCAACTCCTCTATATGCTTTTGCATCGCCACCGGATGTTTAATTTCATTGGCACGCGCTAACGCACTGGCGAGTACCTTATAACCGCCCGGCATATTAATTTTCGGCGACACTGTGACCCAGGTGCTGTCAGGCGCTTTCACCTCAAAGGTGCCGCTGGTTTCAATCTGAGTGCTGTAACCGGCCTGATGCAAGGCTTCACAAAGCGGATATAAATCATAAAGACAGGGCTCACCACCGGTAATAACTACGTGCCGGGCCTGATAACCTTCAGCAGCAAACAACGCCAGCAACTGTGCCGGGCTCAGCTCAGCCCAGGCGGGTGTATCACTGCGTTTTGCCAACATAGCCTCAGGGCTGGTTTTCAGTTCCGGATCCAGGGTCCAGGTATGTTTGGTATCGCACCAGCTACAGCCTACCGGACAACCCTGTAGCCGCACAAAAATCGAAGGCTTACCAGTGTAGCGGCCCTCGCCCTGAATGGTCTGAAATACTTCGTTTACCTGATACACCCTACCCAACCTTGTGTTAATCCGCCACAGCTGATGCAGCCACAGCATTCTTCAGCTATACTACGCGGCCCGATTTTCCGGCATTATACAAGAGAGAGCTGCTGATGACGCAAAAAGTTGTAGTGATTTATTCCGGTGGTATGGACTCCTACACGGTGTTACATAGGGCGCTGCGGGATGGTCATGACGTCTATGCGTTGTCCTTTAACTATGGTCAGCGTCATGTCAAAGAGCTGAAATGTGCTGAACAGGTCTGCCGTGAACTGGGTGTTAAGCATAAAATTGTCGATATTTCAGCAATTAACCAGCTATTAAGCGGCTCCTCGCTAACCAGTGATATCGAGGTCCCGGAAGGCCATTACGCCGCCGATAATATGAAGTCGACCGTGGTGC
Source organism: Alishewanella aestuarii B11 (assembly GCF_000280055.1). Taxonomy (GTDB): domain Bacteria; phylum Pseudomonadota; class Gammaproteobacteria; order Enterobacterales; family Alteromonadaceae; genus Alishewanella; species Alishewanella aestuarii. The sequence goes on along the minus strand of NZ_ALAB01000043.1, from coordinate 26,340 downwards.
CAAACCGCAATATGATCCTGTTATCGCTGGCCGTCGGTTATGCTGACTCTATTGGTGCCCGCGCTGTTTATTATGGCGCTCATAGTGGTGACCACTTTATTTACCCGGACTGTCGGCCGGAGTTCGTGCAGAAGATGAATGATGTTTGCCAGATCGCCAACTATCAGCCGGTCGATATTGTCAGCCCGTACCTACATCAAACCAAGATCGAAATATTAAAAGACGGCTTGGCGATGGGCCTGGATTACAGCAAAACCTGGACCTGTTACAACGGCCGCGAGAAAGCCTGCGGCAAGTGCGGTTCCTGTCAGGAGCGGCTGGAAGCCTTCGCACTGAATCAGGCGACTGATCCACTTCAATATGAATAGCTTATAACTTAGAGCAAAACGGCCTTGTTAGGGCCGTTTTTCATTTTATACTGTGTCGTTTTTCATTTTATACTGTGTCGTTTTTAGCTGACTTGAGGTCAATGATGTTTAAATTCTGGTTTGCGATCCCTTTCTGGCAACGGGTATTAGGAGCGCTGGTGTTGGGTGTACTGGCCGGCGTCGCCCTGGGCGAGCAGGCTACGCTGTTTAAACCGCTGGGAACGCTGTTTATCAACGCCATCCGGATGCTGGTCGTGCCGCTGGTGTTTTTTGCACTGATCAATAGCATTACCTCGTTAGCCGATCAGCACAAGATGCAGCGGCTGGCACTAAAAACTGTTGCCTTATTTCTGGCAACGGCCTTGGTCGCCAGCTTAATTGGCCTGACAGTGGGTAGCCTGATGCAATGGGGCTCAGATCTGCAACTGACCGCGGTTGAAGTACGCGAGCGGGTGATCCCGCCGGTATCTGAAGTAATCACCAGCCTGATCCCCACGAACCCGGTAGAGGCACTGGCGGAAGCCAAGGTATTACAGATCATCGTATTTGCGGTGCTGTTTGGTATTGCCATCAATCAGGTGGGCGAAAAAGCCGAACCGATGAAAAAACTGGTTAATGCCGGTGCCGAGATTATGTACGCCATTACCCGGATGGTACTGCAACTGACTCCCTTTGGCGTCTTCGGTCTGATGGCCTGGGCTGTCGGGAGCTTTGGTTTAGCCACCCTGCTGCCACTAACCAAGTTTATTGTCGCTATCTATCTGGCCTGTCTGCTGCATATGGCCATCGTTTACGGTGGTTTGGTCAAGCTATACGGCGGTATGGGCTGGCGCGCCTTTTTTAAGGCGGTATTACCGGCGCAGCTGGTCGCGTACAGCAGTGCCAGCAGTTATGGCACCTTACCAGTGAGCTTTAAAGTCGCAACCGAAGATTTGAAAGTATCCAAAAATTACGCCAGCTTTGTACTGCCGCTGGGCGCAACCATCAATATGGATGGTTGTGGCGGTATTTTCCCGGCCATTGCCGCGATCTTTATTGCCCATCTGTATGGGATCCCGTTACAAACCACCGACTACCTGCTGATTGCCGGTACCGCAACCCTGGCGTCGGTTGGTACTGCCGGCGTGCCGGGTACCGCAATGGTGATGCTGACTGTGACGCTGAGTGTGGTCGGTCTGCCACTGGAAGGCATTGCCTTTATTGCAGCTGTCGATCGGATTGTCGATATGATGCGCACCGCCACCAATGTCACCGGCGATCTGATGGTGGCCAGAGTGATTGGCCAGCAAGAAGGCTTGCTGGAAACGGACGATGCAGCCACCAATTCCGCAGAGCCAGCCTGATGAGAATTAGTGTTGGCATTAAGTCGCTAAGCCGCCTGCCGTATCAGGCCGCCGCCGTGCTGCGAAACAGCAGCTACCCCGGCCTGTATAGCCTGATCATCGACGCTGATGAAACTGAGCTGGACCAGCTGCAACAGCAACAAGAACAGCAACTGCCGGTGCTGTTAACTCTGAGTTTGTGGCAGGCTGAACTTGCTGCGACTGAAAGCTTACCTGAGGACGCCGCAGCGCTGTACCAGCCACTGGCGGCGTTACCTGAAGTCTGGCTGCAAGGCCAGGTGGCCGGGCAGCTCAGCGCCGACAGTGCCCTGCTGCAACTTGAGACAGAACTGACGCCGCTTATGGTCTGGTTTAGCGCGCCGATTGCGCTGGAACAAGGTAACAGGCTTTGCGTTAAAGGTGAGCTGCACGCGACCTTGGCATTTGCAGCAAACTAAATAACTGCACCAAATTCAATAACCGCACCAAACAAAATAACAGCGCCGGCACTTGCGCCGGCGCTATCTTTATTTGCGGCTAAGTTATCAAGCGGCAAATAAGCGCTGATGCAGTTGTTTCACCACACCCGGCCCATCGCTGTCCTGGACCAGAAAACACAGGTTATGTTTTGAGGCACCATGGCAAATCAGCCGCATATTAATGCGTTCCAGCGTACTGAACAGCTCACCCGACACCCCTTTGCTGCTGTGTAAATGATTGCCAATAACCGCGACCAGACTCAGGCCGGTTTCCACACTGACTTCACAAAAGGTTCTGAGCTCATCCAGAGCCGGCTCCAGATTGTTGCTAAAAGCACTGGTCATGCCGCCCTGATCTAAGGTGAGTGCCACGCTGATTTCAGAGGTCGTAACCAGATCCACTGAGATCTGATGCCGGCTCAGCGTATCAAACACCCGGGTCAAAAAACCGGGCGCATGCAGCATTGCCGGGCTTTTTACCGTAATTAAGGTTTGTGATTTACGCAGCGCTATCGCGCGATACGGCGGCCTCTGCTGTACCTCTTTCGCGATCCAGGTGCCCCCCGCTTCCGGCTCCCGGCTGGAGCCGACAAAGACCGCGATATTCTGCCGCATCGCCGGTAACAAGGTTGCCGGATGCAGCACCTTGGCACCAAAGGTCGCCATTTCAGCCGCCTCATCAAAGCTGATTTCCGGGATACAACGAGCCTCTGCAGTTAGGCGCGGATCCGTTGTAAAGATGCCAACCACATCGGTCCAGATCTGTACCGTGACAGCCTGCAAGGCTTCGGCCAGCAATGCGGCGCTATAATCAGAGCCGCCACGCCCCAGCGTTGTCGTTTGTTCAAACTCGTCGGCACCAATAAAGCCCTGAGTCACGATCCGCTGCTCCTGTAACAGCGGTGCCAGATGCACCGCGGCTAAGTCAGCCAGAGCGTCGATTTGCGGCTCCGCCTTACCAAAGCGGCTATCGGTGCGCATCACCCGGCGCACGTCAAAACACAGCGCTGCCTCACCGCGTTCGGTGAGAACCTGAGCAAACAGTACCGAACTTAAGCGTTCACCAAAAGACTGGATTAAGTCTTTGTGGGCACTACTATAAACTGCGCCACCGTTTTCAATCAGGGCTTTTAACTCGCCCAGTAGCAGCTCAATCTGAGCGGCAACGGCGTGCGGCTGCTGCAAGCGGTTTAATACTTTGAGCGTGATCTGTTCAATACCGGCGTAAGCATCGTAGCGCTGCTGTACCTCGGTAGTCTTGGTTATATCCACCAGCAGGTTGGTCACGCCAGAGCTGGCACTGACTACCACGACACGGATATGCTCGTTGGCAAGAATAATATCAGCACAGCGCGACATCGCTTCGAAATCAGCTACGCTGGTACCACCAAATTTGGCAATAATGAGTTTGGACACGGGGGTCTCTCCTTAACAAAACAGATAAGCAGAGCATGGCATTTGCTAACGAGCAAAACGAGAAATGAAACAGACCGTTGCTGTAACTAACAAAGGCCAGAAGCTCTCCACCAAAACATCAGGTGACAGTCCTAAGGATTCAGCCTTAGCAACCGGGTGCACAACCACTATCTGTTGCTTACCCTCGGCGCTAAACCCCCTCTTCTATGCTACGAGTGATAGTGCTCTGACATAGAATACCTGGCTAGCGCGCCTCTTCTGGTCTATCGAATACGATTGACGGTGCGTACTTTAACGCGTTCTGCAACTAAAAGCAAACGGCCTTTTAGCCATCTAAACGTAAAGATGCCTTTTATTTTGGGTGCCGTCAAGTGTAATCAGTAAATAATTTGTATCCTGGCGCCAGCAGGGTTAACAACAGGCGACAATACAAGCAAAAAGGTTGGCGCCTTTACCTTTATCTTTGGTAAGGGCCTGGCTCAACCTAGGCATACTGCTTTTGGATCTGTTGTAAACGCGCTAAAAAGCGCTCCATCTGCTGCTCATCTGTCGCGTCGGCGTGCCATTTATTATGAAAACCCAGCGTCAGCTGCACTACGCCATCCGAGAAATAGGCTTCATAACCGTCAAAGCCCTGGCTGACGCTAATACCATCCAACACAAAGCCGGCGCCATGTACCGTTTGCTGGGGCTGGCCGTACTTTTCAATCTTGGCATACAGATTAAGTAAAAACTTTCCATCTATCTCATTTTGCATGGTCATGGTCCTGAGTCGGTCGTTGCGGTTTGAACCCAATACGCATCCGCGGTATAGTTTGGCCCCTAATCAAGGAGAATAACATGAAAAAAACCCTGCTTTTGGCCGCCCTGGCCACAGCCTGCTCTGCTCAGGCTAACATTGTGCAACCAGCGCCGCTGGTGTCAATTCCCACCCATGATGCCTTTTTTAATAACTTAAAAGCCTTATGCGGTCAGGCCTTTGCTGGCAAGCTGGCGGTGGATAACCCACCGGCACCGGGTTTCGAAGGCGCACTGATTATGCATGTACGCCGCTGTACTGACACTGAATTACAGATCCCTTTTCACGTTGGCGATAACCACTCCCGCACCTGGATTATCACCAAAACCGGTTCTGGCTTGTCATTAAAGCATGATCACCGTAATAAAGATGGTTCGCACGATGACCAAACCATGTATGGCGGCCATACCGTCGATGCCGGCTGGCCAACAGCGCAATCCTTTCCGGCCGACCAGTACTCAAAAGAGTTATTTGCCGCCCGTGGCATCCCACAATCCATTGGCAATACCTGGCAGATGTTTATCCATCCGCAACAATTCAGTTACCGTCTGGTGCGCGAAGGCCGCGAATTTCGGGTAGACTTTGACCTGACCAAGCCGGTCGCACTGCCGCCAACGCCCTGGGGCTATGCCGACTAAGTTACCCGGCGCTGGCTAATGCCAGCGCTTTTTAACATCACACAACACCAAGGAAAAACCGATGTTGAACCTGAAACACCCTGCACTGCTGCTTGCTGTATCTGCAGCTGTTGCGCTGTCGGCCTGTGGCAAACCGGCAGAGCCGCCAACCAAGGCCGTGCAACCTACCGTCGCGGAGCTGGTCGATACCGACTTTAACCCCAAGCTGGCGGAATATATTAAAACCCTGTCTGATGATAAATTCCAGGGCCGGGCGCCCGCCACCAAGGGCGAAGAGCTGACCGTCGCTTATCTGGAAGAAAACTTTAAGCGGATCGGCTTAAAGGGTATCGATGCTGACAGCTACAAGCAGCCGGTATCCCTGGTACAGATCGATCCGAAACAGGTTTCTGCCATGACCTTGAGCGGTGGTGGTGAGGCTCTGCCTGCCAGTCTTGCATACCGGGACGACATGTTTGCCTGGACCACCCGGGTAACGGAAAATATCAGTGTTACTGACAGTGAGATGGTATTTGTCGGTTACGGCATAGTGGCGCCGGAATATAACTGGAACGATTACGAAGGCCTGGATGTCGCCGGCAAAACCGTAGTGATGTTTGTCAACGATCCGGGCTTTGCCACCCAGAACCCTGAGCTGTTTAATGGCAACGCCATGACCTACTACGGTCGCTGGACCTATAAATTTGAAGAAGCGGCCCGTCAGGGCGCGGCGATGGCGTTAATTATCCATGAAACTGACGCTGCCAGCTATGGCTGGGGCGTCGTCGCCCATGGTTCACCGGTAAAATTTGATTTAATCAAAGAAAACAAAAATATGGACCGTGCCAAGGTTGAGGGTTGGGTAACCACCGAAACGGCGCAAAAACTGTTTGCCAATATTGGCAGCGATATTGAGACCTTGCGTAAACAGGCGTTGTCTGGCGAATTTAAACCTGTGCCGTTAAACGTTAAGGCGTCAATCAGTGTTGAAAATAATCTGCGCGAGCTGCAGTCCAGCAACGTGATTGGCTATATCGAAGGCAGCAAATATCCGGATGAGTACATTCTGTATATGGCGCATTGGGATCACCTGGGCATGGATTTCTCCAATCCAACCAACAAAGTATTTAATGGTGCCCAGGATAATGCCAGTGGCACCGGTGCAGTCATTGCGCTGGCTGAGTACTTTGCCCAGCAACCGCAGCCTGAGCGTTCGGTGGTCTTTATGTTGGTGACAGCAGAAGAGCGTGGTTTACTCGGCTCGGCCTGGTATGCCGAAAACCCGGTATTCCCACTGGAGAAAACCGTCGCCGCCATTAATATGGATGTGATGAATGTGTACGGCCCAATGAAAGATATGGTGGTGGTTGGTCTGGGCAATACCGATTTAGAGGAAATCCTGGTCAAATATACCGAACAGCAAGGCCGCTATGCGGTAAAAGAGCCCAATCCGGAAGCCGGTATTGCTTACCGCTCTGATCACTTTAGCCTGTCGAAAAAAGGCGTGCCTATTCTGTATGCCAAAGGCGGTAATGATCATTACCAGCATGGCGCTGAGTGGGGCGCCAAACAGCGGGCCGAATTTAACAGCTGTTGTTACCATAAAGTCACTGACGAATGGGACGACAACTGGGATCTGCGCGGTGCACAGCAGGACCTGTTCCTGTATTTCCGGGTCGGTCATGAACTGGCAAACAGCCGGCATTGGCCAAACTGGTATCAGGGCAATGAGTTCCGCGCCATCCGTGACGCCTCAGCGGCTGCCCGGCAATAACACCTTTATCCAGCAGGCAAAGCAGCGCAAGCTGCTTTGCTATCAGTTCAGAGCAGATTCAGTTAGCATTGCCTAAAGTCTAAAGACGCCTCTGTCAGGGAGTTACTATGCGTCGTCTGCTAAAATCCGTTTTGCTATTGCTATTAGGGTTACCGCTGCTGGCGGTACTGGCGTTCGCCTATCTGCAATGGCAACTGGATAAAGCCGGCGTGCGAGATCTGTCTTTCCAGCTCCAGAAGGTATCGCTGCATCAGCTGCATCTGTCTGAACTTAGCTTTCGACTCGACGCCCCCCAGCCCGCGACACTTCAGCTGCAGGATGTGCAGCTCAGCTGGTCCTGGCCCGCTTTTTTCCGGGTACAGGCTGAAAGTGTCCATATCGCTGAAACCCGCTTACAGCTGTTTGCCCCGGCTAGCCCCGCAACACCGCCTGAACACCCGTTTAGTCTGAATACAGATTGGCGGCTACCTGCCTGGTTACCAAAGCAGATCACCCTGCCAGATATCCAACTGCTGCTACCCTGCCCGGCGCTACAATGTGAAGTCAGTGCAGCCGCATCGCTCAGTAATACGGACAACGAACAGTATTTGCTGCAGGTACAGGCCAGCTCACCAGAGCTCGCTCAGGCGCTGCGGCTCGATGTGCAGTATCAACAGCAAGACAACCAGCAAGCACTGCAGGCTACACTGCTATATCCCGAGGTGCTGGCCCTTAGTCTGAAACAACAACTCGATAGCGAACGTCAGGCGAACACTGAACTGGCACTGGCCATCTCGCCACTACCAACTGAGCTACAAAACTGGCTGGCCAGCTGGCAATTGTTACCTCCGGCAGAATGGTTGGCCGAGTTTACCCAGCCGCTACAATTTTTTGTGAATGCAAACTGGCAATTACCACAACAGCTACAGCGCAATAGCGGAATACCGCTGCAAGATGCACAGGTCAACGCCCTGTTAAGAGCGCCAAGTGCCTTTGCCCTGCCATTTGGCACAGTCCAGGGCGAGGCCGGGCTTGCGCTGGCTATTACGCAGGGTGAAATCGAGAATTGGCAGCTCAGTGGCGATCTCCAGCTGAGTCATTATCTGCCACCGGCGCTGCAGGCTGCCCTGCCAGAAACGGCTGCACCGCTGTATATCAGGCTAAACACCTCAGGCGACTCCGCCAGCCTGGCGTCACTTCCGCTGCAATTGACGCTAAGCGCTGCTGCACCGCTGGCACTTGATGCGCAGCTTACCGCAGAGCTTAGTTTAAGTCCTGAGCTTAAATTAAGTGTACCGGAGGCGGAGCTGGCTGTGGCACTGGCACAATTCACGCCCTCGCCTGAGCTAAAGTTAGCCGGCACAGCGCTTAAAGGACGCTTCAGTCTGCTATGGCAAACCGATAACTGGCAGCTTCGCAACCTGACACCTCTCAGTCTGCACAGTCAGCTGGATTACGCCGATATCCAAAGCCAGCTTGAGCTTAGTGCCAGTGAACTCAACCTGAGTCAGCATGGCAACAACACGCCGCTTAATCTGAACAGTCAGCTTAGCGTAAAGCTGGGACAACTCGTTCATCCCTTATTACAGCGACAGGACTGGCAGTGGGAAAGCACGTTCAGTGGTAACAGCAATAATCTGGCGCTTAACGGCAAGCTGGAAAATAGCGCCGGCTTAAGTGCTCAACTGCAAGCACAGGCTGCTTTTATTAGCGCCACACCGCAACTGCAACTGCACTGGCAATTAGCCGATATTTTTTTACTGGCCGGCAATCCATTAGCAGCGACGCTGAAAGATTGGCCTGAGCTATTAAGCCTGCAGCGCGGCCGGATCCTGGCGTCCGGCGAGCTGGCGGTCACAGCGCAACGACCGCGGTTGCAGCTGCAAGCAGAATTACGCGAGCTAGCCGGGCTTTACGATCGTACCCTGTTTAATGGTCTAACCGCCCGTTTAACCGCGCAAAGCGACGCGGACTCGCTACAGCTGCACTTACCGCAGCTGAGAATTGCGCAATTAAATCACGGTATTGAGCTGGGCCCGCTGCTGGCCGCAGCCGACTATCAGGCAAGTTTGACGGCACCTGGCGCCGGCACGCTCAGCCTGCAACAGTTTGAAACCGATTTTTTACTCGGCAAAGTGCAAATCCGTCCGCAGCAGTTTCAGTTGGCAGCAGACGAGCAACAGGTGGTGCTGCAACTGAATCAGCTCGATCTGACGGAACTGCTGCGCCAACACCCAAGCACTGAAGTAAAAGCCCGCGGTAAAATCAGCGGTGAAATTCCGCTACGCTGGCAGCAACAGCAATTTGAAGTTGCCGCCGGCGTGCTGGCGGCCGAGCAACCCGGTGGCTGGCTGCAATACAAAAATCCAGCGGCAGCCGCCAGCAACAACCCCGGCATGAAGCTGGTTTTTGAAGCACTGGATGATTTTCATTTCAGTGAGTTACAATCTGAGGTCAGTTACAGTGGTAGCGGCCGGCTTCAGCTGGCGTTAAAACTTCAGGGCTATAATCCAGCAGTACAGCAAGGTCGCGCTATCAACCTGAATATCACCCTGGAAGAGGATTTACCAGCGATGCTGGCCAGCCTGCAGCTGGCAAGTAAACTTAATGATACCCTGACTAAAAGAGTGCAACAGTATATTCAACAACAACAGGCAGCCCGCAAGGCGGCAGGAGACAAACCATGAAGAGGCAAGCGCTGCCAGCGCTGATACTACTGGGACTGGCCACAGCCTGCACCCCAAGAGTTGAGGTTGCACTGGCCAATGAACCGATCAACATCAACCTGAATGTAAAAATTCAGCATGAGATTTTTATCAAGGTCGACAAGCAACTAGATGAGTTGTTTAGCGATGCCAGTGGCCTATTTTAAGGAAACCTGAAGATGCAAATGCATAAGTTAATAACGAGAGCGTTGCAACACAGCCGGTTACTCTTCCTCAGCCTGCTGCTGGCCTTTAGCTTGCCAGTACTGGCGATGAATTTGCAACAGGCGATGGCGGCACTGCCTAATGCTAAGGCGCAGGGCCTGGTTGGCGAGCAACCGAATGGCTATCTGGGCGTGGTACAGGCTGGCACTGATACAGAGCTGCTGGTCAAGCTGATTAACGATGCCCGCCGCGCTGAGTATAACCGGCTGGCCCGTGAAAATAATATTGCGGTCAGTGATGTCGAAGCGATGGCCGGTCAAAAAGCGATAGAGCGCACCGTGCGTGGTCACTTTATACTGCTGGATGGCAACTGGATCCAAAAACGCTGATTTTTGCGCCAGATCAAACTCCCGGCAGAAAAATCCTGCCGGGCATTCGACTTTAGTCGCATATTTGCCCTGTCGCTTATGCTGTACCATGCTTAGTTGGTCTTAAACCCACTAAGAGGTAGTAGCATGAATGCTATTTTCTTGATGTTAATGGGCCTGGGTGCCATGGCACTTGGCTATTTCGTCTATTCAAAGTTTATCTGCGAAAAAATCTTTAAAGTCGATCCGAATTTCCGTACGCCAGCGCATGAAATGCAGGATGGCGTGGACTATGTACCCACCAATAAATATATCCTGTGGGGTCACCATTTTACCTCTGTTGCCGGTGCAGCACCGATTATCGGCCCGGCTATCGCCGTGATCTGGGGTTGGGTGCCGGCATTCCTGTGGGTGGTATTTGGTACTATCTTCTTTGCCGGTGTACACGATGCCGGTGCTATCTGGGCCAGTAGCCGCAATAAAGCTAAGTCGATTGGCGCTTTAACCGGCGATATCGTTGGCAACCGTGCCCGCAGCATTTTTATGATTGTGATCTTCCTGGTGCTGCTGATGGTCAACGCGGTATTTGCCGTCGTAATCGCCAACCAGCTAATTAGCTTCCCCAGTGCTACGGTGCCGGTTTGGGGGGCGATAGTGGTCGCGCTGATTATCGGCCAGCTGATTTATCGTAAATTAATTGGCCTGCTGATGGTGACAATCATCGGTGTCGTCGCACTCTATGCCATGATTTATGCCGGTCCGATGTTCCCGTTGGCCTTACCCACTGAAGTGATGTTTGGCCTGAATGACCGTCAGAGCTGGATTATCCTGTTATTTGTCTATGCTGCCATTGCCTCGCTGTTACCGGTTTGGGCCCTACTGCAGCCACGGGATTATATTAACGGTATTCAACTCTTTATCGGTCTGGGTCTGCTGTATGCAGCGGTTATTTTCGCCAGCCCGGATATTGTCGCGCCTGCGTTTAACACCGAGGTACCGGAAGGTACGCCGTCTCTGATCCCGCTGCTGTTTGTCACTATTGCTTGTGGTGCCATTTCCGGTTTCCATGGCCTGGTTTCCAGCGGCACCACGTCCAAGCAACTGGATAAAGAGCCGGATGTGCGTTTCGTTGGCTACTTCGGCGCTATTGGTGAAGGTTCATTAGCTCTGGCTGCCATTATTGCCGCAACCGCTGGTTTCGCGACCCTGGCAGATTGGCAGGCAATTTATCACAGCTTCGGTCAGGGTGGCGTCGGCGCCTTTATCCGTGGCGGTGCAAATATTTTACAGGACGGTATCGGTTTAGACATGGTGCTGGCGCAAACGCTGTTGACGGTAATGGTCGTGCTGTTTGCCGGTACCACTATGGATACTGGTCTGCGCTTACAGCGCTATATCTTCCAGGAATGGGGTAGCATCTACAATATCAGTTGGATGCAAAAAGCTGCCCCCGCTACACTGCTGGCTGTAGGTAGCTGTTTACTGCTGGCCTTTGGTGCCGGTGGCGACGGCTCAGGCGGTATGCTGATTTGGCCTTTATTCGGTACCACTAACCAGTTACTGGCCGGTCTGACCCTGTTGGTGATCACTGTGATGCTGGTCAAGCTGGGACGTCCGATGTGGTACACGCTAGCACCACTGATGTTTCTGCTTACCATGACTACCCTGGGCTTGTTAATCCAGTTAAAAGCCTTCTATGATAAAGGCGACTGGTTCCTGTTTACGCTGGATATTATTATCCTGGTAGCCGCGATACTGGTGATCCTGGAGTCAGGCTCAACCCTGACTAAACAGATCAAAGCCAACAAAACAGCGAAAGCATGAAACTGGATTTAAAGCTCGACAACCTTAAGGCCTGGTTCCGCCAGGCCAACTTCTACGTCGAGGAGGTTTACAATGCCCCCTACCGCTCGGCGATCGCCCGGGCGCAGCGGAAGCAGGATGACCTCTTTATGTTACTGATCTTCTCTGAAATGATGGGTGTGCCCAATCCCGCCAGTTATTACACGCTGGAGCTGCAACCTTTGTTATTGGAGCGCTTCCATGACTGGCATCTGCGGATGGGTATGGAACACTCGCCACTGGATAATTTTAAATGCTGTTAACCGATAAAAAAGTCCTGCTGGTCGGCGGTAAAGGTGGGGTTGGCAAAACCACGGTGTCCTCTGCGCTGGCCGTATTGGCCAGTGAACGTGGCAAAAAGGTGTTGTTGGTCTCGACCGATCCGGCGCATAGCCTGGCCGATGCCTTTGGCCGCGAGCCTTTTGGTGACCGAATCACCCGCCTGGCCCCTAATTTGGACGGCCTGGAACTGGACCCGGATCGGGAAGTCGAGCAACATCTGGCGAAAGTGACTGCGCAGTTAAAGCGCTTTACCCGGCCAGAGATGTTTAGCGAGATTGAGCGACAGATGCGGCTTACCCGTCAATCGCCTGGCGCACAGGAAGCGGCAATGCTGGAGCGGATTGCGCATACCATTGAGCTTGGCCTGACCGACTATGATTTAGTGATCTTTGATACAGCCCCAACCGGCCACACGCTTAGATTACTTAGCTTACCCGAAGCCATGGCGGCCTGGACTCAGGGTTTACTGAATGCCAATCAACGTTCCGCCAAGCTGGGCGAAGTACTAGGGCATCTGACACCTAAAGGCGGCCGCGATATCACCAATCCACTGGCAGATCCGGCTGAACATGCCACTGCCGGCATGGATGAACGTAATAAAGCCATTACCGAAACTTTATTAAGCCGGCAACGTCTGTTACAACGCACCCGCGAATTACTGCTGGATAAACAACGTAGTGCATTACTTTTCGTATTAACGCCGGAAAAATTGCCTATTCTGGAGACTGGCCGCGCAGTAAAAACGCTGTTGGATGAAAAATTACCGCTGGCAGGTCTGGTGGTGAACCGCATCCTGCCAGCGCATGCTGATGGTGAGTTTCTGGCGCAGCGTCGTTTACAGGAACAGCAGCATCTGGCGCAAATCGAGCAACAATTTAGTCAGTTGCGCCGTTATAAAGTGCCGTTACAAGCCACCGATATTCAGGGTATTGACGCCTTAAGCCGCATGGCCACCCTACTGGCAGCCGCTGGGCTTTGACTATCCTTCAGGCCCATAACACACTTAATACCAGCAGGCTGATAAAACCAAGCAGCGCCATACTGTTATAGATGGTAATTGTCAGAACATATTTCAGCAGGGTTTTTGCCCAGCCCTGCTGATAGTAGATCTTTTGGAACAAAAACAAATACAGCGGGATCCAGCACAGTAACAACCAGATCAGCTTGTTACAGATTGTCGTTAACACGGCCCAGCTGCTATAGTCAGCGGCCAGTTGTAACAAGACTATTGCCGCCAGCATATGCAAAATAAAGCTATGGCTGTGTAAGGCGACAATCAGGTGCTCCATATAAAAGCGACCGGAACGCCAGTAAAGCAGCTTTAGCATTAACGCAAACAACGGCAAGAACAACAGCATCATCTGCGGTGCTAATGAAAAAAACTTATTAATCGCCAGCTTAGGCTGATTGGCCAGTTGTTGCATCTTTTCGTTATAGGCTTGCTGTTGCGCTAACGTCAGAAACGGCAGACGGAATAGTTCCAAATCATGGTCCTCCTGCCAAACACCCTGCTCTACCAGCTGTTGTTTAACGTCGGCCATCACCTGTTGTTGCTGCGCCACACTCTGTGCATCTTGCGGCTGGTTTACCACCACACTGTTGGAAAATAACGATGAAAACAGCAGAAAGGTCAGCACTGAAGTAAATAAATACAGCCGCAGTGGCGGCACATAGGGTACCCGGTGGCCATTTAAATAACGTTTACTCAGATAGCCCGGCCAGAACCACAATGGCAACAAGGTTCGCCACAACCGGCTATCCCAGTTACTGAACTCACCAAAAAACTCAGTAAGTACCCCGCTCAGATTACGGATATAACTCTTTTTTTCCTGGCCACAGTGGTGGCAAAACGCCCCCTGCAAAGGTTGCGCACAGTTATCACAACATCCTTGTTCCGGCATAATTTCAGCAACATTAATGAAAAATTGAATAGCAGCTAAGGGCGTGTTGACGTTTACTGCTTAGATTTTGTTCGCACTGGCGGCGCTTTGGTCGCGAAACGAGGAACGCAGTTTAGTCATTCTAAATAAGTGACGAGTGACAAAGAGCAAAGCGTCGCCAGCGCGAACCCTTCGGGCAGCGTTTGGCTGGTGTTTCTACTGCGTTATCGCTTGTTCATGTAGAATAACTACACATCACAAGCTCTGCCTTGTATAAACACCAGCCAAACGGCTGCAAAAACAAGCAGCAAACGTCAACACGCCCTAGAACACCGATCAGTTTAAAAATTATACAGGGATCGACTTTGTAACGTCTCTATGATCAAATGCGCAAATTGTTTCATTCAGAGTATTTGATTATGTCCTCATCACGTCAGTGGGATTGCCCGGTAGAACTGTCAAAAAAAGAGAAGTTTATCTGCTCTAAACTTAAGAACTCCGGCAAATTATTTGTGTTTCTTCGTGAGCAGCGCCATCGAATTTTTGACGCTCAAATGGAGCAACAATTGCTAACCTTGTATGCTGACCATCCGATCGGTAAACCTCCTGTGCCTGCGGCATTACTTGCGATGGCCTCATTGCTGCAGTGTTATGAACAAAAATCCGATGCGGCAGCCACGCTTGAAGCCATGTTTGATGTGCGATGGCGCATGGTTCTTAATTGTCTCTCACTTGATGATGAAATCGCCCCTTTTTCTCAAGGAACATTGTGTGATTTCCGGCATCGTCTGGTCAGGCACAATATGGATGAAGTGCTATTAGAGCATACGGTGAATATCGCCAGAGAATTTGGGGGCTTTGGTCACACACAACTTCGGATTGCCCTTGATTCCGCGCCATTACAAGGCGCAGGGCGTGTTGAAGATACCTTCAATCTGGTGGGCCACGCATTAGAACTCTTGGTCAGTTGCGCAGCAAAGATCCGCATGACGACAGAAGAGCAAATCCAGCTTGAAGCCGGCACACAATTGGTCGGGAAAAGTAGTATAAAAGCGGCGCTGGACATTGACTGGTCAGTTGCAGCGGAGAAACAGAACGCTATCAATACCTTACTCAAGGATGTGTTACAGCTTCAGCAGTGGCTTAGTACACAGGCTCCCTTGGTGTCCGAGCATAAGGAGCTCCAAGCCTGTTTGACCTTGCTGGACACGGTGCTATCTCAAAATATTGAGCCCGATCCTGATGGTGGAAGCAGGATAAAGCAAGGTGTTGCAGAAGACAGACTTATATCGCTTCATGATGGAGCAATGCGACATGGTAAAAAGTCCAGCTCCCGAACAATCAATGGTTTTAAACAGCATATAGCCGTTGATATAGACACGAAGCTGATACTTGCCACTTGTGTGCGGCCAGCTAATGAACCGGAACATAAAGCGGCAGAATGGCTCAAACCTAAGGTACTAAAGGTGGGAGAAGTTAAGGAGCTCAGCATTGACCGTGGTTATCTAGCCGCGTCGTGGACAGTGGAATTGTTTCATCTTGGTCATAAGGTAATAGCTAAACCCTGGACGTCGACCAATAAAGGGAAGTTCAGTAAAAAGGAGTTTGAAATAGATTTACTTAACCGCCGTGCGGTCTGTCCCGCAGGGCATAGTGCCGGATTTAGTCGTGCAACGCCGACTCAGATTCGATTTGGTAAAGAGCGCTGTGATAAATGTGCGTTGAAACCACAATGCACAGATTCAAAAACAGGCAAAACACTAACATTACATGTCAATGAAGAGATGTTACAAGGTCTAAGAAGGTTCGTTGAGACACCAGAAGGTCGTGCTCAAGCAAGGGAAAGAACCAAAGTAGAACATGCACTTGCATCTATTTGTAACCGGAAAAAACACAGGGCAAGATACATTGGATTAAGATTAAACGAATATGATCTCAACCGCACAGCAGCCATCACCAATTTACATATTAGCATGGCCATGGCTGCTTAGTTTTTAAACTATATGGTGCTCTAGTAAATCACTTTTAGATCACAAGCTTCCGCGACTTTATCGCAATTAGCACACTGTTCAACGTGTTTGGCAGTAATATTTTCTTGCGTATAATTTCAGCATTCCTTAAAATGCGCCCCAACGAAAGGCACGGCATCCGAAAGGGTGCACACGCAAAGCTGCGGATCTAAGGGGAAACCTACGATAGCCGGGCTGCCATGACCGAAACTGGTCTGATATGCTGCGACTCCGGATGTCGATTGTGTCTTTCGCTGGTATTAAAACTATACTTAAGCCTGATCGTAAGGTACAACCTAGGAGTTTGTTATGAAATGTAAACTGTTAACCCTTGCTGCTGCCATTGCTGCTACAGCTTTCGTCAGTTCTCCTGTTGCCGCAAACGATCAACTGGCACAGTCAATTTGTTCTTATGTTGCCGCTGATAACCGCAACGCCCTGCGTAAAACCCTGTCTGATAACCGTTTACGTCTGAGCAACGTTTACTCAGGTATTCAGTGCGACGGTTTAACCTTAGTTCGTTTCGCGATTAAAAGCGGTGCTAACGATACCGCCGACTTTATTATTAAGCAGTTACCCGGTAGTCAGGTTGCAGCCTCAGGCGATATCGAATGGGCGCAAAGTAATGGCTTTGGTAGCTCACCGGTAATCGAGTCTCTGCAAGCCCGTGCTGGCGGCTAAGTCTGGCATCTTGCTTAAATAACGGCACCTTGGGTGCCGTTTTTATTTCTGTCCCTCCAGACGATACTTTTGCCGCATCACCCGCCCCGCTACCTTAACTTTATGATCGCTTTATGCCACTCTGCTATTCTCGTTAACAGAATAATAAGATTAAGGATCAGCCATGCTTTATTTTAAGCCCAGCCTGCTGGCACTCGCCCTGGCCAGTTTACCGTTACAGGCCGACACCCCGGCCACCGATTGGCAGGTTAATGCGCCGCAGGGAGAATTTAGCCAGGTTGATATTCAGGTCCAGCAAGGTAGCTGGATGAATGTCAGTGTAAGCCCGGATGGTAAAACCATCGTTTTTGATTTGCTGGGTGACATCTATAGCATGCCGATCAGCGGCGGAGCCGCGACTGCCCTGACCAATGATATCGCCTGGAATATGCAGCCGGTATTTAGTCCGGATGGCAAATATATTGCCTTTACCTCTGATCGCGATGGCGGCGACAATATTTGGATCATGCGCCCCGATGGCAGCGAACCCAGAGCCGTCACCAAAGAAAGCTTTCGTCTGTTAAATAGTCCAGCCTGGAGTCCGGACGGTCAGTTTATTGTCGCCCGTAAGCACTTTACTGCCAGTCGTTCTCTGGGTGCCGGTGAAGTCTGGCAATACCATATCAGTGGTGGCAACGGTGTGATGCTGACAGAGCGGCCGAACGATCAGAAAGATCTTGGCGAACCGGCGTTTTCACCTGATGGCCAATATATCTATTTTTCGCAGGACGATACGCCGGGTAAAACCTTTCATTACAGTCAGGATTCAGAAAGCGGTATCTACGCTATTAAGCGCTTTGAGCGCGCAACCGGCAATATTGAGGTATTACTGGCCGGTGCTGGTGGTGCCATTCGTCCGACCCCATCTCCGGACGGTAAATATCTGGCCTATATCCGGCGGGTCGATTTCCAAAGTACCTTGTTTTTATATGATTTAACCAGTGGCGAGCATATTAAACTGTACGATGGTCTGGACCGTGATATGCAGGAAACCTGGGCTATTCACGGCGTTTACCCTACCCTAAGCTGGACACCCGATAATCAGCAGTTAGTGTTCTGGGCCGGTGGCGAGATTAAAACGCTGCGACTCAGCGATAAAAGCGTCAGCACTATTCCGTTTAGCGTCAATACCAGTAAACAGATCCAAACCGCGCTCAGAGTAAAACAGGATCTGGATCAGTCACAGTTTGATACTAAGATGTTGCGCTTTGTTCAGGTTTCACCGGATGGTAAACAAGCCGTCTTTACTGCTCTGGGCCATTTGTATATCACCGAACTGAACAATCCCAGACCGCGGCGTTTGACCCGGCAAACTACCGATTTTGAATTCTATCCGCAGTTCTCGCGCGATGGCCGTGAGCTGGTCTATGTCAGTTGGAATGATCAGACACAGGGTGCAGTCAATATTCTGAATTTACGCAATAACCGGGTGACCAAGCTAACCACCGAGCCTGGTAAGTTTATTGAACCTACCTTTAGTCCGGATGGCCGCACCGTGGTATACCGTAAAATTGGTGCCGGCAGCCTGCTGCCAAAACAATGGTCAATGAATACCGGTCTGTATAAAGTCAGTAACCGTGGCGGCGAAGCTGAGCTGATTGCCCGCAATGGCCGCGCTCCGATGTTTGGCGCCGGTAATGACAAGGTCTATGCGATGGACTTTGGCAGCGCCCCCAGATTGATCAGTATTGATTTGACCAAACATACGCAACAAACCCTGTACAGTGCCAAGTTTGGTACCGAATTTAAGCTGTCGCCGGATGGTAAATATCTGGCTTTTGCCGATCGCTTTAAAGTCTTTGTCACCCCCTTTGTCGAACGCGGCCGGCCAATTGAAATTGCCGCCAACGATAAGCAATTTCCGGTTAAACAGCTGTCGGTGCGTGCCGGCGAGTACATTAGCTGGGCCGGTGATAGCAGCAGCCTGTACTGGAGCCTGGGGCCAGAGCTTTACCAGCAGCAGGTCAGTGGCTTGTTCGATCTGTCGGCAGCGAAAAGCCCGGAGCCCAAAATCACCCAGTTAGGCTTTTCGGCGCCCGTTGACATACCACGTGGTAGCGTCGCTTTTGTCGGTGGTCAGGTTATCACCATGCAGGGTGATAAGGTATTACAGGATGCGGTGGTATTGGTCCGCGATAACAAGATTAGCGCCGTTGGCAGCCGCGACGAGATCGCTATTCCCAAAGACGCCAGGGTGTTTGATATTAGCGGTAAAACCCTGATGCCTGGCCTGTTCGATGCCCATGCGCATGGCAGTCAGGGCGTGCAACAAATTACCCCACAGCAAAACTGGCAAAACTATGCGGCCCTGACGTTCGGGGTGACCAGTATTCACGATCCCTCGAATGATACCCGCGAAATCTTTAGTGCCAGCGAGCTACAGCGTAGTGGTCAGATTGTCGGACCACGGATTTTCTCCACTGGCACCATCCTCTACGGTGCCGAAGGTGCCGGCTATACTTCACATATCGATAGTCTGGACGATGCCAGGTTTCACTTAACCCGGTTACAAAAAGTGGGCGCCTTTAGCGTCAAGAGCTATAACCAGCCGCGGCGCAACCAACGGCAGCAGGTGATCCAGGCCGCGCGCGAGCTGAATATGATGGTCGTGCCGGAGGGCGGCTCTCTGATGCAGCATAACCTGACGATGATCGTGGATGGTCACACCACCATTGAACATGCGCTGCCGGCAGCCAGAGTGTATCAGGATATCAAGCAGCTGTGGCAGGCCAGCGGCACCGCCTATACCCCCACGCTGAACGTGGCCTACGGTGGTATCTGGGGTGAAAACTACTGGTATGACAAAACCGAGGTGTGGAAACATCCCCGCCTGAGCCGCTATGTACCTATGGATCAATTGGCACCCCGTAGTATGCGCCGGCCCACCGCTCCCGAGCATCACTACAATCACTTTAATGTGGTAAAAACCGCGAATGAGCTGAAGGAGGTTGGTGTTGTCGCGAATATCGGCGCCCATGGTCAGCGCGAAGGTCTGGGAGCGCACTGGGAGATCTGGATGTTTGCCCAGGGTGGCATGACCGCACTGGAAGCGCTGCGAACCGCCACCCTGAACCCGGCGATCACCTTTGGTATGGACCATCAGCTGGGCAGTATTGAAGTGGGTAAACTGGCTGATTTAATTGTGATTAATGGCGATCCGTTGCAGGATATCCGGGTCAGCGATCAGGTGATTTATACGATGGTCAATGGCCGGCTGTTCGATGCCGAAACCATGCACGAGATAGGCCTGCGTGAGCGGCAACGCCAACCCTTCTACTTTGAAGCGCATTAATCAGGTTGACCGTGGGATAGCCGGTGGCAGCAATGCCGCCGGCGAGCTTATTCTGGCCGCTGAGCCAGGAGCATCCCGAGATAACAACAGCAACAGCCGCCGATAACAGTCAGCAGCAGATAGCTGCCGGCTGCGCCGTAACTGGCGGCACTATATAGCTGCAACAGCTCGAAACTAAACAAGGAAAACGTGGTAAAACCACCACAAAAGCCGGTCAGCCAGAATTGTTGCTGCCAGGCTGGCATCGGATAACGACCACCGGGCTGACTGACGATCGCTAACCAGCCAATTAGCAAGGAGCCCAGTAAATTAACCATTAACGTTGCAAAGGGCCATACTGTTACCCCGACCCAGGCGCCAAGACTAAGGCGACAGGCCGATCCCAGACCCGCTCCCAAGGCGACCGCCGCCGTATCTTTCAGCTTTACCATAACTGCTGCCCGCACCAGCTACCAAATAGCAACAGCAACAGGCCACCGCCGACGCTAATGCCAGGATAAAGCAGCGCCTGGCGCAAAGCGCGACTGCGCCACAAGATCACAGTTTGTAAACTTAACGAAGAGACAGTGGTAAAACTGCCCAGGGCTGCTAATGCCAGGATCTGCCATTGCGCCTGACTCAGCTGCTGCAGATCTTTACCGGCCCATAACAGGCCAAACAGAAAGGCGCCACTCAGATTTACCACTAGGGTTGGCAGCGGGAAAGGCTTGGTCCAATAGGCCGCAAGCAGATTGGATAATAAAAAGCGGCACACGCCGCCTACAGCAGCGGCCAGCAGCATCGCCAGATACAGCACCGGCAACTCCTTTGAAAAAAACCTATCTTGACCAGCGCCAGCGCTAACGTCAAGTTTAGTCTGTGTTTTGTACCGGCGTTAATAGCAACACCAGTTGATTGCGCTGCCCTTCGGCATCGAGACTATCATAAGGCAGCACCAAATCGGCTTTGCCATCAGCATTCAGATCAAACACTCTGACCCGACTGGCATCGCGCGGCAAGGTTAACTGCACCTTGTCGCTGTTGCGGCTAAACAGGCGACTGCGATCCGGCGCAAAAAAGCGCAACTCAGTGCCCGCTTCCCCCATCACCAGATGTTTACGGCCATCACCGGCCAGATCCATCAGCTCGAATAGCGGCATATCAAAACGCAGGTTACTGATACTGACCTCAATTTTTGCCTGTTGCCGGAAGTTAGCTTTCGCAGGATAACGCCTGTCTGCAGATAACAGATAGAAATCCACATCCAGATTAGCGCTGCCACGCAATAACACCCGCACAATGGTGCCGACACCAATCTTAGTGGTTGGAATATAAAAATCTTTACGACCATCGCCGTTAAAATCGGCAATCACTACTTCGGTCGGGACCGAATCAACCGCAATCTCGGTATCCGGCGCCGCACTGAAGCTTAGCCCCTGCTCGGTCGCGCTGGCAAAATACACCAGAAAACGCGCACTGCGTTCCAATGCATCAGCAATTTGCTCGACCCGCAGCACCAGGTCCGGCAAGCCATCGCCGTCGAGATCCGTGATCTCCTCCAAACTGACAATCCGCTGCCCGCTATAGCTACGTCCGGCATCTGAACGCTGGTCGGCTTGTTGCTCAGTTGATAACTCCAGCGGCCAACCCGGTTGCCAGGGCTCGGTACTAAAGCTACCGTCTGCCTGCTGTAAAAAAACCTGCACCTGAGCGCCCTGCACAAAGAGAAGATCCGTCATGCCGTCCAGGTTAACATCCAAGGTATAAAAGCGGCGACCACTGTAGTCGGCGCGGTTATTATTCCAGGTTTGCACCCGGGCGCTAACAGGTAACGCAAAGTGGCGGAAGCTACCGTCCGCTTGCTGCCGGTACAGGTGATAAAACTGAAAATCCGGCAGTAAAATATCACTCAGGCCAGAGCCAAGATCCACAGTAAACTGCCGTTCGCGTAACCGCACCGCATCAACCACCCGAAACATTGACTCGCTCTGCAGCAGCTTGCGCCAGTTAAAGCGGCCGTCCTGCTGCTCCAGCTGCAAAATGCCATCGGTCGTCAGCAACAACAGTTGCTCATCCTGATAGCCAGCCAGTTTGCCGCGGCTAAAATACTGTGCCTGCGGCGGTACTTCGATACTACGGGTTTGATACGAGTTTAAATCGACCTGAGTCAGCCAGCGCTCATATTGGCTAAAGCCAGAAACCCACAGCTGTTGCTGTCCCGGTAAATGCACCAGGCTGCCGTTAGCCGGATGCCCCAAAGGCACGGTAATTTTTTCCAGCGGAAAGGCCAACAAGGATGGCGCGACCAACAACAATGGCAGCACCAGATAGCGTGCCCAACGCAAACTCTGCTTCAACATACGGGATTCCCTGATTAACTCTATTCCAGTACGGCTTTCGTCAGAAAAAAGTTTGAAAAAGTTCAGTGCCTTAACAAAATAAAGCCCCGCATTGCGGGGCTTAGTTACGACAAGCAGCGCTGAAAAGGCGCCAGCGTTATTCGCCTAAACGCGCCTTGATAATATTAACCAGCGGATTGTCAGCAAAGCCATTCGCGGTTGCCCAGGCCTCATAATTGGCATCAGCCAAAACCTTTGCCGGCATTTGTTTGACAATAAAGGTACCGGTATCCAGGGCATCGCGGCGGATCGCCAGTTGTAACAAACTTTCGTTATTGCAACGCACACCACTGTAGATATTACGCAGATTTAACTTATTATCTGCCAGTACCTTGCGTACCTGATTACGATTATCTTCGGCTACGAAGCCACAAAGCGAGGCGGAAATTGCATCATTGGCCAGAGCACTGGTACTGCACAGTAAAGCCGTGGCGATAAGCATTTTTTTCATATTATGTCCTGTTGGGTTATGACACCAAGTTGAATATAACGCCATTATAGGTTATTGCCAGTATTGGCGGCATAATTATCCCCGACATTTGAGCTAAGTGATTGAATAACAATCAAAGCTGTTTCAATAATCTGGCCGGGTTACCGCCAACAACAGCTCGGGCCGGTACGTCTTTTACCACTACCGCACCGGCGGCAATCACTGCCCCCTCACCAATACTGACACCGGGACAAAGGATGGCACCACCACCAATCCAGACATCGTTAGCAATCTGTACCGGCAGTGCCTGCTCCACACCACTGCGCCTGGTTGCAGCATCGAGCGGATGATTAACGGTATAGATCTGCACCGCAGGGCCAACAAACACATGATGGCCAAAGGTGACTGGCGCAACATCCAGGATGGTACAGTTAAAATTCAGAAAAACATGATCGCCAAAAGAAATGTGTTTGCCGTAATCACAGTAAAATGGCGGTTCAATAAACACCTGCTCGCCGACTGTCGCAAATAACGCCTGTTGCAAACGACGGCGAACATTATGCTGCTCGGGTTGGGTTTTATTAAACTGCTGCGTCAACTTTCGCGCCTCAAGCCGCAGCTCGCGCAAGTTTTTGTCCAGCGGATCATACCAGGCACCGCTTAGCATTTTTTGATATTCAGTCATCTTGGCAATAGTTCAGATTTATCAGGAGCATCAGCTAATGGTACCTCAGAACAGCACTAAATTGCGGAAGTTTTACCTACGAGCAAAGGCTGCAGCTGCTGTCAGGATAGTGCGAGGGCGAAAAAAAGCCCCGGCACAAGGACCGGGGCAAAGTTCAGCTTTGGTTGAAATATTCGCTTAGCGGGCGTTGGTACTTTCGAAGATCTTATCCGCCGATGCCGCCACAAAACCGGTATACAGCAAGCCATTCGCCAAGGGGTAACGACGGGCAAACTCATAGAAACAGCTTGGAATGGTCGCCTCGGTATCGCTGAACTTAACGGTAACTAAATCCGCCAGCGTCGACGACTGTTCCAGATACACCTGTGGCGTACCTTTGATCTCGCCACCTGACGTATTCAGCAGGAAGCCGGCATCTTTCAGTGCCTGATTCACCTGCTCAAGGCTATCGAAGTTCTGCAGATCATTGACGCTTACCGTAAAGTGATTAGCGCGATAACCCCAGGCCGCAACCCAGGCAGCATATTCACTTTCTGCCAGCAGTTTTTCATAGGTCGCCTGGCTGACTTGCCAGTGGGTACCTGAGTACAGGAAATTATCTGCCATGACCGCTTGCTCAGGGATCTGCGCCACTAACTGCTCAATGGTGGCTTTTAACTCAGCTGAACATTTTTCCAGCAGCAATTCGGAGATAAACACCTTGGGTAAGGTGCGATCGGCGTGCTCAAAATGCTTGGCGTAGAGTTTCTTTGCTTCAAAGTGATACTCACCACACTCTTCATAACCCAGTGCCAGGAAGTGGGCAGCCAGCTTGTCTAAAGATACTTTAGGCAGGTTAAAGGTGCGCAGCGCGATATGATCGTTAATCACATCATCTTGCTGCGAAGAACCCAGTAGTTGGTGCACTTTTTTGGCCGACGGGGTGACGCTCAGGTAGTCTTGCCATAAGTTATCGAATAACGCTTTTACATCAGTATGCATAGCAACTCCGCTTCGGGTTCAGTAGTTCAATATAATCAGCTGTAGTAGTGTAATGTACTGGCCGCGTTTAACGCTGATCCAGATTAATAAAACGGGCGAAATCGCCGCTTTCCAACTGCAAGACCTCAGCCATAGCCGGGCTTAGCAGCAAGAGTTGTTGCTCCGGGCAGTAATGCGCGCCTTTACCAAAGCTGGCCCGGAAATGCCGTACTGCAGTATTGGCAATTGCCAGAGTCGACTCACCCTGCACCTCTTGCACCTTAACCGCGACTTTGCGGCTTTGCGCCACAGAGCGGATATCGGTTAGTTGAGCTTCTACAGTGGGGCCGGCGTCAAATAAATCCACATAGCCGCGATGGCGGAAGCCCTCGGCTTCCAGCATTTTTAACGCTGGCTTGGTATTTTCATGCACCAAACCGATCACCTGCTGTGCTTGTTGCGGCAACAGGTCAACATAGATCGGGTGCCGTGGCATCAGCTCAGCGATAAAGGACTTTTTCCCCACACCAATCAACTTGTCAGCGGTGGGAAAATCGATGGTTAAAAACAGCTTTTGTAACCAGTTCCAGAACGGCGGTATACCGTTTTCATCGGCCGCACCCCGCATTTCAGCAATCACCTTGCTGGCAAAACGTGTCGGATGCTCTGCCATAAACAGAAAACGTACTTTCGATAAAAAGCGACCGGCATGGTTACGACGATAGCTTTCGCGCAGGAACAAGGTACAAATTTCTGACGCGCCGGTGTAATCATTACATAGCGTTAAAGTTTTCAGCTGGTTAAGGACATTTAGTTCGGCGCTATGATGAATAATGGTATTTTGCTGAAAGTGATAAAGCGGCGTATGTAAGCCAACTGCCGCTTCGATGCCGGTAGTGCCTACGATATCACCGCTACTGGTGTCTTCCAGCACAAATAAATAGCCCTGATCGCCCGGCTGATTAACCTGTGCCGCAAAGCTATGTTCAGCATGGGCAATTTTTTGCCCCAGCCGCTCATCATGATCAGGTAACGAGGTAAAACCCGGGCCGGACTCAATGGCAATGCGTTTTAACGCGGGAAAATCGGCAGCGGTAATAGGCCTGATCACTAACATTTAAAGGCGCCCTGAGAATAGCAACGGTCAATGCCGTCCGGATGTCGGCTATTATAGTTGGCAAAAAAATCAGATTGCAGTGGCATTTTTTGCAATTTAATCGATAATAAATGCATTCTGATAAGATATTTTGACATTATGCTAAATAAAGAAGATGAAAAACTGCTAGCACTGTTACAGCGCGATGCCCGGGCCAGTATTTCGGATCTGGCGCGTGCGCTGCAGCTATCCCGCACCACAGTACAAAACCGGCTACAGAAGCTGCAGGATAACGGCATCATTAAAGGCTTTACCGTTGAATTGGGGGAAAGTTACCTCAGCAACCTGGTATCGGCGCACGTCAGCATTAAGGTCAAACAAAAACTCACCGCCCGTACTAATGTCGAGCTACGGCAAATGCCACAAATTGCCGCCCTCTATGCGATCAGCGGCGAGTATGACTTGATTGCCATAGTCCAGGCGCAAACAACGGAGCAGCTTAGTCACCTGCTGGATGATATTGGTAATCTGGAAGGTGTGGAACGCACCACCTCCTCGGTGATCCTGGAAACTAAGTTCCACCGCTAATCAGGCACTTATCCACAGCACTTTTCTATCCACAGCACTATATGAACGCCTCCTTTGCAAGGGTTTTTAACGTGTGCTGAGTTTGGATGGGCTGCGGCACTATATCCGGTCTTATTAATGCGGGGCGCGCCCCCGCTGACCCTAATGATTTCCGCGACTTTAGTCCTTACACTCCGGACGGTATTT
>NZ_ALAB01000042.1 GCF_000280055.1 Alishewanella aestuarii B11 | reverse complement strand
GGTCTGACCAGCTGTTTTAGTGTTTTTGATCAAGACGTTGTAACCTAAGGTACGCTATGCTGCGGTTGTAGCAGCGCTTCAGCCAGTTATGACAAAGGATCCTGATGACGATAGACTTGACGATAACGCTGGTTTTACTGGCCGCCGCCATGCTGGGCTTTACTCTCAATAAACCGCGTAGTGATGTTATTGCTTTACTGCTGATGCTGTTGTTTCCGCTCACCGGAGTCCTGACCTTATCGCAAAGTCTGGCCGGTTTTAGCGAGCCGGCCGTGCTTTTGATCGCGCTATTGTTCGTCATTGGTGAGGCCCTGGTGCGAACCGGTGTGGTTTATCGCCTTGGAGATTACCTGGTAAAACACGCCGGCAACAGTGAAAACCGGTTGCTGGTGCTATTAATGTTAGCCGTTGCCACTCTGAGTGCAGTAATGAGTTCAACCGGTGTAGTGGCGATTTTTATTCCGGTGGTACTGAGTATTGCCGCTAAGCTCAAGCTATCCCCCGCACCGCTATTAATGCCATTAGCATTTTCAGCCCTGATAGGCGGCATGCTGACGCTGGTAGCAACCCCACCCAATATGGTTGTGAACGCTGAATTACAGCGCGCCGGTGAGGCCGGATTCAGCTTTTTTGCTTTCGCGCCAATAGGCCTGATAGTTTTAATTCTGGGCATTGGCTATATGCTGTTAGCCAAAAGATTTCTAAGTCCCGCAGTGGGTCAAAACACCGGACAAGATAGTATCTCATTGAGTGGTTTGGCCGAACAGTACCGGCTGACCAGCCGCGAGTTCCGGCTACAGGTGCAGCCTCATTCGCCGCTGGTTAATCAACCTCTGAATACCCTTGGCTTACGCTCCGAGTACGGGATCAATGTGGTCGCAGTCGAACGTCCGGCGCGGTTACGCAGTTTATTATTGGTCGCCAACTCACAAACAGTAATACAAGCCGGTGATGTGCTGCTGGTCGATCTGGCCGCTGCCAGTGCCAGCGTACTTGAAGCCTCGGCCATTCTGGGGCTCAGCCCACAGCCATTGCACCACTCCTACTATAGCTTGCATGCACACCAGTTAGGTCTGGTCGAAGTCGCCTTGCCACCGGATTCGGCATTGGCCGGTAAAAGCATTCAACAAATCGGTTTTCGCAGCCGCTACCGGCTGAATATTGTCGGTATTAAACGCAAAGGCGAAGCCCTGCTAAATGTGTTACCTGATGAGGTACTGCAACAACAAGATACGCTGTTACTAGCTGGCAGTTGGTCAGAGATCCGCCGTTTACAGCAGCATAGACGCGATCTGTTGCTGCTAAGCTTACCAGCAGAGAGTAATGAAGCAACACCCGCCGCGGACAGAGCGCCCTACGCAATCGGCTCGGTATTGCTGATGATCGCGCTGATGGTGTCCGGTATAGTGCCAACGGTGTTAGCGGCATTGATCACCGCGTTAGTACTTGGCGCCTGCCGCTGTATTGACCTGAATAATGCCTACAAGGCAGTGCATTGGCCAAGTTTATTACTGATTGTTGGGATGTTGCCATTTGCTCAGGCACTGCAGCAAACCGGCGGCATTGATCTCGCTGTAAGCGGGGTATTACAACTAGCCGGCAATCAGGCCCCTCTGTTAATGCTGGCCTGCGTATTTATCATTACCATGTTATTTAGCCTGGTGATATCCAATACGGCGACAGCCGTACTGATGGCGCCGGTCGCGCTGAGTCTGGCCAGTGCCCTCAATGCCTCACCCTATCCTTTTGCGATGATGGTGGCATTAGGCGCATCTACCGCCTTTATGACCCCCATTGCTTCACCAGTCAATCTGCTGGTGATGGGCCCCGGCCAGTACCGCTTTATCGACTTTTTGAAAATTGGCAGCCCCTTTACCTTATTGGTACTGATGGTCAGTCTGATACTGGTACCGCTGTTTTTTCCACTTTAAGCGCTATGCTGCTCTGGATCTGGTTATAGCCTGATGCTATGCCTTATAACAAATTAGCTTAATGAAATGCCTTGTCGCAAAAAATTGGCATATTAAACTGGCTGCAGTTGCTTATTTTGGAGAATTGCAGATGCGTAAGTTGATCCTTGTTGCCGGCTTACTGGCGTCCAGCCTGTCGGTGGCGTCAGCCAAAGAATTATTAAATAGTAGTTACGATATTTCCCGCGAATTATTTGCCGAAATTAACCCGCTGTTTGTTGCACACTGGCAGGCAAAAACCGGCGAGACCCTGACCATCAACCAATCGCATGGCGGCTCTTCCCGTCAGGCGCAGGCCATTATTCAGGGCTTACGTGCTGATGTGGTGACCTTTAATCAAAGTTCGGATATTGATGTGCTGCATCAACGCGGCAACCTGCTACCTGCCAACTGGCGCGAGCGTTTACCCAATAATGCCTCCCCTTACTACTCCACCATGGCATTTTTAGTACGCAAAGGTAACCCGAAAAACATTCTGGACTGGGCCGATCTGACCCAGGGCGACGTGAGCCTGGTATTCCCTAACCCGAAAACCTCAGGTAACGCCCGTTATACGTATCTGGCAGCCTATGGTGCGGCTAAGCAGCGCCTTGGTGCTGACGCAGCGCGTAACTGGATGATCGATTTCCTGCGCCGTGTCGTCGTATTTGATACCGGCGGTCGTGGCGCTACCACCTCCTTTATCGAACGCCAACTGGGTGATGTATTGATTACCTTTGAATCGGAAGTGAACAATATTATCGCCCAGTACCCGGACCTGGAGTTACAACGGGTGGTTCCGGCAACGAATGTGCTGGCCGAGTTTCCGGTTGCCTGGGTAGATCGCAACGTCACACGCAACGGCACCGCCGAACAAGCCAAAGCCTATCTGGAATTTCTGTACACCGCAGAAGCGCAGCAGCTGCTGGCTAACTTCTTCTACCGTGTCCATCATCCGGAGGTGATCGCTGCAAATGCTGATAAGTTTCCGCAGACCAACCTCTTTACCGTAGAGCAGGTATTTGGCGATTGGGAAAAAGTGCATACTGACCACTTTGCCAACAACGCTGAGCTGGATAAGTTACTGGCAGAAGGACGCCGGAGTCGATGAGCGCCCTGCCTTTTCGGGCACTGCGCAGTAAAAGCGTACTGCCCGGCTTTACCATCAGCCTGGGCAGTAGCTTGTTTTTTATTGGCCTGGTTATTCTGCTGCCGCTCACGGGTCTGGTGATGCAGGTAGCAGAGCTCAGTCTGGCCGATTACTGGGCCATTATCAGTGATCCCCGGGTGGTGGCGTCATACAAGGTCACACTGTCTGCCGCCCTGGTCGCCAGTATCTTTAACCTGTTCTTTGGCCTGCTGATGGCCTGGATCCTAACTCGCTATCGCTTTCCTGGCCGCTTGTTGTTAGATGGCCTGATGGATTTGCCGTTTGCTCTGCCCACGGCGGTTGCCGGCCTGACGCTGGCGGCACTCTATGCCACCCAGGGTTGGTTTGGCCAATATCTGGCACTATGGGACATTAAAGTTTCCTATACCTGGCTTGGTATAGTGGTAGCAATGATTTTCACCAGTGTGCCCTTTGTGGTGCGCACCGTGCAGCCAGTACTGGAAGAATTTGGTCCGGAATACGAAGAGGCGTCGGCTACCCTGGGTGCCAGCCCGTTACAAACCTTTTGGCGGGTGATCATGCCGGAGATCAAACCGGCATTACTTATGGGGACAGCCTTGTCGTTTACCCGCAGTCTGGGGGAATTTGGCGCGGTGATTTTTATCGCCGGTAACCTGCCCTGGCAAACCGAGGTCACCTCACTGATGATCTTTATCCGGCTGCAGGAGTTTGATTATGCCGCCGCTGCCGCCATTGCCAGCGTGGTATTGCTGGCATCGCTGGTGCTGCTGTTTGTGATTAACGGCATCCAGCAGCGTTATCAGCATATCAGTGGAGCTTTGAAATGACGTCTAAGCTTGGTGCTTCACCACTATTACGCAGGGTGCTGATCGGCACAGGCGTAGGCTTAAGTGTGCTGCTATTGCTAACGCCGCTATTATTAATCTTTATTGCTGCCTTTTCGGCCGGCATAGGTGGCGTGATCAGCAATTTACGCGATGCGGATATGCTGCATGCCATTGGCCTGACGTTACTGGTTGCCGGTCTGACCGTGCCGATCAATCTGGTATTTGGTACCCTGATTGCCTGGTGCGTCACCCGCTTTACCTTCCCCGGACGTCGGCTGCTGCTGACGCTGATTGATATCCCTTTCGCCGTCTCGCCGGTGGTGGCGGGCTTGCTTTACCTGTTGTTATACGGCAGCAACGGACCTTTTGCGACCTGGCTGGATGCCGCTGATGTACAGTTAATGTTTGCCTGGCCGGGTCTGGTGATGGTGACGGTCTTTGTGTCCTGCCCCTTTGTGGTAAAAGAACTGGTACCACTGATGTCGACCCTCGGCACCGAGCAGGAAGAAGCGGCAGTATTACTGGGCGCCAGCGGTTGGCAGGTATTCTGGCATATTACCTTTCCCAATATCCGCTGGGCCTTGCTGTATGGGGTGATTCTGACAAACGCCCGGGCGGTTGGCGAGTTTGGTGCGGTGTCGGTGGTATCCGGCACGATTCGCGGCCAAACTAATACCCTGCCGTTGCATATCGAACTGCTACAGCAGGACTATAATGCCACCGGCGCCTTTATCGCTGCCGCTCTGCTCACCCTGATGGCGATTGCCACTTTAGTCGTCAAAGCCATTCTGCAATGGCGGCTCCAGCGCGATCATTAATGCCCAAGCTGGTCAGACCGGTACCATTTTTAAGCAGGAAGTGCTGTGGATAAATGCCAGACTGGTTAAATCTGTACCGGAGTGCTGTGGATAACTAGCGATACAGGGTTACGGTGGCGGGTCTGGTCCGCTGCCATAAGTCCGGTTGCGCCTGCAGGTGGTCAATCACCGCCTGTGCTGCCGTTTTGCAATCCACACCGGGTTCACCGCACGGCCACTGCGTCAGCCCCTGATACAACGGGGTAAAGGCTGGCTGGCCACGGCTATCCAGGCTAGCGGTGACCCGCTCGACCACAAAGGCTTTCGGCTGACCGTTCAGCAAAATAATATCACGTCTGTCTGTCTGCTCCGCCTGGGCTTGCTGTAATTGCTGCCAGCCATCATTACCGTTGGCCAGATAATTGGTGGTGACCAGCCGGTACTCGCGCTGTGGATCCAATGCCTGCCAGCTTTGCTCCTGCCAAACCTCCACCGCTACGCTGGCGCTGTAATCATCCTCCTGCCGGGCCACATAGCGCAGGCCACTGCCATATGGAAATTTACCGGCATGGGCGCCAGGTGGTAGCGTGGCACTGATGGTTTGCTGCAACAGCGCTAACAAATCCGCCCCCGAGACAGTTAGCACGCTCAGCGGTGTATCAAAGGGTAATACTTCAAGCCGGATATGCCCTTCATAAATCGTGCCGGCCTCAAGATGACTACGGATATTGCCCGCGCCAATTAAACTGAGCTGCACCGGCCCGGCAACCAGAGCCTGCACCGCCGGGGTATTGACATAATTCAGCATGGCATCGGCAATATGCCCGGCGAGCTCAGAGCCATGCTGGTCGCTGCCACCTGTGCCCGGTAAGCGCACATGGGCAATGCTGCGCTCAGTACTGCTGATAGCGGTGCCATAGGCTTGTTGTACCGCCGGTAAATAAACCGTATCCAGCACCTCGCGCAGCAGCGGGTCTTCATCGACAATGGCCGTATTGGCCAGCTGCTGTACCTGCTGTAGGGTGCGGCTTAACGCCAATCCCGTAAGCTTTGCGTCGGCACGGCGCAAGGCGGAAGGATAATAATCACGCCCGGCTAACAGGGTATTTTGTCCCTGACAAGCGGTAACCTGGCCCGCCAGGTTAAAACTTACGGTCAGAGCGCCAATCGCCTGTGCATACTGTCCGGCCTGCACCACACAGGTTATGCCCTGGCCATCCGGATTGGGCACCTGTTGGGCATAAGGTGGTTGCTGCCCCAGATACCAGTGCCGGAAATCTCCCAATAACGAATGCGAATGGCCACCGACAATCACATCAATTCCATTGACCCAGGTAGCCAGATTCAGATCGCGCTGGTGGCCTAAATGCGTTAGCGCGATAATATGCGGCACCCCCAGCGCGGTCAGGTGATCGACGGTTTGTTGTGCTGAAGTAATTTCGGCGCTAAATTCCAACGCGCCGGTATCCGGCACCATGGTACGCATATCTTCCAGTGCCACACCAAAGATTGCCAGCAAGCGCGCCCCTTCAGCCTGTTCTACCGCTGCGATTGGCTGCCAGCGTTCGCCCTGCTGCCGGTAGAGCTGATAAGGCTTAAGGTTAGTCACTCCGGCCAGTAAGGGTTCGGCCCGGGTATCGACATTGGCTGCCAGCAGCGGAAAATTAATTTCACTGGCAAATTGCGCCAGCTTAGGCAGGCCGATATCAAATTCATGGTTGCCCAGTGCCATCGCGTCCAGCTGCATCCGGTTTAAAATATCGATATTGATCTGATGCTCAAACAGCTCGAAATAGGCACTGCCTTTAAACGCATCACCACCGTGCAAAAATAATGAGGGGGTGCCCGCCGCCTGCGCTCGTTGCTGCAACTGTCTGGCTTTCGTCAGTAACCGCGGATGGCCGCCAATAAAGGTATAAAGCGCCTCCCCCGGCGCCAATTCGACCTTGGCCGGCGAGGGGTCAAATTGCGAGTGGGTATCATTAATATGGATAATCGCCAGCTGCCAGTCAGCGTCAGTACTAGCTGCAACATTGTTGGCTGCAACACGGACGGCTGCATCATGGACTGCAGCATCAGGGCCGGCAGGTCGGGTGCAGGCAGTTAGTCCAACAATTAATAATAAGCCAAACGTGAGGCGAGCAGTCAACATAGCACTACCTTTAGCAGAACAGCGGGAAGATAACCGCCCGGGCAACTGCCGGGCAGGTGTCATGCGGATTATTGTAACACAGCGGCTAACTGCTCACCGATAGCCTTGATTTGTGCCATATCACCCTGCTCGGCGCCATGCGCTTTTAGCGTACTGAGGTGCGCCGGGATTAAATGAAAGTGCAGGTGTGGTACGGTTTGCCCGGCTTCAGTACCATTAAGTTGCATCAGCACCACGCCTTTGGCAGCTAACACCTGCTGTTGTGCCGCCATCACCTTCTGCACCGCCGCTAACACTGGCTGAGCATATGCCAGCGGTAAGTCAGCCAGCGTTACCGCTGCGTACTTAGGGATCACCAGCGCATGACCGCTTGCCTGCGGCATAATATCCATAAAGGCCAGGCTGTGGTCATCTTCGTAGATCTTAAAACACGGCAAGTCGCCGCGCAGAATTTTGGCAAACACATTATCCGGGTTATAGCTCATCTCGGGCTCCATCAGCAAAAGGGATTTCGCGGTAGCGGAAATTATGCCAGCAAGTCCGCTAAAGAGCAGCAATTAGTTATCTGCTGCTCTTTAGCACGTTATGCCGCTAATAACCCAAGATAACGGGCGTGAAAGCGCAAATGCTGTTCAATAAAGCTGGCAATAAAATAATAGCTATGGTCATAACCTGGCTGCAGCCGGATCTCAGCCTGCGCCCCGCTTCGCTTTGCTGCGGCAAGCAAGGTTTCCGTGCGCAGCTGCTCAGGATAGAACTGATCTGCCAGTCCCTGATCCACCAAAATAGGCAGATCACTGCCCTGCTGTGCCAGTAACAGAGCCGCATCATATTGCTGCCAACGGTTAGGATCCGCACCCAGATAGCCAGTCAGCGCCTTGATCCCCCAAGGGCAGGCGCTGGGATGACAGATCGGTGAAAAGGCAGAAATGCTGCGATAGCGACTGCTGTTGCGCAGGCCGATCACCAGCGCCCCATGGCCGCCCATCGAATGACCACTGATTGCCCGCTGCGGTGTCAGTGGTAGCTCCGCTTCCAGCAAAGCAGGTAGTTCCTGCACAATGTAGTCATACATCTGATAATGCTTAGCGTAAGGCTCCTCGGTGGCGTTGACATAAAAGCCGGCACCCAGCCCAAAGTCATAGCTACCTTGTGGATCATCCGCTACCCCTTCGCCACGTGGGCTGGTATCCGGGATCACCAGCGCCAGACCAAGCTCGGCCGCGATACGCTGGGCTCCGGCCTTGCTGGCAAAGTTTTCATCGGTGCAGGTTAACCCCGATAACCAGTACAGCGCCGGTACGCGCTGACTGGCCGCCTGCGGCGGCAGATACACTGAGAACTGCATCTCGCAATGCAGTACCGCCGACTGATGTTTAAAGCGCAGTTGACGACCGTCAAAACAACGCTGTTCACTGATCTGATTCAGACTCATCTTTGCCCCAATTGACTATCAGAAGTGAATAACAGTACGGATCGACTTACCTTCATGCATCAGATCGAAGGCTTTGTTAATGTCTTCAAGCGGCATGGTATGGGTAATAAAGGTATCCAATTCAAACTCACCGTTTAGATAGCGGTCAACATAGCCCGGTAGCTCACTACGGCCTTTCACGCCACCAAAGGCCGTACCGCGCCAGACGCGGCCGGTAACCAGTTGGAATGGCCGGGTTGAAATTTCCTGGCCCGCACCGGCGACACCGATAATAATCGACTCGCCCCAGCCCTTATGACAACACTCCAGCGCCGAACGCATCACATTAACATTACCGATGCACTCAAAGGAGAAATCGACGCCGCCATCTGTCATCTCGACAATCACTTCCTGAATTGGCTTGTCATATTTCTTCGGGTTGACGACATCGGTGGCACCGAGTTTTTTCGCGATATCAAATTTATCTTCGTTAATATCAATAGCAATAATGCGGCCGGCTTTGGCCATCACTGAGGCAATCACCGCCGATAAGCCGATGCCGCCCAGACCAAAGATCGCCACCGTATCACCCGGCTTTACCTTGGCGGTATTAAATACCGCGCCCATGCCGGTGGTCACGCCACAGCCCAGCAAACAGACTTTCTCTAACGGGGCTTCTTTATTAATTTTTGCCAGCGAAATTTCCGGCAATACGGTGTACTCTGAGAAGGTCGAGGTGCCCATATAGTGATAAATCGGCTTGCCGTCTTTCGAGAAACGGCTGGTGCCATCCGGCATCAAGCCCTTGCCCTGCGTGGCACGGATCGCCTGGCAGAGGTTGGTTTTACCCGATAAACAGAACTTACATTTGCCACATTCCGGGGTATACAGCGGGATCACATGGTCGCCAACAGCAACCGAGGTCACGCCCTCGCCAACCGCCTCGACAATACCGCCGCCCTCATGGCCCAGGATCACCGGAAAAATACCTTCCGGATCCTCACCCGACAACGTAAACGCATCGGTATGGCAGACACCACTGGCAACGATCCGCACCAGCACCTCGCCTTTTTGTGGCGGCATTAAATCCACTTCTTCAATCGACAAAGGTTGGCCTGGGCCCCAGGCCACAGCTGCGCGGGTTTTGATCATTTGCATCGTTAAGTCCTTGGTGTGTTTACGCGAAAGCAATACTGACACTATAGCGCAGTTAGGATTTTTTCCATATACGGCAGAATAACGCTAAAATACAAAGCAGTTTTGCATAAACGTAATAATAAAGATGAGTGAATGGCAAGGGATCAGTGAATTCGTGGCGGTGGCGGAACAGCAAAGCTTTACTAAGGCAGCACGCCAACTTGGCCTGTCGGTGGCGCAGGTTAGCCGCAATATAGCCGCGCTGGAGCAACAACTGGCGTTAAAACTGCTATACCGCTCTACCCGCAGCGTCAGCCTGACGGCAGAAGGCTTGCTGTATTTACAACATTGCCGGCATTTGGTCAGCAGTCTGGCCGAAGCCAACCGCGCCATGGCCAATCTTACGGCGTCGCCACGCGGCCTGCTAAAGGTGACGGCACCCGTATTCTACGGAGAAACCCGACTCTCCCCGCTACTCCATCGCTTTTTACAGCGTTACCCTGAACTTGAGCTGGAACTGGTGCTCACCAACGATAAGCTGGATCTGGTGCAAGGCGGCTTTGATCTGGCGCTACGGCTCGGGCAGTTAACCGACTCCAGCCTGATTGCGCGGCGACTGGCCAGCCGGCGCCAGTATCTGGTTGCCGCGCCAGCCTATCTGGCCGCCCAGGGCACGCCAGAGTCGTTAGCGGATCTGGACCAACATCAGTGCCTGATAGGTACCGTCAATATCTGGCGCTTTGCCGAACAACAGAAAACCGTATCGTATCGTCCGCGCGGCCGGCTGCAGTGTAATAGTGGTTTAGCATTAAAAGATGCCGCCCTCTGTGGCCTCGGGCTGGCGCAGCTGCCGGATTACTATATCAGTGATGAGTTGGCGAATGGCAGCCTGGTTGAAGTGTTAGGGGCGTACCGCCAGCCGGATGACGGCATCTGGGCGCTGTATCCGCAAAACCGCCATCTGTCGGCCAAGGTACGGCAGTTGGTCGACTATCTGGCTGTTGCGCTAAGCACTTAAGCTCCGGCAACTGGCAACGAGCAACTGACCAGAAAAAGTGTAAAAAATTATGTCGATCGCTGCTATTTGCCCTGCTGCAGCGTAAGATAGTCTGACACAGTAAATTAGGGATAATCCGATGTATATGACCAATATTGAAACCGTGCCCGGCAAAACTATTATTGATTGTTATGGCGTAGTGTCTGGCAGTACGGTGCGTGCCAAGCATGTTGGCCGCGATATTATGGCTGGTATTAAAAATGTGTTTGGTGGCGAGCTGCGCGGCTATACTGAGCTTCTAAACGAGTCACGTGATGAAGCGATCAAGCGCATGCAGGCGCAAGCCGCCGAGCTGGGTGCCAATGCGATCATCAATGTGCGGTTTTCTACTTCCTCCATCGCCGCTGGCGCAGCTGAAATTTACGTTTACGGCACTGCAGTGCGGGTTGGCTGACGATGCTGCCATTACTGACTTTTCTGACACTACTGCTGCTCGGCTATCTGTCCGGTCAGTGGCTGGAGCGGCGCCATTACCGCAGTATTATTGAGCGGGAACAGCAGCTACAAAACCTGCCACACAGCAACAGTCGTGACTTGCTGCTGCCGATGCAAGACATTACGCGGGTCGAATTGCTTGCCGGCAGTGTGGTGATCTCAATTGACTACTTTAAGCGCGTTGTTGCCATCCTGCGCAGCCTGGTTGGCGGCCCGGTGGCCAGCTATGAAACCCTGATTGATCGTGCCAGACGGGAAGCCATACTGCGTTTAAAACAACAATGTCCGGATGCCTGTCAACTGATTAATATCCGGATTGAAACCTCGGCTATCCATAATGCCGCTGGCAATGGTATAGGTTCGGTTGAGCTCCTGGCCTATGGCACTGCCATCTATGGTCGCGTCCAAACAGCCACTACCGCCGCCACCGCATCGGTATTAGCTGCGTCGCTGCAATCGATAACACATTAAGGCTGCCAGATGGCCTATCAGCCGCGCCTGCCCAAAACCAATGTTAACGTCAGCCGCCAGCGCCCGCTGGCGGATTTGCTGCTGATCGGCTCCGCCCTGACACTGTTGCTACTATTACTGTATTGGTTACTGGGCCTGGCGGTAGATAAAGCCATTTCCCAGCTTGATCCTAAGCTCGAATATCAATGGTTTGGGCAATGGCAGCAACACAGTGCATCATCGCCCGTGCAGCAGCAATTACAGCAACTAAGCGATCAGCTACAGCAATGCACTGCCCTGGCCTATCCGGTACGCGTCAGTTATCTTGACCAGCCACTGGTTAATGCCGGTGTTTTACCAGGTGGCAGCATGTTGGTATATCGGGGCTTACTGACGCAACTGCACACCGAGAATGCCCTGGCCTTTTTGCTGGCCCATGAGCTGGCACATCTGGAACAACGCGATCATTTACGGGGCCTGGGCCGCGGCCTGGTGCTGGCCGTGCTAAGCGCTACCCTTACCGGTAATGCGAATGCCGGCCAGATCTTTCTACCCGCCACTGAACTTGGCATGGCGCGCCACTCGCAGCAGCGGGAACTGGCCGCCGATGCCAGGGCGCTGGCGATTTTACATTGTCATTATGGTCATATCGGCGGCGCAGAGCGTTTTTTTCAAACACTGGCGGCCAGCGACAACAGCCAGCTACCGGACTGGTTTGCCAGCCACCCGGCGCTGCAGAAACGGCTCACCGCGTTACAGAGCGAGCAGCAGCGTCACGGCTACCCGGTGCAAGCTGAACAGCCGCTGCCAGAGGTGTTACAACAACTGACCACCGCAAAATCAATAAGGATAGAGTATGCCTCGCCTGACGCCCGTTAAGATTGCTATTGTCGTTAGCCTGCTGTTTCTGCTTTGGTTGGCGCTGGGTAATCACTACCGTAGTCAATCTGAAGCCCCGCCAATCAAAACTGAGCAGCAGGCGACAGGCTTTAGCGTACAAACCCGGCTCTCGCAAGCCACAGACTATCCTGCCCAACTAAAACTCCAAGGCCAACTTGCCGCCTGGCATCAGCTGGAAGTCAAAGCGCAAATCAGCGGCAAGGTTGAGCGCATTCTGGTGGAGCAAGGCGCAGCAGTCAGCCGCGGCAGCACGCTACTACAACTGAGTGATGAGGGCCGGCACAGCCGCCTGCAGCAAGCGAAGGCGCTGTTGGCGCTGCGCCAGAGCGAACTGCAAAGCGCGACAGCGTTAAAGCAACGGCAGTTTGTCTCTGAAACCGAACTGGCACGGTTAACCAACGAATTACGCCTGGCCGAAACCGCTCTCACCGATGCCCAACTGGCGGTACAACATCAAAACCCGGTTGCACCCTTTGACGGCGTACTGGGACGACGTTTGATCGAGCCCGGCGCGCTGGTACAGCCCGGCCAAAGTCTGTTTCAGCTGTTAGATATCGTAAAATTGCGCGCCAGCGCCCAGGTACCGCAACAGCAAGTCAGCGAACTGGCTCTGGGACAAGCCGTCATTATCACCTTATTGGATGGCCGCCAGCTATCAGGCGAGCTCAGCTTTATCAGCCCGGCAGCCGATGTCGCCACCCGCAGCTATTATATCGAGGCCAGTATTGCTAACCCCGAACAGCTGCCGTTGGCCGGTGCCAGTGCCACCTTGCAGATCAGCCTCTCGGCGCGCCAGGCGCATGCGTTATCCCCAGCGCTATTAAAACTGGATCCGCAAGGCCGGCTTGGCGTCTATACGGTAGAGCAAAGTCGCGTCGCCTTTTATCCGGTGCAGCTGCTCAGTGCCGACAATCAGTTGGCCTGGGTTAGTGGCTTGGCAACAGAGGTTGAGTTGATCACCCTGGGAGCCGGCTTTGTCGAGGTTGGACAACAGGTCAGTGTGGTGCGCGAGGCCACGCCATGAGAAGCCTGATCGCTGCCGCTATTCAACGCAGCCGTGCCAGCCTGATGCTGCTACTGTTTTTATTTATCGCTGGTATCAGTGCCTATCTGGTGATCCCGAAAGAAGCCAACCCCGATGTCGCCATCCCAATGATGTATGTGTCGATGTCACTGGACGGCATCAGTCCGGAAGACGGTGAACGCTTGCTGGTTCGGCCGATGGAGCACGAGTTGCGTTCACTGGAAGGCATTAAGAAAATGACCTCGGTCGCCAGTGAGGGCCATGCCTCGGTGATGCTGGAGTTTGATGCCGGCTTTAATGCCGATAAGGCACTGGCCGATGTGCGGGTGAAAGTGGACGCTGCGCGCGCTAAACTGCCAGCCGAAGCGAAGGAACCCACCGTTAAGGAAATTAACGTGGCGCTGTTTCCGGTATTATCTATAGGTCTGTCCGGCCCGGTTCCGGAGTCGGTGCTGGTAGGGATCGCCCGGCGCTTAAAGGAACAAATTGAAGCCATCCCGGAAATTCTGGAGGTCGATATTGGTGGCGATCGGGAAGATGTGCTGGAGATCATCGTCGATCCGCAAGTGTTGCAAAGCTATGGCCTGGATTATCAGCAGCTGTTTCGTTTGGTATCGAATAATAACCGTCTGGTTGCCGCCGGCAGTTTAGATACCGGTGCCGGCCGGATGGCCATTAAAGTGCCGGGTATAATTGAAGATCTGAATGATGTGCTGTCGATCCCAATCAAAGTCAGTGGCGATACCGTGCTCACCTTTGCCGATGTCGCTACCGTCAATGCCGGCTTTAAAGATCCGCTTAGTTTCGCCCGCATTAATGGTCAGCCGGCCCTGGTACTGGAAGTGAAAAAGCGCAGTGGCGCGAATATTATCTCAGCCATCGAGCAAACCAAGGCCTTGCTTGCACAGGCAGAGCGCCAGTTTCCGCCCGGAATGCAAATTGATTACATTATGGATCAGTCAAAAGACGTCAAAGAGATGTTATCTGACTTATTGAATAATGTGCTGACCGCGGTGGTGCTGGTGTTAATTTTGATCCTCGCCACCATGGGCATGCGCTCGGCGCTACTTGTTGGCATTACCATCCCAGGTGCATTTTTTGCCGGGATCCTGCTGATTTGGCTGCTCGGCTTTACGATGAATATTATCGTGCTGTTCTCGCTGATCCTGGTAGCCGGCATGCTGGTCGATGGCGCTATCGTAGTCAGTGAGCTGGCTGATCGCCATATTCAGGACGGCCAGACACCAAAAGACGCCTGGCTTAATGCCGCCGATCGGATGAGCTGGCCCATTATTGCGTCTACCTTTACCACACTGGCCGTGTTTGTACCGCTGCTATTCTGGCCCGGTATTGTCGGCCAGTTTATGTTGTATTTACCCGCGACCGTGATCCTCTGTTTGCTGGCGTCACTGGCCATGGCATTGGTATTTTTACCGGTAATGGGCGCCGCCAGCCATAAAGCGCCCCAGCGCGCGCCCGCGCCAAACCGCGCCAGCCGCTATACCCTGCTCTATCGCCGCATCCTCGGCCGCTTGATCCAACGCCCGTTGTTAACACTCTGCGCAGCCTTAAGCGGTGTGGTGCTGATCTACCTGGCCTATGGCAAGTTTAACCATGGCCTGGAGTTTTTCCCCTCCGTCGAGCCGGAGTCGGCACAGGTATGGGTGCGGGCCCGCGGCGATCTGTCGATCTATGAAAAAGATGCCATCCTGCGTCAGGTCGAACAACGCTTGCTCGGCATGCCGGAAGTCAAAGCCCTCTATGCCCGCAGTCTGGCTGCTGCCAGTGGCGAGCTAACCGCAGATGTGATTGGTACTATCCAGTTTCAGTTTATCGACTGGCACCAGCGCCGCCGCGCTGCGGTGATCCTGGATGAGATGCGCGAGCGCACCGCTGACCTGCCCGGCCTGGTCCTGGCATTTCGCCAGCAACAGGAAGGCCCGGCCGGTGGCAAGCCGATAGAGCTGCAAGTTAGTGCCGAAGACAGCAGCCAGATTGACGCTGCTGTTAACCAGATCCTGGCCCGGATGCAGCAACTTGGTGGCTTTA
The DNA here is from genome assembly GCF_000280055.1 of Alishewanella aestuarii B11. GTDB lineage: Bacteria > Pseudomonadota > Gammaproteobacteria > Enterobacterales > Alteromonadaceae > Alishewanella > Alishewanella aestuarii. The sequence continues at coordinate 53,481 of NZ_ALAB01000042.1, read as the reverse complement.
TCGATATTGAAGATGATCGCAGTTTACCTGGCATTGAATGGCGGCTAACCGTTGATCGTGCAGAAGCCGCCCGTTTTGGCGCCGATGTGCTGACAGTAGGTAATGCGATCCAACTGGTCAGCAATGGCCTGCTGCTGGCGAAGTTTCGCCCGGAGTATGCCAGTGATGAAGTGGATATCCGGGTGCGCTTTCCGGCAAACTGGCGCTCGTTAGCCCAGCTTGAGCGTTTAACCGTAGAAACACCGCGCGGTCAGGTACCACTCACCAACTTCGTTAGCTTAGAACCCGGCGAGAAAACCAGTGTGATCCGGCGGATTGACAGTAACCGCGCCGTTACCATTAAAAGCGATCTCGCTCCCGGCTATCAGGTAGCAGAGCGGCTGGCGGCACTGCGCGGCAGTGGCCTGGTCCTGCCTGAGGGGGTTATGATCAAAACTGCCGGTGAAGATGCCGATCAGCAGGAAGCAATGAACTTTTTAATCAGCGCGTTCTTTATTGCAATATTTTTGATGTTGATGATTTTACTGGTGCAATTTAATAGCTGGTATCAAACGCTGCTGATCCTGTCGGCTATCGTACTCTCCACGGCCGGTGTCTTGCTGGGATTACTCGTTAATGCTCAGCCCTTTGGTATCGTCATGGTGGGGATGGGGATTATCGGGCTGGCGGGTATCGTGGTAAACAATAATATCGTCTTGATTGATACCTATAACCAACTGCGGCAACAAGGGCTAAACAGTATCGAGGCTGCGCTGGAAACAGGCACCTTGCGCTTACGCCCGGTATTACTAACCTCTGTTACCACTGTGCTGGGGTTAATGCCGATGGTGCTGGCAGTCAATGTTAATTTGCTGGAGCCCAGCCTGGGTTTTGGTGCGCCCTCCACCATGTGGTGGACGCAATTATCCAGTGCCATCGCCGGCGGTTTAAGCTTTGCTACCCTACTGACACTATTTTTAACCCCGGCGTTGTTGGTACTGGGCGATAAGGTTTTAAAACGGCAGTATTAAGTTTATTGGGGCAGCGTAGAGGCTGCCCCAGCAGATCATGATCTGACCCCGAAGTTTCAACGTTAGCTGCGAACCAATACTCGGTAGCCTACGGCAGGCAACATATCGTCACCGCGACACTGGGTGCGGGCATTGAGTTGTTCAGGGTCGCAACGTCCCTCAACCGTTTCCAGACAGAACTCAAAGCGGGTTTGCAATTTTACCGGCTCAGTTAATAAGCCGGCTGGCAGTTGCTGCCATTGCCACTTTAGGATCGCCGCCTTGGCTTCACGGGCAAAAAAGCGGTTTGAGGCATCCAGGGTAACCACGTCATGCAGCTGATAATCTGGTGTCACAACATACTCAATAGTGGCACAGCCTTCACCACCGGCTCTCGCCTCTTCCACCGGGTACCTCGGTCCTAATCTGGCTAAATCTCTAAAAAGGCCACTAGCGTGCGGTTGCTTGGTTACCGGCAGATTAGCGAAACGCGCATCCGGGCTAGGTTGGGTTGTAGTTTGGCAGGCACTGAGCGTTATTACTGCGCAAAGCAGCAAGCTTAGTTGTTTCATCTTTATTCCTTTAAGGATGGGAGCGTTATAGAACCTTCGGGGTCAGATCATGATCTGCCCCCGAAGGTTTAGCGCAGCGACAACAACATACTGCTTGGCTGCTCCAGATATTGCTTCCACAGATTGGTAAAGCGGGCAATGGTGCCACCATCAATAATACGGTGATCACCAGACCAGCTCACCTGCATCAGCTGCCGCGCCACAACCTGGCCGTTGGCAGCAAAGCGTGGTAAGGCTTGTACCTTACCCAGTGCCACGATCGCCACTTCCGGCTTATTGATAATGGGGGTCGCCACATTACCACCAATAGCACCGATATTACTGATGGTAATGGTGCCGCCTTTCAGATCGGCCGGACTTACCCGTCCTTCGCGCGCGGCATCGGTTAAACGGGTCAACTCGGCAGCAATTTCCAGAATGGACTTTTGCTCACAGCCTTTGACATTAGGTACCAACAAGCCAATTTTCGAGTCCACCGCGACGCCGATATTATGGGCGCTAAAATAAGTCAGTTCAGTACAGTCGGCATTCGGCTGACTGTTCATCACCGGGAACTCGTTAATCGCCAGCGACAACGCCTTCATAAAGAACGGCATCATCGTCAGCTTCACGCCCTGTTTGGCATACTGATCTTTAAGTTGTAGCCGCAGCGCAATCAGATCGGTTAAATCGATTTCTTCGCAATACGTAAAGTGCGGAATGGTCGATACAGATTCGGCCATCTGCCGTGCCATCGCCGCTTTAATGCCACGAATAGGTTCAACCCGGTTGGTTGCCGGTTTGGCGTCCTGAACCTTCGGGGTCAGATCATGATCCGCACTGCTAACGACAGCTGTGCTTGTCGCGGCGACCGGTTTAGCGGCCGGCGCACTAACAGCGGCAACAGGGGTGCCTTGGGCAAAGGCGCGCACATCCTCTTTATAAACCCGGCCTTTATCGCCCGAGCCTGGCACCCATTGTAAATCGACACCCAGCTCACGGGCCAGACGGCGCACGGCCGGGCTGGCTAAGGCTTTGCTGCCTTTCGCCGCTGCACTATCACCGGCAGCAGGTCTTGCGGCAGTGGCGGTAACCTTCGGGGTCAGATCATGATCTGACCCCGAAGCGACCGGCGCTGCCGCAGTTACATCTCCCTGGCGGCGAATCGCAAACAGCGGTGCATGCACCTTGGCAATATCGCCCTTGGCATAGTACAGCTTACTGACCACACCGGCATATTTGGCCGGGATTTGCACCAGCGCTTTGTCGGTCATCACATCACAGACCGGCTGATCTTCTGCGATGGTATCGCCTTCCGCGACCAGCCAGTCAACGATTTCACACTCCACAATACCTTCACCGATATCCGGCAGGATAAAGTCTTCAGTAATTTCGCTGATCTTCGGGGTCAGATCATGATCTGACCCCGAAGTGGCAGCCGAAGCTGCAGCCGGTGCGGAAGCTGCACCACCAGCCACTTCCATCTCAAATAATGGCGCATGTACCTTAGCAATATCGCCTTTGGCGTAATACAGCTTGCTGACCACGCCATCATACACCGCCGGAATTTGCACCAGGGCTTTGTCGGTCATCACATCACAAACCGGCTGATCTTCTTTAATCACATCGCCTTCTTTGACCAGCCACTCGACGATTTCGCACTCGACGATACCTTCACCGATATCCGGCAGAATAAAATCCTGTTTCATCGAAAACTCCTTAGAAATTAACCGAGCGCATAATGGCTTCGAAAGTTTTCAGATGATCGGCCACATATTCTTTTTCCAGTGCCAACGGGTACGGTGTATCTAAACCACAAACCCGCTCGATCGGGCTTTCCAGATGCAGGAAACACATTTTCTGAATCGTAGCGGCAATTTCACCGGCAAAACCACCGGTTAACGGCGCTTCATGGTTAATCACCAGACGACCGGTTTTCTTTACTGATGCCGCAACGGTATCCGCATCCCATGGCAGAATACTGCGCAGGTCAATCACTTCGCACGATACGCCCTGCTCGGCCGCCATTTCTACCGCCTTTTGCACGATTTCCATCTGCGCACCCCAGGCTAGCACTGTTACGTCCTTACCCTGTTGCAGCACTTCGGCCTTACCGATGGGCAGCTCGTAATAGTCTTCCGGTACTTCGCCAACAGAGGCACGGTACAGTTTCTTCGGTTCAAAGAAAATCACCGGATCCGGGCAGGCGATCGACGCCAGCAGTAAACCTTTGGCCTGATAAGGGTCACGCGGTACCACGATTTTCAGGCCCGGCGTATGGGCAAAATAGGCTTCCGGGCTCTGGCTGTGGTAATGACCACCAGCAATACCGCCACCATAAGGGGTGCGGAATACTAAGCCACCGACATTAAATTCATTACCCGAGCGATAGCGAAACTTGGCGGTTTCGTTGACGATCTGGTCAAAGGCCGGGAAGATATAGTCAGCAAACTGGATTTCAGCCACTGGCTTCATCCCCTGTGCCGCCATACCATTAGCAAAACCAGCGATACCTTGTTCAGTTAATGGCGTATTAAAACAGCGGGCCTTACCATATTTTTCCTGCAGCTTGCTGGTGGCACGAAACACGCCGCCGAAATGGCCGACGTCTTCACCAAAGCAGACCACGCCATCGTCTTTGGCCATCGCCAGATCCAGCGCATTATTAATGGCCTGTAACATATTCATTTTTGCCATTAGTCGAGTCTCCCGGCAGTAATAGGATAAGCATCCGGATATTTGTGGATATGTGCTTTTAATTCATCCAGTTGTTGTTGCAAAGCCGGGATAGGCTCAGCGTAGACATCAGAGATCAGGTGTTCAATACCAGGCTTGGCGACTTTTTCCGCTACTTTTAACGCGTCCAGGATATCGGTGCGCAGCTGCTCAGTTTTGGCATTATCGGCAGCTTCATCCAGCCAGCCTTGCTTTAGCAACCAGGCTTTAAAGCGGGCGATCGGATCGTTTTTACGCCACAGCGCTTCTTCTTCTTTGGAGCGGTAACCGCTGGGGTCATCTGATGAGGAGTGTGCCCCTAAGCGGTAAGCCATCGACTCCAGTAATATCGGCTCGTTGTGCTTCAGCGCATAGTCACGGGCCATTTTAGTGGCCTGATACACCGCCAGAATATCAGCACCGTCCACGCGAATGGCTTTCATACCATAACCGACCGCGCGGCAGGCAATGCCGTCACCGACAAACTGCTCATTGGCCGGCGTCGAAATGGCATAGCCGTTATTGCGGCAGAAAAACAGCACCGGCGCCTTATGCACCGCGGCCATATTTAAACCGGCATGGAAGTCACCTTCAGAGGCGGCGCCTTCACCGAAGTAGCACAGCGTCAGCGCATCCAGGCCGCGCAGCTTCTGGGCATAGGCATAACCCGAGGCCTGCGGAATTTGCGTGCCCAGCGGTGACGAAATGGTCATATAGTTAATGGCGTTTGAGCCATAATGCACCGGCATTTGCCGGCCTTTACCCAGATCTTTCTCATTCGAGAACAACTGGTTCATAAATTGTTCCAGCGTAAAACCGCGATAGCGCAAGGCGCCCTGCTCCCGGTATTGCGCCATAATCATATCCTGATCGCTCAGTGCGGCAGCACTGCCGACCGTGGTCGCTTCTTCCCCTAAACACTGCATATAGAAGCTGATCCGGCCCTGGCGCTGTGCGGCCAGCATCCGCTCATCCAACACCCGGATAAACACCATGGTGTCGTACATCTTTAATGCGGTGTCTTTATCTAACTCTGGCGCTGTTGCCCCGTCATACAGACTGCCATCGTCTTGCAGGATCCTTAAGGTAGGTATTTTTAACGCATCACTGGCAGTGAACTCCGCGCGGTGCACCGTGGTAATGGTGGCGTTATTTGGATTAGTCATAAGGAGTCTCTTGGTTGTTTTTTATAGATTATAGTCGCGTCCGACACGTCGTGGCGCAGGTATCACACCGCAGACATTCCGGTTTTAACTTAAATTTTTGCGCCGAACTTTACCTTTACGTAAACTGCATTGCAACCGCCGGCGGGCATAAAAAAACCTGATCAGCAACCAAGCTGTCAGGTTATATTTACTCAGTGTCTGCTTTTCGCCACTAAATCAACTGGCCGCTGACATCTTTGGGTACCACCATCAGCATCGCCCGTTGCCCGATCGCCACCTTGGCATTGGGGAAGATTATGGCCTCACCTTCACGTTCGACCCGGTATTCCAAATCGCCATCCGTTGCCAGCAAGGATCCCAGCGGATAACTGGTAAAGTTTTCCACATCATCGGCAAAATGCAGTTTAAAATCCTGGGTTTGCTTATTAATACTGCGATACACCTCGTACAGCTGAAAATCGGCTTGCCTGAACTCGCTAAACGGCGGCAAGGCCCCGCTAACCAGCGCCCGTAACGTCTGCTCGGCTTTGGCAAAGCGCCGCATATCATTTTCACCAAAGGGACGCACCTTACCCAACTCAACGGTAAAGGCATCGGCACCATGGCTATTAGAGGCATAATAACTAAAGGTACTGGCCGGGGTTTGCATCAGCAATACCGTGCTGACTTCACAGGCTGCCAGTAACTGAAATTGAGCTTTTTTCCAGGGTTTACCGTGCAGGAATGGACAAACAGCAAATTTTTCAAAGCGCGAGCCGCGAATAGCGGTATGCAGATCATAGAGCGCGCGCTCGCGGCCCTCACCGCCGTGCTGATAAAAGCGGCTGACATAATTTTCTAATGCCTGCGCCCGGCGCCGCTCGGCATTAATCAGGCCTGCGCCCTTGCTATGATGGCCGGAGAACAAGCGGTTTAAGTTCTCTTCAATCTCCCGCGTGCCGTTATTGATCGCCGCCGGATTACCAAATAATACCAGTAACCGCTCGCTCAGCTGTAGCTTACCGAGCAACACATCCCGCACCAGTGCGGCGCAGATCTCTATCGGTGCCGTTTCATTACCATGTACGCCACAACTGAGCACGATATCCTGCTGGCCACTCTGGGCAGGTTCAAAGTAAATGACCCCGGTATCCCAGATTTCAACCTGAGTACCATTGTCGAGGCTAAAGTGCGCCGGCGATAACCCATCGGGGTTTGCCAGGGTTAGTGCTAAAAAATCACCATCTTGTTTAAGTTGTTGTGCTGGCATATGACTTCTCTGTTAACTGCTGTACGGCAAACTACGCAGCCGGATGTTACCCTGTAAGCCGCAGCACGCCAAGTCGCATCGTGCTGAATATTCGCTGTTGGCTAAGGCTGAGCGCTGGGTACCTGATATTCGGGTCGCGCTAACTGGCGCTGGTTAAACTGCTGATAAGCCTCAGACTGCTCACCCGCCCATAAGTTTAATACCTCGATAAATTCCGGATCCTGACGCACCTGCGGCATCACACCGTTAATCATCTGCACCACCTGCTGCCCCCAGTCACTGCGGGCACAGCCGATCGCGCCGGGAATATGGTCTTGTTGTTGCTCCAGAATTGGCAAACTGCTCAGGGCCCCTTGCTGAGTGCGGTTAAAGTAGTTGGCGACAATAGGATAGTCGAGGGTGTAGTCCAGCCGGTCGGCCTGGATCATCTGCAGAATAGCAATCACGCCACCGGTGCCGGGCCGGGCCAGAAAAGGCGGATACTGATCCAGCAAAGGTTGTAATTCGGCGTAGCGGCGGCCCGCCGGATAGCCTAAACGGTATTGCCGCTGCTGCAACAAGCGTTCAAAGGCGACCGGGCTGCCGAAACGGCTGCTGAGCTCAAGTGCCATGCCAGGCTTGCTCAGTAAGCGATACGGCTCGTAGATATGGGTGGGTAGCGTAAAATTGGCCAGTTGATCATGGGCACCGCGGAAAATCATACAGGGAAAACACAGATTGATCTGATCGCCGAGAGCCTGCGCGATCCGCGGCTGCGGCATCAGCCAAACGGAGGCCTCCACTTCCGGCAAAGCGCGATGCACCGCCGCAATCAACGCATCGCAAATGCCTTTATTCTGATAAGGTCCATTAACAATATGAAAAGGTGGCGCATCATTGATCGCCCACTGAATGCGGCTGGGTGCCACTGCCAGGCTCGCGCCCGCCAGCAGCAACAGCATGCTGATCACAATACCATGCAACATATTGCAGCCTGGGAAAAAGGTTGAAAATCAGCATATAACATCTGCGGCAATAAAAAAAGGCAGCCAAAAGCGCTGCCTTTTTACAAAGTCTGATTTGTAGCCGGTGGTCAGATGGTCACGCCACTGGCTTAAACCTTTGTAGGAACTAGTTTTTAATCCGGCACGGCTTTAATTGCCACACCCGCTCTACATAATCTTCAATCGAGCGATCTGAGGTAAATTTACCAACCGAAGCGGTATTCAGAATGGCTTTTTCTGCCCACAGCGCTTTATCACGATACCAGGTATCCACTTTTTGCTGTGCCGCCAGGTAGGATTCAAAGTCAGCCAGCACCAGATAAGGGTCACCGCCTTGCAGTAAGCTGTGTTTAATCGCTGCTAACTCACCCGGTTTACCTGGCGTAAAGTAATCGGTTTCCAGCCAGTCCAGAATAGCTTTCAGCTCCGGATTATTATGGTAATAATCGTAACTGTTATAGCCGCTCTCATATAAGGCTTTCACTTCATCAACGGTTAAACCGAAGATCGCGATATTATCGTCACCAACTTCCTCAGCGATTTCAATATTGGCGCCATCCAGGGTACCGACCGTAATAGCACCGTTTAACGCCAGCTTCATATTACCGGTACCTGAGGCCTCTTTACCGGCGGTGGAGATCTGCTCCGAGACATCCGCGGCCGGGATCATCTTCTCAGCTAAGCTCACCCGGTAGTTTGGCATAAACACCACTTTAATACGGTTTTTCACCCGCTTATCGTGGTTGATCTTATCGGCGACCTTGTTAATCGCATAGATAATCTCTTTTGCCAGCTTATAGCCCGGTGCCGCCTTAGCACCAAACAGGAACACCCGAGGCACCATATCGTAATCGGGGTTTTGCAGAATACGCCGGTACAACGCCAAGATATGCAGCAGGTTCAGGTGCTGCCGTTTGTATTCATGCAGGCGTTTGATCTGCACATCAAACAGCGCCGCCGGGTCCACTTCAATCCGGGTCAGCTTTTTAATTTCCTTCGCCAGATCAGCTTTGTTCTGCTGCTTAATCGCCATAAAGTTATCCTGCAATGCAGGATCTTTAGCAAAGTCAGCCAGCTTATGCAGCTTTTTCAGATCGGTTGGCCAATCGTCACCGACCTTGGCATCCAGCAAGGTAGCCAGCCTTGGGTTACAGGCTTTTAACCAGCGCCGCGGTGTTACACCGTTAGTAACGTTAGTAAATTTATCCGGCCACAGCGCCACCATTTCCGGGAACAGATCAGATTTCACCAGCTTGGAGTGAATTTCTGCCACCCCGTTCACCTTAAAGGAGCCCACCACCGACAAATGCCCCATCCGCACCATCTGCTCATGGCCTTCTTCGATAATCGACAGCTTGCGCTTCTTCGCATCGTCACCCGGCCAGCGCATTTCTACCTGCTCAAGCAGGAAGCGGCGGTTAATTTCATAAATAATTTCGATATGCCGCGGCAGCACTTTTTCAAATAAGCGCAGTGGCCATTTTTCCAGGGCTTCTGGCAATAAGGTATGGTTAGTGTAGGCAAATACCTGCTGACAAATCGCCCAGGCGTCATCCCATGCCATTTCAGCACGGTCAACCAGAATCCGCATCAGTTCCGGGATCGCCACCGCCGGGTGGGTATCGTTTAATTGAATGACAACCTGCTTGCCAAAGTGGCTCCAGTCATCGCCATGGCGACGCTTATAGCGGCGGATAATGTCTTTTAACGAGCAGGAGCAGAAGAAATACTGCTGAATCAGACGCAGCTCTTTACCGGCATCAGTTTCATCGTTCGGGTACAGGACCTTAGAGATGTTTTCCGCTTCCACGTTTTCCCGCGCGGCATCAATATAACCGCCGGAGTTAAACACGTCCCAGTTAAAGAAGTCAGAGGCGCGGCTTTCCCACAAGCGCAATACGTTTACCGCACCGCCATCATAGCCGACGATAGGAATATCCCACGGCACCCCCTTGATGATCCGGCCCGGGTGCCAGACTTTTTTCATCTGGCCTTGTAAGTCAAATACGGTTTCGACATAGCCATACACGGCAATTTCCTGCACCGATTCCGGGCGGCAAATTTCCCACGGGTTACCGTACTCACGCCAGCTATCCGGCCGCTCAATTTGCCGGCCATCCTGGAAGCTCTGCTGGAACAGGCCGTTCTCATAGTGAATGCCGTAACCCACGGCCGGGTAATTTAACGTCGCCAGTGATTCGATAAAGCAGGCTGCCAGACGACCCAGGCCGCCGTTACCCAGCGCCATATCCTCTTCCTGCTGCTCCAGATCGGCAATATCCAGCCCCAGCTCAGCCAGTGCCTGTTTGGCGTCCTGATAAATCCCAAGGTTATGCAGGTTATTGCTGAACATCCGCCCCATCAGATACTCGAGGCTAAAATAGTGCAGCGCCCGGGTATCTTGCTCATAATGGGTGCGTTGGGTATTGCGCAGGCCATCGAAAACCTGCTCGTTTACCGCAGCACAGGTCGCGCGCCACCAGGCCTGATGGCTGGCTTTATTAACGTCGGTGCCAAGCGTGGAGTGTAAGTGTTTGATAATACTTTCTTTAAGCTGCTCAGTGGCAGTGTTGGCAGCCTTTGCTGCCGAAGCTGTAGAGGTCTTTTTCATTGCCAGTCCCAAATGTATTCGCCACAGTCAGCGATGTTACACAGTTATAATTGTAGAAAAATTACAAAAACAATACCGCAAAATCGCACTTTTGGCAAAGGCTACCCATCATTTCGTAAGTTAATTACATAACTAACTGTCAGTACGCAAGTAACAAAAAAGGGGTTAGCCTTATCTAACCCCTTACTTTTAAGTCCTTTTTATATTCAACTGTTCGCAAATACCGCTGCCACAAAGGCTTTCGCATCCTGTTCCAGTTGCTCCAGATGTGCCTGATCGACAAAGCTCTCCAGATAGATTTTATAGGCATTTTCGGTGCCAGAAGGACGGGCGGCAAACCAGCCGTTTTTGGTAACGACCTTAACGCCGCCGATGCCGGCATTATTACCCGGCGCCTTGGTCAGCACCGCAGTGATGGGATCGCCGGCCAGGCTGGTGGCCTTAACACTGCTGACATCCAGATTTTTCAGCGCGGCTTTCTGTGCCGCAGACGCCGGTGCATCCAGACGCCGGTATAGTGGCGAACCTAGCTTACGGGTTAACGCCTGATACTGCAGATAAGGGTCAACCCCGGTTTTTGCCAGCATTTCGGCGGCCAGTAAGCCCAGAATAAAGCCATCTTTATCGGTCGACCAGACAGTGCCATTATGGCGAAGGAAACTGGCGCCGGCACTTTCTTCGCCACCAAAGGCGATCTCGCCTTTATGTAAGCCATCGACAAACCATTTAAAGCCGACCGGCACTTCGCTTAGCACCCGGCCCTGCGCCGCAACCACACGGTCAATCAGCGCACTGGACACCAGGGTTTTACCAATAGCCAGCTCAGCGCCCCATTGTGGCCGGTTGGCCAGCAGATAGTTAATGGCAACGGCCAGATAATGATTCGGGTTCATCAGACCGCCACTACGGGTCACTATGCCATGGCGGTCAAAATCCGGATCATTGCCAATGGCAATATCAAATTGATCTTTCAGTTGAATTAAACCGGCCATCGCATGCGCTGACGAGCAATCCATGCGGATTTTGCCGTCTTTATCCAGCGACATAAAACTAAAAGACGGATCGATCTTGTCATTGACCACGGTGATATTCAGGCCATAGCGCTCAGCAATTCTGGGCCAGAACGCAATGCCCGAACCGCCCATCGGATCGACGGCAATACGAATGCCGGCTTTGGCAATGGCCGCCATATCAATCACGTTTTCTAAGTCATCAACATAGTGCTGAATATAATCAATGTGCTGACAATAGCCGGACTGAATCGCCAGTGCATAAGGCATCATCCGTACGCCTTCCAGATCTTTAGCTAACAGCTCGTTGGCGCGCTTTTCAATCCAATCGGTGACATCGTTATCCGCCGGACCACCGTGCGGCGGGTTGTATTTAATGCCGCCGTCTTCCGGTGGATTATGCGAAGGCGTAATCACGATACCGTCGGCCAGTTGGCTGCTTTCACCGTCGTTGTGGGTCAGGATAGCGTGGGAAATGACGGGTGTCGGGGTATAACCTAAGTCTTTCTGGATGCAGACCTGAATTTTATTGGCAATCAGCACTTCCAGTGCGCTGGCAAAGGCCGCTTCTGACAAAGCATGGGTATCTTTACCCAAAAATAATGGCCCGGTAATGCCCTGTTTTTTCCGATACTCGGCAATTGCCTGACAAACAGCCAGTACGTGTGGCTCATTAAAGGTGTGCTGCAAGGCGCTACCGCGATGGCCGGAAGTACCAAAACTGACTTTATGCTCCGGATGTTGATGCACATCGGGCTCCAGTACATAGTAAGCCGTCATCAACCGGCAGATATTCGGAATAAGTTCGTTTGGAACCGGCTGACCTGCCAGCGGATGTAATGACATGGGCACTTCCTTTTTTGCGTAATTCAGTTAATCAGAGTAAGTCGCGGATACGCTCAGCATCTTCAGCACTATAGCCAAGTTTGATGGCAGTTTCAGTTAGCATCATTTTTTTCCGGGTGGTATTAGAATTGGTGATCACCCAGAAGTTAGTATTAGGAATTTGCTTCGGGTTAGTGCTGCTCCCCGCTTCGTTTAACGCCTCGGCCGAGGTACCAAAATACAGCCGGTTACGACCTTTAATCTCCAGCACCTTGGCAAAATCTTTTTTGTGCACCCGCGCCAAAACCGATAACAGGTATAAAAAGCGGCCAACGATATTCTGCTCGGTTTGTAAATCCTGTGGTGTCACCAGATCAAAAATATTGCCGGCTTTGGCGCTGGTCACTGGCTCGGTCTGGGCTGCCGCTGCCGGCTCAGCGCTGACGGCGGCGGCTGACGCTGTCACACCGGCTTTCAACGGCGCGCCAGGTAATAAACGACGCAGGATATCTGAGGCACTTTCGCCGATACGCTGGGTCTGCCCCGCGATAAACTGATAAAGATCGTCGTCAATTTCAATGGTTTTCATAGTGTTAATCCGTTACCTCAAATTGGCCTGATTATATACCCAAAGCAGCAAAAGATGCGAGTTTCCGCCGGCGCCTGACGCAGGGCCGATGTTTTGCTAGAATAGCCCGCTAATGCAATCAGTCTATCAGCCAAAAGAGTAGCGGTTATGATGCTAAATTATCAACTCAGCGGTCAGGGGCCGCTGGTGGTGCTGATCCACGGCCTGTTCGGCAGCTTTGAAAATCTGGGTGTCATTGCCCGCGCCTTACAGGATGAATTTCAGGTACTGAATATCGATGTGCGTAACCATGGCCGTTCGCCACAGAGTAGCGACATGAGTTATCCGTTACTGGCCGCTGATCTGGCAGAAACGCTGGACAGTCTGGCACTAACGCCCTTTGCACTGCTTGGCCATTCAATGGGTGGCAAAATTGCCATGCAATTTGCGCTGCAAAACACGACGAAACCACAGCGCCTAATTCTGGCCGATATCGCCCCGGTCGGTTATCCGCCGCGGCATAACAGTATCTTCGCCGGGCTGAAAAGCCTTGATTTAAGTACGCTAAGCAGCCGGGCCGAAGCCGATCAGCTGCTGGCGGCCTATATAAAGGAAGCCGGCGTGCGGCAGTTTTTATTAAAAAGTCTGGATAAAACCGAGACCGGCTTTCGCTGGCGTTTTAATCTTGCTGCCTTAAGTACGCATTATCAGGCGTTAATTGGTGCACCAGTGGCGGAGGGCGTGTTTGACGGCCCGACACTCTTTATCAAAGGCGGCAACTCAGATTACATCTTAGCGGAGCACAGACCCACTATTCTGGCCCATTTTCCGGCGGCACAGGCCAAGGTGATCGAAGGCACCGGCCACTGGTTACATGCTGAGAAACCTGCTGCTTTTAATAAAATTGTCCGCGATTTTTTATTGAGCTAGCGCAGAAAAAGGCGGGCCAATTGTGCTATAGTGCGCGCACTTTTTTCGGGACGACCAATACGCATGAATGTAGAGCAGTTTGAAAGCATTGGCTTATGGCTGGGTTTAGGTGCCCTGTACATCTTTATCGTACTGGCGATCCGGGATGTACTGAAGAAAAGTCAGGCTCCGAAAATCGGGCAATTTTTTGTCTGGCTGGTGCTATTTTTATCACCGCTGGTCTTTATCGTGAAAAGTGTAATGCAGTATTTTTTCGAATAAGAGGCGACGTCATGGCGAAAATAGCCACCGATCGCACCACCATTGATTTATTTGCGCTGGACAAGCGCCCCGGCAGACCAAAAACCAACCCCCTGCCGCGGGAAGAACAGTTAAAACTGAACAAGCGCAACCAAATCAAGCGCGATCGCGTAAAAGGGTTAAAGCGTATCGAATGTAAGGTGTCAGAGCAGCTGTGTGACAAACTCGATCAGGCAGCGGCTTTGGCCAAGATGACACGCAGTAATTTTATTGAACATCTGTTAGAACAGGCTTTGGCCAGGTAAGAAGGCGTTAACTATGGCAACAGTGGGTATTTTTTTTGGTAGCGATACCGGTAACACCGAACATATCGCCAAAATGATCCAGAAAGAGCTGGGTAAAAACTTAATCGATATTCGTGATATCGCGAAAAGCAGCAAAGAAGATATTGCAAGCTTCGATCTGCTGCTGCTCGGGATCCCAACCTGGTACTACGGCGAAGCCCAATGCGACTGGGATGATTTCTTCCCGGAATTAGAAAATATCGACTTTAATAACAAGCTGGTCGCGATTTTCGGCTGTGGCGATCAGGAAGATTACGCTGAGTACTTCCTGGATGCGATGGGCACCCTGCGCGATATTATCGAGCCGAAAGGCGCCATTATTGTCGGCCATTGGCCAACTGCCGGTTATAACTTTGTCGCTTCCAAAGCGCTGGTCGATGACAACCACTTTGTTGGCCTGGGTATTGATGAAGATCGTCAGCCGGAACTAACCGAGCAACGGGTTAAGCAATGGTGCAAACAAATTTATGATGAAATGAGCCTGGCGGAATTTGCCAAGCTGTAAGCTACCTTTGTAGCAGCAGCTCACAGCAGAAAAAGCCGGTTCGCCGGCTTTTTTTATGCCTTAGTTGCTGACTCGGTTGCGCGGTACTTTGGCTTTTTCCGGATATAGACAGTGCGATTGACTTCGCATACCACCTGGTTATTAGTATCTTTAATATGCACCAGAAACTGCGGAAAAGACTTCTCGCCGCCGTCGGTCTCACGTTTAACCTGCTCCACCATCTCATCCGACAGCCAGAACTCAGCGGTTAAACGGCTGTAACCCGGTTTGATATAGTTGATATCGGCCTGTTTATCCCACACCAGATATTCTTTACCCAGGGCGCCCATTAGCAGCAACGGATAAATCGGATCGGTCATCGCAAACATCGAACCACCAAACTGGCTACTATTAATATTGCGGGTCCAGGGCCGTGATTTCAGCTCGACCCGGCAATAGCGATAGTCGCTGCTCAGCTCCGCGACCTTAATGCCACTGAAAAAAAACGGTGGCCAGAAATTCAGTAAATGGCGCATCACGCCCGGTTTAAATGCCCAACGCATAAATCACTCTCTGGTATGACCTGTGGAGTGCATTCTACCCGGCTTTTCGATTTCAGCAAGTTTGGTAACGCCTATCACGACAAATCAGCAGCAGTGCCCTCAACGAAACAGCTGTAAAACCAAGCAGTATGCGTCCAGATGTTCAACTAAAAATAGAAAAGGGATAAAGCAATTGAATATAAAACTAATCTCTTTATAATCCCTGTAAGTTCACGTTTAGATAAGAGTTGCTATGAACGATCATAATACCGAGTTACGTAAGGCTGGCTTAAAAGTCACACTGCCACGGGTGAAGATCCTGGAGATCCTGCAGGATCCGAAAAACCAGCATATCAGTGCCGAAGATGTATATAAGCTATTACTGGACATCGGTGAGGATATCGGTCTGGCGACCGTATACCGGGTACTAAACCAGTTTGATGATGCTGGCATTTTAACCCGCCACCATTTCGAAGGCGGTAAGTCAGTGTTCGAGTTGGCCGGCGCCAACCACCACGACCATTTAGTTTGCCTGAAGTGCGGCAAGGTGGTTGAGTTTGAAGACGACACCATCGAGCAGCGCCAGCTGGCGATTGCCAAACAGCATGGTATTAAACTGACTCACCACAGCTTATATATGTATGGTGAGTGTGAAGACACCGTGCAGTGCAAGAAAAACAGCGAGCAGAACTAACTACTGGCTCTGAATAAAAAAACCGCCCACCGGCGGTTTTTTATTGCCCTTAAGCCGTATTTCGCAGCCGCGACATCACCAGCGCACTGATATAGTTGCCGTATTGATAGGCATAATCGGCCAGTTCGGCTTCAACTTCAAAGCCAAAGCGTTCATACAGTGCAATGGCTGACTCGTTACTGCTGTATACCAGCAGCTCCACCCGCCGCAGGGCCAACCAGTTATCGGCTAAATCCAGCGCGGCACGTAACAAGGCCGAACCAATACCCTGCCCCTGGAATGGCTCAGATACGCCCATACCAAATTCCGCCACATGCCGTCGCCGCGGGTTTTGCATCACCTGTAACCCGAGCTGCCCCACCACCTGGCCGTCGAGCTCTGCCACCAGATTATAAAAACCCGGCTGTGGCTCAAACAGACTCTGCCACTTAGCTTGCGGTTGAAACGGCAGCTGCAACGTATTGGCATAGACGCTGGGTTGGTCATAGATGGCTTTGACGGCGGCTAAATCGGCCGGCTCGGCATGGCGGATCACAGGTGGCATAAGGTTTCTCCCTGAAGTACATTGATATACTAAGTTTGCGGCATAAAAAAAGCCAGCGGCGAGGCTGGCTTAGTTGGGCATTAGGTTTTACCGGCCTAGAGCGCAGCTTCCAACTCCGGTAATACGCTAAAGAGATCGCCGACCAGACCATAATCAGCGACCTGGAAAATCGGTGCTTCCGGATCTTTGTTGATAGCGACGATCACTTTTGAGTCTTTCATACCAGCCAGATGCTGGATAGCGCCAGAAATACCGACGGCAATGTACAGATCAGGTGCCACAATTTTACCGGTCTGACCGACCTGCATATCATTTGGCACAAAACCGGCATCGACCGCAGCGCGCGAGGCACCAATGGCAGCGTTCAGCTTATCGGCAATCCCATTTAACAGCGCAAAGTTTTCGCCATTTTGCATGCCGCGGCCACCGGAGATAATCACCCGGGCAGCCGTCAGCTCTGGCCGCTCTGATTTGGTCAGCTCTTCGGCAACAAAGCTGGATACGCCTAAATCTTTTACCACAGCGACGGCCTCAATAGGCGCGTTATTGCCGGTAGCTGCCGCAGCAAAGGCTGCACTACGAACTGTTAATACTTTAATGGCATCAGCCGATTGTACGGTAGCGATAGCATTACCGGCATAGATTGGCCGTACAAAGGTATCGGCACTTTCAATGGCGATAATGTCAGAAATTTGCGCCACATCTAACAGTGCCGCTACCCGTGGTAGCATATTCTTACCACCGGTGGTGGCTGCTGCCAGAATATGACTATAACCGGCACCTAACTCTGCCACTAAGGCAGCGACGTTTTCTGCCAGCTGATGTGCATAAGGCGCGGCATCGGCCAGCAATACCTTGCTAACACCGGCAATGCTCGCGGCTTCAGCTGCCGCAGCCTGACACGCCTGACCAGCAACCAGCACATGGATTTCACCACCAAGCTGACTGGCAGCCTGTACGGTTTTAAAGGTATCCGCCTTCAGCGCACTATTGTTATGTTCAGCTATTACCAGAATGCTCATCAGATCACCTTTGCTTCATCTTTTAACTTGGCTACCAATTCGGCGACGCTTTCTACCTTCACTCCGGCCTGACGGCTTGGTGGTGTCGTCACTTTCAGCGTATTGACCTTACTTTCCAGTGCCACGCCCAGGCTATCGGCAGCTTTGACATCCAGCGGCTTTTTCTTCGCTTTCATA
Organism: Alishewanella aestuarii B11; assembly: GCF_000280055.1. Lineage (GTDB taxonomy): Bacteria > Pseudomonadota > Gammaproteobacteria > Enterobacterales > Alteromonadaceae > Alishewanella > Alishewanella aestuarii. The sequence goes on along the minus strand of NZ_ALAB01000042.1, from coordinate 35,837 downwards.
ATATTCGGTAAGGAGGCATAGCGCGGCTCATTTAAACGCAGATCCGTAGATACTATGGCCGGCAGTGTCAAGGCAACCGTTTGCAGACCACCGTCAATCTCACGAGTCACCTGCACCTTACCGTCTGCTACCACCACTTTCGACGCGAACGTACCTTGCCCCATACCGGTTAAGGCCGCCAGCATCTGTGCCGTTTGGTTATTATCCGAATCGATGGCTTGCTTCCCCATAATCACCAGCTGTGGCTGTTCTTCTGCGACCACCTTGGCCAGTAACTTGGCCACTTGCAGTGAATCCAGGTTCAGTTCAGTCTCCAGCTGCAGCGCACGATCGGCGCCCAGCGCCAGCGCGGTACGCAGCTGTTCTTGTGCGGCTTTATTCCCGATAGTGACCACCACGACCTCAGTGGCAACGCCGGCTTCTTTTAAACGCACGGCTTCTTCCACCGCAATTTCGCAGAATGGGTTTAACGCCATCTTCACGTTCGCCAGATCCACACCACTGTTATCCGGTTTAACCCGAACCTTAACGTTGTAATCGATAACCCGTTTTACCGGAACTAGTATCTTCATAATGGCCTCATCTGAATGCGACAACCCTTGCCCGGGCTGCTTTACGTGCAGGTAAACTAATAACTTTGAGTATGGCCGACAATCTACTTCCTGTTGACGTTAACGTCAACCTGCAATATCCTGCTACCCTCAATAAATTCCCATGTTTATAAAAAATTCTGTAAACAATAGCATCCACAAAACAGGCGGCTGTGCCAAAGCTCAGGCATACTCTACAACAAACACAGCCTAACCTGCCAACGCAAGAGAGGTAACCCGGTGGAAAGAGAAGCAATGGAATACGATGTGGTCATCGTTGGCGCAGGCCCGGCGGGGCTGTCGGCTGCTATTCGTTTAAAGCAACAGGCCGAAAGCGCAGGCCAGGAGATCAGTGTTTGTGTGGTAGAAAAAGGCTCTGAAGTCGGCGCCCATATTTTATCCGGTGCTGTCTTTGAACCACGCGCGCTGAACGAACTGTTCCCGGATTGGGCAGAGCGCGGCGCACCGCTTAATACCCCGGTCACCCATGATGATATCTATTTGTTTAGTGATGAGCAGAATGCGCGCAAGCTACCGGGCTTTGCCGTACCAAAGACCATGCATAACAGCGGTAACTATATTATCTCAGCCGCTAACCTGTGCCGCTGGCTGGCGGAGCAAGCCGAAGCGCTTGGCGTAGAGATTTTCCCGGGCTTTGCCGCCAGTGAGCTGGTACTGGAAGATAACAGGGTCAAAGGTATTCTGATTGGTGATATGGGCCTGGATCGCGAAGGCCAACCCAAAGACAGCTTTACCCCCGGCATGGCATTACTGGCCAAATACACCCTGTTTGCCGAAGGCTGCCGCGGCCATCTGGGCAAACAACTGATTAAACACTTTGCGCTGGATGACGGCAAGTCGCCGCAGCATTATGCGATTGGCTTTAAAGAAATCTGGGATGTGCCGGCCGAACAGCATCATGCTGGTTTGGTGGTGCACTCTGCCGGTTGGCCGCTTAACGATGCCAGCGGCGGTGGCTATCTCTATCATGCTGAAGGTCAGCAGGTCGTGGTCGGTTTAATTATTGACCTGAACTACAGCAACCCTTACCTGAACCCCTTTGAAGAGTTTCAGCGCTATAAGCAGCATCCGACACTAAAACAATATTTAAAAGGCGGTAAGCGCGTGTCCTATGGTGCCCGCGCTATTGCCAAAGGTGGCCTGAACAGCCTGCCGAAAATGAGTTTTAATGGTGGTTTATTAATTGGCTGTGATGCCGGCACCCTGAACTTTGCCAAGATTAAAGGCAATCATACCGCGATGAAATCCGGCATGCTGGCGGCCGAAGTGGTCGCCCAGGCCTTATTAAGTGGCGATAACGGTGGTCAGGATCTGACCGGCTTTGCCAGTGCCTTTGCAAACAGCTGGTTGTACGATGAGCTGTACCGCTCGCGTAATTTCGGCCCGGCGATCCATAAGTTCGGCACCTTCTGGGGCGGCGCCTTTAATACTTTGGATCAAAACTGGTTTGGTGGTCGCTTACCGCTGACCTTAAAAGACGAACAGCACGATTATGCCCAGCTAAAACCGGCTGCCAGTTGCAGCCCTATTGTTTATCCGAAGCCGGATAATCAAATCAGTTTCGATCGCTTAAGCTCGGTTTACCTGTCGAATACCAACCATGAAGAAGAACAACCCTGCCATCTGAAACTGAGAGATGCCAGCATTCCGATCCAGGTGAACCTGGCTAAGTATGCTGAGCCGGCCCAGCGCTACTGCCCGGCTGGCGTTTATGAAATAGTCGAAGAGCAGGATAAAGGGCCGCGACTGCAGATCAATGCCCAAAACTGCATTCACTGTAAAACCTGTGATATTAAAGATCCGAGCCAGAATATTACCTGGGTGACACCAGAGGGCGGTGGTGGTCCTAACTATCCGAATATGTAAACTACCCCGATAGCTAAGTTCAGCACGGGCGCCAGCAGGCGCCCGTTTTATTTTATACCTGCTCAGTCTGTTGCCGGGTCAGACGCTCACTGATATCGGCGCTGGCAATAGCGCTAAAGGCACCCGACTGCAACATTTGCGCAACTTCGCGCTGCAGCCAATCACCGGCATTCAGAGCTTTAGCCTGCGGCCTCAGCATTAACCAACCCGCCTTGCCCTGGCATTTCACCTGATACAGGGCTTTATCGGCCAGCGCCAGCGCCTGGGTCCAACTCCAGCCACTATTATCCGGTAACGGGTACTGCACCGCCCCCACTGAGCAACTAAGCTTAAACGGCAATTCCGAGGCAATGACCCAGGGTTCATCGGCCACTGCCTGCAGCAAGCGGTTTAAAAAGGCGATGGGGTCGTCCTGCTGCTCCTGAATAATTAAAAACTCCTCACCGCCCCAGCGAATCAGATGATCTGATTGCCTCAGCAGACGTTTTAACAGCGCCGCCATTTGCCGCAGTACCGCATCACCGGCCTGATGCCCCAGCAGATCATTAACCTTTTTAAAATTGTCCAAATCCAGCAATACACACAACAGCGGCTTCTGCTGGCGGCGGGCGCGTGCCAGTATCGCCTCCTGTGTTTGCTGTAAATAGTGCCGGTTGTGCAAACCGGTGAGTGCATCGGTAACACTGAGCAGCTGTAAGCGCTGATTAAGCAGTTCCAACTGCTGGTTGGCGTTATTCAGCTCCCGGGTCCGTTCGCTGACCATCAGCTCTAGTTTAGACTGCAGTCTGGCCAAATGACTTAAACGGTAGCGATGCAATGCAAATAACCCACTTAACAACAGCAGCAGTAACACCACATAAAACCAATATTGTTCATACCAATGCGCCTGAATGCTGAAGGTCTGGCTGACGACCTCACTCCATTCGCCCTCACCGCGAAACCGCGCCTGAACTTCAAACGTCAGCTCGCCTGGCGGCAGATTGGTATAAAAGGCCTGGCGTCTGTCGCTGACCTCTGTCCAATCCTGTTCATAACCGAGTAAGCGGTAGCGGAAAATCAGGGTGCGCGGCCGGTAATAGGCCGGCGCAGTAAACTGGATTTCCAGATCGCGCTGGGCGGCGCCCAGCTTGATTGTCTGCCCTGAGGGGTAATACAGCTGCTCGGCAAGCAATTGTTCAATCAGTACCTCAGGTACCGGACGTTGCTCCGTCAGCGCATCCAGTTCAATGGCTACCAGTCCTTTCAGGCTGGGCAGGTAGATCCCCCGCCGCCATTTAGCACCCTTGCTGTTACCGGCACCATTACAACAACGTAAGCCGTCGACCCCGGCCTCAGGACCAATATCATCAATAATAATGCTGGCGACGAGCTCACCGCCGGTCAGCAGTTCTGAGGCCAGGCGATAGACGCCATTAAAGTTTGAAATCACTAAGCCTTTATCGGTTTCGGCCAGATAAATCACATCCGCATTGGGCAGTCCTTGCTGTGGCAGGATCTTCTGCCAGCCGCCCCGCGGGTCCTCGATGGCAAAGCCGTGCTGCAAGGTTCCCAGCACGATCCGGCCGTCACTCAGTTGTGTGATATAGCTGATATAAATATCGCTAAGCAACGGATCCTCGATGGCAGTCAATTGCTTACCATCCCAGACATAGGCACCGCGTGGCGTCCCCAGCCACAGCCGATCCTGACTGTCGCGCAGGATCACCCGAAAACGTGTCACCGGCAATCCAAGCTGCTCGGCCATAGATTCGGGCTCATTACTGCCCGGTAGCAGCCGGTACAGGCCATCAAAACTGGCGATCCAGATACTGCCGTCATTACGCTCTACGATACCGTTGATTTGAATATGATCCAGCGCCGGATAACGCTGTACCTGCTGGTAATCGGCACTGATACGGTTTAAGCCGCGGCGGGTGCCGGCCCACAAGGTGCCGTCAGCCTGTCGGTACAGTGAGTATACGACCGGGTGCGATAGCCGCTCCGGGGCAATTTTGCGCTCAAACCGCTGCCCATCAAAGCCAGCCAGGCCACCATTGTGGCCGACCAATAACTCATGCTCTGTGGGCCAGAGCGCCCAGACATAGGGATCTGAGCTGGCAGGATCAACCTGATAGTTAGTTGTAGCATCCGATCGAAAGCGCAGCAAGCCATGCGTTTTGCTACCAAACCACAACAAACCGTCCCGGCTTTGGTAGGCACTAACCAGCCAACCAATATTCGGCAGTTGCCGTAAATCAGTACGGGAAATGAGCTGATCACCATGGAACTGCAGCAGTTCATGATAGGTTGCCACCCACAGTTGTTGTTGCTGCCGGAACAGCAGCAACACCTCGTCCTGTACCTGATGTTGTGTCAGACTTACCTTACCATCAGCATAGCGCCACAAGCCTTGAGGGGTGGCGAGCAGAATGCCGTCACCATCAGCCAGCATCCGGGTCACTAACCAACCTGGCTCAGGGTGCTGATAACGCTCCTGCCAGCCCTGCTCAGTCCAGAACGCCAAATAGCCCGGGCCAGCTATCCATAACTGCTCACCGTCAACCAACAAACTGGAAACCGGCCGCGGTGGCACTGCCAGTACACTCAACTGCCCCTGCTCCAACAACAGTAGTTGCTCGGCGGCAATAAAGACCCGGCCAGAGGCTGTTTCGGCCATAGCCTCGACACTGCCGACACTTTGGCCATTTAGGGTGAGTTCGGCAAACTGCTGCTGACGGTAACGGATAAGTTTGTCAGAGCTGCCAATCAGTACGTCACCGCCAGCAGTGGTGTGCAGGGTGCGTAATAACGGATTGCGAAACAGCGGTGAATGGCTGGCATTAAATACCTGAAAACGGTTGCCATCAAAGCGGGCCAGCCCGCCTTCGGTTGCCAGCCACATATTGCCTTGCTGATCCTGGGTAATCGCCACGACCGATACTTGTGGCAGGCCATGCTCCGTATTCCAGATCCGCTGGTGTAGCTGAGAAAACGGTTTAACCTCGGTTCCGGCCTGTGCTGTCGAGCCGGCAAGCCATAACATCATGCCTGATAGCAACACCAAGAGTAGTTTCTGCCATAACTGCATCGCACAGACTCCGGATTTAGGGCAAGGCGCCGCCACGGGCCGCAATATAGAGTTGATACCAGTGGATCCGACTCAGGTTAAGCTGTTCTGCGCGCACCGCCGCAGCTAAGCGTGCCGGCTGACTGGTACCCAGCACCGGCTGGATCCTGGCCGGATGCCGTAACAGCCACGCCAGCACTATCGCTTCCGGCGTACTCTGATACTCCGCAGCCAACTTCGCCACTAACTGACGCGTCGCCTGTTCAGCCACGGTTTCATCGGCGCGGGCACTAAAATAGCGACCTTGAGCCAGGCTGCCCCAACTTTGCAGTTGAATTTGCTCGCGCTGGCAATATTCGACGGTACCATAGCCAAAATAACAGCCAGCGCCCTCCGGCATGCCGGTCAGCAGGCTTTCCTCCAGCCAGTGATGACGATACAGACTCATCTCCAGCTGATTAACCACTAATGGTACCGTCAGGCTGCGTTGTAACAGCTGCAGCTGCGGCCAGCCCATATTCGACACACCAAAGTGACGCACCTTACCTTGCTGTTGTAACTGCTCAAAAGCGGCAGCAATCTCGTCAGGCTCCATAAGTGGATCCGGCCGGTGCAACAGTAACAGATCGAGATAGTCAGTATTTAGCCGTTCAAGACTTTGCTCCACCGCGGCCAGAATAGCGGTTTTACTCAGATCGTAATGGCCGGGCTGCTCAGCATTGCCAAGTTTAATACCGCATTTTGACTGCAGTAATAATTGCTGCCGCTGCGCCGGAAAGGCTTGCAGATAGCGGCCAAATACCGCTTCCGCTTTGCCAAAGGTGTAGATATCAGCGTGGTCAAATAGGTTAATACCGCAGTCAAGCGCCGCTTCAATCAGTGCAAAAGCTTGCTGTTCGTCTTGCTGTGTTAGCGGGGTGGTATTCCAGCCACCGCCGAGCCCCATACAGCCCAGTACCAGGCGGCTGGCGCCAGGCAGGGTATGATTAATTGGTAATGTCATGCCAGTTCCCTGTTAGTTGCGCGTATTTTAGCCGTAACCTGACCGATAACCCAAGCGCTATTCGCAGCGCAGCGGCAAAACCTTGCTCTGCCGGGCGCCGCCCCTTACACTGTGCACCTTGCCAATCTATTAAGCCAATACCGAGAGCTATGTCTGAGCAGAGTCTTACCCGATTAAATAAATTTATCAGTGATACCGGTTATTGTTCACGGCGCGAGGCCGATGCCCTGATTGCCGCCGGCAAAGTCAGCGTCAATGACCAGATCGCGGGCATGGGGGTCAAGGTCGCGGCAACTGACAGGGTACTGGTTGAGGGTAAACCGCTAAAAGCCAAGCCGCAGCGCGTCTATATTGCCTATCACAAGCCGGTAGGCATAACCTGCACCACCGAGCGTAAAGTCGCCGGTAATATTGTCGATGCCTTAAAATATCCGGAGCGGATTTTCCCGATTGGCCGGCTGGATAAGCCCTCTGAAGGCCTGATTTTTCTGACCAACGACGGCGATATCGTCAATAAAATTCTGCGCGCCGGTAATGCACACGAAAAAGAGTACGTGGTCACGGTAAATAAACCTATTACTGAGCAATTTATTAAACGCATGAGCCAGGGCGTGCCCATTCTGGATACTGTTACCCTGCCCTGTAAAGTCAGGCAGGTGTCGCGTAATACCTTTAATATTATTCTGACTCAGGGCTTAAACCGGCAGATCCGGCGCATGGCTGAATTTCTCGGTTACGAAGTGGTAAAGCTAAAACGCACCCGTATTATGCACGTACGGCTGGCAGAGTTAAAAACCGGCCAGTGGCGCTTACTGGATAAATATGAGATTGCCGAGCTGGAGCAACTGCTGCAGGACTCCAGCAAAACACCACTACCACACACTAAAACGGACGATTTTGACGAGTAAGCCAACAATCAGCTCAGCAACACTCACCAATCGATACAAATGATAATGATTATCATTGACTATCGCATTTAAAGATCATAGCATGCCGCTGTTTTTAACTAACAGGAGCCTGCTATGTTTACCCCTCGCCTTAGCCTGCTGGCCAGCGCTATTGCCGTTACCTTTAGCCCACTTACTCTGGCTGACCACGCAGCAGAAGCTGCAGCGATAGAAGTTATGGTCGTCAGTGGCAGTCGGATTGAACAACCGCTGCAGGATGTTGCGGGCAGTATTTCGATTCAAACGGCCGATGAGCTCGAACTACAACAAGTTAACGATTACAGTCAGTTATTCCGCTATGACCCTTCCATTCAGGTCACTGGTAGTGTTGGGGGCGCGCAGAACTTTTTGGTCCGGGGCATGGGCGGTAATCGGGTATTAATGATTAAGGATGGGATGCGCATTAACGAGGGTTATGGTGCTAACGGCCTGAACGATATTATTGGTCGTGGCTTTCTGGATACCTCTACGCTAAAACAAGTCGAGGTGGCCAAAGGGGCGAGCTCCTCGCTGTATGGGTCTGATGCACTTGCCGGTATAGTAGTATTTACAACAAAAGACCCGTTAGATTATCTGACAGAACAGGCCGAATTCGGTGGTAATGTCAGTCTTGGCTATGCTGATCTCTCCAGCCAATATCATGGCGGTACTACACTGGCCCAACGAATTGGTAACCACTTCAGCCACATGCTCAGTGGCACCTTGCGGCGGGGCGAAGAGCAACAAAACCATGCCAGCAATCTGGAACCCTTTTCTATCGACTCAGATAGCATGCTTTACAAAGCTATTTACCAACTCAATAGCACTGACAGCTTAGGTTTTAGTATCGACTTTTACCAGCAGGATGCATCTGGCGATCGGGCTAATGGCCTACTCGCTTACTTCCGCAGCCTAGCCCAATTTGGTTATCAGATTGCGGCAGAATCGAATGAAAGTAACAAGAAAACTCAGGCATTACGCTTACATTACCGCTCTGAAGCCGATACGGCACTGTATAACTATTTAGATCTCAGTCTGTATAGCAACAAAAGCAAACAAACGGATTTGGAATATGCCAAGCTGGACATCAATGCCCCAAGATTTAATCTGTTTCAAATCCGCCATATGTGGCAAAACAATTTATATGAGCAAAATACCCAGGGCGTGTTGCTGAGCGCCGCTAAGACGCTAAATTCCCGGCACGCCCTGGCCTATGGGCTGGATCTTGAGAAAACCGATACTCAACGTAGCCAGTATGAATATCGTACCGCAGAGGGGGTAACGGAGCCGCTGCGGGATCTGCTGACCAATAAATTTCCGAAGAATGATATCGCCCGCTATGGCTTGTACCTGAACGATACCATCAAGCTGGCAGACGGCCGTTGGCGGCTAACGCCAGGCGTACGTTACGACCGCTTTGCGATGGATCCTAACGGCGCATTAAAGCTAGATGGTACCGCCTTTGAGAAAATCAGCGATGATAAGATCTCGTTAAACTTAGGTAGCTTGTATCAGTTGACCGACACGCTAAACCTTTACGCGCAGTATGGTCAGGGTTTTAAAGTACCCGCCTATGATCTGGCCTATATTGAACACGATTTACAACCAACCTCAACTTATCGCTACACACTGGTGCCGAATACCGATTTAAAGCCGGAGACCAGTCACACTTATGAGTTAGGTCTGCGCGGCCAGCTAAACCAGCTTAGCTTTAGCTCAGCAGTATTTTATAACCGCTTTACCGACTTCTTAGAAACCGCACTGATTGACAGCAAAACGGTACTAAACGCCCAAGGACAGTTTCAGTATCAACACGATACCTTCCACTACCAAAACGTGGATAAAGTGACAATTAAAGGCGCGGAGTTAAGTCTGGATTATGCGATTAGTGACCAGTGGAGTCTGCTGGCAGCGGTGTCCTATCAGGATGGCAAGAACGATCAAACCCAAGCCTACATTACCTCTATCAGTCCACTTTCAGGCAGTACCGGCATCAGTTTTGGCGGCGAAAAGCTGCAGTCTCAGCTGATGGCAAGCTGGGCTAAACGGATGACGAAAGTCAACGAAGGAGCCAGACAAAGTCCAGGTTTTGTTACGCTGGATTGGTTAAACAGCTATCAATTAACTGCTGCCTGGCAGCTTAATCTGGCGGTTAATAACCTGCTGGATAAAGACTATGTGCGTTATAACAGCATTGCCGGTCATGCGGTAGACAGCGACTTACGCGCCTATACTCAGCCAGGGCGCAATATTAGCGTTACGACTCGCTATACGTTCTGAGGCTATCAAGATGAAAACATTTTCTAGCGCACTGAGCATAGTCACATTACTTCTCAGTTTATCAGCAATGCCTTCTCTCGCAAAAGAACGGATTGCCAGTGCTGGTGGTACGCTAACGGATATTATCTTTGCTTTAGGCGCTGGCGATCAGCTACTGGCGGTGGATACGTCCAGTACCAGCCCAGCGGCGGCGGCCAATAAAGCCAGTATTGGTTATTACCGCAGCTTATCGGCAGAGTCACTTATTGCCACTGGGGCAACCGAATTATGGGCGCTGGAAGGCACCGGCCCTGCCGCGACGCTAAGCCAACTGCGTAATACCGGCATCAAGGTAGAGCACTTTGCCAAACCGCGTGATTTAGCTGAACTCTATGAGTTTATTGGGTTGCTCGGCGCTAAATTGCAGAAAGAAGCGGCAGCCACGGCGCTAATTAACCAGATTAAACAGAGCTTACCCGTGCTGCCTGCCACCAAGACTGAAGTAAAACCTTTATCGGCTCTGTTTGTCCTGCAGGCCTCTAGCCGCGGGGTGATAGTTGCCGGTAGCGAAACCGTGCCAGATCTGTTGTTTCACTACAGCGCTATGCAAAATTTAGCCACGCATAATGGCTTTAAACCGATTTCTGCTGAGTTTTTGATGCTGCAACAACCCGATTTACTGGTCGTGCCGGAGCATGTGGCACAAAGTGCGGGTGGGCTTAACGCCTTTTGTCAGTTACCGGAATTACGGATGCTGGCTGCCGCCAAAGACTGCCGCGTATTGGTTATGGATTCCTTGCTGTCGATGGGCATGACCAGCCGCATTGGTGAGGCTATTCAGCAACTGTACCAGTTTGGCCAGCAAATGGCTTTAACACCAGCAACAAGTCAGTCAAGGCTCGCTCAGCCCAGCGCAACGCGAGTTAACTTAAAGGACACGGCTGGCGTGAACTCAGGCACTGACAGTGGTCTGCAAAAAACCGCAAAACACGCTTTAGGTCAATAATGCTACGTTTTCCGTTAATTATTACGCTGTTAGTGCTGGCTATTTTCGCTTGTGCTGTACTGGCACTGAGCAGTGGTGCGGTACTCACCGATTGGCGCCTAGCCTTTGCTTGGTGGTGGCCAGGTTTTAGTGAGGACTTTTCTGCACTGCAATTAAATGTGGTCACCGAATTACGCCTACCGCGCTTATTGTTAGGGTTGATAGTCGGTGCGGTATTGGCGCAAGCCGGTTGCGCCATGCAAACGCTGTGTCGCAACCCGTTGGCCGATCCCTCATTAATTGGTATCGCGGCTGGCGCCGCCATGTTGGCGCTGTTGGTGATTGCGTTTGGACCACAGCTGGGGTTAAGCGGCCATTATTGGGTAAGTGCAGCAGCTTTTATTGGTGCGCTGGTGACCTCGTTACTGGTGTATCAACTCTCGCGCAGCAGCCATGGTGTTAATGTCGCTACCTTGTTGCTTTGTGGTGTTGCTATCAATGCCTTGGCCGCAGCAGTGATTGGGTTAATTAGCTATTATGCCTCCGACGATGCCTTACGCTTAATGAGCTTCTGGCAGATGGGCTCTCTGGCGGCCGTAACCTGGCAGCCGTTACCAATGGCTTTTGCCAGCTTGGGGCTGTGCAGCGCCCTACTCTGGTATCGGCGTAAAGCCATCAACTTGTTATTACTAGGTGAGCAGCAAGCGCGCTATCTGGGTGTGAATGTGCCACGTTTAAAGCGCGAACTTATTGTGCTGGTGGCGCTTGGCGTCGGTGCCGCTGTGGCACTAACCGGGATTATCGGCTTTATTGGTTTGGTGATCCCCCATATCGCCCGCTTGTTAGTCGGTGCAGCCATTCCACGCCTGATGCCGGTTGCGATGTTACTGGGCGCACTGGTACTGGCACTCGCCGATTGGCTGGCCCGCATGGCAGTGCCGCCTGCAGAATTGCCTATTGGCATTATTACCGCGTTATTAGGCGCCCCTTTCTTCCTGTATTTATTGCTGCAACAAAAACGGAGGCTGTATGCTTAATTTGCACCAGCTTAGTGTAAAACGCGGCCATAACACGGTCATTAACAACATTAGCGCCCATTTTATCCCCGGCCAGTTTATCGCGCTGCTGGGCGAAAATGGTGCCGGTAAATCAACCTTGTTAAGCGCCCTGTGTTTAGACATCCCTTTTCAGGGTGAGATACAGCTATTTGAACAGCCACTGGCGCAGTGGTCAGCAGAGCGCCTGGCATTGCAGCGGGCAGTACTACCGCAACAGCCGATTTCCCCCGCAGGCTTAACCGTAGAGGAGCTGGTTTGTTTAAGCCGCTTTGGCTATCAGGAGAGTCACGAGACCTCAGTGCGCATCGCCAGCCACTGGCTAAGCGCCCTGAAATTGCATGAATTTGCCAAGCGCGATCTGAGCCAGCTCTCAGGCGGGCAATTACAGCGTTGTCATATTGCCCGCTGCCTGACGCAATTAGACAACAGTTTCGCAACACCGAAACTGCTGCTATTAGACGAGCCCACTGCGGCGCTGGATGTGCACCAGCAACATCGCTGTTTGCAACAAATTAAAGCCTTCGCTAACGCTGGTAATCTGGTACTTGCTGTGCTGCATGATTTGAATCTGGCCGCACTCTATGCCGACCAAGTGCTCTTGCTGGACCAGGGGCACATCAGCGCCCTGGGAAAACCAGCGCAGGTGCTAGCCGAGCAACCGCTGACTGCGCTTTACCAGACCAGGATGCATGTGTGTCAGCACCCGCGACTGGCCTGCCCGATGATTTTTTCCGAACCTCATACCGAATTACTGTAACCACACTGTTTTTCAGGAGTCATGATGCAAGAACGTATTAACGCCGCGAAAGCCGCCCGTCAGTTAGCACTGCAATGCCAAAGTGCGGTATTTTCCACCCTGTCCCATAAACTGCAAGGCGCTCCCTTTGGTTCTGTTTCAACAGTGATGCTGACCGATACCGGTGACGTGATCTTCTATGTCTCCGATATTGCCCAACATGCTCGCAATCTGGAGCACGATAACCGTTTAAGCATCACACTGTATCATCAGGCCAGTGCCGGCGATCAGAATACGGAAGCCCGCTTAACCTTAAATGGCCACGCGCAAAAACTCACTTACGAGCAAGCGGCAGAGTACGAAGGGCGTTATTTTCGCTTATTTCCGGCTGCAGAGGCCTACAAGCAAGCCCATGATTTCTACTTTTGGAAAATGCCGGTAGAACACATCCGCTTTATCGGTGGTTTTGGCGAGATTTTCTGGCTAACCAAGCAAGAATGGCAACAGGCCGCGCCGGCCTGGCAAGCGCGGGATGAGCTGGCGATGGTCGTGCATATGAATGAAGATCATGCCGATGCCTGCGAGCTGATTACCCTGCAGCACAGCGGTCAGCGGGGTGCCGCCAGGATGCTGACTGTTTATCCGGATGGTTGCCATTTTATGCAGGCAGAACGGCTGTTCTTTGTGCCTTTTGCTGCGCCTTGCTTTACCGCGCAAGAGGTGCGTAAAGCCTTGGTACAATTAACTCAGCAAGCCAGACAAGTGGCAGCTTGAGTTCAAAAACGTCACCTAATAACCATGCTGCTCTTAGGGTGGCATGGTTGCCCGGTTTCTGCTTAATACTGAAACAAACGCAATATCCCCAAAAACTAAAAAAACTTTGAGTGATTACTTTAAACGCCGACTGACGCTTGTTAAAACTTACTGGCGGTTCAGCCCTAATCTTGGCAGCAGATAGCTGCCATCACGACTTATCGTGCTGCAAAATTCAAACACCCATCCAGAGTAATATTGCTGATATTAACAACTTTACCTAAATCCGCCTGTTGCATTATTTAATTGATAATTTAAGGTAAAACAAGCCTGACATGGTGGTAAGTTCAGGTATAAGGTAGCAGATCAGGGGCACACCCAATTGTTGAGTAGGGTAATCCCTTGCAAACAAGAACAAGAATATCAACAAAAGGATCCTTTATGACCAGGTTTAAAAAGCTGTTAGGTGCAGCGTTTTTTTCCAGCTTAGTTAGCGTTTCAGCCCAGGCAGCCGTTGGCGGTTACCCGGTTGTGTTAGTTCATGGCTTTCAGCCGGATAATTTGGCAAGTCGCCCTAATGCCAATCAGGTGGCAGCCAATGGCCTGGCCTATTGGAGCGAGTTCTGGGCTAATCATGCCGAGATGCGGATAGACTGGCCGTCACAAGAGCGAATTACCGGTCGCATTGCCACCGACTATATCTGGCCGAAGCTACAGCAACTTTCGCGGCAGAATATCTGTAACCCTGGCTGTATTTTTGTTACCCACTCAACTGGCGATTTAGTAACACGCTATATTCTGGATAACCAGGCCCTGTGGTTACAAAACGCCGGCCTACGCCCGTTAAATATTGTAGCAACGCTGGATTTCGCCGGTGCCGGGGGTGGCTCAGAGCTGGCGGATTTAGCGGTGAATGTGGCCACGGGCAGCGGCTTATTTGACCGCACTTTGCAACTCGCTTTGTCGTTATGGCTGGGGCAAATACCCAATGCGAATAATGTTGGAGTATTAAACGATTTACGCGTTAATACCGCGCGGCAACTTTCAGCATTTCCAGATAGCCGGGTGCCAAGGTTACGCTTTGTCGGTGCGGCTTCTGATTTCTTAGGGACAACCGGGCTGTTCTTACCAGGTACTGATGACGGTGTGGTCGCCAGTCATTCCAGCTGTGGGGCTTCCAGTGCTGGCAATTTTGAAAGTTGCTCCAGAGCTGTCGCCTTTGACGGTAAAATCACCAGCCAGAACCTTGGGGTGACTAATTTTATGCCGCTGCATTATCCGATGTTAATGAGCGATGCTTACAGTCACAACGCCGTGATCGGCCAGCAGCGAAAAGGCGATATTACCGTTGCCCGCAATAGCGTGAGCCTCACCACACAAAGTGCGGTGCGCTTTAGCAGTACAGATCAAACCCGAGGCTGGTGGATTTTTGCCTCGAGCTACCGAGTAGTAAATGGCTCAGAGCGGCATGCTATGTCACCTTTGGTTTATCAAGCAGTTCAATAACGGAAGTTTGGCTAAGCGATGAAAAAACGCCTTGGCTTTATTACAGCCCTCGTGATCCTTGGCTTGGTTGCAGTGCTTTGGCCTGCAGCTAAGCCCACTCATTCTGTCGATACGCCAGCGCGTAACGTTAGAATGGATGAGCAACAGCAAAGCTCAAACACGGCTGCGAAACCCGCTGGCGCCCAGAGCATTTCCGTGACCGAGCATATCGCTGAGGCTTTGCCACAACAATTTGCATATATTGCAGCGGCTTATGAACAAGAGCTTAGCTACCCACCCTACTCACGTCCATTAAGCCGCGACGATGTACAATTGCTCACGCCAAATCAGTATGTGGTGCAGCAAGTCCCGTTAGAAAATGGCGCCCAAGCGGCCATTGTTTTGCCGCAATATCGCTTTATTTATCCCGAAGATATTGAGGTAGTACTAACAGTGGCAGGTGTTGATGCCAGCCAGGTTACGGTTAGCCTGTATTCCGAAGACACCGGGCAAAGGTTAACCGAAAACACCATGCAGGCTAACGAGCAAGGTTTTAGCACCATCCTCAGTGCAGAGCAGGATTGGCAGGGTGAATTACGGCTTGAAGTCGCGTTTCGTGCCAATGGTCAGCCGCATCGCTTACAAACCGGTGTCGATTATCAACAACCGAGCGCGGAAATCATCGGTGTAAAAGATGGTTATGCTGAGGGCTCTGATTTAGTGATCCCACTGCAATTGGAAGTTAGTGCCGCCGGGACCTATCGCGTGTGGGCCAATCTGTTCAGCAATAAGGGCGAGCCGCTGGCTCATTTAGTCGGCAGTGCCGATTTAGCCGAAGGCGAAGCCACACTGTTACTACGAGCGTATAAAGCCGTATTGGCCGGTATAGAAGGCCCCTATTTACTTAATACTTTTACCGTCGAACGCCGTTCGCCCGCGCCAGGTGAGCGCAGCCGATTTGGCAAAAGTGAGCAATCTGAATATCAGGTTGCATTTTATGGCTTAGGTTTGTTGTCAGACGAACCCTGGCGACCCGATGCCAGTGAGTTGCAGCGACTGGAGTTTTTAAAACTGATGGCTGAGGCGCAATAATAAGTTACTGCGACACAAGCCTTTTTCCCAATCTTTCCACACAGGCTGTAAGCCCCGCTGCTGCATTGCTTCGGCCACGGTAGCGGCAGAGCGCTGATCATCGGTGCTAAACTGCTCCAGACTGGCCGTTACATCAGTATAAGCGCCGGGGGCAGTACGCGAGCCGGCACTGATACTGGTGATAGCCAGCGGCACCACATGATCGCGAAAATGCGCCGATTCCCGGGTGGATAAACTGAGCTCCAGCTCAGGATCAAATAAGCGCCAGGCGCAGATCAGTTGTACCAATTGTTTATCGCTGATCAGGGTATCGGATTGATGTTGCTGTAGCACCTGATCGGCCAAGCCACCCGCGCAGGGTCGCAGTCGTGGAAACGACATACTGTAGCGGCTGCGCCAATAATGTTGCTGCAAGTAACGCAGGTGCAAGGCCAGATATAACGAGTCTAGCCGCCAATCGCCTAACCCCAGCAAAGCGCCAAGGCCTATTTTATCTACCCCGGCCTGCCCCAGTCGCTCTGGTGTTGCAAGGCGCCAGTCAAAATCCATTTTTTTCCCTTTAAGATGGTGTTTAGCATAGCCGTGGCGATCATAGGTTTCCTGATACACCAAAACACCATCGAGCCCATACTGCCTAAGCTCAGCATAATCACGGCTGGCCAGCGGCTGCACCTCTAGCAGTACATAGCTAAAGTAGCGCTTTACCACCGGCAGCACCTGCTTAAAGTACGAGAGCCCGACTTTTTTTTCATGCTCGCCGGCGACCAGTAATACCGTTGCAAAGCCTTGTGCTTTTATGGCCTGACATTCTTGCTCGACCTCAGCCAGCGTCAGGGTGCGCCTTTTTAGCGCATTGCTCATCGAGAAACCGCAATAACTGCAATCATTCGCGCATAAGTTGGATAAATACAGCGGAATATAAAACTGCAGCGCATGGCCAAAACGCTGGCGGGTAAGCAGCTGCGCCTGGCTGGCCATTTGCGCTAAAAAAGGCGCGGCCGCCGGTGAAATTAACGCTGCGAAATCATCCAAATCACGGCGCTTTTTTGCTAAAGCGCGCTGCACCGCAGGCGTATCGGCCTGCATAATTTTTTGCTGCCACTGCTGGCTATCTTGCCTGGCCAGCAGCAAACTAAAACCGCTGGGCTCAAGCTGCAGCGCTTGCGCATCATTCGCCATGCGCCCACCGGCTAAGGCATTGCTTATCATAGGCTCTCCAAAAAAGCCGTTAACGGGCTGCTGGCTACGGCTTGTTGCTGACGGGCAGCTAAACCAGCTTGCTGGGCTAACTCCCCGGCCTGGCACGCCAGTTTAAAGGCTTGCGCCATCGCAATAGGATCCGCTGCACTGGCAATGGCGGTATTAACTAATACCGCGGTAGCGCCTAACTCCAGCGCCTCGCTGGCATGACTTGGTGCACCAATACCGGCGTCAACTATTACTGGTACTCGGCTTTGCTCAACAATAATGCGCAAGAAATCGCGGGTTTGCAGGCCCTGATTTGAGCCAATGGGCGCGCCCAGTGGCATCACCGCTGCGCAGCCAACTTCTTCTAAACGTTTACACAGCACCGGATCGGCGCCGCAATACGGCAACACCACAAAGCCTTTGGCCACCAACAATTCAGCGGCTTTAAGCGTTTCAATGGGATCGGGCAATAAATAGCGCGGATCAGGGTGAATTTCTAATTTTAGCCAGTGCGTTTGCAGTGCTTCACGCGCCAGCTCAGCCACAAACACTGCTTCTTCGGCGGTGCGAGCACCAGAGGTATTTGGCAGTAGCTTAACGCCCAGTGCGCTAAGCACCGGTAAAATTTCATCCTGACGTGTCATCAAATCGACCCGCCTAAGCGCCATGGTGACCAGCTCGGTACCACTGGCTGCTAAACTTTGCTGCATTAAACCAGCACTTTGAAATTTACCGGTGCCGGTTAGTAAACGTGATTGAAAAGTGTGTCCTGCTATTTGATAGGCCATATTTACCCTCCAGCTATGGCAGTAAACAGCATAATCGTATCGCCATCGTTAAGCGGCTGAGTATCCCAGCAACTACGTGGGATCACCTGCTGGTTAATGGCAACCGCGATACCGGGGCGTAGTTGTTGTTGCCCGGCTAAAAACTCTGCCACAGTACAAGGCGGCGTTAATGAAAAAGGTTGTTGATTAAAATAAATCAGCATCGTGTTTGCTCTCTTTAATCGAACTAGGGCGAAAAAGGTCAGCTGTCGCCGGCAGCACAGATCGGGCAAGCCGGCTCCTGTTGCAGCTTTAACTGACTACTCTGGCCGTGCAGACCATCAAAACAGTACAAGCGGCCAAAGGACACATCGCCTATTTGCAAGAGGTGTTTAAGCGCCAGCAGCGCTTGCTGGCAGGCCACCATGCCAACTAATGGCCCCAAGATGCCGCTTTGTAAACAGCTGGGGCTATCCTGCCAATCGGGGTATAAGCACTGATAGCAGCCCTGCCCCAGCCAGGGTTGAAGCGCCAATAGCTGCCCTCGCCAACCACTGGCGGCACCGCTAATCAGCGGCACCTGCCGTAAAAAACAGGCCTGATTAATCGCTAAGCGGCTGCTGGCGTTATCAGTGCAATCCAATACCAGATTAACCTCAGGTAACAGCGCCAGCAGATCAGACAAGCTTAAGCGTGCAGCCAGAGGGGTAATGACCAGCTCCGGGTTTTGCGCCTGTAACCGCGCTGTGGCAGCATCGACTTTTAACTGGCCAACCCCGGCACTGCTATACAATAATTGCCTGGGTAAATTGCTTAAGCTGACGCGATCATCATCGGCCAGCAGTAAATGCCCCACGCCAGCTCCGGCTAAATAGGACGCTACCACGCTGCCTAAACCGCCTAAACCAATAATCAACACCTTGCTATACAACAATCGCAATTGCTGGCTCTCATCCATTTCCGGCAGCAGCAGTTGCGCGCTATAGCGCAGCTGCTGGGCTGGCGTTAGTTCGGACATACTGCGTTGACCTCGCTTATAGCCTGCGCAAACTCTTTGGCTTGCGCCAGTTGCCGAACCTGTGCCTCCTGCTTAGCTTTTGCCAAGAGCGCCATCAGCAGCTGGGTTGCATGTTCAGGATCGGCTGCTTCGGTAATGGCTGTTACCACCGCAATACTATTTACCCCGGTAGCCGCCACCGCCGCTAAACGCTCAGCATTAATGCCGCCAATCGCTACCGTTGGATAAGGTGCTGCCAAGGGTACATACTGCGCCAGTCTGACCACGCCTTGTGGCTGCGAGGGCATTTGCTTGGTTTTGGTCGGGAAAATATGCCCAAGCGCAATATAAGACGGCTGCAGCGCTTTGGCGCGAAGCAACTCAGCATAGCCATGGCTCGAAACCCCCAGGCGAATACCGGCTTGCCGTAAAGCAGCAAGATCGGCTGTCGCTAAATCTTCTTGCCCCAAATGCACGCCATAGGCACCAAGCTGTAAGGCCAATTGCCAATGATCGTTAATAAACACTTGTGCTTGATACTGCTTACCTAGCGCAATGGCTGCCGCAATTTCAGCACTCAGCTGTTGCTGATCAGCCGTTTTAATCCGCAGCTGGATGGTGTTAATCCCAAGCGGTAATAACCGCTTTAACCAGGCTACCGAATCAACCACCGGGTACAGCCCCATTTCCTGTTGCTCCAGCGGTGCAAAAGCGGCAGATGATGGCTGTAAATCTGCCAAAGTCGCGCCCTGATAGAGCGCCTGCACCTGAGCCGTATTAAGCCAGTGCGGAAAATATTCAACGGCAATAGGCAATGGCAAGTGATTTAAGGTGCCTGCTCCCTGCCCCGTGGCATAGGCCGCACTTAGGCCGCGGTTAAGATAGGCTTTGGCTAGCACAACGGCATCATCTAACGGATATCCTAGCGCCAGAGCACTGGCAATAGCGCTAGCTAAACTACATCCCGTACCATGGTTATGTGCGGTTTCGATACGCGGACTGGCCAGCCAAGCTTGCTGTGTCGCCGACACCAGATAATCCAGCGCCAGCTGTTTACAACCACTGGCATGACCGCCTTTTACCAATACCGCTCGCACCCCTTGTGTCAGCAAGCACGCTGTCGCTGTGATGATCTGATCAGGGGTTGTTACCGCTAAGCCGGTTAAGGCGGCTAATTCCGGCAGGTTGGGCGTCAGCAAACTGGCAAAGCGATACAGCTCCGGCAGCTCAGGCAAGGCATCCGAGCCTGGATCCAGCGTTAGCGTATCACCGCAGCTGGCAATTAACACCGGATCGATTATTACCGGTATCGTTGTCGGCAAGGTTGCGAGTAAGGTTGCGAGCTGCTGCTGTTGCGCGCGGCTCGCCACTAAGCCAATTTTAATGGCGACTGGCGGTAAATCGGCCAAAAGCGTGTGCCACTGCGCAGCCAGCATCTGTTCAGACACCAGCTCAACCCGCGCCACCTCTACCGAGCTTTGTGCCGTGATCGCAGTGATAAGGCTACAGCCATGCACACCAAAGGCGCGCATGGTCAATAAATCCGCCTGAATACCGGCACCGCCACCCGAGTCAGAGCCAGCAATAGACCAGACAATCGCTTTAGCTGCCGCGGTTTTATTGCCGTTCATCTTAGCCGCCTGCGGCATCAACTCAGAGTGTGGCTGCATAATCACGTACATCCTGAGTAATTTTCATTGAGCAGAACTTCGGGCCACACATTGAGCAAAAATGCGCGCTCTTGTTCGACGCTTGCGGCAAGGTTTCATCGTGATACTGACGGGCAGTTGCCGGATCCAGCGCCAGATTAAACTGATCTTCCCAGCGAAACTCAAAACGCGCCTTCGACATCGCATTATCACGAATTTGTGCGCCCGGATGCCCTTTGGCCAGATCCGCCGCATGAGCGGCTATTTTGTAGGCAATTAGCCCCTGTTTCACGTCTTCTTTATTTGGCAGGCCTAAATGCTCTTTCGGTGTGACATAACACAGCATGGCGCAGCCAAACCAACCGATAAAGGCGGCACCAATGCCCGAGGTGAAATGATCATAACCCGGTGCAATATCGGTCGTCAGTGGTCCCAAGGTGTAGAATGGCGCCTCGTGGCAGTGTTTCAGCTGCTCATCCATATTCTGCTTAATTAGATGCATCGGCACATGGCCCGGGCCTTCAATCATCACCTGTACATCGTACTCCCAGGCGATTTTGGTCAGCTCTCCTAGAGTGGCCAGTTCAGCAAATTGAGCCTGGTCATTGGCATCATAAATCGAACCCGGCCGCAGACCATCGCCTAACGACAGCGACACATCATAAGCAGCACAAATTTCACAAATCTCCCGAAAATGCTCATATAAGAAATTTTCGCGCTGATGCGTTAAGCACCACTTCGCCATGATCGAGCCACCACGCGATACAATGCCGGTCAGACGCTTGGCGGTCATCGGCACATAAGCCAATAACACCCCGGCATGGATAGTAAAGTAATCAACGCCCTGTTCGGCTTGCTCTAACAAAGTATCGCGAAAAATCGGCCAGGTCAGATCTTCGGCCACACCTTTGACTTTTTCCAGCGCCTGATAAATCGGCACTGTACCAATAGGTACCGGGCTATTGCGGATAATCCAGCTGCGGGTTTGGTGAATATCGCGCCCGGTAGACAGATCCATCACTGTATCGGCGCCCCAGCGCGTGGCCCACACCAGCTTTTCCACCTCTTCTTCAATGCTGGAGGTCACTGCCGAGTTGCCGATATTGGCGTTCACTTTTACCAGAAAGTTGCGGCCGATAATCATCGGCTCGGCTTCAGGGTGGTTAATATTGACCGGAATAATGGCCCGGCCAGCGGCCACTTCGGCGCGGACAAACTCCGCTGTGATTTGCGCAGGCAAGGCCGCGGCATAGGGCTGCCCCGGATGTTGTTGCGTTAACAAGGCACTTTTAACCTGATCGCGGCCCATATTCTCGCGAATGGCGATATATTCCATCTCCGGGGTGATAATACCGGCGCGGGCATAATGCAATTGCGTAACCCTTTTACCTGGTTTGGCTTTCAAAGGTTGCCGGTTTAAGCGGTGCGGCACTGGTGCTTCCAGCTGTTGCTGCTGACTAAAACGTGAGCTTAATCCGGACAACTGCTCAGTATCCTGCCGCTCTAAAATCCACGGCAGCCGCAGCGGCGCTAAGCCATCTTCAACACTGATACTGGCGCCCGGATCGCCATAAGGGCCTGAGGTATCATATACCGGCACCGCTTCATTCGGCTCAGTAATGGGCGCTTCGGGCGTGCCACCAACCACCGTATCAGCCAGCATAATCTGGCGCATTGCCACCTGAATATCCGGCCGGCTGCCCGGTAAATAAAGGCGCTTCGAATTGGGATAGGCCTCGCCTTGCAGCTGAGCAATAAAATCGCGTGCCGCCTGGCGCTGTGCGCGACGTGACGATATGCTGGACTCAACAAGGTTAGATGTCGCCTGAGTTGGGGCTGTTTGTAATTCTGGAGTAAATAATTCTGTGTTTGACATAGCAATCTCACCAAAAAGTTAAGGGAAAATGCTTGTCAGGAGTGTTGGATAGGATTAAGTGTCAGCAGCAAAATCAAACTGCTATTCAGCAGGTCTTGCGTTGCTTATCAGATGACACAACTCAGAATAGAGATTTGTAAGCCTCGGTATTCGTAGCTGGTCAGCTGGTACATAATCACTACTTGTTCCCTTCGCAGGTATTAGCCTGATCAGGTTCAACGGATCCCGCAATGCGGTCTCAGCTTCAGGGCAATATCGCCCTAATGCACTCCGACAAGTTTGTATCTTGGTCTTGCCTTTTTACTTAACCATAAATTTACCGGAAAGAAAAGCCCGACTTGCGGCCAGGCCGGCAACAATACGCACCGGTTGGCTTCGCCGGCATAACCCCGTATCATGGCGGCGAATTTGGACAGAGTAAGAATCTATGCTGCAAAATAACCCGCTGTTAGCTCAGCTGAAACAGCAACTGCGTGAATCGCTGCCCGTTAAAGAGGGTGTGGTCAGAGCCACCGCCAAGAACTTCGGTTTTCTGGAAGTCAGTGATAAAGAAAGTCACTTTATCAGCCCGCCACTGATGAAAAAGCTGCTGCATGGCGATCGCATTACGGCAGTGATCCGTGAAACCGATGATAAAACGCAGGCTGAGCCGGAAGCGCTGTTAGAGAGTGGTCTGAGCCACTTTGTCGGTCGGGTAAAACGCTTTAAAAATCGTCTGCAAGTACTTCCCGACCTACCGTTATTTAAAGAGGCCTTAAAAGCCAAGGCGGTAAATGGCCTGGAAGATAAAGCACTTAGTGAAGGCGATTGGGTGAAAGCCAGCCTGGTGCAGCATGCCTTAAAAGACGAGCAGTTTCTGGTCGAGGTGACTGAGCTGATTGCCAAAGCCGATGATGCCAACGCGCCCTGGTTAGTGGTATTGGCCCGGCATAATTTACCTAAAGCCGCGCCTGAACTTAGCGCCGAATTAACCCAGCTTGAGCTGGAACGCGCCGATCTTAGCGCCACGCCGTTTTTTACCATCGACAGCAGTAGCACCCAGGATATGGATGATGCCATTGCAATCAGCTCAACGGCCGAGGGCTGGTTATTGCAGGTGGCGGTCGCAGATCCGGATGCCTATATCCATGCTGGCTCAGCGCTGGATAGCATTGCCGCCGAGCGGCTATTTACGACCTATCTGCCAGGTCGCAATGTACCGATGTTACCACGGCAACTGGCCGACGAGCTCTGTTCATTACATCCCGGCCAGTTGCGCCCGGCGCTGGTGTTACGCTTACAGATCCAAAAAGATGGCAGCGTCGGCTCGGCGCCAGAGTTTCAGCTGGCAACCATTTGCTCACAGGCACGCTTTGATTATCGGCTGGTGTCGGATTATCTGAGCGGCAGTGGTGACTGGCAACCTGACTCTGAAGTAATGGTCAGCCAACTGCATAGTCTCTGTGCGATGGCGAAAGCCCGCCAGCACTGGCGTAAAGCCCATGCCATCGTATTTCAGGATAAGCCGGACTACCGCTTTGCATTAAATGAGCAAGGTCAGGTGATCGCCATTCACGCCGAACACCGCCGTATTGCCAATGTGATGGTCGAAGAAGCAATGATCGCCGCCAACCAGGCTTGTGGCCGTTATCTGGCAGAGCAGCTGGGTTTTGGAGTCTTTAATAGCCACAGCGGCTTTGAAAGCAGCAAACTTAACCCACTCAATGAGCTGCTAGCCAGCTTTGCTGCACCAGTGCAGGGTGAAGCGTTGACGCAACTCTCCGGGTTCTGCCAGCTGCGTCGCTGGCTGGATCAGCTACCCACGCCTTATCTGGATAACCGGATCCGCCGCTACCAGGCTTATGCCGGCGTCAGTATCACTCCGGCACCGCACTTTGGCCTCGGCGCTGAACACTATGCCACCTGGACTTCGCCGATCCGTAAATACAGTGATTTGGTCAATCAGCGCTTACTCAAAGCCATACTGCTGCAACGCCCGGCAGAGGCGCCATCAGAAGAACTCGCCAAACGCCTGGCAGAGCAGCGCAAAATTCAGCGCCGGGCCGAGCGTGATATCGCCGACTGGCTATATTGCCAGTTTTTAAGCAACGCCATCGATAGCGGCCAAACCTTTACCGGTGAAATTCAGGATATCAACCGCGCCGGGATCCGGCTACGGTTACTGGAAAACGGCGCTCAGGGCTTTATCGCCCTGGCCAGCATCAACGACGAGCAAAACCCGCTGACGGCTAACTGGGAAGAAGGCCGCTGCTATCAGGGTGATACAGTACGGTTTGAGCTGGGACAACAGGTACAGGTAAAAATCAGCGACATTAATCAGGAAACGCAAAGCATCAGCCTGGCACTGGTGCAAGCGACGGTAGAGACAACAACAAGCGCAGACTAACTGCGCTGCCAGGGACTGCTACTCGCCAGAATAGCAGTCCCGCTCTGTGCTTTATCTGTAATTTCTGTGTAATTTATCTGTGCTTTCGCTGCGCTTTCTCTGTGCTTTAATAAAAGTGTCACCTTAGCGGGCTAGGCTATAATTACACTTTATTATCATTTTCGCGCCTTATGTTAGCATCCTTATTGCTTATTCTCAGTCTGCCCCACGCCGAGCTCGGCCCCCGCCCCGGCTATTTAACCGACTTACTGCCTGAAGGCGACCTTAAACAGCAGCTTAGCGCCTGCTTACAGCAACCGGCGAAACGCCACCCGTTTTCAATTGGTCACCGCGGTGCCCCCTTGCAGTTTCCTGAACACAGCAAAGCCTCGTATCTGGCGGCGATCCGTATGGGCGCCGGCATTGTCGAATGTGATGTCACCTTTACTGCGGATAAACAGTTGGTTTGCCGGCATGCGCAGTGTGACCTGCACCAGACGACGGATATCCTGCTGCGTCCAGAGCTGGCCGCTAAATGCAGCACACCTTTTACCCCGGCAAGCGACGGCCAAACCGCCAGTGCCAAATGTTGCACCTCTGATATCAGCCTCGCTGAATACAAAAGCCTTTGTGCGAAAATGGATGGCGTTAATCTTCAGGCTGATAACTTAACCGATTACCTGAACGGCAGCCCGGACTGGCGTACTACCCTGTATCAGCAATGCAGCGCGCCACTGAGCCATCAGGAAAGTATCGCGCTGTTTCAGCAACACGGCGTAATGATGACGCCAGAGCTAAAAGCGCCGGAAGTCGCTATGCCTTATGAAGGCGACTACAGTCAGCAAGACTATGCTCAGCAACTGATTAACGATTATAAAGCAGCCGGCGTGAAACCTTCCGAAGTATGGCCGCAATCCTTTCAGCTGGCGGATATCCGTTACTGGCTTAAACATGAACCGGAGTTTGCCAAACAAGCCGTGTTTCTGGATGATCGCGTTGACGCTGAGCACTATGATCCCGCGCATCCGGAACAACTCAGCCCAAGCTTTAGCGAGTTAAAGGCCGAGGGCCTGAATATCATAGCGCCACCGCTATGGGTGCTGGTTAGTGTCGAAAATGGCAAACTGGTCCCCTCAGCCTATGCCAAAGCAGCACGCGCCGCCGGCTTACAGCTCATTACCTGGTCATTGGAGCGCTCAGGCCCACTGGCTGCCGGTGGCGGCTGGTACTATCAATCTATCAGCAGCATTACCAGTGACGATAGCATGACATTGCAACTGCTCGACGTGCTGGCACAACAGGTCGGGGTGATTGGCGTGTTTTCAGATTGGCCTGCCACCACCACCTTTTATGCTAACTGCATGTTATAACATTGCATATTTAGTAAATATTTCATCAAACTGAAATTCAATTTAAACTTTTCTGTAACATTCCAGCGGCACACTTAGCCTCCGTCATACTGGGCTGACCAGTATGACGGAACCTATAACCATAAAGCGCTTCTGGAGAATACCGTGCGACATTTTAACGTCAATTTGCTCACCCTGGCGGTGATCAGCGCCCTCAGCTTTCAAGCCCTGGCCGACCAAACCACGACACAAGCAGCATCACAGGATGCCGGACTGGCCGATGAAAAAGCCGTAGAAGTGATTTCTGTATTGGGTAAGCGCGTTAGCTATGCCAATAACACTACGGATGAAAATATGAAGCTGTTACAGGCGCCAATTGGCAACGTAATGGATCTGATTAATAATTTACCCGGCATTAACGTTGGTCAGGGTGATGCCTTTGGTAGCGATGATTACACCACTACCATCAGCATGCGTGGCTTTGTCATTGACCGCGCCGACCAGCAACTGGGCATTACAATAGACGGTATCCCGAATGGCGGCTCGGCCTATGCAGGTGGTAGCAAAGCCAACCGCTATCTGGATGTTGAGAACACCCGTCTGGTTGAAGTTGGTCAGGGCAGCGCCGATATCGCGTCCGCCTCACTGGATGCCCTGGGCGGTACCCTAAACTTTGTCTCTGATAATCCACAAACCGAAGCCGGTGCCCGCTTTGCTTATACCAGCGGCAGCCATAATGCCCGTCGCTACTTTGCCCGCTATGATACAGGCCAGATCGGCAACACCACGGCCTATTTCAGCGTGTCAGACAGCTTTAATAATCGCTGGATGGGTACCGGCAGTAATGGCCACGCAGATCGCCTGCACGTAGAACTAAAAACCGTCACCGAACTGGATAAAGCGCGCATCACGACCCGTTTATCCTATGACGATGCGCATGAAGACAACTATCAGCCGATTTCTCTGGCGCACTTTAAACGCACGCCTCGCTGGGATGGCTTAACCACCGTTTGGACCGGTGATCCGGAAATCGATCAAAACTTTGCTGAAGCCTGGTCTACACTGCGTGAAAATACGCTGTTTTATGTGAAAACCGAGTGGTATCTGTCGGATAATCTGGAGCTGGATATTACCCCTTACCTGCACCTGCAAAATGGTCGCGGTGACTGGTTACCACCGTTTCAGGTGTATGCCACTGACGCCAACGGCAACCGCCTGAATAAAGGCGCTGGTGTCCGTCGTCAAAACTATACCCATGTTACCGCCGCCGGCATTCCGATCCTGGATGGTAATAATAACCAGCCGGGTGCCAAGCGCGTGTCATCATACCGGCACACCCACTATGATAAAACCCGCTACGGTACTACTGCCAACCTGACCTGGGATCTGGATAACCACCGTTTGCGCAGTGGTGTCTGGCTGGAATCACAGCAACGTAACCAAACCCGCGACTGGCATGATGTTATCGATCCGCGGGTTTCCTACGAGTTTAATGCTCAGCCATACTGGGTACATTTTGATGACGACTATAAACACAACGTCGCCAAATTCTATCTGCAGGATCAAATCACTCTGGGTGATCTGCAGCTAACCCTTGGGGTGCAAAAATACCTGGTCGATATCAGCCGTACCGACAACTTAAATGGTAAGGGCAAGGACAAAATTGACAGTAACTCATCCGTGTTACCCAGTGCCGGTGTGGTTTATGCCCTGAACAACAATCTGGAGCTATTTGCCGGCTATTCGAAGAACTTTAAAGCCATTGCCGACAGTATCCTCGAAGGCAAGGCGGCAGCCGAGCTGCAAAACCTGAAGCCGGAAACTGCGACCAATATGGATCTGGGGATCCGCTATTTCGGTCAGCAGTTTAGCTTCTCCACCGCTATCTATAATGTCAAATTTAACGACCGGGTGGTATTACTGCGTTATGCCACCGCAGCCGATGGTACGCCAAACTATCTGGCCGCCGGTGATGGTAACTTTGACAACGTCGGTGGTGTTAATGCCCGCGGTATGGAAAGCAGCCTCGACTGGCGTCTTAGCCAAAACCTGAGCCTGACCAGTTCTTTAACGCTTAACCGTGCCGAGTACTCGCAAGATGTACTGGCCAGTAAAACCACGCCGGCCGGTGCTCCGGTATTGGTAAGGGATTACCGTAAAGGCGATAAACTGGCGGGTATTCCGGAGAAAATGTTGTCATTAGCGCTGAACTATCACGATGGTAACTACCGTGCTGGTGTAAGTGCTAAGTATGTTGATAGCTATTTTGGTGCCGCAAAACACACCTTTGCCAGCGACGGCAGCGAAGTGTGGAACCGCGACAAACTGCCTACCCACACCCTGCTAAATGCCTATCTGGGCTACGAAAAAGCCCTGGATAACAGCAGTTTCTTTAGCGGTATCGATTTAGCTTTTGTGATCAATAACCTGACCGACAAAGACTACATCACCGGTGGCAGCGAAGGCGCTTACCTGATTGGCGCCGGCCGCACAGCCAGCTTTACTGTCAGTTTAAACTTCTAGTAAAACCCACCTCTTATGGAGGTGGGTTAAGATTAGCTACCAGATAGCGGCCTGCTCTGCAGGCCGTTTTTCTTTTCAGCTTTAATCTGCAGCAAACTGTGCAAATACTTCTGCGCCGGTCAGAGTCGGCGTCTGATTGGCAAACTCGTAGTAATCAGGCTTTTGTTCAATAAAAATCTGGCTGTGCATTTGAAAAGCCTGCTCAAACAAGCCAGCGGGTAAAATATACTCATCTGCTGGCAACAGATGATAGAACAAATGGCTGCCACATTGCGGACAAAAGCCCCGCTCTGCCCAATCTGAGGACTGATAAACCGCTGGTTTTATGCTGCCACTAAAGGTCACCGCCGAGCCACAGTGCACAGCTAACATTGGACCACCGCTCCATCTGCGACACATTTGGCAATGGCAGACATCGATCTGTTGCTGCTCAGGAGCGCTAACAGTAATGGCTCCACATAGACATTTTCCTTCCATAGTCTGATCCTTAGGTTGTGGTTGAAAAAATAGCTATTTTAAGGCCCTACCAAAGCCCTGGTGTCCTGGCTCAGCCCAAATAGCCCTGCTGCTGATAATACGCCAGGCCGGTCGCTGTCAAGGTGGCCAGTTCTGCAAATAACTCTGGCTCGACGGTTTTAAAATTAAAACAGGATTTACCCTGCATCCGCGCCCGCAACGCCGCAGAAATACCATCTAACAGTTCGGGCGCCAGATAAATCGGCATCAAATGGTAGCTGACATAGTTTTTCTTTAGTTGCACCGCACCGAAAAACAGTGGCTTTTTATTCTGTTGCAAAAAGGCAGTATCCAGATATAACTGCTCTGGCTCATCATGCGTTACTACCAGAACAGCAGCATGCTGCGCCAGCAGTGGCCGTAACGCCTGATACACCTGTTCTAAATTTGCCATCGTCACTCCTCGGGCAACAAGCCCCCTAGCCAACATTAGTGCGGCGCAGCAAATATTCCAGATGGGCGCGCACCTCTTGCCACTCTGCCTGATGCAGGCTATACATGACGGTATCGCGGATAGTACCGTCACGCCGCAATGCATGGCCGCGGATCACGCCGTCCTTTTTCGCGCCCAGCCGTTCAATAGCGCGCTGGCTGGCAAAGTTAAAGTTATCCGTCCGCCAACCGACCACATTACAACCCAGCGTATCAAAAGCATGACTAAGCAACAGCAGCTTACAACAGGTATTAACGTGGCTGCGCTGCACACTTTTGGCATACCAGGTATAGCCAATTTCTAATCGTTTCACCTCGGGTAAGATGTCATGGTAACTGGTGGTTCCCAGCACCTTACCGCTGCTGGCCTCAATTACAGCAAAGGCAAAGCGCTGCCCGGCCGCCCGGCTTTGCAGGGCGCGCTCGATATAGCCGCGAGTATCTTCTGCGGTCGGCACCGAGGTGACCCGCAGTTGCCATAACTCACCATCAGCCGCTGCCGCTTGCAAGCCGGCTTCGTGTTCAAGTGCCAGCGGCTCAAGGCGAACATCGTCCCGCTGTAAGGTTATCGGCTCGACAAACATCTTTATTCCTTAATCATTAGCATACAGCGCTATACAAAACCTGCTCAGGCTTGAACGGCTTTATCGCCACGTACCAAAAAGTAAAAACACGCAGCCAGCAGCAGATAACGCGGTAGCATAACCAGCAGATTATCTAAAATGATGGGCTGAGCTTGTAGCGTAAAGTACAACTGCGTTAACACCAAAGGAGCTAACAGCAACAAATAACAGCTAACATCAGGCTTTTTAATCAATAACTTAACCACAAAAGCCAGGATTAAGAAGGCAGCAGTCAAAGGTACTGCGATGGTCAGTACATCAACCAGGGTAAAAGCAAGCACCGTTGATAGCTGCGCCAGGGGTTTAAGCAGCTCAGCCGGGATAGCGATAGCTGCGCCAACGCCAATAATCCAAAGCGCTGCATACGCCAGCACTAAACCCAGAATAAGGGCGGTAGCCCGATTTTTTAGTTGTTCCATAACATTTCTCCTTATTATATTCATAGCCTGGCGGCTGCATTCACCATGCTTATTCACCATGATATGAGCTAAAAGCCGTTACAACGGCAGCTACTGCAGTTATAACCGGGTACCAGCAAACATTAGAGCAAGCGAGTTCCCAGCGGCACCTCCTGATCCGGCACACAAAGCGCGACATCGCCGACCGCGTTATGAAAACCGGTTACCAAACACTCTGACATCAGCGGGCCAATCTGCTTGGCAGGAAAATTGGTTACCGCTACCACCAGCCGGCCAACAAGCTCATCAGGTTGATACAGTACGGTAATTTGCGCACTCGACTTGCGTACCCCAATCGCCTCGCCGAAATCTACTTCCAGAATATAGGCCGGCTTACGTGCCTGCGCAAAGACTTTAGCACTGATGATGCGGCCAACCCGTAGCTCTACCTGCAAAAAATCTTCAAAACTAATGGTTTTCATACGGCTCCGTTAATCTATTATCCGCTCGTGTTGCTTGCCATAGCATCACAAGGTTGAACTCATCCTACTCGTTTCGCGGCGCAGTATCTTTATCTGAGCGATTAAACAACCACAACATCGCCTGGCGGTAACTCTCCGTACTACTGGCAGCATGAGTCCCGTTATCTAATGTAATCACTCGAGTTTGCCATGGTGCCTCGGCTTCAGTCTGCCAGTGTTGCTGCCAGTTTAACGCTGCCTGACGTAGTTTGGGCCAATCCCGTGCACCACTGGTGAGCACCAGACCCAGATCTGGCTTCGTTGCGGACGGCGGCGCGCTAAAAAACATCGCGGCTCCCGGCTCAAAGGTCGGATTACTGGCTATTCGCCCCCAGAACAAATCAGGCTGGGTAAACGCAGAATAAAGTACAAAATACCCTCCCCGACTCTGACCAAATAAAATTTGTTTGCCACTATCAATTCGATAACGTCTGGCCACCTCTGGCATTAATTCCAACTCCAGAAAACGCTGAAAGGCCGGTGCGCCACCTTGTTCTACCGAGGCATCAGCTGTCGGCGCCGAAAAATCATAACTGCGTTTATTGACGCTACTGTCAAAAGCGCCATAGGCAATACCGACGATAATGGCTTCCGGTAAGTCCTCATCATAAGTTAGGAATAAATGATTTGCCGCCAGGATCGGAAACAGTGAATCACCATCCAACAGATAAACCACCGGGTAGCGGGTCGTTGCGGTGTCATAATCGGCAGGTAGACGCACATAAATATGAAAAGGTCTGTTGACCTCGGCAGAATCGAATTTAAAGTAGTCGCCCTTTAATGCCGGCAGAAAACTTAACGGCGCGCCAGCCGGCGCTGATATATTTTTTAGTATTGCCAATAAGATAGCAACACCCAGCATTAAGGCAGCCCCCCCCAATAAACGCCAGATAGTGGCGAGAGGCGCTAACCGCTTTCGCAGCAAAATGACGATGCCATTGCCAGGGTAGCAAGAGTAGCGGCAGTGACGTCAGCACCAATAACCAACCAAAGCCAGTAAAGGCCCTGGCGGAAAAAACGTATTCAGCGCTATAGATAAATGCCAGACCGACCAGCATCCGGATCACAATTTCCAGATAATGCAGCCGAGCAGAGCTGGCAAAACCGAGCAAAAAAGACTGCGCTTGCTGGGGTCGCAACAGCGCCACTAGCCCAAGCGCAACCAGATAGCCGCCAGTCAGGCTTACGAGTAGTAACGCCAACAAAGCAATCATTTCATTAATAATCTGTGCCAATAAAAATTCCGAGTTTATTGCTCAACCGGCTTGTCACTCTATCACCTGCGCGTAACGCCCCAGGTTGCTTACATACTGATGAGCACGGCGTAAATGACAACGCCGATTAATCTAACAGTAGCGCAATAAATACGCCAGCCAATGGCAAGTCAAACCCGACCAAACAGAGTATCCAAGCTCGCGGCTCTGATTTTGGCGACATGATTAAGCTGTAACACCGGCGATACTGAAAACAGCGTACAGATGGCGCGCCAGCCATCTATATGCGTTTAGTTTTTCTCTTCGATAGCCTTTACTCTGGCCCGGATATCGTTGATCACTAAAAAGGCGCCAAAGAACACAGCACCAAAGATCGCAGCAGCGAAAAGTCCAAAGATGGCGCCGAAAAAGCCGCCGCTTTGCCAGCCGGCAACCAGGCCAACCAACAAAAATAGCCACAGACCAATTTCCAGCAGCACGGTATAAAGGTTAATGACGATTTTAGATAACATAGTATTTCCTTCTTTCCCCCGGTTATTGTTTTCCGTATAAGTATCAGCGGGGGTTACTTGATCTTATTACTTATTAGTGATACTAAGGCAGTAGCATAGCTTGCTTGGTAATTTGCGCCTTAAAAGAGCGCACGACGCCCGTAGCATTCTTATACTATTGGCCTTTGCTACAGCCGTTTCTCCATTCTTAGCAACGGCCAGATATCATGGTTGGGAATACAGGTTAAAACACCAATCTGCCAATAAAACCGGCAAAGACTAACAGCACGCCAATAAGTAAAAGCTTTTCTGAAAATATTTCTCTGCTGTTTCGCATGGTTAGTTTGAAAGCCTCAGAGAGTTTTAAAAACGCAAACTCAGGAATTAAAGCGAATGAGACCAGCAGTAAAACACTACCGAAACCTGAAACCGTTTCGAAAGAAACTGTGCCATACTCATATACATTGATAACCGAGCCGGCAAAAACCACAGCAGCCGTCAGTAATAAGACGCCGGAAAAAATTTTATGCTTTCGTTCCTTGCCAAACATTTAAACCACTCCAATAGCTGTAGAGCCAAGCTTTGTTATATCGCGCAAAGTTTTCATCATCATCCTTTTATGTTGTTGTGTCCTTGGTCAAATTTATACAGCTCCACGAATCGGCACTTAGCGCGTAATTCAAGACCGAGCTTTGTTCGCTGCAATTTCTTCCAATCGTTCAGCCAACCAAACCTTGATAATTGACTGGCGGGTACCGCCGATCCGATTGGCCTCTTGATCAAGTGACTCAATCATCCAGGCAGGAAACAATTTAAGGGTCAACCAAATCTTTACGCGTTACTGTCTTTCATCCTGTCGTGGTTAGTGCCGCTTGTCAGATTCGAACCACCACGGTCTTACCGATAAAGTCATGAATTGCCCGGCGTTTGTCGTTAAACAGCATAGTGACAAATTCTGATACCGCCCAAACAAAAGCAAACACTCCGAATCCGAGCACTAACAAAGCCAGATTTTCAGAAATATCGCCGTGCAGCTCAAACGAACCCCCCACCGTCAAAATCAGAAAGAACCAGACAATATTTAACCCCAAATTAACCGACTCTCTGCGCAGGGCTTGCGTTAGATTGATCTTTGTTTCGGTATCGTGATTGAGTACCTTTACACCCATCGCCATTTTGCCGAGCGTCTGCCCAAAAAAGCCATGCATCAGAATGGCGTAAATGGCGAATTGCAAACCGTTTACAGCCTGTAGAAAATTATCATTGGCATCGTATTCAATACCAAAAATTAAGCATTGCACATATAAAACAACAAAAAACACCAGGCCATCGAGCATCGCAGCAAAAAATCTGGGCCAGAAAGTTGAGTACTTACTGATCGGACGTTCTTCTTCTGGCACCTCCCTGGGTTCTGCCGGTTGCACTCTGGTTTGTAACAGATTAACGATTTCCGCATAACGCTCAGGGTAGGCTTCTTTATCGATATGCTCTTTTGCATCAAGCAGGTCTGAATATGAATATGAAGAAAAGTCTGGCTTATCAAACATCTTGAAATACTATCCTTGTAGTGAAGAAAGCTCGCAACAGCAGCTTGTTAAAGGTTTGTTACATGTTATCCGAATATTAAAGTCTATTTTTTTCAGCTAATTTTCGGAACTAAAGCCAATATTAACGTAAGCGTCCGGCGATCACAGGTAGGTGTTCTAATTTAAGTGTCCACTTAATTTTTAGTGGACACTTAGTGTCTTAGATCGCATCACCTGGCTGGACAGATAAGTCGATGTTCCAGGGTAACAGTTCATCAATGCGGTTGATCGGATGATTACCGATACGTTTTAACACGGCAGTTAAATACGCATTGGGATTGATGCCATTGAGCTTGGCGGTGCCAAGTATCGAATACAGCACGGCGGCCCGTTCCCCTCCGCCAACAGAGCCGGCAAACAGGTAGTTTTTCCGACCCAGGGCGATGGGCCGTAATGACCGCTCCGCACTGTTGTTATCTATCTCAGCATAACCATTATCCACGTACGCCACCAACGCGTCCCATTGCTTTAGTGCATATTGGATAGCTTTAGACAACGCAGAGCCTTTTGATAAGGTGCGCAGGGTTGTCTGTAACCAGTTGTTAAACTGTACCAGGATAGGTTTTGCCTGCAGACTTCGCAGGCGCTGTCGTTCATCCGGTGGTTGGCCTCGCGCCTGTTTCTCAATCACATACAGTGATTGGATTATGGTCAGGGCTTCTTCTGCCAAGGGGGACGGGCCGGATTGGGTAATGTCATAGAACTTACGCCGCACATGGGCCCAACAACCATGCTGGGTGATGTGGTTTTGGTATAAGGCATTGTAACCGGCATAGGCATCAGCCTGCAGCGAACCTTTATACCCGGTTAAATGGGCAGTGGGGTGCAGACTTTTTCTATCTTCACTGTATTGCAGCCACACGGCAGGCGGTGTGGTATCGCCCCAGGAACGACCATCACGCACATACGTCCAATAGCGACCGGTTTGCGTGCGGCCTTTTCCTGGTGATAAGGTTGGCGCGGTCGTGTCATCCGCATAGATATGTTGACCGGCTTTGACATGGCGTCCAATCGCCTCAGCTAGGGGCGTTAATAATGCACCGGATTGACCAACCCAGTCTGCCAGCGTCGAGCGCTCGATATCAATGCCTTCCCGCTCCATCCGCTCAGCCTGACGGTACAGTGGTTGATGGTCGAGGTATTTATCGACAATCACTTGTGTCAGCAATGCTGCGCTGGCCAGGCCTTTTTTAATCACCCGCTCCGGAGCCTGACCTTGTACCAGCGTGTCGCAGTGCTGGCAGCTGAACTTAGGGCGTACAATGCGGATAACCCGATAAGATGCGGGTACGACATCCAACATTTCAGAGACATCCTCACCGATATGGGTTAATTCGCCCTGACATGCCGGACACTGGCAAGGTGCATCAACACGCTTTTCTTCACGTGGTAACTGTGCCGGTAAGGTCACACGACGACGCGCAGTGGCTTTCTCTTCGACAGCGCCATCGGTAAGTTTCGGTAAGGCGGCCGTCTGCATCTCCAGCTCTTCTAACTGCAATTCCAGTTGATGGATTTGCTT
>NZ_ALAB01000041.1 GCF_000280055.1 Alishewanella aestuarii B11 | reverse complement strand
TAACTCATTGATTAATTGTATTTAAGCTGTGTTTTTTGGCGTATTTTTTCTGGCGGGCGGACGCCAGTCTAAGCCTTCAAGCAGTAGCGCTAACTCCGCTTGGGTTAAATGCACAGCACCGGATTTTGCGACAGGCCAGACGAACTGTCCCTGCTCAAGACGCTTGTAGAATAAACACAAGCCCTGACCATCCCACCACAGTAATTTCACCCGGTCACTACGCCGTCCGCGAAAGACAAACACATGACCACTGAAAGGGTCTTTTTGCAGGACGTGCTGCGCCATGGCAGCCAGGCCATCAAACCCTTTGCGCATATCGGTGAAACCCGCACACAGCCAGATACGCACATCACGCGATAACATCATCATGATAACGCTGCCACCAGTTGCGCTAACAGGGCCGGTGTCGCCTCGTGCAACATCAACTGATGACCACTTCGAAATGACACCGTGATGGCAGCTTTAGGCAAAACGGGGGCTGCTGCATTAGCCGGGCGGACGCTGACAGGTAGAAAAGCTGAAGCAGCTACAGGCGCATCCGGTTCACCTTTAGCGCGTCTGACCCACAAAGCCTGACCCGCCTCAGCTTCACGCATCCAGCGAAATACCTGGTTGGTGTTCACATCGTATTTGCGGGCTAATTCAGAAACGGACAGTGTACGCTCTTTGGATTCTCGGACAATCTGCCATTTAAACTCAGGGGAAAAGACCCGGCGCACATCGGGGTGTTTTAAAGCTGTCATTCATAAGTCTCACAGTTGGCAACAGTGAGCACTATGATGCGTGATCAGTTAGCAAATAAAAGATGTGTTCGCCGGACGCTTACATATTAACGTCGCGATTGGGCCTAAAATTAATGAGTCTAGGAACCAAACTAAACTGCTACGATTTTTGCCCTGGGCCAGTACTGTATTGATCAGCATTAACGTTCCCCAACCGACCACTGCTGCCAAGTGCCTACTGCAAACAGGCTACCGATAAGTAATACCCGAACTCACCAACCAAAAAGTCAAACTGTTTTTCGGCAACACTGGCGTTAAACGAATAGTGTCAGCACCACGCACTAGAAATATACTGCAAATCAGGATTACACCCAAATTGCTAAGTCAAAGAAGACCCCATACCCACCCTCAGCCTGTAACCGTCAATGTTTTTGGGAGTAACAGTAATGAGTACTATGTTCTAATGTACACAATACAGGGGATAACAATAACTGAAGGAGTTGAACCTTCGAGGCATGCCCCTACACCTCACCTTAGTACAACTTAACCCAGTTGACGGGAAACATTCGCCCGAATACAAACTTACCGTACTTCTTTACTCAATCAAATCTACAGTCCAGTTCAATGCTTGTATCCTTACGTCAAGCTCACGGAACTGTTTGGCATAGTCATCGGCCTGCTTCTGAACGGTCTTTACATCCACTGCAGGCATAAACTTGATTTCTAACTTTTTATAACGATCTTGGGAAACAGTGGCTTGTTTGGCGAGTTCTCTATAGAGATCTCGCAAAGAAGCCAACTGCTCTCGCTCTGCCAAGATGTCTGCCATCGTATTATTTTGGTCAAATTTCAAAACATTATTTGTTTTATTTATTTTTTTAACCAGAGCAACAAGCTCTTTCGAAGCCTGGTTTAAATCTAAAAGTAGTTCATTCGGATCTTCAGCTGGTTTCTCATCAACTTGAATCTTTGCATTCCTCAAGATCCGTTCCTTTAATTGACTTACCTTTCTCTGTAAGTCGGCTCTTATACTTAGTGCTTCTGCAAGTTTCAAATTTATCTCCTTAAGAACATAAGGCTTCAAACACCTTAGGGGCATAGCGACATCTGCGTATTTTAACTTGTGACATTCGCACGCACGGCTTGTGTTCTAGCTTCCGCGATATTTGCACTATGTTTCCTTGAAATTTAACCCCAAGCTCAGTGACACCGAAAAGTTGCTAACCTTTTCGGCATCAGATGCAGCAACTGGTTACGCCTCATTCTCGACTACCTGAACTACTGGCCCCAGGGACTCGAGTTCGCGTAGTTCATTATCATCAACGCATCGTCCGGTGACGACGAGGGATTTCAAACCCACAATCCGCGCAATGGACATCAGCATGGGCGCCGAAATATGGGCGACGTTGATTGCGATTAGTTCAATCCCGGACAGTTCGAGCAGTACTGTTGCATCCTGCTCGGAGACTGCAACATCCATTAAAGTGACCGCGAAGGTTTCCGCTTCCCAAACGAAACTACCACCAAGGCGCTCGACTTCAACTAGAATTATCTCGTTCCTGGCCTGCGCGTCTGGAGTCATCTAATCCCTTTTGAAGCAAAACGAGCCTGCAGAAAAACCTATTAAGAACACAGCATTTCCACTTCGGCCATTCTGTTTCTTATTTGTTATCAACTCTGCAGGTTTCTGGTGGGAATTTCAAGACAAGATTTATTCGGATAACTGCTAAATACCAATAGTAACAAACTGGTTATCATCATCGGGTGCTTAGCCCTGTAATATTGCTTGTAAGCTGTGTGGACCAAGCCATTGTGCACTATAAACTTCGTATTTTGCGGATTACTGATCCAGCAATAACTTTGGCGTGCTGATACACCCTTTGGATATTGTGGCCAAAGGTATCTGCCAGCCGAACAGCTTTTTCGTCAGGCGGGCTACTTGTAGCTATGCGATATTAAACAAAAAATAGAAAAAGCCAACAAAGAAAATCACGCCAACAATAACCATTACGGTAAGTGTTTTTGAGCGCTTCATGGACTGGAACAAGGCGTATTCTGTTAATAACCCGGTTGCAATAAGCGCTGTGGTTTTTAGGTTGTCTTTATCTTCGGTTTTCACTGTAAATCCTTATTTCTTCAGTCCCTACCTTAATGGCTCCACGAATCGGCACTTAGCGCGTAATTCACGACCGAGCTTTGTTCGCTGCAATTTCTTCCAATCGTTCAGCCAGCCAAACCTTGATAATTGACTGACGGGTAACGCCGATCCGATTGGCCTCTTGATCAAGTGACTCAATCATCCAGGCAGGAAAGTCTACATTCACACGCCGCTGTGCCTGATTTGGACGCTTAATTGTCGACAGATCAAGGTCATCAATAATGTCGACCGCATTATCATCAAACTTTTTATCGAATACTTTAGCTTTCATAAATTGCCACCTCCGCTTTACGCGACCGCCTGACCGAGATTATTCACGTAGGTATAGAAACTATACCTTAATGGCGAACTTTATAAATGTAAGCCAACAGATTACGTTTGCAAGTTGGAGAAAACATTTAAGGTTCTGCTAAATCCTTAGCCACTACTGTCTCTAACACCGACTGCTTAATTTCCGTAAACAATGGATAGGGATAATTGTCGATATCATTCGATGCGGTAAAAATAAATAAGCCAACTTCCGGATAGTAATCGAAGGTTGCATAGGAGTAACCGTTTGAGCCGGTGTGATTAATCCTGTTAAAGCCATGCTGTTTGTCGATAGCCCAACCATAGCCATAATAGGAACCTTTTTCAGTATTCTCGGCAATATGCGGTGTAAACATCAGCTGCCAGGAGGCTGCGGTTAAGATCTGGCCTGCCTGCATTGCCAGGTACCAGGCCTGCATATCTTGCGCGGTAGAGACAAAGCCACCAGCACCTTCGAACCAGCGCTTGCCCGGTTGTTGGCGCAGATGCTGCAACGAGTCACCAACACTGCGGCTCTTGGCTCGTAACCGAAACCCCCGTTGTAACCAGTTGGGATCAGCACCGTAATTTATCGCCAACCTGTGTTGCGGTATATCCGCCAGGCGGTAGCCGGTTGCTGTTAAACCTGCCGGTAACAGGATGTGCTGTTGAATGTAGGCTTCCCAATTCTGGCCTGATGCCATTTCAATTAGCTGCGCCAGCAAGTAATAACCCAGGTTCGAATAGTGATAGCGCTCGCCAGGGGCGGCAACTAATGGCAGCTGCAGCACCTGCCGCGTGTAACTCTCGCTATCGATAACGTCGTAAAAACTGATGCTGGGCGGGTTAGTCGGCAAGCCTGACGAGTTACTTAATAAATGATGGATGGTGATCTGTTTTTTGTCGGCAGGAACATCCGCCAGGTAGTTATCGATAGTTGCCGTAAGTGATAACTTGCCCTGCTCTACCAGCTGCATGACTGCTGTCGCGGTAAATTGCTTGGTGAGTGAGCCGATATCAAATACCGTAGTATTATCAAAGGCGCGCTGGTTTTCCCGGTCGGCCAGGCCAAAGCTTTGCTGAAAGATTAGAGTATCGGATTTAGCAATTAATACGGTGCCGGAAAACGCCGATTGCTCAAGTTTTTGCTGCCACGGCGGCAGCGGTTCGCTGGCGGATACCGCTAAGGTGGCAACTAGCGTAAATGCGCCGGCGATAATCGAGCGGAGTTTTGGCTTGGTCCCCGCGACCATCGAACGCGAGTTAGGCATTTTTTCTACCCAAAACCGACCACTGCTGCCAAGTGCCTACCGCAAACAGGCTACCAATAAACAAACATATACCCGAACTCACTAACCAAAACGTCAGGCTGTTTTCCGGGAACGTTGGCATTAAGCCAACAAAAGCGATACCTCGCAGTAAAAATATACTGCTAATCAGCGTTAGCGCTATTTTTGTCAGCGGCAAAGGTTTAATAACACCGGCACCTGATAGGCCATAAAGCGCCCATACCAGAAGTACCAGTACGATAACTGAGGTAACGATTGTCGGATACCACAGCCCTTGCTCTGCCATGCGGGCCATTTGCTCACCAGCACCAAAGAAGCGATACCAATCGCCGCCGAAAACAATGCAGCCAAGATGAGCCAGAGCGGCCAAAAAGCAACAGATTGCTGCAACGAGAAGAGGTTTATTAATGGTTGACTGCATCTTTTCTTCCTTGGATGTTAACGATACCAACACGTGCAGTTTTGTAGTGGAGGCGAAGCCGTAACGAAAAAGCTGTTGCGGTTCATGGCTTTGTTAGCATTCGCCATCTGTGAAAGAAAACTCCACCTTGTATCGTTTGAGTTGAAGATTTGGCACCATTCTCGCTGCGGAGCACGCCTTTGAATCGAAATCCGAGGCTACGAGAATACCTCTGACTGTGTTCCCTCCCTCTTCGTTGAGGATATCGCCCATGTAGCTCAGAATTTGAGCTATAGCACGCTGGCTAGCCGTTCCTGTTTTCAATTCAATCACGACTGTGACTCCATCGCGATCTCTAGCTGTTATGTCGATAAAGCCTGAATCAACAGAACGCTCAGCTCCTTCGTCGATTATTTCAAGCCCAGACTCTAACTGCCATATCGACTCCCTTAATGTTGCTTGGAGATCCCTTTCAAGGCTTATACTTTGTTTGGTAGAAGCGTAGGCAGCCGAAGGCGGAACTGTTGAGGGGGTATCGTCGTTGTCATTAGCTGTCTCAACCTGTATGGTTTCGTCAGTTCGAAATTTCTTATACCTATTGACTGCATCTCGATACGACGCAAGATTTGAATAGGGATCACCATTAAATGGAATTTTGCTTGGATTAGGTTTATTCGCCTGCCGGTCAGCAGTTGAATATCTAAGATCATCGATTACTGATTCAAGCAGATCCTTTTCGAAATGCTCATCAAGATTTCCATAATGTTCTTCCAC
Organism: Alishewanella aestuarii B11; assembly: GCF_000280055.1. Lineage (GTDB taxonomy): Bacteria > Pseudomonadota > Gammaproteobacteria > Enterobacterales > Alteromonadaceae > Alishewanella > Alishewanella aestuarii. The sequence continues at coordinate 130,262 of NZ_ALAB01000041.1, read as the reverse complement.
GCGCCCGACTCTGTGCATCTGTGCCGCAATCGTATTGGACTGATACCTCTGGAGTTCTAACCAAGCTTTGTACCGCTCTTGCTGCATTATATTATCTCTCAACGAAGTGACTTCTGCCTAACGCAAAGCACACGGGGGACGACCGCATCGCGGTTGGCATCCCAGCGGCCGAAGGCCGCGAGTGATGCGCCTTGTTAGCAGTGCGTGTGCCGTCACAAATATTTAACTGGAATATTTTTTAACTAAAAAAGTAAATTTTTGATCGTTAAAATTAAATTCTGTTGGTTGGTCAAGCTCTAAGACAACCTCTGCTTCGCTTTTGTAAGCCCCACCTGCAAAATCAAAGTTAACTAGAACCTGACTATCTGTTTTTTTACTCACTACAACCGCAAAGCTCTGCACTTGCTCATTTGAAAAAGATGCACTTTTTCCTTCATCAACACGAAAAACCAGCTCGCCAGAGTATTCTGTACCGGCACTGTAAGAAGCGGAAACGTCATAGGTTTCCGCTGAAACAGCTAGACTCATGCCTAAAAAAACTGCACTGATTAGTAATTTCTTCATTTTTTACTTCCTTTTAAGGTTGGGGTTAATTGCACTGCTAACAGCTTTGTAGTTTGGAGCGCACCTGCTTTCACACAGTGTAAACGCCCCTTTTTCTCCATTTATGACTCTACGCTAGCGAATAACTAACGTTAAATCAATTGTTTTGATATCTGATGATTTCTAAGCTGGGGAAAGCGGGGCAAAACCTTGCGATTTACGAGTTTACAGTATGCTTACGATTACTGGTGGTTTGGACAGTTTGTGGCGCTATAGGCTGATCTGGAAATGTGGTTGGGGTTGGGATGGTCGCACATTTTAGTATCGCAGGACCGACTCCGGTACGCATGCATACCGGAGTCGTAGTGCGGTTTTGGTGTTGAGTTGGTGTGGGTTTTGAGATCGCATGATCGTCTCCGGTACGCATGCATACCGGAGACGGGAAGCGGAACGGCTTAGTCTGAGAGTCAGGTTTTGGAATGCAAAAAGCCGCTTTGGCAGCGGCTTTTTTGGAATTTGGAGCGAGTTACGAGGTTCGAACTCGTGACCTCGACCTTGGCAAGGTCGCGCTCTACCAGCTGAGCTAAACTCGCATTTTGAAGCTTTTATACTGCTGGTCAGTATAAAATGGTGCCCGGGGCCGGACTTGAACCGGCACGGGGTTTCCCCCGAGGGATTTTAAATCCCTTGTGTCTACCGATTTCACCACCCGGGCAAACACGCTGCTTAACCTGGCAGTCAGGGTGTTAATGGAGGCGGGTCCCGGAGTCGAACCGAGGTGGACGGATTTGCAATCCGCTGCATGGCCACTCTGCCAACCCGCCACTAAGCTTTCCGACTCTGAGAGTTGGAGCGAGTTACGAGGTTCGAACTCGTGACCTCGACCTTGGCAAGGTCGCGCTCTACCAGCTGAGCTAAACTCGCGTTGCTATGGCCATCTGCCTTAACACGAGACGCATTCTACTGTTTTATACTGAGTCGTCAATAACAAATTTTTAGTTTTATGACCGTTTGCTTAAAAAGTAGCAGCATCGGCGGTAAAAACAGCAACTTGCTTTGTTCAGCTCCCTTACCGCGGCAAAACCTGTAACAACGGCTGGCGGCAATAGCGGTAAAATGCGCCGGCCAGGCCGTTTTTTGTGTGGTTCGCTGGCGGCTAGTTGGCCGCCAAATCGGCCCAGGCGGCGCGCAGGTATTCGTACATCGACCATACCGTTAAAATCGTGGCGATATACAGTAGCGCCCAGCCGGCCGGGGTAAACCAGGCTAACAGCGGAATTTGTGGCTGCCAGATCAGGCCAATTAACGCCAGCATCTGGGCAATGGTTTTGTATTTTCCCAGATTTGATACGGCGACATTAGCACGTTTACCCAGGGCCGCCATCCATTCGCGCAGCGCCGAGACAAAGATCTCGCGGCTGATAATAATGATGGCAGGTACTACGGCCCAGAGGTTATGGATGTCAGCGGCGATCAGCACCAGTGCGGTGGCCACCATAACCTTGTCGGCGACCGGATCGAGAAAGGCGCCAAAGGGTGTAGATTGCTGCAGTTTACGCGCCAGATAGCCGTCCAGCGCATCGGTTACCGCAGCCAGGCAAAACACCAGTGCCGACCAGAACCGGGCGTGCTCTAAACCGGAATAGAAGCAAACAATAAATACCGGGATCAGCAGCAAACGAAAAAGGGTCAACAGGTTTGGAATATTCCACATCTTAGGTTCTCACAGTCGTCCTGGTTGTCATGCTACTTGTTCTGGCAGGCCTGGTAAATCTTTTCTGCCTGTTGTTTTGAAATGCCCGGCACTTTGCAAAGCTCAGCCACACTGGCTTTTAACACGCCCTGCAAGCCGCCCAGATACTGCAGCAGCGCCTGGCGGCGTTTCTCGCCAATGCCGGCAATATTTTCCAGTGGGCTTTTCAGCAGCGCCTTGCCACGTTTATTTCGATGCCCGGTTATCGCAAAGCGGTGTGCTTCGTCGCGGATCTGCTGGATCAGGTGCAGTGCCGGCGAGTCTTCCGGTAAATGAATGCTGCGGCCACTATCCCACAAAATCAGCGTTTCCAGGCCGGCTTTACGGCTTACCCCCTTGGCAACACCGATTAACAGCGGTTTTTTGGCATGCGGCCAGTTGGCAAACTGCTCCAGCGCGATATTCAGCTGGCCCTGGCCACCATCGATAAACACGATATCCGGAATTTTGGTTTCATCGGTTAGTTTGCTGTAACGCTTATCCAGCGCAAAGCGCATCGCTGCATAGTCATCACCGGCGGTAATACCGGTCACATTATAGCGGCGGTACTCCTGCTTGTAGGGGCCCTCACCGTCGAACACCACGCAGGAGGCAATAGTCGCCTGCCCCATGGTATGGCTGATATCAAAACACTCCATCCGGCCGATGGCGCTATCCAGGGCCAGCTGCTGTTGCAGCGCCTGATAACGGGCGCGCATTTTCTGCGCCAACGACTGCCGGCTATCCAGCGCGATAGCGGCATTCTTTTGTGCCAGCGCCAGATACTGGGCTTTTTCGCCGCGTTTGGCATAGGTAAAACGCACCTTATGCTCTGCCAGTTTGCTAATGGCTTCGGCCAGCGCTTCTGCGTCCGGCGTTTCCAGCGGTAGTACGATCTCTTTTGGAATTTGCTGCTCGCTGTGGCCGCTTAAATAAAACTGCAGTAAAAAAGCCGACAGTACTTCGGCGGCATCGGTATCGGCCGGCACTTTCGGGTAGTACGACTTCGACCCCAGAATTTTGCGATCCCGCACAAAGAGCACATGCACCACGGCGGTTTGCCCCTGCAGACTAAAACCGATGGCATCCAGCTCTTCATGTTCGCCGCTGACATGCTGCTGCTCCTGTACCCGGCGCAGCGCACTGATCTGATCGCGATACGCGGCCGCCGCTTCAAATTGCAGTTGTTCGCTGGCGCTGTTCATCTTCTGCACCAGATCATCAATTACCTGCTGATTCTTGCCACTTAAAAACAATGCAGCCAGCCGCACCTGTTCGCTATAGTCCTGATCGGAAATTTTCCCGACGCAGGGCGCGCTGCACAGCTTTAACTGATACTGCAAACAAGGCCGGGTGCGGGCACGGTAAAAACCGTCTTCACACTGGCGAATGGGGAAAATTTTCTGCAGGGTTTTCAGGCTGTGCCACACCGCACCGGCATTAGGATAAGGGCCAAAATACTGCCCCGCTACCTTGCGCGGGCCGCGGTGGGAGCTAATTCTCGGGTGCTTATGTGCCGACAGCAGAATATAGGGGTAAGATTTATCATCGCGCAGCAGTACGTTGTACTTCGGCAGGTATTCTTTGATCAGGTTGTTTTCCAGGATCAGCGCTTCGGTTTCGCTATGCGTCAGGGTGTATTCGACCTGGGCTATCTGGCTAACCAGGGCGCGGGTTTTAATGCTGTCGACTTCTTTGCGAAAATAACTGCTGAGGCGCTTTTTCAGATCCTTGGCTTTACCGACATAGATCACGGTGCCGGCGGCGTTTAGCATCCGATAAACGCCGGGCTGTTGCGGTACGGTCGCCAGAAAGGCTTTGGCGTCAAACATAAGGCTTAGTGGGCAATTTTGGCGATATCAATCATACCGTGGCGCAGCGCCAGGTGGGTCAGCTCCACATCGCCGCTGATCGCCAGCTTTTCAAACATCCGGTAGCGGTACGAATTCACCGTCTTGGCACTGACATTTAACTGCTCGGCGATGTCGGTCACCTTCTGGCCCTGGGTAATCATCATCATGATCTGCAATTCACGATCCGACAGGCCATCAAAAGGATTAGGCTGCTGGTTATTGACCTTGGCCAGCGCCATTTTCTGCGCCACCTCATCCGAAATATGCCGCGCCCCGGAATAGACCTTTTTAATGGCCATAATCATTTCTTTCGGCGGGGTATTTTTCGAGATAAAGCCGGCAGCACCCAGCTGCATAACTTTGGTCGGCACCGGCTCTTCGCAGGAAATCGACAAACCGATAATTTTAATATCCGGGCAATAATGCAGAATACGCTTGGTGGCGGTCATGCCGCCCATCCCCGGCATATTCATATCCATCAATACCACATCGGGTTCATGTTGCCGGCAAAATTGCAGGGCTTCTTCGCCGGTACTGGCCTCGCCTATCACCTTGATACCGCGCTCATCCATTAGTATGCGACTGATCCCAGTTCTTACCAGCTCGTGATCATCAACTAACAGCACGTTAATCAACTTGGCTCTCCGTTATACTGGCTTACCTGTTTTCGCCTTCACAACAACCACAGGCAGTTCAGGTATAGAATTATTCTGTTGCTTAGCATAGCCCAGCAGCACGTTTTTTACTAATACTTCTTAGTACAGTTCGCAGTGGACCTGATTTTGCCACAAATGCAAAAAAACAGCCAACTAAGCCAATGATTTTTCTGACAAAGGATTGGATAATTTAAAAAGATAAGCGGTGTGAGCTATGCTGAAATAGCGGATGAGCTGAAGTGGCGGAGGGAGAGAGATTCGAACTCTCGGTAGGCTACTAACCTACGCCGGTTTTCAAGACCGGTGCATTAAACCGCTCTGCCATCCCTCCGCGTTGGCCGGCATATTAAAAAGGCCGGGCTGTTTTGTAAAGCACAAATATGGCCACTTTTAACTGTTTGCCGAGATTTTCAGCAACAAGCAGGTATTTTCTGCGGTTTTTGGCCTTTGCCCTGCCAGAAAGTAAAAAACCACCGCTAGGGTGGTTTTTCAGGAATAAGTGGCGGAGGGAGAGAGATTCGAACTCTCGGTAGGCTACTAACCTACGCCGGTTTTCAAGACCGGTGCATTAAACCGCTCTGCCATCCCTCCAGCGCTGCGTATATTAATCAGATCGTTACGGAAAAGAAAGTAAAAGCATGAAAAATTTTTTAGTTGCTGTATTTTCAAGCGGCTAAGGCTGGAGATAGTGGAACTTTAACAGTATGATGCGGTCATACACATCAAACTTGGTCCAGAGGAGACAGCACTATGTCATACAGAGAAACCAGTAATATCGGCACCCTCAGTCAGGGCGTCGAAATCAACAAGGTCCTGCGCAATACTTACTTTCTGCTTGGTTTAACCCTGGCGTTCAGCGCTGTGGCAGCCGGCATTTCAATGGCAATGGGTATGCCAGCGATCGGCGCCATCGTTTGTATGATCGCCGGTATTGTTATGCTGTTTGTCGTTCACAAGAAAGCGGACAGCGCCAGCGGTATTTTCTGGGTATTTGGTTTTGCCGGTTTAATGGGTGCCTCTTTAGGCCCAATGCTGCTGACCTATGCCGGTTTACCGAATGGCCCGTCATTAATCATGCAAGCTCTGGCAGGTACAGCACTGATTTTCTTCGGTTTATCAGCCTATGCCCTGACCAGCCGTAAAGATTTTTCCTTTATGGGTGGCTTCCTGATGATTGGTTTGCTGGTAATTGTGGTTGCCGCCATTGCCAATATCTTCCTGAGCATTCCGGCGTTAAGCCTGACCATCAGCGCAGTAGCCGTGCTGGTGATGTCTGGTCTGATCCTGTTCGATACCAGCCGCATTATTCACGGCGGTGAAACCAACTATATCCGTGCCACTGTTGCCCTGTATCTGAACATCTTTAACCTGTTCGTACACCTGCTGCAGCTGTTAGGCATTTTTGGTGGCGATGACTAAGATCGCAACCTAAACTAGCCGGCAACGGTTGAGTTCGCTAAAATGCCCCGCCTGTGCGGGGCTTTTTATTGGCCCTTTCTAACTGCAGGGAATCTAACATGACCACCCGCTTTAGCTTGCTGTTACAACAAAGCCCCTTTGCTGGCCAAAGCTTCGCCAGTGCCTGCCAGTTTGCCCGCGCGGCGCTGGCCAACGGCTATCAGTTGGAGCAAGTGTTCTTATATGAAGATGCGGTGCTGGCGGTGCAACCTGGCATTGATTTGCCGGCCGATGAACCGGATCTGGCGGCGCAACTGGCCCAGCTGTGCCAGCAACAGCAGATCCCGTTGTTATATTGTGTGACCGCGGCCGAGAAGCGCGGTATTTACGCGGCAGAGCACGGCCCTTTTCTTGCCGCTGGTCTGGCAGAGTTTGCCATGCGGTTAACCGGCACTAAGGTGGTACAGTTCTGATGCAAGCGATTCTGTTAATTCAAACCGCCTCGCCGTTTAATCAGGCCAAAGCCCGGGAAGCGCTGGATCTGGCACTGGCGTTAGCCGCGGTGGAGCATCAGGTTAGTATGCTGTTTCAGGATGATGCAGTGTATCAGTTGCTGCCTCCTGCCGATAACCCCACTGATAAGCCGGCGCCGTTAAAAGCCTTTCAGAAAAGCTTTGGCTTATTTGCGCTGTACGACATTGGCCCCTGCCTGGTGTGTCAGCAATCCCTGAACAGCCGTGGTCTGGCGGAGCTTGTGCTACCAGAGGGTTTTCAGCGGGCCGATAGTGCGCAGATCCGCACCGCGATGCAACAGGCCGATCAGCTGATCCGCTGCTAACAGCGGCCTAGCGCAGCAAAGTCTGTGATGAAGCAGTAAAGCCTGTGATTAAAAAGGAGCTGTGATGAAACTGATTACCCTGACCCAACCCCGCTTCGAGTTGCAGACGCTTAGCGCCTGCTGTGCGCCGGAAGATCGGATCCTGTTACGCCAGGATGCGGTTTATCTGTGCTTGCAAGCCGATTTAACCTTGCCAGTGCCGGTATTGGCGCTGGCATCAGATGTAAACTGGCGCCAAATCACCCCGCTGGCGCAGGTGGAACTGATTGATGATGCGCGCTGGGTCGCGCTTAGCGCCCAGGCCAAACAGAATTTATTATGGAATTAAGCCGATGACACAGGCCTTTATAACGGTTGGCGAGCAGTCGCTGCCGCTGGATAAACATGGCTATTTGCAGCAGCTGTCGGACTGGACGCCAGAAGTGGCCTTAGCCTTTGCCAGGCTGGAACAGCTGAGCCTGACCGACGCGCACTGGGAAGTGATTTATTTTGTGCGGGAGTTTTATCAGCAGTTTAATACCTCACCGGCAATTCGGCTGCTGGTTAAAGCGATGGCAGAAAAACTGGGGCCAGATAAAGGCAATAGTAAGTATTTGTTTTTATTGTTTCCGGAAGGTCCGGCGAAACAGGCTACCCGGCTGGCAGGGTTGCCAAAGCCGGCAAAATGCCTTTGAGTTTTGAGTTTTGAGTTTTGAGTTTTGAGTTTTGAGTTTTGAGTTTTGAGTTTTGAGTTTTGAGTTTTGAGTTTTGAGTTTTGAAAACTGAAACGCAATTAACAGCAAGATTCAGATAATAATTGCTCTTTGCGGAGTTAGCCGCAAAGAGCAAAGACATTGAGCTTATGCTAGCTTAGTTTGGCCGCCCATATAAGGCTGTAACACCTCTGGAATGGCCACTGAGCCATCGGCTTGCTGATAGTTCTCCAGAATAGCTACCAGGGTGCGGCCTACGGCCAGGCCGGAGCCATTTAGCGTATGCAGCAACTCTGGCTTTTTGCCCTCTTCCGGCCGGAACCGCGCCTGCATCCGCCGTGCCTGGAAATCGCCCATATTCGAGCAAGAAGAGATTTCACGGTAGGCATTTTGCCCCGGTAACCAGACTTCCAGATCGTACGTCTTGCATGAGCCAAAACCCATATCGCCGGTACACAGCAGCATTACCCGGTATGGCAGGCCTAGTAACTGCAGAATTTTCTCGGCATGGCCGGTCAGCTCTTCCAGTGCCTGCATTGACAGTGCCGGATTAACCAGCTGTACCAGCTCCACTTTATCAAACTGGTGCTGGCGGATCAGACCACGGGTGTCGCGGCCATAAGAGCCGGCTTCACTGCGAAAACAAGGCGTATGCGCGGTATATTTAAACGGCAGTTCGCTGGCATCAAAGATGCTGTCGCGCGCCAGGTTAGTCACCGGTACTTCAGCGGTTGGGATCAGTGCCATGCCCTGACCCTCTTCGGTTGCAGGCTGGGTGTGGAACAGATCAGCACTGAATTTTGGCAGCTGGCCGGTGCCGTATAAGCTGGCATGGTTAACCAGATAAGGCACATAAACCTCAGTGTAACCATGCTGCTGGGTATGCACATCCAGCATAAACTGGGTTAACGCCCGGTGCAGCCGCGCCATCTGGCCCTTCATTACCACAAAACGTGAGCCGGATAACTTGACCGCACTTTCAAAATCCAGCCCCTCGGCATAGGCTTCGCCAAGCGCAACATGATCTTGCACCGGGAAATCAAACTGGCGTGGCGCGCCAACGCGGCGTACTTCCAGATTTTCGGTTTCATCTTTACCGACCGGCACGGACAGATCCGGTAAGTTAGGAATGCTTAACGCAATTTTGTCCAGCTCGGCCAGTACCGCATCCAGGCGGATCTTTGCCGCATCCAGCTGGGCGCCTAAGCCATCCACTTCGGCCAGCAAGGGGGCAATATCTTCACCGCGGGCTTTGGCCTGACCAATGGCTTTTGATTTGGTATTACGCTGATTCTGCAGCTCCTGGGTTTCTACCTGCAGCACCCGGCGCTGCTCTTCCAGGGCACTGATGGCCGCAACATCCAGCGTCATACCACGGGTTGCCAGTCGCTCAGCGGTTTGCGCCAGTTCTGCGCGTAAAAATTTCGGATCTAACATAGAATTCGCTTCAGTTCGCTAAATTAGGCCAGCAGCTTGCCGGCGGATGATCATAACAGGGCTGAATATTACTAAGCTGCCACCTAAATTGAAATGCCTAAGGCAGATTTTCTCTGTTCTGCCGGCGTTATAACCAGAGCCCTGCGCCAGATCAGCCGCAACAGCGCGCTATGATGCCGGGCGTCAGCGCTCAAACCCGGCACGGCTTTACTATAGCTATTCAGCTTTAAGATTTGGGTTCAGTACTGCGCTGTGTCGGGCTTTGCGCATCCAGCGCGCGCAAATAGCGCAGTTTTTCCGCCAGTTGCTTTTCCATGCCGCGCTCACTGGGCTGATACAACTGCTGTTGCCATAGCTCAGCTGGTAAATACCGCTCGCCGGCGGCATAGGCACCGGGTTCATCATGGGCATAACGATAACCGGCACCATGCCCCAGTTGCTGCTGCAGTGCCGTTGGCGCATTGCGCAGATGCAGTGGTACCGGATAATCCGGACGCTCTGCCACCAGCGCTTTCGCCTGGTTAAACGCCAGATAGACGGCATTACTTTTTGGCGCCAGCGCCAGATACACCAGCGCCTGGGCAATAGCGCGCTCGCCTTCGGCCGGGCCGACCCGGCTAAAGGTATCCCAGGCATTAAGTGCCAGCGTCAGCGCCCGCGGATCGGCATTGCCAATATCCTCACTGGCAATGGCCAATAAGCGCCGTGCCACATAAAGCGGATCGCCGCCCCCGGCCAGAATGCGGGCAAACCAGTACAAGGCAGCATCCGGATCCGAGCCGCGCACCGATTTATGTAACGCCGAAATCAGGTCGTAAAACAGATCGCCATCGCGGTCAAAGCCGGGTAGCTGTTGCGGCACAATTTGCTGTACCTGCGCTACCGTCAGTTCAGACTGCGGCGCAGCCAGCTCTGCCAGTTGTTCCAGTAAATTCAGTAAGCGCCGGGCATCGCCATTAGCCAAACGCAATAAAAGCTGCTCAGCCGCCGGCTCCAGCGTTAATTGCTGTGCGCCCAACCCAAGTTCCGCATCAGTCAGCGCACGCGCCAGCACCTGTTGTAAATCTGCTTCGGTCAGCGGCTTCAGCACACAAACCCGGGCACGGGATAAAATGGCGTTATTTAGCGCAAAGGCCGGATTTTCGGTAGTGGCGCCAATAAAAATAATGGTGCCATCTTCAATATGCGGTAAAAAGGCATCCTGCTGCGCTTTATTAAAGCGGTGCACCTCATCGACAAACAGCAGTGTACGTTGCTGATATTGCTGCTGGTGTAATTTGGCCTGCTGAATGCTGTCGCGAATTTCTTTAATGCCGGCGGTGACCGCCGATAAGCGCTGCATTTGCGCCTGGGCATGGCCGGCAATCAGTTCTGCCAGTGTGGTTTTGCCGGTACCTGGCGGACCCCATAAGATTAACGAATGGACACGGCCGGCCAGAATGGCTTGTTGCAACGGTGAACCTGCGGCCAGCAGATGTTGCTGGCCGACATAATCAGCAAGTTGCCGCGGTCTTAATCGGGCGGCCAATGGCCGGAAGTCGCTGCCAAACTCCAGCGGTAAGGTGGCCATTAGCGTTGCCGCTGATCATCAACGTCCAGATTAGACGTGACCTTAAAGCTGAACTGCGCATTGGCGATCTTGTTGTTCAGCCTAATATCGCTAAACAGAAACACGCTTTGCTGCTGGTTAATATCAATCACCTGCATTTCAATCAACTGATCTTCGCTAAAGGTAAGTAGCAGCTGCTGCACCGGATTATCGCTGCTTTGCGGGTGAATAAAGAAACTCTGCTGTTGTTTGGTCACGCGGTATTGCTGCCAGAGCGCCGGATCAGTCGAAGTCAGCAAGGCAAAAGGTGTTTGGCCCACTTCACTTTGTGCATCATAGATACTGACCTGCTCTAACGGCTCATTGTAGATCCACAGGGTTTTACCATCACTGACCAGTAACGATGGCTCCGGCTCAGTGCTTTCAAAGCGAAAGCGCGCGCCCTGCTGCAGCGCCAGCTGGCCTTTACCTTCCTGCAGCAGTTGCTGCTGAATATCGTAAACCTTTTGCCGGTAACTGGCGGTGTAGCTTTTAATGCGCGCCAATTGCTGCATCAGTTCGGCACTGGCATCCTCAGCACTTAACCGCTGCTGCCGTGCCGCCTGCATATGGGGGGCAAAATCAGGTCTGGGTACTACTTCTACCGTTTGTGCCCATACCGGGCTGGCCACTGTGGCGGCTGCTCCTGCCGCGGCTACCAACATTATGAACGACAATTTACGCATTGACGCCAATTTACCCATTAACCACCTCTGTTCGGAACCAAGACTTCACGGTTACCATTATGCCCCGGTGGGCTGACTAAACCGCTGTGCTCCATCTGCTCAACCAGACGGGCGGCGCGATTATAGCCGATCCGGAATTTACGTTGCACGCCTGACACTGAAGCGCGGCGTGATTCAATGACGAAGGCCACGGCCTGATCATACAGCGGATCGGCCTCACCCTCTTCCCCTTCGAGTACTTCGCCGGGTAACAAGTTCTCTTCTGTGGTTTCGCCACTTAAAATTTCTGGTAAATACTGTGGTTTGCCACGCCGTTTCCAGTCGGCAACCACCGCATGCACTTCATGGTCATCAACAAAGGCGCCATGCACCCGGGTAGGCACCCCTGAACCAGGTGGTAAATACAGCATATCGCCCTGCCCCAACAGGCTTTCTGCGCCCTGCTGATCCAGGATGGTGCGCGAGTCAATTTTCGACGATACCTGAAAGGCGATCCGGGTTGGGATATTGGCTTTAATTAAACCGGTGATCACATCAACCGATGGCCGCTGCGTCGCCAGTACCAGGTGAATACCGGCCGCCCGCGCTTTTTGCGCGATCCGCGCAATCAGCTCTTCGACTTTTTTACCGACAATCATCATCATGTCGGCAAATTCGTCGATCACCACGACGATCGCCGGTAGTTTTTCCAGATAAGGCGCGCTATCGCGCATATCATCCGATGGCTTCCACAGTGGATCTTTCAGTGGCTGGCCGTCCGCGATGGCTTCTTTGATCTTGGCGTTGTAGCCCTTCAGGTTACGCACGCCCATCGCTGACATCAGCTTGTAACGGCGCTCCATTTCCCCAACACACCAGCGCAGCGCATTGGCCGCGTCTTTCATATCGGTAACCACTTCGGTTAACAGGTGCGGAATGCCTTCGTAGATGGACAGCTCCAGCATCTTGGGGTCGATCATAATAAAGCGTACATCGTCCGGCGTAGATTTATACAGCAAACTACAAATCATGACGTTAACGCCAACCGATTTACCCGAGCCCGTAGTACCGGCGACCAGTAAGTGCGGCATCTTGGCCAGATCGGCGACCACTGATTTGCCGGCAATATCTTTGCCCAGCACCATAGTCAGCGCCGATTTGGACTCGTTAAAGACCTCATCGCCAATGACTTCGGATAAGCGCACGATTTCACGGTGCTGATTTGGCAGCTCTAAACCGATAAAGCTCTTGCCCGGGATCACTTCCACCACCCGTACGCTAATGGCCGATAACGAGCGGGCTAAATCTTTGGCCAGGCCGGTAATTTTGCTGACTTTGACGCCCGGCGCCAAATCCAGTTCAAAGCGGGTGACAACAGGCCCCGGATGGACGCCGACGACCTTGGCTTCGACATTAAAATCGAGCAGCTTAGCTTCAACCAGCCGCGATACCCGCTCTAAATCAGCCGGGTCAATCGGGTTGGTGGCTTTATCCGGCCGATCTAACAGCGCCAGTGATGGCAACTCTTCCAGCGAATGTGCGACCTCTTCGCTGTCGTCTTCTTCAACTACGACGGCTTCATCTTCCGGATAGCGCAACAGTGGGTGCAGCTCTTCCTGCTCTTCCAACTCGCGCAGGGTACGGCCGATATGCACTGATTCGTTCGGATCGTCGACGGCACTAAACGACAGCTGATCATCGGCAAGACTATCCACACTGTAGAAAGCCCGGGCTTCGGTGCGCTCATCCAGCGGCCGGATCGGTAACGGCTCTTTGCGTTTTGGCTCCGGCTCTGCCGCCGGTGGCCAGCTAAATTGCGGCTCTAAATCATCCTCATCCGCAGCAGCAGACCAGGCCGGTTCAGTGGCTTCGAGGTTGTTACGCTGGGCTTTTTTCGCTTTTGGCTGTGGCAGCTCTGCCGTTGCTGTTTCGTTAAATACCGGGTTGGCTGGCGCTTTGCCGCTAAAACGCTGCGGTAATTCCAACAAACGGGTAAACAGATAAAAACAGCCGGCGCCGAGGTAATCAGCGACGGTCAGCCAGGAGATACCGGTTAGCAGCGTCAGGCCGGTGGCAAAGGCACAGAGTAATAACAGACTGGTACCAATAAAATTAAAGTACGGCAGTAAGCTACTGCTGATCATATCGCCCAGCACACCGCCGGACGAGAAATAATAGATATCGTTGAAATTCATACTGCTGATCGCGGTTGCCGCACACAGCGTCAGGATCAGGCCAAATACCCGAGAGCCTAAAATCAGGTAATCGAGACTAAGTAAATCTTTAAAGCGTTTAAAGAGCAGATAGCCCATCAGGGCAACAAAAAACGGCAGTAAATAGGCAATCCAGCCGAAGCTGAACAGCAGCAGATCGGCCACAAAGGCACCGCCACGGCCGGCATAGTTATTGACCTGTTGTTGATAACCGGTTTGCGACCAGCTGGGATCGGCCGGGTCAAAGGAAATTAATGCTAACAGCATAAAGACGGCCAACGAGGAGAATAGGATCAGGCCGACTTCAAGCAGTCGTTGCACACCGTTTAATGAAAATAATACTTTGCTTTGCAAATGAAAGGCCTCTAATTTCATTTTTTGCTCCGCTCCTTAAAAAAACTGCGCGCAAGTCGCGCTAATAACCGCTGTGCGGAGTGCTGAGTCTGTCTTCACTGACCTGCTAAGGTTACCAGAGCAGCGCTAAAAGTGCATCTTTCTGGCATAGCAGCGGCGCAGTGGCCAGTTTAATCCGCCCAAGCTGAACGCGAGCTTATACCAAAGTAACTGATACCAAACTACCTTATACTAAAATGACTTAAGGTATCGCCACAAAGCTACTTTGCTTCACTTCTTCCATCACCACATAGGTCCGGCTTTCCCGCACACTTGGCAACCTGAGCAGGGTTTCCCCCAGCAGTTCGCGATAGGCAGCCATATTGGCTACCCGGGTTTTCAGTAAAAAGTCGAAACTGCCGGACACCAGGTGACATTCCTGAATTTCCGACAGCTTCTGTACTGCCTTGCTAAACTCGTCAAAGTCTTCCGGTGAGGTTTTGCTCAGCGTAATTTCCACGAATACCAGCAACGCAGCACCGACTTTATGCGGATCGACCTGGGCGTTGTAGCCGAGGATAAAGCCTTCGGCTTCCAGCTTGCGCACCCGCTCGAGACAGGGTGTGGGGCTCAGCCCTACCCGCCTGGCCAGCTCGACATTCGCCAAACGGCCATCCTTTTGTAATTCCACCAGAATTTTGCGGTCAATCCGATCTAACTTCTTGACACTCTTATTTAAAGAGTACATTTCAGCATAAAACTCCAAGCCAGTTTCTTAAACAGGATTTTCTGCTATTTCGGCGTTTAAAAACAAGCATTAATTCTGGTTTTATATCGCTATACTGCGCAAAAATTTTACCCAACCCAACCAAGGTGAAACCTATGATCATCGGTGTACCAAAAGAAATAAAAAACCATGAGTACCGTGTCGGCATGACGCCTGCCAGCGTCCGTGAAGTGATTGGCCACGGTCACAGCGTCTTTGTTGAACACAATGCCGGTATTGGCATCGGTTTTACCGATGAAGATTATCAGGCTGCCGGTGCCACTGTGCTGAGCACTGCCGCTGAAGTCTTCGCCAAAGCCGAGATGATTGTTAAGGTAAAAGAGCCACAAGCCGTTGAGCGCGCCATGCTGCGCGATGGCCAGATCCTGTTTACTTACCTACACTTAGCGCCGGATCCGGAGCAAACTGCCGATCTGATTAAATCAGGCGCTGTCTGTATCGCCTATGAAACTGTGACCGACAGCAAAGGCGGTTTACCGCTGTTAGCGCCAATGTCAGAAGTGGCTGGCCGGATGTCCATTCAGGCCGGAGCCCGGGCACTGGAAAAATCCTGTGGTGGTCGCGGTATGCTGTTAGGTGGCGTACCAGGCGTAGCACCAGCCAAGGTCGTGGTGATCGGTGGCGGTATGGTCGGTACTAACGCCGCGCAAATGGCGGTAGGTTTAGGTGCTGATGTTACCGTACTGGATCGCAGTGTTGATGTACTGCGTCGTATTAATGCCCAGTTTAACGGTGCCGTTAAAGCAGTGTACTCTACTGCTGATGCGCTGGAGCAGGAAGTGCTGGCGGCTGACTTAGTGATCGGTGGTGTACTGGTACCGGGCGCTGCGGCACCTAAACTGGTGACCAAAGAGCATATCAAGCGGATGAAGCCAGGTTCAGCTATTGTTGACGTGGCAATCGATCAGGGTGGCTGTGTTGAAACCTCTAAGCCAACCACGCACGCTGAACCAACCTATATCGTTGATGATGTGGTGCATTACTGCGTGGCAAACATGCCAGGTGCGGTACCACGCACTTCTACCTTCGCCCTGAATAACGCTACCCTGCCGTTTATTCTGCGCTTAGCCAACAAAGGCTATAAGCAAGCACTGCTGGATGACCAGCATCTGCTGGCCGGCCTGAACGTCTACCGTGGCAAAGTGACCAACGAGGGCGTAGCTCAGGCACTGAACCTGCCATTCGTAGCACCGGCTGCTGCGATCGCCGGCTAAGTTCAGCTTGCTTTAATTAAGGCCGGTTATCCGGCCTTTTTTTATGCCGGCGCTGCCGCTTTTCGCGAAAATCAGGCCGCCAACTGCGGTGAAAATAGCGCCAGTTGCTGTAGCCTGTGATTTCGCTAAATTATTCACCGATAAAGCTATACATTCCTGCAATACCTGTTATAGTGATGTCCGGCCTGTAGTACAGACCTATGTAACAACTTGTTTTTGAAAACTTCGCTACACAGCTTCGCTTGTAAGTCATGTCCTGAAGATTCACGCACGTTTGGCCACATAAGTAACAGTCAGGCTAACAGCGCATTTTGCGTTATTACATTTATCAAAATTTTAGGAGTCTCTCATGGCTAAAGTAACTGGTGTAGTTAAGTGGTTCAACGCTGACAAAGGTTTCGGTTTCATCACTCAAGATAACGGCGGCGCTGACGCTTTCGTTCACTTCCGTGCAATCCAAACTGAAGGCTACAAAACTCTGAACGAAGGTCAGAAAGTTGCTTTCGAAATCGAACAAGGTCAAAAAGGCCCACAAGCTGCTAACGTAACTGTTATCGGCTAATTCGATACCGAATTCCAAGAAGCCAGCCTAGCGCTGGCTTTTTTTATGGCTGTGGATAAAAAAACCCGCTGCGAGGCGGGTTTTTTAGTGGCGGGTTAAGCTTATTTGGCGACAGGCAGTGTCGGATAGGTAATGCCGGCCATTTCGTTCATCACCCGGGTAACCTGTACGCTGTAACCGAACTCGTTATCGTACCAAACGTATAACACGCAGCGGTCGCCATCAACGATGGTCGCCTGTGAGTCAACCACACCGGCGTAGCGCGAGCCAACCAGATCGGATGATACGATTTCGGTTGAGCTGGTAAAGTCGATCTGATCCTGCAGTTCAGAGAACAAAGAGGTGTTTTGCAGGAAGTTGTTCAGCTCGTCTTTGCTGGTTTCGCGGTTCAGGTTCAGCGACAGAATCGCCATTGACACATTAGGTGTTGGTACCCGGATCGCATTACCGGTTAACTTGCCTTTCAGCTCTGGTAACGCTTTAGCGACGGCACTGGCAGCGCCCGTTGAGGTCAGTACCATATTTAATGGTGCCGCCCGGCCACGACGCTCGGCTTTGTGGAAGTTATCAATCAGGTTCTGATCGTTGGTATAAGAGTGTACCGTTTCCACATGACCATTACGGATACCGTACTCATCGTTCAGTGCTTTTAATACCGGTGTAATAGCATTGGTGGTGCAACTGGCCGCTGATACGATGGTGCGATCCGGGGTAATCATATGCTGGTTTACGCCATACACTATGTTTGGCACATCGCCTTTGGCCGGTGCCGTCAGCAGCACCTTGGCCGCACCCTTGCTCTTCAGATGTACCGACAAACCGACGTCATCTTTAAAGATACCAGTGTTATCAACCACCAGCGCATTGTCGATACCATAGGCTGTGTAATCGACTTCTTCCGGCGAATTGGCATAGATCACTTTGATAAAGGTACCGTTGGCTTTAATGCCCTGGTTTTCTTCATCGACTGTAATGCTGCCATTGAAAGGACCATGGATAGAATCGCGACGCAATAGGCTGGCACGTTTTTCCAGATCGCCCTGCTTACCGCCACGCACAACAATGGCTTTTAAGCGTAATTTAACGCTTGGACCAGAGCGCTCTAACATCAGACGGGCTAACAGCCGGCCGATCCGGCCAAAACCATAGAGCACCACGTCAACCGGCTTCACTTTATCTTCATGATCCAGAATTTGTGACAACTCACGGGCCAGATACTGCTCCAGCGTTAAACCTTCTGCGACGTTTTTGTACAGGAAAGCATAAGCCAGCTTACCGATATCAACGCGGCCTGGGGCCAGATTCATCTTGCTGATCGCTTCCAGTACCGGGAAACTTTCGCGTAACCGCAGTTTTTGCCCCTCGAAACGCTGCACAGTTTTGTGCGCTTTGATGATATCGATGATGGTAGCGTTGACCAGCGGACGGCCGTAAATCACGACTTCGATGCCTTTGTTACGGTACAGACGGCCAATAATTGGCAACATATTTTCGGCGTATTCCTGGCGCTCCTGCCAGCTCTTCTGGTACTGCTCTGCGTGTGATAGGGTCATGTTCAGGCCTTTTACTTCAATAAGATGAATTAATTGGAGTTGCCCTTGCCGCTTTTATGTAGGGTACAGCGGTTTTGAAAGGCGGCCTATTGTAATGGATTATGAAAGCCTACCACAACAATTACAGAATTTTTTAGACCTTGGTAGTATGTTGAAAGCGCAGCGATACCGAGTTGACACAGTAACGCTGCCCGGTTGGCAAGGGCCCATCGTCAAACACATGCCCCAAATGGGCATCGCAGGCGGCACAAAGAATTTCAATCCGGTGCATGCCATGGCTGTGATCCGGTTTATAGCTGACTTTACCCTCTATCGCCTGATAGAAACTCGGCCAGCCACAACCGGCATCAAATTTAGTCGCCGAATCAAACAACACGGTACCACAGCAGATGCAGTGGTAGGTGCCATCAGCCGTATGGTGCAACAATTCTCCACTGAACGGATACTCGGTGCCCTTTAAACGGGTGATCCGATACTGTTCGTCAGTCAGGCGTTCCCGCCATTGCTGTTCTGTTAGTTTCATCTGTACCTCAGCACATCACAGAAATTCTCACTTAAACCATTATACGCGGAAGCCGGCTAACAGATTATTTAATTCCCGTGCCATTTGCCGTAACTGGCTACTGGCGCCCGCTAACTGTGCTGCCTGTTCATGGGTTTGCTGCACCGCTTGGGCAATTTGCTCCATATTCTGGTTAATACCACCGGCAACCATCGCCAGCTCTTCGGTAGCACTGGCCAGTTGGTCATTGACGTCGGTGATCTGAGCAACAGCGCCATTGATACGCTGCAAGGCGCTACTGGCTTCAGAAGAACGGGCGATGGTCAGGCTGGTTTCCTGCTGGCTTTGTTGCATTGAACTGACGGCGCGGGCGGCATCCTGCTGAATTTCCTGCACCTTGCTGTTGATATCCTGAGTAGAGCTGGCCGAACGGCTGGCCAGGGTGCGGACTTCGTCGGCAACCACCGCAAAGCCCCGTCCCTGTTCACCGGCACGGGCGGCCTCGATGGCGGCATTTAGTGCCAACAAGTTGGTTTGCTCTGCAATGCTGCCAATCACCTCCGTCACGGCACCGATTTGCTGACTGCTGTCGGAGAGCTCCGATAACACCGCCGCTACTTGCTCAACTTTGCTTTGTAACTGATTAATAGCCTGTAAGGTTTGACCAACAGCCGCAGTACCGGCAGCCGCCTCACGATCGGCATCCCGTGCCGAATGTGCCGCCGTAGTCGCATTACGCGCCATATCATCGCAGGTGGTGCTCATTTCGTGCACTGCAGTCGCAACCTGGGTGGTTTGCTCCATAACCTGTTGCAGTAAGGCCTGACTTTGCTGGCTGGAACTATCCAGCGCCTCAGATTGCTGATTCAGCCCGCTCACCAGAGCCCGCTGCTGACCGATGAGTTCACGCAAGCGGCCAACCAGGGCAGCAACTGCGGCTAGCAGACTATCCTGATCACCTGCTTGCAGGCTAATGCTGGCGCTAAAATCACCGGCTGCAACCTGTTGCACCAATTGCCGGGTATAGGCAACCTCACCACCCAGCTGGCGCAACAACCAACGGCGGATATACAGCGAAACGGCAACTGTCAGTAACATCACCAGCACTATTACCAATGCCAGCCGTAAACCGGTTTGCCAGAACATCTTTTGCACATCATCAATATAGATGCCGGAGCCCAATACCCAGCCCCACTCCTGATCCGCAATCACATAGGACAGCTTGGTATAACGCTCCTCGGTAACACCACCACCGGGTAGCGGCTTGGTCCATTGATATTCAACAAAACCACTGCCATAACGGCCAATGGTCTCAACAAAGGTCACAAAGAGGTTTTGGTTATTCAGTTTTTGCTGCTGACGACCGTCGGGGCTACGCATTAACGTCGCGTAATTAAAACTTGGCCGGTCCAGTACTGTGCCCTCCAAAGCGGGCACGGTAGGATGCATCACCATTTTCGGGAAGGGCCGCCCCAGATCGTTGATCCAGATATACTCGACCTTGTCATAACGAATGGCACGGATCGCCGACAATGCAGCCTGTTGTGCCTGCTCCCGGCTTAAGGCGCCGCTTTTTTCCAATTGCTGGTAGTGCTTAACCAGGGTCATCCCCACATCAATCACCGCCACCACCCGTTGTTCGCGTCCTTCCGTCAGCCGTTGCTGCAGCGCATCCAGCGCCACGGCGGCAATCACCAGAAAGCCGGCTAACGCCAGTAACGGAACAATTAATAAGCGGCCCGCCGCGGTTGACCAAAATCCCATAGCCCTGCTCCTGTCGAATTTTTTGGTATTTTTCTTAAGCATAGCCGGATCTAAATAAATCGTGTAGAAGTTTCGCTATTACAGTAAGTTGTCGGCCGAAAACAACTAGCACCCCATATGGATAGAGCCATAGCGGCATTTTAGGTATAGTAGTCACCGATATCGAAAACCACCGCCAGAAGAGCCCTTATGCCGCAAACAACAACTCCTTTATACGCGCTACTGCTTGGCCCGGCTTTTATGCTGCTTACGTTGCTCACCACAGCGCCCTTTGGCATGAACCAGGAAAGCTGGCTGGTACTGGGCCTGACATGCTGGATGGCCAGTTGGTGGATCACTGAGGCGGTGCCAATCCCGGTGACCTCTTTTTTACCGCTGGTGATCGCACCACTACTGGATCTGAATAGCCTGGCGGCAACGGCGCAGCCTTATGCTCACCCGCTGATTTTCCTGTTTCTCGGTGGCTTTATTATTTCCATTGCGATGGAGCGCTGGTCACTGCATAAACGCATTGCACTGCATACCATGTTGCTGGTAGGCAGCAAACCCAGCCAGCAGATTGGCGGCATTATGATCGTCACTGCCTTTTTGTCGATGTGGATGTCAAATACCGCAACGGCAGTGATGATGCTGCCAATTGCGCTGTCGATTATGCAACTGTTGCACCAGGATCAGGAAGACAGCGCCTTTGGCAAAGCGATGCTGTTGGCCATTGCCTACGCCGCCTCTATCGGTGGTCTGGCGACCTTAATAGGCACCCCGCCCAACGCGCTGATGGCAGCCTTTCTTGCCGATAACTATCAGATCCAGATTGGTTTTGCTGAGTGGATGCTGGTGGGTTTGCCACTGAGCATGATTTTGCTGGCAATTAGCTGGCTCTGGCTGACCCGGGCCGCCTATCAGGTTGATAAGGTGGTTGCGGTTGAAACCAAGGGCTTATTCCGGCAACAACTGGCCACACTGGGCCGGATGCAACGTGGTGAAAAAGCAGTGCTGATCATCTTTGTGCTGACGGCGCTGTGCTGGACCTTCCGGCCGTTACTGGCCAGCTGGAGCGGCTTACCACTGGATGACACCACTATCGCCATGACCGCCGCGTTATTGCTGCTGGTATTGCCGTTGGATCGCAAGAATACCCGCATCCTGACCTGGGATGAAACCCAAAAGCTGCCGTGGGGGATTCTGATGCTGTTTGGTGGCGGCCTGAGTTTAGCCGCGCTGATCACCAAAAGCGGGCTGGCGACCTTTATTGCCGATCAGGTGATCCTGCTGGGTGATGTGCCGTTCTGGGTGATGATAGTGGTGGTCACCACAGTGATCGTGTTCCTGACCGAAATTACCAGCAACACCGCAACCGCAGCCGGCTTTTTACCGCTACTGGCCCCGGTGGCGCTGGCGATGTCCGGCACGCCGTTAACGCTGGTGATCCCGGCGGCCATCGCGGCCAGCTGTGCCTTTATGATGCCGGTGGCAACCCCACCCAATGCTATCGTATTTTCTTCCGGTCAGCTTAGAATTGCCGATATGGTTAAAGCCGGCTTTGCGCTGAATATCTTCTCAGTACTGGTGATCAGTGTCCTGACGTTAACCCTGGCGCGCTGGGTGTTTGGCTTTTAATCCAGCCTAAGCTTCCAATACAACCTGATATGCAAAAGCCCCGAGATTCGGGGCTTTTTTATGTGGTCAACTAAGCCGTGGTCAATTACGCCATGGCGCTTTACAGCAAACTCACCTGTAGCTGCTTTACTACCGCCAAGGCTTTAGCTGTCGCCGCCTCAGTGCTTTCTGCCAGCGCCAGCGCCACGCCCATTCGCCGCTCACCCTGCACTTCCGGCTTACCAAAGAGCCGCAGCTCCGTATCAGGTTCACGCAGCGCATCGGCTAAGCCGGCATACTGAATATTCTGGCTTTGCCCCGGCACCAGCAACACGGCTGATGCGGCCGGGCCGTACTGCTTGATTTGCGGAATAGGTAAACCCAGAATGGCGCGCGCATGCAGCGCAAACTCGCTTAGTTGCTGCGATATCAACGTCACCATACCGGTATCATGTGGCCGGGGTGACACTTCGCTAAACCAAACCTCGTCGCCTTTGATAAAGAGCTCAACACCGAATAAGCCTTTACCGCCCAGTGCCTCTACTACCGCAGTCGCATAGGCTTCCGCTTTTTGCCGTGCCATAGCTGACATCTGTTGTGGCTGCCAGCTTTCGCGGTAATCGCCTTTTTCCTGGCGATGCCCAATGGGCGCACAAAATTGGATCCCGGACACCGAATTCACTGTTAACAAAGTAATTTCATAGTCAAAATCGATAAAGCCTTCTACGATGATCCGGCCCTTACCGGCACGGCCACCTTCCTGGGCATAGGCCCAGGCCTGCTCCAGATCGGCATCCGAGCGCAGCACGCTCTGGCCTTTCCCTGAGGAGGACATAATAGGTTTAACCACACAGGGATAACCAATAGCCGCCACCGCAGCCAGAAAGCCGGCTTTATCTTCCGCAAACTGATAGGGTGAAGTCGGTAATTGCAGCTGCTCGGCGGCTAAACGGCGGATCCCCTCGCGGTTCATCGTCAGATTAACGGCTTTGGCGCTGGGCACCACGTTAAATCCGGCCTGCTCCAGCTCGAGCAATACCGAGGTGGCGATGGCTTCCAGCTCCGGCACTATCAGGCTTGGCTTTTCGCTGATCACCAGCTGGCGCAGTGCGGCGTTATCCAGCATCGAGATCACCACGGCTTTATCAGCCACCTGCATCGCCGGCGCATTCGGATAGCGGTCAACCGCAATTACTTCACAGCCGTAGCGCTTTAATTCAATACACAGCTCTTTACCAAGCTCACCGGCACCTAATAACAGCACCTTGGTGCTACTGCTGGTACCCGGGGTTCCGATTATCGTCGTCATTTAATTTTCACCATTGGCCGCTCTGGGTGGCTCCAATCTACGTGATAAGTCTTACCTTTGGCCTTGTCGGTACGCTCAAAGGTATGGGCACCAAAATAGTCGCGTTGCCCTTGCAGCAGGTTGGCTGGCAACACTGCAGTACGGTACGCATCGTAGTAACTCAGTGCTGAGCTCAGCGCTGCTACCGGAATACCTGCCAGCGAGGCATTGGCAACCGCTTTACGCCAGTTTTGCTGATAGACCGAAATTTGCTTGGAGAAAAACGGATCCAGCAGCAGATTCTCCAGCTCGTCGTTGCGCTCATAAGCTTCACTGATCGACTGCAGGAATACCGCGCGGATAATACAGCCGGCGCGCCAGATCTTCGCAATTTCGGCGAAATTCAGCTGCCAGCCCTGCTCTTCCGCTGCCGTTTTCATTAAATGGAAGCCTTGGGCGTAAACACAGATCTTGGCGCAGTACAGCGCATCATGCAGCATCTGAATCAGCTCCGCCTGCTGCGCTTCGCTATACAGGTTTTGCGCCGGACCCGCCAGCACTGTCGCGGCCTTGACCCGCTCGGTTTTAAGAGCAGAGATAGAACGGGCGTACACCGCTTCCGCTATGGTTGGCGCCGGGCTGCCCAGCTGCAGGCTACTGACCGCAGTCCACAGGCCGGTGCCCTTTTGGCCGGCTTTATCGACAATCACATCGACCAGCGGCAAGCCGGTTTCACTGTCTTTGGTGGCCAGCACCTCGGCACTGATGCCAATTAAATAGCTATGCAGCGGGCCTTCATTCCAGCGCCGGAAAATGTCGGCAATCGCCAGCGCCGACATACCCAGCACATCGCGCATCACCTGATACACTTCGCAAATCAGCTGCATATCGGCATATTCAATGCCGTTATGCACCATCTTCACATAGTGGCCTGAGCCGCTGGGGCCAATATAGCTGGCGCATGGCTCACCTTCTTTAACCGGATTACCCGGCTCAAAGCGTTCGATAGCTTTGCCGGTGGCCGGATCAACCTTGGCCGCAATGGCCTGCCATAAAGGTTTAATCCGGGTCCAGGCATAGGGATCGCCACTTGGCATCAAGGAGGGGCCAAAACGGGCACCGACTTCACCACCGGAAACGGCGGTGGAGAAAAAGATAAACTTGCCTTCAAAGCTCTTTTCCCGCGCGACAGTATCGGTCCACAGGCTGTTACCGGTATCGACCACGATATCATCGGCCTGAATGCCGGCGTCAATCAACTTGTGGCAGACATCATCTACGGCTTTACCGGCGGGAACAGAGAGAACAATCAGATGGGGGGCAGAAAGGCGGGATAATAATTCGGTGTAGGAGCTACAGCCAATTACCCGCGGCGGCTGGTCACCGCGCTCTGCGGTATCCTGCGCCAGCACGGCTTCGAGCTTTTGCAGATCGAGGTCAAAGGCCGCCACCCGGTAACCATGATCTGCCAGGTTTAAGATCAGGTTTTTGCCCATTACGCCGGCTCCAACGAAGCCGATATCACACAGTGGTGTGTTGTCTGTCATTTGACGATCCTTTAAACAGCAGAGAAATGCGCCTTGGCGCGGCTCGAAAAATGGCCGGCATTATAGCCGAATAACCGGCATAAGCCTACTGCCAGACTGACAGGCTGTGCGCCGTTTGCAGCCATTGGCTGGCTTGCAGCGGTTTAACCGGTTGTAAACCATCATCCAGCGCGGTATCAAACACCAGTTGCCGGCTGTTGCCCGGAAATAACACGGCTTCGTTACGGGCCGAACCATTTATCAGTACCAGCAGGCTTTGCTGGCTGTTGGTATTGATAATCTCCAGCATACAGCAGTTAAGTTCGGCCTGATGCCAGTGTTGTTCCTGCATCGGCGTGGCATCGAGTAAATACCAGTGCACCTGATGTTTGTCACCATGCAGCTGATACTGATCGTCCAGTAAACTCAGCTGCTGCAGGCAACTAAACTGGCTACGCAGTGCCATCATCTGGCGTACAAACTGCAAAAACTTCGTGCTATGACCATCCAATTGCCAGTTAAGCCAGGAAATCGGATTATCCTGACAGTACGCATTATTGTTGCCATGTTGGCTATGGCTGAGCTCATCACCGCCCAGCCAGTGGATAATGCCTTGACTCAGCAGCAAAGTGGCCACCAGATTACGCTTATGCTGATAGCGGGCGGCGACGATTGCCGGATCTGAGCTTGGGCCTTCGACGCCATGATTGCAGCTCAGATTATGGCTATGACCGTCCCGGTTTTCTTCACCGTTCAACCAGTTATGTTTATGCTGATAACTGACCAGATCCTGCAGCGTAAAACCATCGTGATAACACAGATAATTGACACTGCAACTGGCCGGCTTATGGTGCTTTTGGAAAATATCGCGTGAGCCCAGTAAGCGGGTGGCAAATTCCGGTAAGGTGCCACTGTCACCGCGCCAGAACGCACGGCAGGTATCGCGGAACTTGTCGTTAAGCTCAGACCAATGCGCCGGAAACTGCCCCAGATGGTAGCCAAAGGGCCCGACATCCCAGGGCTCGGCAATCAGCTTGGCCTGCGACAGCACCGGATCCTGAGCAATAATTTGGAAAAAGGCCGCATAGGGATTAAAGCGTTTATGCTCACGGCCCAGCGTTACCGCCAAATCAAAGCGGAAGCCATCAACCTGCATCTCAGTCAGCCAGTACCGCAGCGCGTCCAGCACCATTTTTTGCAGCGCCGGGTGTGACAGGTTTAGCGTATTACCACAGCCGGTAAAGTTGCAGTAATTCTGATAATCAATCATTTCACCATGGCTGTGAAACAGATAATACTGGCGGTTGGCCAGACCGCGGAAACTGAGCACCGGGCCATCTTCGCCCGCTTCAGCGGTGTGGTTAAAAACGACATCCAGAATCACTTCCAGCCCGTGCTGATGCAGGGTGCGAACCAGAGTTTTAAACTCCTGCACCGCATCTTCTACCTGATAGCGTGGCTCGGGTGCAAAAAATGCCAGCGGGTTGTAACCCCAGTAGTTGGTAAGCTTCAGACTGCTTAAGCGTGGCTCTGCCATAAAGGCCGCCACCGGCAGTAACTGCACCGTAGTAATACCCAGTGCTTTTAAATGCGCGATCACCTCTGGCTGACACAGACCAAGGTAGGTACCGCGCAATGCTTCCGGTACCGCCGGATGCTGCATGGTCAGGCCCTTGATATGCGCCTCGTACAGTACGGTTTTTTCGCGTGGGATCTGTGGTTTAGTGACGCCCTGCCAGTCAAACTCAGTGCTACTGAGTACGCCTTTGGCCAATGAATAGTGACTACGGCTTACATATTGCTGTTCATGCCAGTACTGCGGCCGGTTTAACTGCCGGCAATAGGGGTCCAGTAACAACCTGTTACTGTCAAACAATAAGCCGCGGTCTGGCTGGTTCGGGCCTGCGGCTTTTAGCGCATAGAGGGTGCCGTCAGCGACGCCCTGCAACTGCAAATGCCAGATCTCACCGGTGCGGCCACTAAAAGGAATTTCCGCCAGCAGCTCTTCCGTATCCGGGCGAAATAAACACAGTTGCAGCCCGGTCGCATCCGGGGCATAGACGGCGAAGTTCCAGCAGCCGGCACTCAGTTGCGTTGGCCCCAATGGCGCCGGCTTGCCAGGACTCATTTTGAGCAGTGCTATCTGATCGGCCATCGCGCGGATCCTAAGGTTTAACTCGTAAATAGAGGGTTGCCAGCGGTGGTAAATTCAAGCTCAGCCGCCGTGGTTGGCCCTGCCAGGCTTCAGCAATACTGACCAGTGCCTGTTGCTGCACCGGATAATTACTGCCCCAGAAATACTCACTATCGGTATTGAGGATCACTTCAAACTCGCCCTCTTCCGCCACGCCAAGCGCAAAATGCTGGCGCGGCACCGGCGTAAAATTACTGACCACGTAAATACGCTGGCCGGCCGCATCCTGCCGGAAAAAGCTCAGCGTACTATGGGTTGCATCCTGATGCTCCAGCCAGCCAAAGCCCGCTGGCTCATAGTCTAGCTGATACAGCGGTGCGCAGCGCCGATAAGTCAGGTTCAGATCGCGGAACAGCTGCTGTACCCCACGGTGCTTATCATAGCTTAAGAGCTGCCAGTCCAGACTCTGGGTATGATTCCATTCGCGGCTTTGCGCCAGCTCATTCCCCATAAAATTCATTTTCTTACCCGGGTGCGCGTACATAAAAGCAATATAGGCACGTAAGTTCGCCGCCTGCTGCCACTCATCGCCCGGCATTTTTTGCAGTAAGCTGCCTTTACCATGCACCACTTCGTCGTGCGATAACGGCAGGATAAAATTCTCGTTATAGGCATACACCATCGAAAAGGTCAGATCGTTATGATGATACTGCCGGTAAGCCGGGTCCTTACTGATATAGCGCAGACTATCGTTCATCCAGCCCATATTCCATTTAAAGCCAAAGCCCAGGCCACCAATATCGGTCGGCCGTGACACCATCGGGAAAGACGTCGACTCTTCGGCAATGGTCATGGCATTAGGGAACTTGCTATACACTTCGCGGTTAAGCCAGCGGAACAGACTAATGGCTTCATAGTTATGATTGCCGCCGTCGATATTCGGGATCCATTCCCCGGCTTTGCGCGAGTAATCCCAATACAGCATCGAGGCCACCGCATCAACGCGGATGCCATCGATATGAAAGTGCTCCAGCCAATACAGCGCACTGGCTACCAGAAACTGGCGCACATAATCCTTACCAAAATCATAGATGCAGGAATTCCAGTCCGGGTGCCAGCCACGGCGCGGATCGGCGTATTCATAAAGATGCGAGCCGTCAAAACGGGCTAAACCATGACCATCTTCCGGAAAATGCGCCGGTACCCAGTCAAGAATAACGCCGATACCGGCCTGATGGCAGGCATCGACAAAGGCTTTAAAATCATCCGGATGGCCAAAGCGCGAGGTGGGGGCAAATAGCCCCAGTGGCTGATAGCCCCAGGAACCATCAAACGGATGCTCCATCACCGGTAACAGTTCGATATGGGTATAGCCCAGATCCAGCACATAAGGGATCAGCTGCGCCGCCAGCTCACGGTAATTAAGCGGTTGATTGTCCGGCCCGCGGCGCCAGGAGCCCAGATGCACTTCATAAATACTCATCGGGCTCTGATATGGATTGGGCGCAGTGCGGTTTTGCCAGGCCTGATCCTGCCACTGATACTGCTGATGATCGTAAACCAGCGAGGCATGCGACGGATATTGCTCAGCATAAAAGGCCAGCGGATCGGCTTTGTGTGGTAACAGATGACCATGCTGATCTTTAATTTCAAATTTATAGCGCACGCCGGCGGCTACTTCCGGCAGCACCAGCACGAAATGGCCACAGTCGGTGCGTTGCATCGGATGGCAGCGGCCATCCCACTGGTTAAAGTCACCGACCAGACTGACACTGCTGGCATTGGGTGCATAGACGGCAAAACGGGTTGCCGGCAGCCGTTTGCCGGCGACATCCAATTCAATCAGTTGGGCGCCAAGCTGCCGGTACAGATTTTCCGGCTGATGCTGTACAAAGTGCACCGCATAATAGGCTTGCTCAGTAAACTGATAAGGGTCAAACAACTGGTGCTGATAGCGGCCCTGGGTAACCTGTAACCGATAGGGCACCGCCTTACGCTTAGTGGGTAACTCCAGCACAAACAAACCGGGACAACTGCTATCGGGCGTTAACTCACCTAACAGTTTATTGGTTTTGCTATCGAAAGCACTGACCGCACTGGCATGCGGCAGATAGCAGCGCAGCAACAGGCCACGCGCTTTCCCGTCCTGCATTCGCGGCTGCCAACCTAAAAAGCCAAACGGCTGATTTAAACGGGCTTCGGTTAACAGCTGTGCAGTCATGATTCTGTCCTTAATAAAATGTCTGAGAGTTACCTGAATGGGCCTTACGGCGGCTTATTTATTGGCGTCGCAGCGCCGTTAATTGCTGCAATAAGGCGGCAATATGCGGCTCTTGCGTCCACTGTTCCAGCGGCTGACTCAATTTGCGCCGCCAGTTTGGATATTCATTACTGGTACCAGGCACATTCACCGGCTGGGTCATTTCCAGCCAGTCTTCAATTTGCAGGCATAACAGCTGTTGGGCGCCGGCGGCCAGATGCTGCTGCATGGCGAAATTCAAAGTGCGGTCCATGGCAAGCTGGTCGACACTGCGCGGGTAATCAGCCGGTAAGCGGCCATGACCGTGCAGCGAATCTAAAATACGCTGTTTATTGGCATGGCGCTGCTGATAGAGTTGCTGCAGTTGGCCTTCGTCGCGATACAAGCCCAGTTGCTGGCCCAGTTTTAAGTCTTCACAATGCCAGAAACCGATTAAGGTTGGCAAATCGTGGGTACTTAAGGTCGCCATCGCCTGCAGCGGATAATGTGCCGGCGAAATATAGCCGCCATCCGGCGCGGTTTCAAAGAAGAAGACCCGGTAGGAATAGATACCGAATTGCTGCAGTAACTCGCGGATGCCCTCAGGTACGGTGCCCAGATCCTCGCCAATGACTACCACCTGCTGACGCTGACTTTCCAGCGCCAGAATGCCCAGCAGATCCATAATAGGGTAATAAACATAGGCACCGGAGCCGGCATTAGCCGCCGTTTTTGGTACCCACCATAGCCGCAGCAGCGCCATCACATGGTCAATCCGCAGCGCACCGGCATGCTGCATATTGGCACGCAACAGCTCAATAAAGGGTTGATAGCCCTGCTGGTACAGCTGAAACGGCTTCATCGGCGGCAAACCCCAGTTTTGGCCGGTCGGTCCCAGTGGATCCGGCGGCGCACCGACACTGGCGTCACGGCAATACAGCTCAGGATTACCCCAGATCTCGGTGGAGGCCTCGCTGACGCCAACCGCTAAATCACGATACAAACCTAATAACATGCCCTGCGCTGTTGCCAGTTGCTGGGCCTCTGAGAGCTGCTGCTGCGCCAGGAATTGCAGATAAATGTAAAAATCCAGCTCAGCTGCGTGCTCAGCAGCAAATTGCTGCACGGCGTCGCTGTCCGGATCCCGGTATTGCTCTGGCCAGTTTGGCCAGCCCCAGTATTGGCTGTCTTGCTGATACAGCCAGGCATGCAGCGCATCATATAGCGCCAGCTGCGCTAAACTGTTGCCGCCGGCGGCTTTAAAGGCATCAAAGGCGGCAGCCAGTTCAGGCTGCGCGGCTTTGTTGTCGATAAACCACTGATAACACAGCTTTAATGCTGGCAGCTTTAGTGCCATCACGGCCGGGTAATCGACCCAGTCCTGCTGCCGCGCTGCCACTATTGCCTGTTGCACCGCAGGTTGCTTTAGATGCGCCTGTAGCGCCGCGTTATCGTTAAAGCCAGGTGTGGCGGTCACATCAAGGTAAATAATATTGAGCCAGCGCCGCGACGACGGGCTATAAGGGCTGGCATTATCCGCTAAGGCCGGATAGAGCGCATGAATGGGGTTAAGACCAATAAAATCTGCCCCCTGCTTCGCCAGATAGCGGATCAGCGCTTGCAGATCGCTAAAATCACCGATCCCCCAGTTGCGCTCCGAGCGCAGCGCATAAAGCTGGATCGCACTACCCCACTGTTTGCGCTGGCTAAACTCTGCCGGTTGATAACAATGACCAGGGCTGATAATCAGTTGCTGGTTGACCAGTAAATCGGTACCACTGCAGCGCAGCTCCAACTGATGGTAACCGGCTGTTAATGGGTAGGCGATATGATGCAGATACTGCTGATACTCTTCGCCATCTAACACCACCACCTGTGTCAGCTCGCCATCTACCGGCAGCAGTGGCCACTGCTGTGTTGCGCCCTGCTCAGTAGTCAGCGTCAGGGTAAAATCGGTATTCGCCAGCGCCAGTGGCACCATCACCTCCAGCTGCCAGCCCAGCTCATCTTGCTGCTGCACCGATACCGGCGCGATCAGTTGTTGCCAGTAATCCAGTTGCCGCTGTAACAGCTCCTGACGGCAGGCGGCTTCATCTTGTACCGGATATCCCATGGCACTGAGCAGCGCTAACTGATCCGGCTCGCTGACCTGACACGGCTGCCCCCAGGCATCATTAAAGGTGGTTTCAATGCCGTTAAAGGCAATCAGTTCGGCGAGTAAGACGGCGTCCATTGGAAATCCTTGTTTTTATGTGCCTAAAATAGAGTCTGCATGCTTGTTATGCTAAAGAGCAGTCTATTGTAAGGAGCGGTTTGCAGCTTGTCATGGTCATTTATGTCATTAAATTACAAAGTCAGCAACAAAAATGCTTTTAAGCTTGAAAATTGCCCTGAATAATGTAATTTTACTACAAATACCTGATGAATACGTTTTCAAACAGTTTAACACTTTAACAGCGGGGTTCTTATGACTATTCGTGTTGCGATTAATGGTTTTGGCCGGATTGGCCGTAACGTGCTGCGGGCACTGTATGAAAGCAGCAAAAGCTATGACATTAAGATCGTAGCCATCAACGATCTCGGCGATGCGGCAATTAACGCCCACCTGTTAAAGTACGACACCGCGCACGGTATTTTTGCTGCCAACGTCAGCCACGATGACAAAGCCATCTATGTGAACAATGACGAAATCCGTACCCTCAGCGTGCGTAATCCGGCCGAGCTGCCGTGGGCCGAGCTGAAAGTCGATGTGGTACTGGAATGTACCGGCCTGTTCACCGATCGTAAAACCGCAGGCGCCCATTTAACTGCCGGCGCGAAAAAAGTCATCATCTCAGCACCGGGTAAAGATGTCGACGCCACTGTGGTCTACGGCGTAAACCATCAGATCCTGACGCCTGAGATGAACATTATCTCTAATGCGTCCTGCACCACCAACTGCCTGGCGCCGGTAGCCAAGCCTCTGTATGAAGCTTTGGGTATTGAATCTGGTTTAATGACCACCATCCACGCCTACACTAACGATCAGCGCTTAAGTGATGTTTATCACACTGATGTGCGCCGGGCCCGCGCCGCGGCAATGTCGATGATCCCGACCAAGACCGGCGCCGCTGCTGCTGTCGGTTTAGTGGTACCAGAGCTAAAAGGCAAATTTGATGGCCTGGCAGTACGGGTGCCAACGATTAACGTATCTTTAGTCGACCTGACCTTTATTGCCGGCCGCGATACCACGGCGGAAGAAGTGAACGATATTATCCGTAAGGCTGCCAGCAGCGGCCCAATGAGTGAAGTACTGGCGGTGAACGATCTGCCGCTGGTATCAATTGACTTTAACCACAACCCAATGTCGTCGGTATTCGATGCCACTGAAACCCGGGTACTGGGCCGGCTGGTCAAAGTGATGAGCTGGTACGATAATGAGTGGGGCTTTAGTAACCGTATGCTGGATAACACGGTTGAGCTAATGAAGTTCTAATTGTCTCCTGCTAATCACTACAGCCAGCTTTTGCTGGCTGTATGCATTTTAAGGCAGTGGATTTAACACGTTATTTTACCACCCGTTGAGCGAGTAATAAGGAATCAGGATGTCGCAGACAATATCGCAAATCAGTACCCAGACCGGCTTTGCCCATTTAACTGACCTGCCCTGCCTGAAATTAGTCTGCGGCCAGGCCTCGGCTGTGATCTCGCTGTATGGTGCTCAGTTGTTATCCTATCAGCCAGTGCCCGGGCGCGAGCTGCTATGGCTATCCCCGAAAGCGGTCTGGCAACAGCAACAAGCGATCCGCGGCGGCGTGCCGGTATGTTGGCCCTGGTTTGGCCCGGCGGGCAAGCCCTTTAATACCAGCGCGGCTAAACTGCCCAACCATGGTTTAGTGCGTAACCGACTGTGGCGTCAGGTGCAGGCGGAGCCGTCGGCACAGCAAGCTTTGGTTACCTTAAGCATCGATGTTGATGATATCCCGACACTGCATAACAGCGTAACGTTAAACCTGACGCTGAAGCTGACCACAGACACTCTGACTTTACAGCTGGACTGTGCCGAGCCGATGCTGCAACAAGCTGCGTTACACAGCTATTTTGCGGTACCGTCACTGTCAGACACCCGTGTAAGTCCTTTACCCGGCGCCTATCTGGATAAAACACTGGGCGGCGAGCGGGTGCAAAGCACTGCGCCGGTTCGCTTTGAGCGGGAAATTGATCGGGTGTATCCAGAGCCAGCGGCAGAGCTGCTGTTAGAAAGCGGCGCACAGCAGTTAAAAATCAGCCAACAGGGCCAGGATGCCACTGTGGTCTGGAATCCGTGGCGGGAACGCAGCCAGGCCATCTTTGATCTTGAAGCAGACGGCTATCAGCAATTTGTCTGTGTTGAGACAGCACGGCTGGATTTGACCTCTGCAGCGCCATTACAGCTGTGCCAGCACCTTACCAGCTTGACGTAAAATCGATCAGCTGCAGTTGCTGCTGCCCGCTTGCGGTTTCCATCGTCAGCGTCAACTGCCAGCGCATTTGCGGATCGGTACAGGCGCCGAGCAAAAACTCCGCTTGCCAGACGGTGCCCTCTGTGTCGCTGACCTTACGCCAGTGTAACGGGATCCGCCCCATATACATCGAAATGCCGCGAATTTCACCACTAAGTTGCTGAATATCAAGGTTTGTTTTCACCGTTAGCGTCAGCGGGCTTTCCACCGGTATTGTTGCCGGACTGATTTGTACACTCAGGTCAGCGGTTTGCAGCAGGGTCAGCTGGCTGTTATCATTAGCGGCGGGTGTACAAGCCTGCAGTACAAATAAAAAAATGAAACATAACACTAACTTCACTGCAAACTTCATCTCAGGGTAATGCCTGCTAAACTCGTAGAAGTGGCTATCTTAGCGCTAACAACAGGCAAAAAACCAGCAACAGGCCTAATTGCCTGAAAATTGAACAGCAACTTTGTTCTACATCATAAAATAGGCGGCTTCGCCTATCTTTTATGGGGTAAAGGCCTTATCATTCGGGCCAAATAAAGTGGGTACAACCAACTGTATCAGCTCTTGCAGCGGACGTAGCCACTTATAATAAGAAGGGCCACCCTCAGGTGGTATTTTAGTAACCAGCAAAACTGCAGCGGAACTCAACATGAGCCAGACCAAACCGTTAAATGTTGAATACAACTATAGCGTTGTCCGCCTCTTTGCCATCACTACCGTTCTTTGGGGTATTGTTGGCATGGTGGTGGGTGTGTTAATTGCAGCCCAGTTATACTGGCCGGCGCTTAACTTTGATACACCTTGGCTGACCTACAGCCGTCTTCGTCCTCTTCATACCAACGCGGTGATCTTCGCCTTTGGTACCAGTGCTTTATTCGCCACCTGTTACTACGTGGTACAGCGTACCTGTCAGGTAAGGTTGTTCGCGGAAAAGCTGGCCATGTTTACTTTCTGGGGCTGGCAAGCCGTTATCGTGGCTGCGGCCATTACGCTGCCGATGGGTCTGAGCCAAAGTAAAGAATACGCTGAACTGGAATGGCCAATTGATATTCTGATTACCATTGTTTGGGTCAGCTTTGCTATTGTATTCTTCGGCACCCTGATTAAGCGTAAAACCAGCCATATCTACGTGGCAAACTGGTTCTACGGTGGCTTTATTATCACTGTTGCCGCGCTGCATATCGTCAACAGCATGGTTATCCCGCTGCATTTAGGTAAGTCTTATTCGATCTATGCCGGTGCCGTCGATGCGATGGTCCAGTGGTGGTATGGTCATAACGCCGTAGGCTTCCTGTTAACTGCAGGTTTCCTGGGTATGATGTATTACTTCGTACCAAAACAAGCAGGTCGTCCTGTCTACTCTTACCGTTTATCGATCGTCCACTTCTGGGCGCTGATTGCGCTGTATATCTGGGCGGGTCCACACCACCTGCACTACACTGCCCTGCCTGACTGGACTCAGTCCTTGGGTATGGTGATGTCAGTGGTGCTGTTCGTACCAAGCTGGGGCGGTATGATCAACGGTATTATGACGCTGTCAGGCGCCTGGCATAAGCTGAAAACCGATCCA
The DNA here is from genome assembly GCF_000280055.1 of Alishewanella aestuarii B11. Classification (GTDB taxonomy): domain Bacteria; phylum Pseudomonadota; class Gammaproteobacteria; order Enterobacterales; family Alteromonadaceae; genus Alishewanella; species Alishewanella aestuarii. The sequence continues at coordinate 95,106 of NZ_ALAB01000041.1, read as the reverse complement.
ATCTTACGTTTCCTGATTGTGTCACTGTCTTTCTATGGTATGTCGACCTTCGAAGGTCCGATGATGGCCATCAAGTCAGTGAATGCACTGTCACACTACACTGACTGGACCGTAGGTCACGTGCACTCGGGTGCGCTTGGCTGGGTTGCCATGATCTCTATCGGTGCTATGTATCACCTGATCCCGGCCGTATACAACAAAGACGGCATGTATAGCTTAAAACTGATCAACACCCACTTCTGGCTGCACACCATCGGTGTGGTGCTGTACATCGTAGCAATGTGGATCAGCGGTATTATGCAAGGCATGATGTGGCGCGCAGTTAACACGGACGGTACTTTGACTTACAGCTTTGTACAAAGCCTGGAAGCCTCAATGCCGTTCTATCTGATGCGCTTTATTGGTGGTGTTTTTGTCGTCGCCGGTATGTTGCTGATGGCTTACAACGTCTACAAGACAGTAAGCAGTAAAACACCAGCAGCCCAACCTGCTGCAGCAGCCGCCTAAGGAGAGCGAAATGTCAAAAAATCATCACGAAAAAGTCGAAAAAAGCGTTGGTTTACTGGGCATTTTCACCATTGTCGCCATCAGCTTTGGTACCTTAGTGCAAATCACCCCGCTGATGTTTCTGGATGAAACCACCCAGCCGGTCGATGGCCTGAAACCTTACACTGCCCTGCAGATGGAAGGCCGGGATATTTTTATCCGTGAAGGTTGTACCAACTGCCACAGTCAGATGATCCGCCCGTTCCGTGCCGAAGTGGAACGTTATGGCCACTATTCGGTTGCCGGTGAGAGCGTGTGGGAGCACCCGTTCCTGTGGGGCTCGAAGCGCACTGGTCCTGACCTGGCTCGGGTTGGCGGTCGCTATAGCGATGACTGGCACCATGCGCACCTGATGGATCCCCGTTCAGTTGTACCCCAATCCAATATGCCGGCCTATCCCTGGTTAGACCGTAATATTCTGGATGGTAAATACACGGCCCGTAAGCTGGAAATCTTCCGTGGCTTTGGTGTGCCTTATACCGACGAAGATATCGCCGGTGCTGCAGATGCAGTGAAAGGTAAAACCGAAATGGAAGCCCTGATTGCCTATCTGCAATCACTGGGCACAGCCCTGAAGTAAGCGCTATGGAATTTGCAACAGTTCACAGCATTTTGACCGTGATCCTGTTCGTTGGCTTTGTCGCCTTTGTTATCTGGGCTTACAGCAAGAAGCGTAAGCCAGATTTTGATGAGGCCGCTAACCTGGTGTTTGACGACGAACCGGATTCAGAAAAACAACATTCAAAACGGGAGAAGGAGCATGAGTAGCTTCTGGAATCTTTGGATTTGGGTACTGACTATCCCAGTATTAGTACTTTGTGTAGTGCTGCTGGTGTGGAACCTGAAAAACTATGTCGGTGTGCCGGAAGACGAAACCACCGATCATGAAGTGGATGGCTTAAAAGAACTGAATAACCCCCTGCCAAAGTGGTGGACCTATATGTTCTTCGCCACCCTGATTTGGTCGGTTTTCTATCTGGCTGCTTATCCGGGCCTGGGTAACTATAAGGGTTTCCTGAACTGGACCAGCTCTAACCAGGGAATTAAGTCTCTGGAGGAATCACGCCAGGCGGTGGAGTTAGCCCGCGCTGAAGGCCGCCATGTGCAGCTGGATGTGGAAAATGCCCGTGCCGATGAGGTATTTGGCCCGGTGTTCCAGGCGTTCGCCAAACGTGATGTGCTGGATCTGGCCTATGATACCGAAGCCCTGAAGATCGGTCAGCGCTTGTTCCTGCAGAACTGCGCCCTGTGTCACGGCTCAGACGCCCGCGGTCAGCGTGGCTATCCGAACCTGACCGACAATGACTGGTTATATGGCGGCACACCGGAGAAAATCAAAGAAACCCTGCTATACGGTCGTAAAGCGGCCATGCCAGGTTGGGAAGCTGCGCTGGGCGATCAGGGTATCCGCGAGATGACGGCCTATGTACTGCAACTGTCTGGCCGTGCGGTAAATGAAAAAGACGCCGAAGCCGGTAAAGCCAAGTTTGGTATGTGTGCCGCCTGTCATGGTGTTGATGGTCGCGGTAGCGTGGCGCATAATCTGCCGTTTGGCGCGCCAAACCTGACCAATAATATTTGGTTATACGGTGGCTCTGCCAAGGATATCGAAGAAACGCTGCGTCATGGCCGTTTTGGTGTGATGCCAGCCTTTAAGGAGACACTGGGCGAAGATAAGGTACATATCCTGACAGCCTACGTCTATCGTCTGGCGAATCCGGAAGACCTGCGCTGACACTCAGCCTGACATTCTGTTAGAATCTAAGCCCCGTTCCGGGGCTTAGTTTTATAAAAGAGGTAACTGATGCAACTGGACACCAAACCCTGGTATAAACAACTCTGGCCCTGGATCCTGATTGCCATTCCGGTGATTACGGCATTAAAAGCTGTGCACACCATAGTAGTGATGCAACAGCATAAGCCGGAAGTGGTGATCGACGATTATTATGCCGCGGGCAGAAGTATAAATCTGCAGCTAGCCAAATATCGTGAAGCCGCCCTGCGTAATCTGGACGCGCATATACTGGTAGCCGGTAACCGTGCTGTGGTGCGTTTTGCCGAAAATGCCGTCTTGGGTGACAAGATCCACCTTGATTTTTACCATCCGACCCTCGGCGCGCAGGATTTTGCTGTCGACGCTGAACGTAGTGGCGAATTGCTGTACGTAGCAACCCTGCCGCTGACACCGAATGGCCGCTGGCGCCTGACCGTCTCAGATGACTCTAATGAATGGCGCTTAAAAGCCAATCTAACCCTGCCGGCAGAGCAGGAAATTAAACTCGGTTATAACTAACCTTAAGTACGAAGGAATAGGCGTCTTGGGCGACCTGAAATGTTTTCACTGCCATGAGCCGGTGCTCACTGGCGACCGTTTTACCCTGCAGATTGATGGCACAGCGCAGCCCTTTTGTTGCGCTGGCTGTCAGGCTGTGGCCGATACCATTATCCAGAATGGTTTAGCCGATTATTACCGCTTTCGTACTGAGTCAGCGACTAAGGTTGCGGCCATGCCGGCGCAACTGGCGGCAGAGCTGGAAAACTTTGATCAGCCCGAGGTGCTGGCCGATATCAGCCGGCAGCAGGGCGAGCTGACCGAGCTGGAATTGTCCATCTCCGGCATGAGCTGCGCCGCCTGTGCCTGGTTAATTGAAAAGCAGCTAAAAAAACAGCCGCAGATCGCCAGCGTAACTATTAATTCCTCCACCCAGCGCGCCTTATTGCGCTGGGATAGCAAGGCGTTGCCACTAAGCCAGGTCTTAGGCCGCATCGCCGCCCTTGGTTATCAGGCCAGCCCCTTTGTCGCCGATCAGGAAGAACAAACCTTTAAGCAGGAACTGAACCGCTACCTGAAACGACTGGCGGTGTCTGGTATTCTGACCATGCAGGTGATGATGCTGGCCTTTGGCCTGTATTTTGGTGAGTTCACCGGCATTGAAAAATCGCACGAAGGCTACCTGCGCTGGATCAGTTTGTTATTAACGCTACCGGTGTTGTTGTATGCCGGTAAGCCCTTTACGGTTAGCGCCTGGCGCAGCATTAAGGCCCGGCAGATGAATATGGATGTGCCGGTCAGCCTGGCGCTGTGGTATACCTATCTGGCGTCATCCTATGCCACCGTCTTTCATACCGGTGAAGTCTATTTTGAATCAGTCTGTATGTTTATTTTCCTGCTGCAACTGGGCAAGTTTTTTGAATACCGGGCCCGGGCACAGGCGCGCGAAGCCACCAGCAACTTGTTGAAAATTATGCCGGTAACCGCCACCCAGCTCACTGCTAACGGGCCGCAAGCGACGTCGGCGCGGCGCCTGCAACCGGGTGATCGGATCCTGGTAAAGGCCGGTGAAACCCTGCCCGCTGATGGTCTGGTACTGGAAGGTCAAAGCTCGGTTGACGAATCGATGCTGACCGGTGAATACCGGCCGATCAGCAAAATGGCCGGTGAGCAGGTGTTGGCCGGCAGTATTAATCACGATGGCTTACTGACCATTCAGGTGACTGAAGTGCTGGCACACTCCCGGCTGGGACAAATCATCCAGCTGCAACAACAAACCCTGAGTCAAAAGCCCAAACTGGTCGAGAAAACCGATCAGTTGGCAAAATACTTCGTCGAGCGTTTACTGGTAATTGCCGTGCTGACTTTCGGCCTCTGGTATTTCTGGTGGAATCCGGATCGCGCATTTTGGGTGACGCTCTCGGTGTTGGTGGCAACCTGCCCTTGTGCCCTTAGCCTGGCGACGCCGACCGCCATTACCTGTGCCCTCGCCCGCCTCAACCGCCAGGGCATACTGATCAAAAACGCTCAGGCGTTAGAAGCCTTGCCACAGATCACCCATATTGTACTGGACAAAACCGGCACCCTGACCGAAGGTAAGTTTAGTGTCGAAAGCGTCGAGATGCTAAGCACGGCTTACACTGAGCAACAGGCACTGAATCTGATTGCAAATCTGGAACGTTACTCCGAACACCCGATAGCCCGAGCCTTTGCGCCCTATCAGACAGCTGCCGAAGAGCTGCAACAGGTAACGGTCAGTGTCGGTGCCGGGATCAGCGGGTACTGGCAACAACACGCGGTGCGGGTCGGCAGTGCCCGTTTTTGTCAGCTAAGCCGCACTGTCAGCGGCGCCATGGTCTATCTGACGATTAACCAGCAGCCGATAGCCGCTGTGACCCTGAGTGACAGAGTACGGCCGGAAGTTCCGGCGCTGCTCGCCAGTTTACAACAACAGGGCTATCAATTGGGGATGTTAACCGGCGACAGCTCATCACAGGCCGAGCAACTGGCCAGCGAATTACAGCTTAACTTTATGCATAAAGGCTGTACGCCAGAACAAAAAGTGACGCATATCCAGCAGCTGATTAGCGAAGGCAAGCAGGTACTGATGCTGGGCGATGGCATTAACGACAGCCCGGGCTTTAACGCTGCCCATATTTCGGTTGCAGTGCACTCAGGCGCCGATCTGTCTAAAAATCAGGCTGATGTCGTGTTGTTAAAACCCGATGTGAGTCTGTTAGCCGCATTGCTTAAAGGTGGCAAAACCACCGCCAGCGTGATAAGGCAAAATCTCGGATGGTCTGTCGGTTATAATTTGATTATTATTCCGCTGGCCGTAGCTGGTTTTGTCTCGCCCTATATTGCAGTGATCGGTATGTCGTTCAGCTCGTTATTGGTGGTATCGAATTCATTGAGGTTACTAAAGAAATGAGCATCATTTACGTACTTATCCCGATAGCCATCTTCTTTGTTGCGATGGGGATCTGGATTTTCTTCTGGGCGGTGCGCTCGAAACAGTTTGAAGATCTGGAAAAAGAAGGGTTGAGCATCCTGTTTGACGAGGACGATAAGCCAAAACCACCCGCGGACAAAGATGAGCCCTGATTATCTGGCCGCGCTGCTGATCGGCCTGCTGGGCAGCAGTCACTGCCTGGTGATGTGCGGCGGTATTGCCAGTGCCTTGCAACTGAGCGTGCCGGCTGAGCGCAGCAACTCAGGTTATACTTACCCCCTGTTACTCAGTGCCGGCCGCTTAACTACCTATAGCCTGTTTGGTGCCCTGGTCGGCTATTTTGGCCTGACCGCGATGCAGCTGGCCGGTGCCTCCATGCTCTGGTTACGGTTGCTGGCAGGCGTCTTACTGGTTGCTATGGCGCTCTATATCGCCCGACTCTGGTTTGGCCTGACGCAGCTGGAACGGCTCGGGCAAAAGCTCTGGCAACGCGTCCAGCCCTATACCAAGGCGCTGTTACCACTTGACTCAGCGACGAAAGCCTATCGTTATGGCCTGCTGTGGGGCTTTTTGCCCTGCGGCTTGGTTTATTCGACCCTTAGCTGGAGTCTGGCCAGCGGGAGTCCCTGGCATGGTGCCCTGCTGATGCTGAGTTTTGGCTTGGGCACCTTGCCGGCGATCCTGACCGTTGGTGGCGCCGCACAGCTGCTACGCCAGTTGAAAAACGCCTTGTGGTTTCGCTATAGCACCGCCGCTATACTGGCTATCTACGGCATTTATACGATATGGCTTGCTTTGCAGAGGTTAGTTTTTTAAGCTAGCTACTATATTAGGGAATTCAGGGTTTATTCGATGCAACGCTCGGCGATTAATTGTCAGGATTGTGGTTTTAGTCAGTTGTGCCTGCCGTTTTCACTCAACGATCAGGAAATGACCAAGCTGGATAACATTATTCAGCGCAAACGACCGTTGCATAAAGGCGATATCCTGTTTGAAAGCGGCACCGCCCTGAAAGCACTGTATGCTGTGCGTACCGGCTCCTTTAAAACCTTTACCCTGACCGAGCAAGGTGAGCAGCAAATTACCGGCTTCCATTTACCCGGCGATATTATCGGTTTTGATGCGATTAATACCCAGCAGCATATGAGCTACGCCGAAGCGCTGGAAACCGGCATGATTTGCGAGATCCCCTTTAACAACCTGGAAATGTTACTGGACCAGCTACCCAAGTTACGGCAGCAGATGATGCGGCTGATGAGTCAGGATATCCAGGCTGATCAGCAGATGTTGTTGCTGTTAAACCGCAAAACTGCCGAACAAAAACTGGCCACCTTTTTAAACCATCTGGCCTCGCGCTACGGTAACCGTGGTTTTTCCTCCAAAGCCTTCCGCCTGACCATGACCCGCAGTGATATCGGCAATTACCTGGGTTTAACCGTTGAAACCATTAGCCGGCTGCTGAGTAAATTACATAAAGATCAGATCATCGAAGTGGATGGCAAACTGATAACCATTTTAGATGCCCCTGCCTTAAGTAACCTCGCCGGTCAGTGTTAATCGGTATTTTGTTGATTTAACACAAAGGCCAGCCTACCAACTCCGGTTATGTTGACTACACTTAATCTAACAGATTGCGTGCATCAACCTGGTAACCGGAGTCATTATGTCGATTTATAACAATGTTTTAGTGGTATTAGATCCCACGACTGAACAACAGAAAGCCCTCGACCGCGCCCTGGAGCTAAGCCGCAAACAAGGCGGTAAACTGACCGCGTTTTTATCGGTATACGAATTCTCCTATGAGATGACCACCATGCTATCCGGTGACGAACGCGAAGCAATGAAGCAGGCGGTGATTAAAGATCGCGAAATCTGGGTCAGTGGCTTACTGCAGCAGGCTCAGGCGCAAGGACTGGAGATCAGTATTCAGGTGGTCTGGCATAACAGACCGTTCGAAGCCGTCGTCAAAGCTGTGCTGGAGCATAACTTTGATCTGGTGATCAAAGGCACCCATGACCACGATGTGCTGAAATCCATGATTTTCACCCCAACTGACTGGCATATTTTGCGCAAATGCCCCTGCCCGGTGCTGCTGGTAAAAGAGCATGCCTGGCCGGCGCAAGGTAATATTATCGCCGCTGTTAATGCCGGCAGTGAGCAGGAGCATCATAAATCCCTGAATAACAGGGTGATTGATAAAGCTAAACAAATGGCTGCCATGCTAAATGCCAGGGTACATCTGGTGAATGCCTACCCCGGTACTCCGGTTAATATCGCTATCGAGATCCCGGAATTTAATCCGCAGGAATATAACAGCACCATGCAGCGACATCATAAGGATGCGGTGAAACAACTGGCAGCCGAACATCAGATCCCGGCAGAGCAATGTCATGTGTTGGAAGGGATGCCGGAAGATGTGATCCCGAAATTGGCACGGCAGCTTGATGCCGAGATGGTACTAATTGGCACTATCGGCCGCACCGGCTTATCGGCGGCCATTATCGGTAATACCGCTGAGCATGTGATTGACCGTCTGGATTGTGATGTGCTGGCCTTAAAACCGGCCAATTTTGTCTGTCCGCTGGAGAAATCCTAGCCTTCCAGCCTCTGCCTCTTTTGAACGGGCGCACCCTTGGGTATAATGTGCGCCTTTTTTCTGTCTGGTAGTTAATGATGTCTCACGCGGCACAAGCGAAAGCCCAATATAATCTGAACAAGCTGCATAAACGGCTGCGCCGTAATGTCGGCCAGGCCATTGCTGATTTTGGCATGATCAGCGAAGGTGACAAGATCATGGTCTGTTTATCCGGCGGCAAAGACTCCTATACGCTGTTAGATATCCTGCTTAATCTGCAGCAATCTGCGCCGGTGAATTTCAGCATCGTTGCAGTTAACCTGGATCAGAAACAACCCGGCTTCCCGGCGCATGTGTTGCCGGAATATTTAAGCAGCATCGGCGTCGATTTTAAAATTGTTACTGAAGACACCTACTCGATCGTCAAAGAGAAGATCCCGGAAGGTAAAACCACCTGCTCACTGTGTTCACGGCTGCGCCGCGGTATTTTATATCGCACGGCAAAGGAGCTGGGCGCGACCAAGATAGCGCTGGGTCATCATCGAGATGATATGCTGGAAACCTTGTTTTTAAATATGTTCTACGGCGGCAAGATGAAGTCGATGCCGCCCAAGCTGATCAGCGACAATGGTGAACATATCGTGATCCGGCCACTGGCCTACTGCAGAGAAAAAGATATTGAAAAATACTCAGTGGCGAAAGGCTTCCCTATTATCCCCTGTAACCTCTGTGGCTCACAGGATGGTTTACAGCGGCAGGTGGTAAAAGAAATGCTGCAGGATTGGGATAAGCGCTTCCCCGGCCGCATTGAAACCATGTTCCAGGCGATGCAAAATATTGTACCTTCGCATCTGGCCGATAACAGTTTGTTCGATTTTAAAGCCATCAGCAAAGACAGCCCGTTAAACGGCGATGGTGATACCGCCTTTGATAAACCGGCCGTACCATCAGTACCGGTAGGTTTTGAGCAGGATGATGAAGAGCTGAGCGTGCATCAGACGGTAGAACTAAGCTAGTTTAGCCGCAATCTACCTTAAGTATTTTGCTTTAGAAAAGCCTGGTTAAAACCGGGCTTTTTAATTCTAGCTTGCTTATTCTTCCAGCAGACGGCGATTAAAACGGATCATGGCAGTGATTTCTTCAATATACTCATGACCGCGTTCAGAATACGCGCTTAAACCGTGCGCCAGGGCTTCACCACGCAGCGGCTTATTCTCGGCGCGGTGCTCAGCCCGGATATGCCGCAGCTTCTCATAAGTATGAAAGGTATTCAGATTGTAGAAGTAACTACGGATACTGGCCGCCGGGCTATCGAAGCGGGCGACTTCATGAAACTGATCTTCGGCACGATTTTGTGGGATCAGGCCACAGCCCTCCCGGAAACACCATTGCCCGAAAAAGTTATAGCCCTCGACCGCAAAGCGGCTGGTACCCCAGGCGGATTCATTGGCAGCCTGCATCAACACCAGACTTTCCGGCAGAATATCCACCCGCTTTAACAGCTCCTGCAACGCCTGCGGATCGGTTTCGGCCACATCCAGTTTAAACTCTTCATACAGGCTGTATAAAAAAGCGTATTCTTCCAGCGAGATACGCAGGTTTTTCTGCTTCTTTTCCGCAATATCTAATAGCTGCTCGCGCAACCAAAGTAAACGCTGGTTCTCGCGTTTTACATGTGGCCGCAGGTAATCAAAAAAGGCCTGTTTTTTGCGGTTAATGTCGCGGATCGCATTAAAGTCCGGTAATGGCTGTTTTGGAATATCTGCTTTCGGATACGCCAGGCGCTGCAGTAGCTTTTTCTGATCCGCTTCTGATAACGCAGTCAGCCGGCTTGGGATCTGCCATTCTTCCAAGGCTTCCGGCTCTTTAATTGGTTCCAGCTGACTAAAAGGGCTGGCGATAGCAATAACTACCCAAAGCCAAAACAGTAGCAGAATCAATTTACGAATTAAGAGCATTCACCACCTTTAATACTGGATTTGTACAAATAACGACCAAAACGGCCGCATATTCTACCGCCAATGAGGCCAGGATTCGATGAAAAAGTTCGAACTGCGCTTTTTTTCTGTTTTATTGCCTGAAAATATTGCAAATTTTTCTGTACTGAGAAACACTGCCATAGGCAGTTTTAGCTGTCTGGATGGATATTTTACTGAAGCAGGCAAACAAGATGAAAGCGGTAGAACGGTCAAATAAACTGGATGGGGTCTGTTACGATATTCGTGGCCCGGTGGCACGTGAAGCGAAACGGATGGAAGAAGAAGGCCACCGCATTCTGAAACTGAATATTGGTAACCCGGCGCCCTTTGGTTTTGAAGCGCCGGATGAAATTCTTAAGCATGTGATCCACAACCTGCCAACGGCACAGGGCTACTCAGACTCACAGGGTATCTATCCAGCCCGCGTGGCGGTAGCACAGTACTACCAGCAACGTGGTATTCTCGGTGCCGATGCGGATGATGTCTATATCGGTAATGGCGTCTCGGAGCTGATCCTGATGTCGCTGCAGGCACTGTTGAATAATGGTGATGAAGTGCTGGTGCCGATGCCGGATTATCCGCTGTGGACCGCCGCAGTGAATCTGGCTGGTGGTAAGGCGGTACATTACCTGTGTGATGAGCAACAGGACTGGCTGCCGGCACTGGATGATATCAAAGCGAAAATCAGCAAAAAAACCCGGGCCCTGGTCCTGATTAACCCGAATAATCCGACCGGCGCTGTCTATAGTGCGGATTTTCTGCGTCAGTTACTGCAGATCGCACGCGAGCATAAGTTGGTGGTGCTTAGCGACGAGATCTACGACAAGGTGCTGTACGATGGCACTGAGCATGTTAGCACTGCCGCGCTGGCCGACGATCTGGTGATGCTGACCTTTGGTGGCTTATCAAAAAATTACCGCATCGCCGGTTTTCGCATTGGCTGGTTATTTATTTCCGGCGCCAAGCAGGCGGCACGCCAATATATCGAAGGCTTGAATATTCTGGCCTCGATGCGGCTTTGTGCCAACGTGCCCTGCCAGCATGCAGTACAAACCGCGCTGGGTGGCTATCAGAGTATTAATGAGCTGGTGGTACCGGGTGGGCGGTTATATGATCAGATGGATCTGGCGCACAAACTGGTGACCGAGATTGATGGCATCAGCTGTATGCGCCCCAAGGGAGCGATGTATCTGTTTCCGAAGATCGATCTTAAAAAATACCGGATTCAGGACGACGAGCTGTTTGTGCTGGATTTTCTGCGCCAGCACAAGGTATTACTGGTGCATGGCCGGGCTTTTAACTGGCCAGAGCCGGATCATTTCCGTATTGTCACGCTACCGCACAAAGAACAACTGACGCAGGCGATTAGCCGCCTGGGCCAGTTCTTACAAAGCTACAGTCAATATTAAGCTGCATATGGCTGCGGCCTGACAACAGGCCGCAGCGGCTCTTAACCTGGCGCTTAGTTCAGCTTACGGTCGACCCAGAATTTAGTTCCTTTGATGGTAGCCTGTAACGCCAGGCCTGCTTCAGTAAACTGATAGATAGTCACCTCATCAACACTGGCTTCAGCCCCGACGGCAGCGCCTTTGTCACCGGCTTTGGCGGCGGCGTCCGCCTGAGCACCAAAGGCCCAGCCCTGTTCAATAAAACGGTTCATCGCCTGCTCAGTGTGAAACACCATCACTAAGCGAAAGTCTTTCACACCGGCGCCCAAGCCGACACCGACCTCGCCCATGCGCATATAGGTATCGGCGCCGCTACGGTTGTTACGCACCACGCCATAACCCCCACCAAAGCTGGCCAGCAGCAGATTGACATTGGCATTGCTAAATACCGCATAGCCCGGTGCGCTGGCGACTTCAGGCCGGGCACTGGCTTTCTCGCGATACAACTCAGTTAGCACCTGCTGCCGCATCTCATTAATAGCAGTACGCTGCTCAGTCGGGGTAGCATTTAACCCGGCGGCGCAGCCTTGTAGCATAAATAATAGTACCGCCAGCAAAGCTGTTTTTATCCACATAGTCCCTCTCCTCTTTGACTGTCTTAGCGACCTTAACAGCATAGAGCTTAGCTCAACTATCTGAATCCGCGGTTAATCGCATTCAGGGTACTGTCAGAGCCTGCTGTATTGTCAGCGCCACAGTTAGCAGGTATGCTCCGACAGTCAATAGCCATCCGGATAGCAATATGTCTGCAGAGTTCTCGTTCCAGGCCAGCTTTGAAGCCTTTACCAATCAGCTGGCCGCTGTAGTGTTTTATGCCTTTTCCTTTAATGGGGTACCAATCCCGCTGGTGATGATCTGGCTGATCAGTGGCGCCCTGATTTTTACCTTTTATCTCGGGTTTATTAATATCCGCGGCTTTGGCTACGCTATCCGGCGCTTATTTGCCAAGCCGGAAGCCGGCAGCAGCGGCGAGATTTCGCCCTATAAAGCCCTGACCACAGCCTTATCCGGTACCGTTGGTACCGGTAATATTGCCGGGGTGGCAGTAGCCATTAGTTTGGGTGGTCCCGGCGCGACCTTCTGGATGATTATGGCCGGCCTGCTTGGCATGTCGACCAAATTTGTGGAATGTACGCTGGCGGTGAAGTACCGCCAGCTTAATGCGGATGGCAGCGTCTCCGGCGGGCCGATGTACTATATTAAGGCGGCGCTGGATAAATATCAGTTACCCTGGTTTGGCAGCGCGCTGGCAGTATTCTTCTCCATTGCCGTGATCTTTGGCTCAGCTGGCTTTGTGCACGTGAATCAGGGCTTTGTGCAGGTACAAAGCGTCACTGGCTTTGATAATGCCTGGTTGTTTGGCGCGATCTACGCTGCGTTGATTGGCGCTGTGATTATCGGCGGCATTAAAAGTATCGCCAATGTCACCAGCAAGCTGGTGCCGCTAATGTGCGCCATCTACCTGCTGGCAGCGCTGATCGTGATTGGCAGCCATCTCTCTGCGGTACCGGCTGCACTTTGGCTGATTGTCCAAAGCGCCTTTGCTCCCGACGCCGCCTACGGTGGTTTTATTGGTGTGTTAATTCAGGGTTTTCGCCGTGCCGCTTACTCCAATGAAGCCGGCATCGGCTCGTCACCGATCGCCCATGCCGCCGCGAAAACCAAGGATCCAGTATCCCAGGGTTTTGTTGGCCTGCTAGAGCCCTTTATTGATACGGTGGTGATCTGCACTATTACTGCACTGGTGATTATTCTGACCGGTGCCTATCAGATGCAGGGGCTGGACGGCGTACAAATTACCTCCAGTGCTTTTGCCTCGGTATTCGATTGGTTCCCACTGGTCTTGATGGTGGCCTTGCTGCTGTTTGGCTTTTCGACGGTACTCAGCTGGTCTTACTATGGCCTGACCGGCTGGCGTTATATCGTCGGCACCCACCCCCGACTCACTACGCTATACAAACTGCTGTTCTGTGGCATGGTATCGATGGGAGCGGTGCCGAGCATTATGGCGGTGTTTGATTTTATCGATTCGATGATTTTTTTGATGGCAGTGCCGAATATCCTGGCGCTGTACTTATTATTGCCGGAAGTAAAACGCGATCTGCAGCATTACTGGCAGCAAAAAATCACGGCGCGAGCCACAGCCGGTAAACAGGCTTAGCCCAAGGCAATCGCTAAGCCGCCGCATAAAGCGGATGGCTTAGCGTTGTCCTAGGGGATCCTGGCGTGATGCGATGCCAAATCAGGCGGCGTGGCCGGCAGCAACAGCTTTCAGCCCTTTGCTGTTGGTATCATCCTGCTTTGCTGTGGACTGCTCCTCGCTGTCCTGCTTGCCGGCTTTGGCCGCTTTTTTAACGCCCAGCGCCACCAGCAAGGGCTCTTTTTGCTGCGCCAGATACAGTGCCAGCGCCTCTGCCTGAGCTTCATCTGTCAGCTGACCAGACGCAGACAACAACACCTGTAGCGCATCAGCCGTATCCAGCATTTTATCGTAGGCATCGGCTTCCGCTTTACTGGTAAAGGTCATTTTTTCTACTCCACTGCGTTCCACGACATATTTGGTGATCACTGCCATTTTTTGACTCCTCAGTACGCTGACTGCGTTATTATCCGAAACTGTTTATTTATACAGTATAAATTTAGGGAAGTCTAGCATCGCTTCTGGATCGCATTTACTTTATGATAAGTTACTGAATCGTTATTAATTGGTGGACTAGGATGACGGAAAAATGGCAAGCCCGGCGCTCTGATGCGCCGGATAACAGACCCAGAGATCACCGTACGCCCTGGCAGCGCGACCGGGCCAGAGTATTGCACTCGGCAGCATTTCGCCGTCTGCAGTCGAAAACCCAGATCCTCGGCATCGGTCAGAACGATTTTTACCGCACCCGCCTGACTCACTCGCTGGAAGCCGCGCAAATAGGCACCGGCCTGGTTAACCAACTAAGGTTAAATTGTCCACCGGCGCTGCAAGGCTTATTACCCGATGATAGCCTGATGGAAGCACTCTGTCTGGCGCATGATTTGGGGCATCCGCCCTTTGGTCATGGCGGTGAAACCGCACTGAATTTTAAAATGTTAGCCTATGGTGGCTTTGAGGGTAATGGCCAAACGCTAAGGATCGTTGCCAAGCTCGAACCCTATACCGAGTTTCATGGTATGGACCTTACCCGCCGCACCCTGCTTGGCTTGCTGAAGTACCCGGTATTACAACCCGAAATCCCACTGCTGCCCAGCGTCGATAATCCACTGAGTCTGGCCGATTGGAAACCGGCTAAGGCCATTTTCGCCGCCGACAGTGATATTCTGGACTGGGTGCTGGCGCCGCTCAGTGCAGCCGATCGGCAAAGCTTTCAGCAGGTACAACAGCTGACACAGTCGCCGTGGCAAAAGTCCTGCCACAAGTCTCTGGATGCCTCCATTATGGAACTGGCCGACGATATCGCTTATGGCGTGCATGATCTGGAAGATGCGATAGTGCTTGGCAACCTGCGCTATCAACAATGGCAGGATTTTACTGCCGCACCTTTTGCCCAGTTGGATCAAGCATATCAGCGACAGCTGGCCGAACTGGCCACTAAGTTATTTAGTCCCAAACATCATTTACGCAAAGATGCCATTGGCTCACTGGTTAATCAGTTAATTACCTCGGTTAGCCTCTATCAAAGCCTGCCGTCTTGCCAAGAACCGCTGATCCGCTACAATGCCCGGCTGGCAGATGCTGAGCAGCATATGTTACAGACCCTGAAAAATCTGGTTTACCGCTGCGTGATCCAGCTGCCGGAGATCCAGCAGTCGCGTTTTCGCTGTCAGAATATGCTGTTAAAGTTGTTCGATGCCTTTAGCTCAGATCCACAGCGCTTGTTACCGCTAAATACCCAGGCCCGCTGGCAGGCTGCGGTTGATAACACTGCCAAACAGCGGGTTATTTGCGATTATCTTTCCGGAATGACTGACGATTACGCCGAACGGATGCATCAGACATTGTTTGGGAACTAGTGCTCTTTCCAGTTAATTATGACGTGTTCAGCGTTTGCCAGGGCTTTCAAGGCAAGGCGACTCGTTGAAGGCATAGTGGTGCTCTGTCAAGACGAGACAACGCGGCATTGGAAGTCCTGGCAAACGCCCGCAGGGTCGGCTTAAAATGCCCTCAGACATCGTTGCTTGTTTTTGATTTAGCGCCACTAAACCTGCAAACAAGCGCCTTGCCTGAGGGCATTTTAATTCCGACTGAATCATTCATAATTAACTGGAAAGAACACTATCAGTCAGAAAAGGAGTGACAGTGCAGTCACCACTACGCGTATTAGCCGGTGCTACCGCCTGGCGCCATATCCAGCAGGCTGGCCTGAAGGCGGATGATATTGAGGTGATGGTCGGCGCCAGCGGCGGTCCGAAATGGTTTTGCCTCTATGGTTTAGATCAGTATCTGTTATCTGAGTTTTTTGCCGGCCGTCAGAAACCATTACATTTATTAGGCAGCTCCGCCGGAGCCTGGCGTTTTAGCTGCTATGCCCAGCAGGATGCCGTCGCCGCATCAGCCCGTTTCGCCAAAGCCTATTCTGAGATCTGCTACCCGAAAGGTGCCGATCTGAAGCTGATTACCCGGATCTCGCATGCCATTATCGACCAGGTCCTGCCAACAGCCAACCATTGTCGCGAAGTGCTGGATAATCCGGTGATGAAGCTACATCTGATTGTTGATCGGGCGAAAGGTCTGACCCGCACCCGCAACAGCCTGTTACAGGGTGCAGCGCTCGGCCTGACCGCTACTGCCAACCTGCTGAACCGCTCCTTACTGCAGTTTTTTTATCAGCGGGTACATTTTTATGCGCCCGGAGCCTGCGCCTCTCTGATGCACAGTGCGGAACTGCCGACCGAACATGTCGCCCTAAACGATGACAATCTGAAAGCGGCGATTCTTGCCAGTGGCTCCATCCCGATGGTACTGGAACCGATTGAGAATATCAGCCACGCCAAACCGGGCCGCTATTTTGACGGCGGCATTACCGACTATCATTTTAATCAGTCCTTTACTGAACAGGGACTGGTACTCTACCCACATTTTTACCCCAGCCTGACGCCGGGCTGGTTTGATAAAGCCCTGCCCTGGCGCCGGGTGAAGCCGGCGCTGCTGCATAATGTGGTGATCCTCTGTCCCAGCGACGCCTGGGTGCGCAGCCTGCCCTATGCCAAGATACCGGATCGCAAAGACTTTAAACTGCCCGATGCTGAGCGTATCGTCTATTGGCAGGAAGTCCTGCAGCGCTCACATGAACTGGCCGCCGCCTTTGCCAGCGGCGATTATCAACTTGAGTTACTGTAGCAAGGGCTCGCGATAAATCTCCAACTGCTGACACAAGGTCGCTGCAGCATCCAGGATCCGTGGCGTCGCGCGGTATAGCTGATTAGCATCCAGCGTGATAAAGGCGTGCTGCTGTACCGCCGGTAGCTGCGTAAAGCGCTGCCAGAACGCATTATGTTCAGTTTTCGCTTCGCGGCTAGCCTGCACTATTACTGCTGGCTGGCGGGCTAACAACTGCTCCAGCGCTACCTGCGGATAATCGGTTTTCGCATCGGCAAAGATATTTTGTGCCGCACACAGCGATAATACCTGCGCTGGCCAGGCTTGATTGGCAACCGTCATTAAAGGCTCAGTCCCGAGCGCAAAGAATACCGGCACTGCTGGTTTGGCCTGATACTGTGCCGCCAGTTGCTGTTGTCGTTGCCGGAAAGCAGCGGCCTGCTGCTGTCCTTGCTCTACCTGACCTAGTAGCAGCCCTAACTCAACAAGCTCGCTGGCAATATCATCCAGTAATACTGGCTCAGAATAAAACACCCGAATGCCGAATTGCTGCAGGCGCTGTAAATCGGCCTCCGGATTACCGCCACGCCAGGCCAGCACCAGATCTGGCTTCAGCGCCAGGATCGCCTCGACATTTAAGGCACCGAAGGTATTAAAGGACGGCAAGGATTTGGCCGCCTCCGGATAATCGGAATAATCGCTTACCGCCACCAGCCGCTCACCGGCGTCGAGCAAATACACCCATTCGGTCAGATGCGGGGTCAGGCTGATCAGCCGTTGCGGTACTGCGCTGGTCGCGGCCTGGCTACTTAAAGGCAGCCACAGTAGCAGGCAAAGCAGCAGATATGGGCGCATCTTACCAATCCAGACCGCGCTGTGCTTTGACACCAGCATCGAAAGCATGTTTCACCACCTGTACCTCACTGACCGTGTCAGCTAACTCAATTAAACGACGATGACAGGCGCGGCCGGTGATCACCACATGTTGTTTTGCTGGCCGATTTAATAGCGCCCGTTCAATTCGCTCCAGCGGCAGATAATGGAAGGTCAGCATATAGGTCAGTTCATCCAGCAGCACCAGATCGATGCTGTCGTCAGCCAAAAAGCGCTCCGCTTCCTGCCACACCAACTCTGCCGCGGCAATATCACCGGCCCGATCCTGCGTATCCCAGGTAAAGCCGGTGGCCATTACCGCAAACTCCACGCCATGTTGCTGCAGTAAATTACGCTCACCACAGTCCCAGCTACCTTTAATAAACTGCACCACCGCTGCCGTTAAGCCATGTCCGACGGCACGGGCCACAGTACCAAAACCGGCTGTGGACTTCCCCTTACCATTGCCGGTTAACACCAATAGCAGCCCTTTCTCAATATTGGCACGGGCTACCGCCGCATCAACCTGAGCTTTTAGCCGTTGCTGTCTGGCCTGATGCTGCTGTTGTTTAAGCTGCTCTGACATCTGTACTCCCCATTACACCCGTCGCCGTAGCAACAATAAGAAAAAGAGACTTCCCAGCACTGAGGTAATGACCCCTAGCGGGATTTCCTGCTGTGCCAACAAGGTCCGCGATAGATTATCGACCCATAACATAAAGACCGCGCCCAATAAGGCCGATCCCAGCAGCAAGGGCACAGCGGTGACACCAAACAAATAACGCACCATATGTGGCACCAACAGACCGACAAAGGCGATACCGCCGCATTGTGACACAATCACCGCACTGACCAGCGCCGTGGCAATCAGCAACACCAGGCGCAGCCGCTCGGGCCGGATGCCGAGGCTGCGGGCGCTACTGTCTGATAATAACAGTGCATCCAGTTGCCGTCGTAGTGCCAGCGCCAGCAGCAGCAGCAAGACGACCGGAGGGCCAATTAACATTAAGCTTTGCCAGCTGCTGCGGCTTAAACTGCCCATTAACCAGAAGATCACCCGATTGGCGGCAAAGGGCTCGGCAAAATACAAAATAAAGCTGCTGATGGCGCTGAGCATAAAGGATACCGCCACCCCGGCTAACAGCGTGATCTCAATACGTTGTCGTTGCTGACGCATGGCTACCGCCAGCACCAGCACAATCGCCAGCATAGCCCCGACAAAGGCACCCAGCGCCATACTCAGTTGCTGCTCTGGCAACACGATGCTGACAATAGTCGCGCCCAGTGCTGCACCGGCCATCAAACCAAATAAATAAGGATCGGCCAGTGGATTACGGCTGGCATTTTGTAACACAGCGCCGCTGACCGCTAAGCCAGCCCCAACCAGTAAGGCAGTCAGTACCCGTGGCAACCGCAATTGCCAGATAATGGTTTCGGCCAGTGGCTCAGTCCCGTTGAACTGCAGTGCCGCCGCCAGCGTCGACAACGGAAAGGAGACACTGCCAAGCAACAGGCTTATCACGACACTTACCAGCAACACCAGTGCGAGCGCAGTTAACGCCAACGGGTAATAACGGCTCCAGCGGCTCATAATGCGACCTGCGGGCTGATAAACTGTACCTGCCACCAACCATATTGCGGATGCTGACTGACTGCTACCGGTAACTCAAATACCTCGCTCAGTAATGCCGGTTGCAACACCTGATCCGGACGACCAAAGGCACGCACCTTGCCCTGGTCCAACAGCAATAATGTGTGACAATAGCGCGCAGCGAGATCCAGATCATGGATAGCGCAAATGACGGTTTTTTTCAGCTGCAACAGCAGTTGAAGCAACTGATGCTGATGTTTCACATCCAGATGATTAGTCGGCTCGTCCAGCAATAACACACTGGCCTGTTGTACCAGTGCCCGGGCCAACGTCAGGCGTTGCCATTCGCCACCCGACAGGCTCTCGACCGGCTGCTGTTGTTTCTCCAGCAAACCGGTTTGACTGAGCGCCAGCAACACTTGTTGCCGGTCATAATCGTTATCCGGTTCAAACCAACTTTTGTGCGGCAAGAGCCCAAGTGCAGCCACCTGATAACAGCTTAAACCGGTTAAAGGTGGATTATGCTGCGGTAAGAATGCCAGCTGCCTGGCTAATTGCCGTAGTGGGATGCTGGCCAGAGATTTACCGGCAAACAACAGCTTGCCACTGTCCGGCGCCGGACAACCACTTAACAGCGACAGCAAAGAGCTTTTGCCGGCACCATTCGGGCCAATAATTCCCACCAGCTCACCGGGTGCCAGCTCCAGGCTAATATCCTGCAGCACCTGAGTGCGCTGGCGCTGCTGCGGATAGCTCAGACTAATTTGCTGTAATGAATAAATGGCGCTCACGCGATTGTCCAGTTAGTTAATGGGCAGCAACCAAGGACAACCGGCAGTGCAAGCTGCAGGCAGGGCAAAGGCGCTACCGTGTATTCCCGCACGGGCGTATCAAAGGCATAATTCGTGTTCTGGCAGGTCTCCTGACTTAACGCGATAACCCACAGCCACCTTCCCGTTATCAATACTGACACAGTGGTATTAGCTGCAGCGCGTTTCACAGTTGCGGGTACAGTTCAGGTATTCCACCTGATTCCCTTTTCAAGCACGTTGCTCACCAGACTGCGGCATTCTAGCAGCTAAGACCGCCAACTGCCAGAGCGTCGAACTGCAGTAAAAATCCATGGGCGTAGTGATGTTTGCGGCCTGAAGAGTCCGCGCTAGCGAACAAAATCTAAGCAGCAAACGTCAACACACCCTAAATTCAGCTAAGCTGTTAAGGGTATTTAGCTATGACGAGGATAAGTTATGACAATTAAGGTGCTTGCGATCTGTGGTAGTTTACGCGCCCGCTCGACTAACCGCGGTTTATTGCGTTTTGCCCAGGCAAACGCCCCCACCGGCATGAAGATCCATATTGCCGATTTGCTGGATGTGCCTTTCTATAATGCCGATCTGGCAGAGAAACCCGCGGCCGTAAGCACCCTGCTGCAAGAGTTTGCCGAGGCGGATGCCCTGCTACTGGCCTGTCCGGAGTACAATTACTCACTGGCGCCAGCGTTGAAAAATGCGCTGGATTGGGCCTCACGGGAGCCGGATAACCACTTGTTACGCGGCAAACCGGTGGCGATCCTCGGCTCTGCCGGTGGTATGGGCAGCTCGCGCTCACAATACCATTTACGCCAGGTCTGTGTTTATCTGGACTTACACCCCCTGAATAAGCCGGAAGTCTTTGCTAATGCCTTTAGCGGCGCCTTTGACCACGAGGGTAACTTGCTGGACCAAAAGATCCAGGACAATATCCGGCAATTGCTGCAAGCATTGTCCCTTTGGCAGAAACAATTAAGCCTGCCTGTTGGCTGACGTAAGCGAAAATAGTGTTATAATATCGCGTGTTTAAGGGCGCAATGCCTGGTCTTTGCCTGCAAGGCGTCAGCCATAGCTATGTTGGGTGAGTGCCAGGTGAGTGTTGGGTGATAAAAGGATTTATAAATAGCTGATGCGGATTCTGGGATTGTTATTAGCTTTGAGTGTTATGCTGCCGGTTTATGCCACCGCGCCGGCTGAGTCTGTGCTGGAGTTTCGCCAGGCGCTGGGCTCACCGGCTTCCCGCTATAGCCAAAGCCTGCTAACAGAAGCTTATCAACGGCTTGGTGTCGAAGCCCGGTTTATCGAGGTGCCGCTGGGTCGCAGTTTAATCGAATCCGATAAAGGTAATCTGGCCGGTGAGCTGGCGCGCGTGCTGCATATTAACCAACAGTATAAGAATCTGTTGCCAGTGCCTTATGTGCTGTTTGATACCCATGTTTACCTCTATGTTAACCAGCAACGCTGTGCCGGTTGTCAGCTGTCACAAGTCCAAAGCCTGGCCTATGTTCGCGGCACCTTAATTGTCGAAGAGTTACTGCGGAAGTTACCCGCCTCGCGTCAGGTGATTGGCAGCGGTAGTCTGGATGCCGCCAAACAAATGTTTTTGACTGGCAAAGTCGATGGCGTACTGTTTCCGGCATACAAACTCAATGCCACTAGCCCATTCCCGATCAGTGAGCAAATTCTACAAAGCCTGCCGGATTATCATTTTCTACACCGACAACATCAGGAGCTGATCCCGAGGCTAACGCAGATGTTGTTTCAGCTGGAGCGTGAAGGTTTTGCCGAGCGTCTGCGGTTAAAATACGGCGTACCAGCACCGCGACGCCAGCTTTCGCGCAATGAAAAGCCTTTTGCCGAGTACTAACGTCATTTCGTGTCGCACTTTGGCAAATAAAAACCCCGTCAAACAGCGCGGGGTTTTCACAACGACCTAGCATTTTAACGGGTATACTTTTCCAGCCACTGGAACACTTCGTTATACCAGCGCACCCGGTTATCCGGCTTTAAGATCCAGTGGTTCTCATCCGGGAAAATCACCAGGCGCGACTCAATACCCTTGCGCTGCAGGTTAGTAAAGGCGCCTAAGCCTTGCGCATAAGGTACCCGATAGTCTTTCAGGCCATGGATCACCAGCATCGGCGTTTGCCATTTATCAGCATGCGCCGCCGGGTTAAATTTCTGATAGTCTGACTCCGGGTTCCAGGCGGTGCCACCTAAATCAAACTCCGGGAACCAGAGCTCTTCGGTGCTGCCGTAGAAGCTTGGCATATCATATAAACCGGCATGGTTGACCAGACACTTAAAGCCATCCGGCCAGTTACCGGCGATCCAGTTCATCATAAAGCCGCCATAAGAGGCGCCGAGTGCACAGGCACGGTTGCCATCGATCCACGGATAAGCCTGCACCACATGCGCAAAGCCTTTTTGTAAATCAACCAGCGGCTTGCCACCCCAGTCACGGCTGATCGAGTCGGTAAAGGCCTGACCATAGCCGGTAGAGCCATGGAAATCGACCATCACCACCGCATAGCCTTTGGCGGCATAAAGCTGGGCATTCCAACGCTCGTTAAACATATTGCCAAAGCTACCCTGTGGGCCGCCATGCACTAAAAAGGCCATCGGGTATTTTTTGTTTGGCTCAAAGTTCCAGGGTTTAACCAGATAACCATAGACGGTCGCATCTTCCGCGCCTTTAAAGCTAAACTGCTCAAAGTCACCAAACTGAATGCCTTCAGCCCATTTGGCATTAACCTGAGTTAACTGCTGTGGCTGTGAACCATCCGCATTGGTCTGGAAAATTTCGGCTGGCATATTCAGCCGGTGATTGGTAAATACCAGCTTATCCGCCGCAACTTGCAGATTACCGGCATAGCCATCACCATACAGTTTAATCACATCGCCAAAACTGGTGTTAATGGCGTAGATGCTGTACTGCCCGACATCCTGAGTGGTGACATAGATGGTTCTGTTATCACGGCCAAAATAGAAATCAGAAATCGAGCGATCCCAGTTCGGCGCCACTTCTTTGCGCTCGCCGGTAATCAAATCCAGCAACATCAGGCCAAAACGATCTGCCTCAGCGCCCGGCTTTTGCATCGCCAGATAGGCCAGAAAACGGCCATCATTGGAGAACTTGGGTTTGGCATCCCAGGCCGGATTGTCGGCCGTCAGATTGACCTTCTCACCACCATTAATCGACACCTGAAACAAATCAAAGTTAGTGTGCCAGGCCTGATCAACCGCCGGGATCTTGGCACTGAACACCAGTTGCTGATTATCCGGCGTAAAGGCGACTTCACTGATGCCGGCGATATTGGTATTCCAGTCGGCCATCAGGTTTTTCGCATCGGTAACAGGGGCATCGCCGAGCACGGCCACGTGCAGATGTTCACGATACTGATCCAGCCAGTGATCCCAGTGCCGTACCATCAACTGGTCATAGGCCAGCGCAGTATCTTTGCGCTCCGCTTCTTTGGCTTTGGCATCCAGCGTACATTGCAGCGTCTGACAACCGGGTTTCACTGTTAAACTCAGCGCCAGGGTTTTGCCATCGCTGGCCAGTTTAAAGCCGTTAATTGGTAAGGGTAGCCGGGTCACCTGCCGGGCTTCACCGCCTTCCAGCGACAGTTGCCACAGCTGGGTGCTGCCAGTGCGATTAGCTAAAAAGAAAATACTCTTGCCATCCGGGTGCCACTGCACCGCTGTTTCGCGGCTGCTGTTTTCGGTTAAACGGCGAACTTGCCGATTTTCACCCAGTTGCATTAAATAGAGATCATGGCTGGTATCAGCCGGCGCAAAACCGCCGTTAGTCTGGCTATAAACCAGCGAACGGCCATCCGGCGACAAAGCCAGATTACCAACTTTATTATGTTGATTCAGATGTTCGACCGTCAGTGGTCCCTTGGCCAGCGCACCAGCACTAAAGAGTGCTAACGCCACTAAACTCTGATGTTTCATGGTTCCCCCAGTTAGTAAAAAGCCGCAGTCATCGCTGCGGCCTTGTTAGAATCAGGCTTTCAGTTTGGCATCCAGCTCAGCAATATTGGCTTTCCAAATTGCCGGCCCCTGCTTATGCACGTTATTACCGTTGCTGTCCACTGCTACAGTTACCGGCATATCTTCGACTTCAAACTCATAGATCGCTTCCATACCCAGATCGGCAAAGGCCACGACCCGGGCTTTCTTAATGGCTTTCGACACCAGATAAGCGGCGCCGCCCACGGCCATCAGATAAACAGCTTTATGCTGTTTGATACTCTCAACCGTTTGATCACCGCGCTCGGATTTACCAATCATGCCCAGCAGACCAGTTTGCGACAACATCATATCGGTAAACTTATCCATCCGGGTCGCGGTTGTCGGGCCGGCCGGGCCTACTACTTCATCACGTACGGCATCAACCGGGCCAACGTAATAGATAAATTTATTTTTCAGATCCACACCTTGTGGTAAACCTTCGCCTTTATTCAGCATATCGGCAATGCGTTTGTGTGCCGCATCACGGCCGGTTAACATCTTACCGCTTAACAGCACAGTTTCACCGGCTTGCCAGCTTTGTACATCCTCTGGCGTCACGGTATCCAGATTGACCCGGCGCACATTGCTACCAAGCTCCCAGGTCACCTGCGGCCAGTCTTCCAGTTTCGGCGGCGTAATATCGGCCGGGCCAGAACCATCTAAATGGAAATGCACATGGCGGGTGGCGGCACAGTTCGGGATCATCACCACCGGCAATGAGGCCGCATGGGTGGGTACTGATTTGATTTTGACATCTACGACCGTGGTTAAGCCACCCAAGCCCTGGGCGCCAATGCCCAGTTTGTTCACTTTTTCATACAACTCTAACCGCAGTTTTTCTTCCGCGTTTTGCGGCCCTCTGGCCAGCAACTCCTGAATATCCACCGGCTCCATCAGCGATTCTTTCGCCAGCACCGCGGCTTTTTCCGCCGTACCGCCAATACCGATGCCAAGCATGCCTGGCGGACACCAGCCAGCACCCATTTTGGGCAGGGTTTCCAGCACCCAATCGACAATAGAATCGGACGGATTCAGCATTGCCATCTTGGTTTTATTCTCTGAACCACCGCCTTTAGCGGCGATCATCACTTCGACATGATGACCAGGCACCAGATCGATATGCACTACCGCTGGCGTATTATCCTTGGTGTTTTTACGTAAACCGGCCGGATCGGCAACAATAGAGGCCCGCAGCGGGTTATCCGGATTCATATAAGCACGGCGGGTGCCTTCATCCACCATTTGCTGCACCGTCAGGTCTGTTTTATCCCATTTCACATCCATGCCAATCTTAACGAAGCAGGTAACAATGCCGGTATCCTGACAGATTGGACGATGGCCTTCGGCTGACATCCGCGAATTAATCAGAATTTGTGCAATGGCATCTTTCGCGGCCTGGTTTTGCTCTTTGTGATAAGCCACTTCCAGTGCCTGAATAAAATCCAGCGGGTGATAATAGGAGATGTACTGCAGCGCATCTTCGATGCTTTCAATAAAATCTTGTTGGCGAATAACCGTCATGCTTGCCCTTCCTCTGTCGCCCAAGCGGCGAGACATTTAACTATTAGTGTGGGTGCTGGTATGATAGCGCGCATCCCCAACAGCGGCTAGTCCAAATCATGCAGCAGTATCTGATATACGACGCCAAATCTGAACCCGAATTTTCTCTGCTGGAGATCTTTGCTCATTTTGCCAGCGAGCCCTGGTCAATGTTGCTCGATTCCGCGGATGCCAGTCACCCGAACAGCCGTTACCAGATTATGGTGGCACAGCCGGTGGCAACCCTGCATAGCCAGCACGGTAACACCATTCTGACCGACGAGCACGGCAGCCATCATTACACAACCGATCCGTTCAAGGTATTAGACTGTGCGCTAAAGCGTTACTTTGCGACGCCCTGTCACAGTGATCTGCCCTTTGTCGGTGGCGCCCTTGGTTATTTTGGTTATGATTTGGGCCGCTATCTGGAACGATTGCCGGAGCAGGCGCAGGCTGATTTACAGCTTCCGGATATGGCGCTGGGTCTGTATCAATGGGCGCTGATTTATGATCAACAACAGAAGCAGCTCTGGTACACCGACTACCGGCAGGATGCAGAACAACACTGGCATAAGTTGCAGCAAAGATTACGCACGCAACCGCCGCTAAGCAGCCCCTTTAGTTTGCAAAGTGACTGGCAAGCCAATATGACTCAGGCTGAGTATCAGCATAAATTCGCCCGGGTACAGCAAGAGTTAAGCAGCGGTAACTGCTATCAAATCAATCTGGCACAGCGCTTTAGCGCTGCCTATCAGGGCGACGAATGGCAGGCGTATCTAGAGCTACGGCAAAAAAATGCAGCGCCCTTTTCTGCCTTTATCCGCTTGCCAGCCGCTGCGGTGCTCAGTATCTCGCCGGAACGTTTTCTGCTGCTGCAGGATGGTCAGATTGAAACCAAACCAATAAAAGGTACCCGGCCGCGTGGGTTCTGTGCCCAAACCGACCAGATTGAAGCCGAAAATCTGCAAACCTCGACGAAAGATCGCGCCGAAAATGTGATGATTGTCGATTTGCTGCGCAACGATCTGGGTAAAGTATGTCAGCCGGGTTCGGTTGAGGTACCGGCCTTGTTTGCCATTGAAAGCTTTCCGGCCGTGCATCATCTGGTCAGTACCGTTACCGGTACCCTGGCAACACCGAATACCGCCTGTGATTTGCTGCGGGCAGCTTTTCCCGGCGGCTCTATTACCGGCGCTCCGAAAATCAGTGCCATGCAATTAATTGAACAGCTGGAACCCCACCGGCGCAGCGTCTATTGCGGCGCTATCGGCTATATCAGCAGTACCGGCCGCATGGATACCAATATCGCTATCCGCACTCTGGTTTGCGAACAGGGGCAGATCCATTGCTGGGCCGGTGGTGGTCTGGTGGCGGATTCGAAAGCTGACAGCGAATATCAGGAAACGCTGGATAAGGTGGCAAAAATTCTGCCGGTATTAACTGCGATACCGCGAGCTTAAAGGAATAAACAGCAGGTGCAAGCCGAACAATTTTTGAACCGCTACCTACTCAGACCATTGCCTGCAACCACGCCACAGCCGCTAGTTGCAGAGCTAAGGCGCAGCGCTGTGTTGGTACCGCTGCTGCACTACGCAGACGAGCTACACCTGCTGTTGACACGCCGCGCTCTGACACTGGCCCATCATCCGGGGCAAATCAGCTTCCCCGGTGGCATGCTGGAAACAGGTGAGACGGCTATTCAGGCGGCCTGCCGCGAAGCCGAAGAAGAGATAGGCTTGCCAGCAACAACTATCCGGGTACTGGGTGAGTTACAGCCACTGCAAACATTAACCGGCTTTCATATCAGTCCGGTGGTTGCCCTGGTAACGCCAGGTCAGGCCTATCGTTTGAATCAACAGGAAGTGAGTGAAGTCTTTGAAGTGCCGCTTAGCTTTTTTCTGAACCCTGCCAGTCAGCAGGGATGGCCAGTCTGGTGGCGCGGTAAACAGCAACACCTGACCGTAATACCTTATCAGGACAAGCTGATTTGGGGCGCCACAGCCGGCATTATTCAGCAATTATTAACCCAGATCCGCTGAGCGCAGCCTGCAATATGCGAATTTTGTAAAGAAAACTGCACTCTCGCGCGAAAAAAGACACTGAATAGAGCTGTTGCAGATACTGAACAGACCTCTGGCGCCCTGACAGCCATGGCATCTATCAGTTAGAATACCGACTATCAGGCTCCCTACTCTAACTATAATAAGTCGTATTTATGATCATTAGTGCATTTGATATGTTTAGCATCGGCATTGGCCCCTCCAGCTCCCATACGGTGGGCCCAATGCGTGCAGCAAAGAAATTTACTGAGCAGCTGCAACAACAGCAACTGTTAAGCCGTTGTGATAGCGTAAAAGTGGAATTATTCGGCTCGCTGGGCCAAACCGGTATTGGCCATGGCACTGGCAAGGCGGTGATCCTGGGGTTGTCTGGCTACTTGCCGGAAAGCGTCGACCCGGATGCAGTAGAAGGTATTCTGCGCCAGGTGCATGACAGCCAAAAGTTACAACTGGCACAGCAACACGCGGTGAATTTCCCACGCGACGGCGCCATTGTGTTCCACCGCCGTAAAACGCTGAAAGAGCACTCCAATGGCATGGAGCTGATTGCTTATGACAGCGAGAAAAATGTGCTGCTAAGCGAAGTCTACTTTTCCATTGGTGGCGGTTTTATCGTGAAAGCCGAAGATTTTGCCAAAGAAAAAGAAGCAGCCAGTCAGTTCGTCGCGGCTAACCCACCACCCTACCCATTTGAGTCAGGCGCAGAGTTATTAGCACTGTGTAAAGAGCATGGCCTGTCGATTTCGGGCTTGATGCATGAAAACGAACGCGTACTGCGTAGCAGTGCGCAAATTGAAAGTGAGCTGAATAATATCTGGCTGACCATGCGCGCCTGTATTGAACGCGGTATTCGCACCGAGGGTATTTTACCCGGTGGCTTAAAAGTGAAACGCCGCGCCCCCGCCTTACATAAAAAGCTGATGGCAGAGAAAAGTGCCGATCCACTGCAGGTAATGGACTGGGTCAATCTGTTTGCGCTGGCGGTAAACGAGGAAAACGCCGCCGGTGGTCGGGTCGTTACTGCACCGACTAACGGTGCTGCCGGTATTATTCCGGCGGTGTTAATGTACTACGACAAATTTATTCAGCCGGTCAGCCCGGAAATCGCCAGTCGCTATCTGTTAACCGCGGCCGCCATTGGTATTTTGTATAAGAAAAATGCCTCGATATCCGGCGCCGAAGTGGGCTGTCAGGGTGAAGTTGGCGTAGCCTGCTCAATGGCCGCAGCGGCACTAACCGAAATTCTAGGTGGCAGCCCGCAGCATGTTGAGAACGCGGCTGAGATCGGCATGGAGCATAATCTGGGCTTAACCTGTGATCCGGTTGGCGGTTTAGTGCAGGTGCCCTGTATTGAACGCAATGCCATGGGGTCAATTAAAGCCATTAACGCTTCGCGACTGGCGCTACGTGGCAGTGGCGATCACAAGGTATCGCTGGATAAGGTGATCAAAACCATGTGGGATACCGGTAAGGATATGCAGACCAAGTACAAAGAAACCTCACGCGGTGGTCTGGCGGTAAATATTATCGAGTGTTAAAGCGCTGTGGTGCTATTTGTGCCGGCTAGCCGGCCGGTGCCAGGCCATCTTCATCAGTAAGCGGAAAATCAACCAGTTCCGCTTGCTGATAATCCTGCAATAATTGTTCAGCCTGCTCCGCCTGCTCGTCGGCGACAAACACATTAGCAAAACCCAGCGCGGCCAAATCCCCTACCGCACCCTGCAAATAATGACCACCGACGTAGGTGTCAATCCCCTGGCTATTTAGCATCCCGGCGATAATATGGGCTTCCAATATATCGTTGGCACGAAAGATAATTTTCATAAACGCCCCTCTTTATGACAGCTTAGCTGAAAAACCAGTAAGCCACCAGTGCCGCCCCGCTGCAATAAAACAGCATCGGCCACAGCGTATAACGGATAATCTCCCCCTCGCGGCCATGTAAATTCACTACGCTGGCCGCTGCCACCACATTGACCACACAAATCATATTGCCGGCGTTGGCACCGAGCATTTGTAGCGCCAGTACCAGAGACTGCGGCAGTTCCGCCTGCAGCGCCATCTGCTGCTGAAAGCTGCCAAACATCAGGTTAGAGAAGGTAGCGGAGCCGGCAATAAAGGAGCCTAAGGCGCCAACAATGGCTGCAAAACCCAGCCAATAATCTGCCAGGTGTGCCGCCGCCAGTTCAGCCAGCGCCAGCGGCATCGCCGGTAAACCGGCGCTGTTAACATCGGAATGCAAGAAAATCCGCACCATCGGCACCGCCGCACCGAGCGCAATACAGGACGGTAACAGCATCTTACTACTCTGGGTTAACGCCTGCTGCAGCATACTGAACTTAGCCTTAAACAGCCACAGTGCCAGTAAGGCTGTGAGCAGGAATACCGTACCCGGTAAATACAGCGGCGCCACCGTAACACTGAGTTCAGAGCCTAAGATCTGCTGCCATTGCCAATTTAGCCCCTGCAGCATCGCTCGAAAGGGCAGCTCCGGCACCCGGGTTAACACCAATAATGTGGCCACCAGCGCATAGGGCAACCAGGCTTGCCAAAGCGGTATCTGGCTGCTGTGCGCTGTATTCTCAGGCGTGTTTTCTGCAGCAGGCAGACTGTTGTCGGCTGTCACAGGTTTTGGCACTAACCAGCCCCGACTTGCAGCCGTCGCGGTTAGCGCCAGCCCCAATAACGCACCCAGGACAGAGGGAAACTCCGGACCAAGCAACCAGGTCACCAGCCAGGCTGGTAAGGTAAAGGCAAAGCCAGCGAATAACGCAAAGGGCGTGGCAGCCAGGCCATAACGCCAGTTAGCCTGAGTACTAAAATAACGGCTGTATAGCAGCACCATCAGCAGAGGTAAAAAACTGGCGACAAAGATATCGATACTGATTGCCAGCAGTGCCGTTTGTTGCAGCTCTGCCGCGCTGATCCCAGGTACACCCTGTGCCAACCCGACCAGCACCGGCGTCCCAACGGCACCAAAGGACACTGCCGCCGAATCCGCGACCAGTGCCAGCACTACAGCCGAGAGCGGAGTAAAGCCCAGCGCCACCAACAAAGGCGCCACGATCGCCGCCGGGGTACCAAAACCGGCCGCGCCCTCCAGAAAGCCAACAAAGAGCCAACCGATAATCAACAGCTGGACTCTTTTGTCGGTAGAAAGCCGGGCAAAGCCTTGTTTAATTACCTCCATGGCGCCGGATAACAGCAAGACCTTTAACAGCACCAAAGCGCCGAAGATAATCCACAGAATAGTCGCAGCGATCACCAGGCCTTCCAGGGTGGCAGCCGTTAAGTGTAATAGCGGTACCTGCCATACCAACAGGGCTAATAACGCGGATAACAGTAAACTCAATGGCATCGCCTGCCGGGCCGGCAGGCGCAATAATACCAGGAGGATAAAAACGCTGAACAGCGGCATCGCCGCTGTCAGCAGTTGCAGCAAGGTCACTCAACCTCCGCTTATGCCAGTTGCAGATGTTATTTAGAGAAGCCCTGCTCGGAGGTCGCCGCTATGGCTTTCTTACCACGGAGCAGTCTTTTTACATCTTCCAGCATAACATAAAGTGCCGGGATCAAGACCAGGGTAATTACGGTTGCAAACAGGATACCGAATGCCAGCGACACTGCCATCGGGATCACGATTTGCGCTTGTAAACTGCGCTCCAGTACTATCGGTGCCAGACCTACAAAGGTAGTTAATGAAGTCAGTAAAATGGCCCTAAAGCGCTGCGTTCCTGCATCGACTACGGCTTGCTTAATCGCCACACCCTGTGCCCGGGCGCGGTTAACAAAGTCCACCATAATCAGACTGTCGTTTACCACCACCCCGGCCAGAGCCACTAAGCCAAACACCGACATAATGCTCATTGACAAGCCCAGCACCATATGGCCAATCACCGCACCAATCAGGCCAAAAGGAATCACGCTCATTATAATCAGCGGCTGAGTATAGGATTTTAATGGCACCGCCATTAACGCATAGATACAGAACATCGCAAACACAGCAGCCTTCATTAGATCGCGCTGGGCATCCATTTCATCCTGGCTGGCACCATCCAACTGGCCACTGACGCCGGGATATTTTTGCTCCAGTTCTTTTAGGATGCCGCGACGCACTTCAGACACCACCTTGCCAGGCTCCACCAGACTCTTATCTGCCGCAGCGGTAATGGTCACTGCCCGCTCACCATTGACCCGGTTAATGGCGCTAAAGCTTGGTTGCAAGGTATAGCTGGCCACCTGTGAGAACGGCACCTCACCACCATTGGCAGTACGGATCCGCATATTCTCCAAATCACCCAACGAACGGCGCTCCTCCCGCGGGTAGCGCACCATTACTTTTACTTCTTCACCGCCGCGTTGCACGCGCTGTGCTTCGGCACCATAAAAGCCATTTCTGACCTGCCGCGCCAAATCAGCCAGAGTCAAACCTAACAGATCGGCTTCCGGTTTTAACGCCAGCACAATTTCATCATTGCCCCCACGCAGGTTATCTTCAATATCAAATACGCCCTCATAACCCGCCAGCGCCGCCTTTAACTCTTCTGTTGCGGCTTGCAACTGCAGCAGATCACGGCCACGTAATTGCAGCGCGATATCTGCACCGCTACCCATGGTTGAATTATTGATACGGAAGGTTTTTAAACCCGGGATCTCCGGAATTTGCTCGCGCCATAAGCGGGCGATCTCGAAGGCGTCAATTTCGCGGCCTTCGCTTTTATCCAGTTCAATCACCAGCTGACCGGCCGTATCGCTGTTTAAAAACACCAGCCGGTGCTTCACGACCATGTCCTCACCTGAAGCCAGTAGCTGTTGATCAACCCGCATCAACGCGGCTTCGATTTCCTGGATCGCCAACACCGTCGACTCATTCGAGGCGCCTTCTTCCATCTGCACACTGGCCTGCATAAAGTCGCTTGGCACATTCGGGAAGAACACCCAACGCACAAAACCTGCTGACATCACGCCAAACATCACAATCAACATGGCAAAAAATACCGCCATGGTAACATAGCGAAACTCAATACATCTCTCGATAAAGGGCCGGTAACGGTTTTCAATAAAGCTAAACAGTACCCGCGAAACAGCGCCGCGCACCCGCTTAAGAGTATTACTGCCGAATCGTCCTAAGGCATAAACACCACGACGGTTTGGATCCCATGGTTTGGTATTCATATTGGCGATATGCGCCGGCAGGATCAATTTGGATTCAACAATAGAAAACGCCAGACAGAGCACTACTACCCAGGCAATCGAGCCCCAAATCGCGGATTGCGCCCCCCCAACCATTAGCATCGGCACAAAGGCGGCAATGGTGGTTAACACGCCGAAAGTCGCCGGCATTGCCACTTTTTTAGCACCAGCAATGACCGCATCCGTTGATTTACCGCGTTTTTCAATTTCACTATAGGCGCTTTCGCCGATAATAATGGCGTCATCGACCACTATCCCAAGTACCAGGATAAAGCCGAATAGGCTGATCATATTGATCGAGACATTAAAAAACGACAGCGGCAGCAACGCCAGGGCACCGAGAAAACAGATCGGGATACCCACCATCACCCAGAACGCCACCCGGAACTCCAGAAACAGCGTTAACGCCAGCAGTACCAGAATAACGCCATAAATCAGGTTACTGGTCATCAAGTCCAGACGGCCTTGCAGGTAATAGCTAGAGTCGCCCCAGTAATCGAGTGTAATGGTTGCCGGTAATTCCTGGCGTTTTTTCTCAATATAGCTTTTTACTGTGCCGGCAATGCGCAAGGTATCGTCTTCACCCACTGCATCAATCCGGATCGACACACTGTTCTGACCATTAAAGGTCGCCAGCCGCGCCCGCTCGATAAAGCCGTCGGTAACAGTCGCAATATCGCCCAGCAGCAAACGGGTGCCATCAGCATTGCGCACTAACGGGATACTGGCAAAATCATCTTCATAATAAGCCTGGCCCTTGGTTCGCAGCAAAATATTGCCGCTTTCCGAGCGGATAGCGCCACCGGGTAAATCGACTGAACTGCCGCGTACGGCACTGACGACCTGCTCAAAAGTCAGGCCATACTCACGCAGCCGGTGTTCCGGGATTTCAATTGAGATTTCGTAATTGCGCGCGGCTACCACATCAACCTTACTGACACCCGGCAGCTTTTTAATTTCATCCCGAATACTTTTTGCCAGTTCTTTTAATGTGGCCTCAGTGGCTTCACCATAAAGAGATAGCCACATCACATTACTCTGAAAGCGCACCCGGTATACCACAGGCC
The DNA here is from genome assembly GCF_000280055.1 of Alishewanella aestuarii B11. Classification (GTDB taxonomy): domain Bacteria; phylum Pseudomonadota; class Gammaproteobacteria; order Enterobacterales; family Alteromonadaceae; genus Alishewanella; species Alishewanella aestuarii. The sequence continues at coordinate 61,377 of NZ_ALAB01000041.1, read as the reverse complement.
GTTCAGTTTGCTCGGGTAAGGTAGAGATGGAGTTAACCTGGGTTTTAATCTCTTCCATCACTTCGCTGATATTGTAGCCGGATGTGATTTCAACATTGACCGTTGCCAGCCCTTCTACCGCAGTTGAGCGCACCCGCTTAATGCCGTTAACACTGCGAATACTTTCTTCAATTTTATCAATAACTCCGGATTCTACTTCCTGTGGTGCAGCCCCCAGATAGGGCACCCGTATCGTCACCACCTCGGTTTCAATTTCCGGGAAAGTTTGCTTTTTAATGGTTAAGACTGAGCCCAAACCCGCCAACAGCAGCACGATCATTAACAGATTGGCCGCCACGCTATTGCGAGCGAACCAGGCGATGATACCTTTATTAGTATCCATACTTATTGTGCCTCCTGCTGCACTGCAGAGGCATTTGCGACCGTCTCAGCTAATGCTTGCTGTTCGGTCAGCCGTACCTGGGTCCCGGCCAGCGGGTTGGTAACAGGTGAAACGACCAGCCGATCAGCCGCTTCAAAGCCACTGCCGATATAAGCAAAGTCAGCATCGGCGCGGCTAAGTTGCACCTGGCGAAATTGCAGTTGTTGCTCGGCATCAACCACCAATAACTGATTGCCTGGGCGTAACAGATGCCTCGGTACCTTGGTCACCTGAGTCGCTGCGATACCGCTGATTTGAGCCTGCACAAAACGGCCAAACTGCAGCGGTACGCCAGTGCCTTCGCGCTGATAGGGATCCTGGATTTCCGCCACGGCATAAATTACCCGGCTACGTTCATCCAACACCCCCTCAGTGCGAACTATATTGGCCTGCCATTGCAAAGACTGGCCAGCTATCGTCGCGCTTAACACTACCGGCACCTGCTGCACCTGTCCCTGTTGCTGTGGTAAGAATCCAAAATCGGTATCGGATAAGGCCAAGCGTACCTCCGCGACCTCAGTACCGAGGATGCTGCCAAGCTGGCTACCGCGGCTGATAAACTGGCCCAGATTGGCCATCCGGCTACGTACCATCCCGTCGTAGGGTGCACGAATTTCGGTACGCGCCAAGTCTCGCTGCGCCCGCTCCAGCTCGGCTTCTTTTGACTGCACGTTGGCGAGTGCGCTGGCCAGCTGTGGCTGACGTAAACCCAGAGCCGGAGCTTTACCTTCGGTAAAAGAACGCCATTCGGTTTCCGCTACCCGCGCCCGCGCCCGCTCTTCTTCCAGTTGGGCTTTTGCGCCGGCCAGTGCCGCTTCTGCCGCTTTCACCGCGGTCAGATAATCTGCCGGTTCAACCTGAACTAATAAATCGCCTTTTTTAAAGAAACCGCCGGCAACAAAATTCTCGGCTACCCGGATAATCCGGCCGTTGACTTCTGACATCAGCGTGGTTTCTAACTTGGGTGACACTGTGCCTTGCGAGGCAATACGGTAGGTAAGGTCCTGAGGTGCCAATTCAATGGTATTGACCAGTAACGGCAGTCGCTGCTCAACGACTTTCGCCGGGGGCTTTCGCATTGCACCTAAACCTATAGCTAATCCCACCGCACTGATCAGAATAATGATCGGTAATCCAACTTTGATAAATTTTGTTGCCATGAACTTGATGTCCCGCTAATTATAGTTTTACTGCTACCAATTTTACCTGCTACGAAAAATGCTGCAGTAGCATGAATGTTAATTTTTATTTCAATTCAATCATAAATATCCGGCCTTCAAGGCTTCTATTACGCTAATAACTTACTGGCAGATTTTACAAAGCCCGCCATTATTAGCCTGGCAAAGATTTATTGACTAATCAGAGACTAAAACAACGCAGCCGATAGAGTTAACAGAAATATATTTTGTTACAAAGTTACCTGCTATGCACTGCAAACGAATGCGTAAATTTTGACCATTGGCAAAAAGTCCACTTTAGGTTAGTTTTAACAGGTAGCCGGTGCGTTACCGGTTACGCCAAAGCAACAGGAGTGAGCAATGAGCATCAGTAAGCAGTATTTAAAGACCAAACCCGCTTGCAAAGTGACCTTTAAACTGACTGCCGACAGGCTACCAGCCGCGACACAGGTTGCTTTACTGGGGGAATTTAACGATTGGGATCCGGCAGCCTTGCCGATGAAGAAAAGCAAAAGTGGCGAATTCAGTGCCACTGTAACCTTGCCGGTTAATAGTGAGTATCAATTCCGCTATCTGGTTGATGGTGACACCTGGCTTAACGACGAGGACGCCGATGCCTATCTGCCATCGCGGGTATCATACGACGAGAACTCGGTGATCCGGCTCTGAAAAAAGGGGCCAGGCCCCTTTCTCCATTCAGCTTAAGCGCAGCGCCTTAACACTTTTCCAGTACTAAGCAGCCCACCGAATAGCCGGCACCAAAGGAGCAAAGAATCGCTTTGTCGCCACTTTGTAGCCCCTGCTGGTATTTATGAAACGCAATAATCGAGCCTGCCGACGCCGTATTAGCATAGGTATCCAGCACCAGCGGTGCCTCTTCCGGCAACGGATCGCGGCCGAGAATCTTTTTGGCCGCAAAGATATTCATATTGATATTGGCCTGATGCAGCCATAACCGTTTTAAATCGTCGGCAGTAACCTGTTGTGCCGCCATTTCGTCAAGAATCACCTCAGCTACTATCGGCAACAGCTCTTTAAACACTTTACGCCCCTGCTGTTTAAAAAACGGGGCCTTCGGGTCCTGCTCACTAAAGCAATGCTCGGTATAGCCAATATCGCAGCGGATATTATTGGAGAAGGTGGTTTTTAGACGCATACCCAGAATGCGAAATGCCTGGCTACTGGTACAGCTGGACTCGGCTTCAATAATGGTTGCGGTACAGACATCACCAAAAATAAAGTGACTGTCGCGGCTGCGGTAATCCACCTGCGGTGAGGCAAATTCCGGGTTGACCACCAGCACCACTTTGGCACTGCCGCCACGGATAGCATTAACCGCATTGCTGATCGCGAAGGTCGCCGAAGAGCACGCTACGTTCATATCAAAGGCATAGCCGCCGGCACCTAACGCCTGCTGCAGCTCCACTGATAACGCCGGATAAGGCCGCTGCATATTCGAAGCAGCACAGATAATTAAATCAATATCGGCAGCGGTTTTATTTGCTTGCGCTAAGGCTTGAGTCGCCGCCTGCACCGCCATTTCGACCATTTCTGGCAGTTCATCTTCGCCGCGCTTACGAAACACCGGATGCATTACCTTGGGGTCAAGAATGCCATCCTTATACAGTACGTGCCGGGCTTTAATACCGGAGGCTTTTTCGATAAATTCGCTGCTGGAATACTCCAGTGCCGCCAGTTCACCAGCAGCAATCTGTGCCGCATGCTCGGTATTAAACTGATCAACGTATTGATTAAAACTTACGACCAGCTCGTCATTGCTAATAATGTGTTGTGGGGTAAATAACCCTGAGCCGCTAATCACCACCTGCTGCATACTTTCACCTTGTCTGCGCCGTTATTTATCTACTATCAGTTTCACGCTGGCCGCTAGCGTCGCGCGGCGTGAACCTTTTGCACTTTTGGCACTCAGTATAACTGAAATGCTGGTCAGAAGTGATCCTTTCAAGACACCGCGTTTTAACTGGCGAAAATTCCCGCAGTTGGCCTCAGTTTTACTGTACTGCGTTCAGGCTTAAGGTACACTTTAGGTTGGTTTACCGATACCGCTGCCTGCAGAATGCGTGGTATTGGCTGCATCTTAACAGGATTTTAATGCGCTATTTGTTACTCACCTTGCTACTGCTAAGCCCTGCTGTGCTGGCGCAAACCACCTTGCGCCTGACAGGTCTGTCAGGCGAATTGGAGGATAACGTTAAGTTATTCCTCGACCGCTACGCAGCAGGTGAAATTTCGACCTCGCTGCGCTTTCAAGCCCGGCTGGAGCAAGATATTGCGCAAGCGATGCAGGCGCTGGGCTATTACCATAGCGAGATTACCATTACGCTGCAAAGCACGCGCAACAATGGCAGCCGCTTATTAATTCAGGTCACACCCGGCGAGCCCATTCGGATTACCGAAACCGATATTCAATTGCTCGGCGATGCGGCCACGGATCCCGAGTTTCAGAATTTATTACGCCAGGCACCACAGGTCGGTCAGGTGGTGCACCATGGTCGTTATGACAGTTTCAAAAGTGCCCTGAATAGTCTGGCGCAGCGTCGCGGCTATTTTGACGCCCGTTTTAGCCTGCAGCGGCTGGAAGTCGCGCCCTCCCGCCGTCAGGCTTTTGTGCGCTTACATTTTGACAGCGGCCAGCGTTACCGTTTTGGCGAAGTGCGCTTTAGTGGCTCACAAATTGCCCCTGAGCGCCTGAGCTCACTGGTACCTTTTCAGCCTGACGCCCCCTATCTGGCAACCCAGCTGGGTGAGCTGAATCAGGCCTTAGCCAATACCAACTGGTTTTCGTCTATTCTGGTTACGGCCAGTACTGAGGCCATCGACCAGCGGCTGCTACCGATCGATGTTGAACTGGCGCCACGCAAACGCAACAGTATCGAAACCGGTATTGGTTACTCCGACGATGTCGGCGCCCGGCTTAAGCTAAACTGGTTAAAGCCCTGGTTAAATGATCGCGGCCACAGCCTGAACAGCAAACTGGCGTTGTCGCGGGCGGAGCAAAGTATTGAGGCCGCTTACCGGCTGCCGCTGGAAAGCGTTGCTACTGACTTTTGGCAATTGCAGTACGGCTTACGTAACCGTGATTATCAGGACACCCGCTCTATTGAATCGAATCTGGCATTGGAGCGGCACTGGCTGCTGCGCAATGACTGGTATCGTACCGCCAGTATCCGCTGGCTCTATGAGGACTATACGCAGGCGGATCAGAAAGATAACAGCAGTTTAATTATGCCGGGGATCAGCTTTTCCCGCAGCCGGCAAACCGGCAGTGGCATGCCGACCCGGGCGGATCGTCTGCTACTGGGGATCGAAGTGTCCGATCAGAGCTGGGGCTCTGCCGCCAGCTTTGTCCGCTTACGCGGTCGCGCTGGTTATATCGACAGCTTTGGTGACCGGCATCGTCTGGTCAGCCGGTTAGATGGTGGTGCAGTGCTGATGGAAGCGGTTGATAATTTACCGCCGTCACTGCGCTTTTTTGCCGGCGGCGATAATAATCTGCGCGGCTATGCCTACGAGTCCGTTTCCCCCCGCAACCAGGACGGCGAATTGATTGGTGGCCGCTATATGGCAACCGCCTCGCTGGAATATCAATATCGGGTAACTGGTAATTGGTGGCTGGCAACCTTTGCTGACTATGGCAGTGCCTGGACCAAGACACCGGATTGGAAAAAAGGCGTGGGCTTTGGCGTACGCTGGGGCTCACCTATAGGTGCCGTGCGGATCGATTTTGCCTGGGGTTTGGATGCAGAAGGCAAGCCCTTTCAGCTGCATTTTTCTTTGGGGCCTGAGCTATGAAGCGCCTGCTAACCTGGCTTGACCGCGGCATTTTCTGGCCGCTCTGGGCATTGTTACTATTACTGTGCTGGTTGCTGTTCAGCCAGTCCGGCTTACGATTTAGCCTGTACCTGACAGAGAAGGCCGTGCCAGAACTTAAGGTTGCCGAGGCTTCCGGCAGCTGGCTTGGCGGCGTAACCCTCCATCAGCTAAGTTATCAAAGCCCTGAGCTGGAGCTCAGGCTGGAGCAGCTACAACTGCGGCTACAAAAACGCTGCCTGATCCAGTTCCGGCTCTGTATTCCCGAGCTGGCGCTAAACGGCGTCACCCTTACCAGCAAGCCCTCTGAGCAGGTATCGGCACAGGCGGCAACTGCGGCGGCTGAAGCCGCACTTGACAGCCAAACCGAACCGACAACGCGTTCGGAGGCGAATGCGCCACGACGGCTGGCCGGCCTGGCGTTTCCGATCCCGTTAAAAATTGACCGGCTGCTGATTGAACGGCTACAACTTAACTTGCCAGAGCAGCAACTGGCCTGGCAGCATTTTAGCATTGGCCTGAACGCCTGGGGTAACCGGCTACAGTTACAGCAAGGACGACTGGACGGTTTGGCTATCACACTTGCAGAAAGTAGCGGTGACGCCGAACCGCTGAGCGCCTATCCGGTACCAGAGCTTAGCCCCTTTAGCTTACCGTTATCGATTTTTATTGATGATTTTCAGCTTAGTCATAGCGAGCTGCAGCAAGGCGAACAGCACTTTAGCTTGCCGCTGCTGACCTTTAGTGCCCAACTAACGCCACGGCAAGTGCGCCTGCTTGATTTACAGCTGACGCATCCACAGCTACAAGCTCAGCTTAGTGCCAATCTTGATTTAGCAACAGGCTTCCCATTGTCGGCGCAGTTCGATGCCCTGCTGCAAGACACCGCCCTGGCCGGGCAGCGTTTGCAGGGACAACTGCGCGGCTCGCTGGCAGAACTGATTGCTGAGATTAATGCTAGCGGACCACTTAACCTGGCGTTACAAGGACGGCTGGCCTTGCTCAGCGCCGACTTACCGCTGCAACTGACATTGCAAGCCCGGGAATTACACTGGCCACTTGAGCAACCGGGCTATCAGCTGTCCGCTCTGGCGCTAGAGCTCGACGGCAATCTGACCGAGCTGCAATTAAGCCTTGCCACAGAGTTACAAGCCACGGGGCTCCCCGATGCAGGACTGCGTCTGGACGCCAGCTGGTTTAACTGGCAACAACGCGCTGCTATCCGCGAGCTGCAGCTCACCACCCTTGACGGCCAGGTGCAGGCCAAAGGCGAGCTTAACTTAGAGCCGGCACTTAACTGGCAACTACAACTGGCGATGGACGGTATTAAACCCGGTGCCTTCTGGCCAGATTATCAGGGGCAATTAAGTGGTCAGTTGCAAATGGCGGGCAAACTGGACCCGAACAGCGGTTTAGCGCTGCAACTGCCGCAGCTGGCGATGCAAGGCGAACTGCGACAACTGCCACTGCTGCTGGCAGGCTCTTTGAGCCTGAGTAGCAATGCAGATTTTAGCGACTGGCAGTTTAACAGCCCGGATCTGCTGTTAAGCCATGGCCAAAACCAGTTACGGCTCTATGGCCAATTGCAGCAAGACTGGCAGTTGCAGGCTGAAATGTCAGTGCCGGATGCGGCCTTATCTTACCCAGAGCTGCGCGGCGCACTGCAAGGCAGTATTGCCGTGACAGGCCCGATGCTGACGCCAAAAGTCACACTGGAGCTAAGCGCTGAGCGACTGGCATATCAGGATGCCCGGCTGCGTCAGGCATCACTTATCGCCACTACTGATTTGGCAGATAAATTGCGCACCAGCCTGACGCTGCAGCTGTCGCAAGCGCGCTGGCAACAGCAGCGCTTACAAGAATTACAGCTAAGCTTAGAAGGTGATGAAGATGCCCATCAGCTAAAGGCACAGCTTAAAGCCGAAGGGCTGGCGGTTAAGCTGCAGGCGGCTGGCTCGCTAAGCCAACGTCAGCTCTGGCAGGGGCAGCTAACCGAGTTTTTACTGGCCAGCCAGTTAGGTGACTGGCAACTCGCCGAGCCACTCGCTATTAAGGCTGACCTGCCGGCGCAACAACTGATGCTGGCGGCACATTGCTGGGCGCAGTTGGATGCCAGACTCTGCCTGAGCGAAGCGGCCACGCTATCAGCTACGCAGGTGCAGGCGAAACTGGCGCTCAGCGATTACCCGCTGGAAAATCTGAATAGCCTGTTACCGCTGCAAAGCAGCATTAATGGTGAGCTTGCCGCCCAGCTCGATATCAATTGGCAGCAGGGGCAGGCGCCGCAACTGACTTTTGGTTTACAAAGTGTCAGTGGCCAGTTGCTACAACAATTTGACGTGCCAGTGACCCTGCCCTGGCGCGATCTGGAACTGAGCGCCGAAATGGCCGCACACCAGTTACGCAGTAAGCTGACGTTACAATTAGCTGATAGCGGCCAATTGACAGCGCAAGCCCTAGTTACGGAATTGGATCAAGCAGAAAAGCCCCTGCGCGCCGAACTTGCACTCACCAGTTTGACTCTGGATTTTTTAAAGCCGTTACTTGACGAATACAGTGAACTGGCCGGTACCCTGTCCAGCCAGTTAAGTCTGGATGGCAGCCTGGATAACCCGCAGCTGCGTGGTGAGCTGCGACTGGATGGCCTAAAAGTAAGGGGCAAGCTGGCGCCAACTGATATCGAACAGGCGGACTTAGTGATCAGCTTTCGTGGTGAACGCGCTGAGTTAAACGGTCTGGTGCGGACGCCCGAGGGCAAAATTGACCTGGCAGGCTTTGCCGATTGGCGTGATCTCGATGCTTGGCAGGCAAACCTCGGGATCAGCGGCGATCCACTACGACTGCAGATCCCGCAAGCAGAGCTGTTCGTGCAGCCTAATCTGTTGATAAACGCTGAACCTGGTCGCAGTCGACTCACCGGTACCTTACAGATCCCGCGCGCCAATATCAGTGTCAATACCTTACCGCAAAATGCCATTGGCTTATCCAGCGATCATGTGCTGCTGGACCGGCGCCTGCAACCGATCACTGAAGAGCAAAGTAGTCAATTTACATTGGAAACCGATATCCGCGTGCGCTTAGGGCAACAAGTCAGGCTGGAGGCCTTTGGCTTAAAAAGCCGCTTAGCGGGTGAGTTACGGGTGCAGCAACAGCAGTTTAACCCCAGTGTGCGCGGGGAAGTCTCACTGGTTGATGGTACCTTCCGTGCTTACGGCCAGGATCTGCTAATCCGTCAGGGCAAACTGACCTTTAATGGCCCGGCCGATCAGCCGTTTCTAAACGTGGAAGCCATCCGCAATCCGGCCAATATGGAAGATGATGTGATTGCCGGCATTCGGGTAACAGGCCCGGCCGATGAACCCATAGTCACCATTTTCTCGGAACCCGCCAAACCCCAGGCCAATGCTTTGTCATATCTGATTATGGGCAAGGATTTGGACAGCGAATCAGGCTTTAATGCTAACAGTGTTACCACCAGTCTGATTGGTATGAGTATTTCCTCCAGCGGCAAGCTGGTTGGCGAAATCGGTGAAGCCTTTGGCGTCAGTGATTTAATGCTGGATACCGAAGGTGCCGGCGATAATTCGCAGGTGACGGTAAGTGGCTATTTAACCCGGGATCTGCAGCTAAAATACGGCATTGGTATCTTTCAGCCAATTGGTCAGTTTACGCTGCGTTACCGCCTGCTGCGTAATCTGTATCTGGAAGCGGTATCGGGCCTGGATAATGCGGTCGACTTGTTATACAAGTTTGAGTTTGACTAAGCCAACAATATGCCCCGGAGCGCCATCCCCAAAGCGCTATATGGTGCGACAATTTGTCACAGTGCCAAGTCCTTAGTACGCGGCTAAACTAAGGTCGTGTACTGAGAGGTCAATCTGGCTCAGTCGCGCACTGTACATTTGCTTTACGGCTGCCAGCTGGCAGCCGTCTTTTTTAACGCAGTTCAGGCCCGTAACAGCAAATGGATATAACGGCCAACCGAGGCATAAGGCTCCTGCCGGTTATACTGCAGCTCCAGCGCTTCTAACTCAGCATAATGACTCTGCTGTTGACTGCGATCGCGCAAATAATCATGAAAGCAACGCACCCCGGTTTTACTCAGTAATGCAAAGCCCGCCTGCTGACACCACTGCAACACCTGCTGTGGTGGCAAGGGCTGCTGCGGATTCAGCCGTACCGGCTTTTTTGCTTTTAACCCGGCCTGCACATAGGCAAAGTTACCGTAAATGATATTACTTAAACGATGCGCATCCTGGTTATAAAACATCAGCGATACTATGCCGCCCGGCTGCACCAGTTGCCGTAACTGGCTAATCGCGGCTTCTGGTTCGGCTAGCCATTCCAGCACTGCATGACACAGCACCAGCGGGTAAGCTTGCCCGCCAAGCCGCTGCGGTAAGTCTTGCAGTGAACTCTGACTGATCTGTAACTGCGCGCTCAGCCCCTGATTCTTTGCCTCTTCTGCCGCCAGTTGCAGCATCTCAGCCGAAATATCAGTCAGATGCAGTTGATGTCCCAGCGCCGCCAACTTAAGTGCCAACTGGCCCTGGCCACCGCCGACATCGAGAATGGCGGTTGGCGTAGCGAGCTCTGCTAGTTCCAGCAAATCACGCAGCAATACGGCCTGGCGAATTTTGCCCTTGGTAGTCTGATAAATATTGCTGGCAAAGCGGCTGGCCAGGTTATCAAAATTACGATCTTTTAATGGCTTAGATTGGCTCATAGTGGCGTTTGCTAAAGCATCTGGTTAGGCCGGCTTTAAGCCGGATTAGGAATATCGATAAAGTGGACGCTGAGGCCAAGTTCAGCCGCCAGGTATTCGCCCAGCGCTTTAATGCCATAGCGCTCAGTGGCATGATGGCCGGCGGCGATAAAATGGATCCCAAGCTCACGCGCGACATGAATGGTTTGCTCCGACACTTCGCCGGTAACAAATAATTGCGCCCCGGCCGCCGCCGCTTGTTCAATATAGCCCTGGCCGCCACCGGTACACCAGGCAATAGTGCGGATCTCGCCAATACCGGCATCTTCGAGCAAGACCTCACGTTGCAGCTGCTGGCTAAGCGTTGCCGCAAGCTGCTGTAACGACGCAGGCGCTGGCAACTGCCCCATTTGCAGCACGCCGGCAGGTTCAGCCGTTAACACCGGCTGCGGCGCCGAGATCCCCAGCAGTGCGCCAAGCTGAGCGTTATTACCCAGCTGTGGATGCACATCCAGTGGCAAGTGATAGGCCAGTAAATTGATATCGTGTTTCAGTAACGTAGCCAGACGCTGCTTTTTCATCCCCACCACCGGCATTGCTTCGTTTTTCCAGAAATAGCCATGGTGCACCAGCACCGCATCGGCGTTGAGCGCCACCGCCTGCTCCAGCAGGGCCTGACTGGCGGTCACGCCGGTCACTACCGTACGGATCCTTTCGCGCCCTTCTACCTGCAAGCCATTTGGGCAATAATCTTTAATGCGGGCACTGCCGAGTTTTTCATCAATAAAAGCGACGAGTTGCTGCCGTGTAATCATGTTGAAACCCTGTTTTTTGCGGTGATCCACAGCCCCATATAATGGCTGCTGCGATAAGCATGTGATTGTAACATCAGGCCGGTAAAATTGCGTTGCCGCCGCGCACTGGTTTGTCCGGCACTGGCATTTAGTAAAGGCGCTAATTGTTGCCAAACCCGGCTGGCCTGCTCAGCGCCAAAGCGCTGCTGCAGGATCTGATAGCCCTGCTGCTGTGCTGCCAGCCAGGGCGTTTCATCCTGATATAGAGCCACGGCGGCCTGACAAAACGCCTCCACATTATCGGCAACAGCGCCGCCCCAGCCTGCGCCAGCCTGCATGCCCTCGGCGCCAATGCTAGTGGTGACACTGGGAGTGCCGCATTGCATCGCTTCGAGCAATTTACCTTTTAACCCGGCGCCAAATTGCAGCGGCGCCAGACAAAGCCGCGCCTGTTGCATCACCGCTACCGCGTCCGCAGCCCAGCCTTTCACCAAAAATCCGTCGCGGGCATTATGCAATGCCGTGGCTTTAGGCGGCGGATAGGCGCCGTAAATATGTAACTCGGCCTGCGGTAAGGCCTTACGGATCTGGGGCCAGAGTTGTTGTTTCAGCCAGAGTACTGCCTGCCAGTTCGGGGCATGGCGAAAATTACCGATACTGATAAAGTGTGTGCGCTCAGCAAAAGCCGGCACTGCTGGCACCACGGCAGCATGCCAGAACGGGCAGTAACAGAGCAGTTCAGCCGGTACCCGGTAATGTTGCTGCAGCAGCTGCATCTCATAATAGGAAATCACCAGTGTCAGGTCACAGCGATAAATGGCAGCAATTTCCCGCAGCGCCAGCTCGTTATTTAGCCGCTCCACCGCTACCTCTTTCGCCACCAGCGCGTCCCCGGCTTTAACGGCGTCGTGCCTTGCCTGACGGAGCGCATGTAAATCTTCCATATCCAGTAGGCGCAGGGCATCCGGACAACTTGCAGCGACCCGCCAGCCAAACTGTTCTTCCAGCATAAAACGGTCAAATAACACCGCCTGCGGGTTCACTTCTTTCAGCCACTGGTCAAAGCTATCGCAATTTAGAGCAATGCGCTGCTCGCTGACACCAATGGCCGGTAAATCCACCCGATGCGGCCCGGGCTCAGCCGCGCTGGCAAAGCACACTCGCCAGCCTTGCAGCTGAAACAGCTGAATTAAACTCAGCATCCGGCTGCCCGCCGCGGAAGACGCCGGCTCAGGCCAGACATAGCCGATAACTACTAATAAAGGCATAAAGACTCCGTCTATAAGGGGGGACATTCAGGGTGAGATTACGAGTGGTCATTTAATAACCATACTCATTCCAGCTTCAAGCACCGCATCCAAATAAGCCTCATTCATCAATGCCTGACGCTGCTTTCTTCTGATACTCATTTTTCGCTTCTCAGCGCGTAACATATTCAAACCAAAGTGTCGCATCGTGGCAAGATTAGTCGCTGCATTACCACGATATATCTGGCAAGCATCCTCACCTAAGCTTACATCCAGCACCCAGTGTAACTGGTTTTCGATACTCCAATGCTCGCGAACTGCGCTGGCTAGCCGCTCGGCACTAAGAACGGCTGAGCTGATAAAATAACGCTGTTCTAATACGGCTCGCTTGTGCTTTTCCACCCGGTAAGTCGTTGCCATGCCAAGGGTTGTCAGCCCTGGCCACGCAGCTTTGAGTTTTTCCGGTAATTCACTGGCATCACATACCTGGAATTCACGGTACTCCAAGCGCCCACGGTTCTTTTCTAGTGACTGCGCGGCAGTATCTTTGTGCGCTTTACCCGCAAAGGCTTGTTTTACGGCATCATGCAGCTGTCCTTGGTTGCCTTTAACCGTCAACAGGTAGTCGGCTTCTTTATCTACTATCTGCTGCGCTATCTCTTTCTGGCATCCCATGGCATCCAAACTGACCAAGCATCCTTTAAGCTCCAGCAAGTTAAGTAGCTGAGGTATCGCCGTAATTTCGTTGCTCTTCTCGTCCGTTTTAACCTGGCCCATTACCACGCCATTGGCACTGGCAAAAGCGCTAACCATATGAATAGAAGAGCAGCGGTCTTCGCGGTTGTAAGAGCTGCGCAACGTTTTGCCGTCAATCGCTACCACCTGACCATCAGTAAGCTCTGTACAAGCCTGCATCCAACTGGCAAAGCAACGCTGTAAAGCTTCGCTGTCCAGCAATGACATCACCCGTGCGATAGTGTCGTGTACCGGCAAGCCCAGTTTGAAAAAACCATGTTCTTGCAACCAGTCAAAGCGGTTTTCACCGAAATCTTCAATATCTTCCCAGCCCTCACAGCCTGCGATAACGGCACACAGCGTTAAAAATACCACGTCAAACAAGGGGTAAACGACCTTAGATGCTTGCCTTGGGTCTTCTAATTCTGAAAAGTGCTCTGCAAAAATATCGATGTTCATAAACTGGCTCCGCGTAAAAGCCAGTATCTGATCACAACGGAAGATCGCGGTCAATCAGTTATGTTAAAGTGCGCGTTAAATGTTCGTGATCTTGCCCTGGGGGGACATTCTACTGGCTTTGTTTTGAAAAATCCTTGCGCGTGCGCCTTTATTTACAGTTATACCGTCGCCATTTCCCGACAACGGGGTTTCGCTTTGTGCTGGCTTTCCGTAGAATCCCGCTATCTTTTTTGCATTATTTTCCAATGGAGTGCTCTGATGTCAGAGGTTAAACACAGCAAACTGCTTATTCTGGGCTCTGGCCCTGCCGGTTACACTGCCGCCGTTTACGCGGCCCGCGCCAACTTACAACCGGTACTGGTAACCGGGATGCAGCAAGGCGGTCAGCTAACCACCACCACCGAAGTTGAAAACTGGCCCGGTGATGCGCACGGTTTAACTGGCCCGGCGCTGATGGATCGGATGCGTGAGCATGCTGAAACCTTTAATACCGAAATCGTGTTTGACCATATTCATACCGTTAACCTGCAACAGCGGCCCTTTATCCTGACTGGCGACAACGGCCAGTACAGCTGTGATGCGCTGATTATCGCCACCGGCGCTTCCGCCAAATATCTGGGCTTAGAATCAGAACAGGCGTATAGCGGCCGTGGTGTGTCAGCTTGTGCCACCTGTGACGGTTTCTTCTACCGCAATCAGAAAGTTGCGGTAGTCGGTGGTGGTAATACTGCGGTGGAAGAAGCGCTGTATTTATCCAATATCGCGGCCGAAGTGCATCTGGTGCACCGCCGTGACAGCTTTAAAGCCGAGAAAATTCTGATTGACCGCTTAATGGCTAAAGTCGCCAGCGGCAATATTATCCTGCATACCCACCGCGAGCTGGATGAAGTGCTGGGTGATGAGATGGGCGTGACCGGTGTGCGGTTAAAATCGACTCAAGGCGAAGCGGCAAAAGAGCTGGCACTGCAAGGCGTCTTTATCGCCATCGGCCACAAACCCAATACCGATATTTTTGCCGGTCAGCTGGAAATGAATGGTGGTTATTTGAAAGTGCAAAGCGGCACTGAAGGCAATGCCACTCAGACCAGCATCGCCGGGGTGTTCGCTGCCGGTGATGTGGCAGACCATATCTACCGTCAGGCCATTACCTCAGCCGGCTCCGGTTGTATGGCAGCGCTGGATGCCGAGCGCTATCTGGACGCCCTGGGTAAATAACAGCCTATGAAGCCGCAACATGCGGCTTCAGCTTGCCCGCGCCCTGTCTGATGCCTATCTATCTGCCGGAGCTGTTAGCAGATGAACTCTGGTTCCCGCCCGTGCAACAGGCGCTGCGGGAGCCCGATGGTTTGCTGGCGATGGGCGGTGATCTCTCGGTCTCACGCCTGCAGCTGGCCTATCAAAGCGGCATCTTTCCATGGTTTTCTGAAGGCGATCCACTACTCTGGTGGAGCCCTGCTATCCGCGCCGTCTTTGCGCCCGATACGCTTAGCTTAAACCGTACCTTGCGCAAGCAATTACGCCGCGACGGTTTAACCGTAACGCTAAATCAGGCATTTGCTGCAGTGATCAGCAAGTGTGCCGAACCCCGGCCCAGTCAGGCGCAAACCTGGATCCTACCACCGATGCAGCAAGCCTATCTGGCGCTGCATCAGCAAGGCCTGGCGCACAGTGTCGAGGTCTGGCAAGGCAAGCAACTGGTCGGTGGCTTATATGGCGTGCAGCTGGGTCAGCTGTTTTGCGGTGAATCGATGTTTAACCGCATTGATAATGGCGCTAAGTTTGCGTTGATAGCGCTGCAACAACATTTGCAGCGCTATGCCCCCGGCTGGATTGACTGTCAGTTACCTAACCCGTTCTTACTGAAACTTGGCGCCACTACCCTGTCCCGGCGCGACTACCTGCCGCTGATTGCAACCTTAATCAAGACACCTGCACCGGCAGAGCATTGGCGAAGCCAGCCGCTGCTACTGGAGCCTGGGCATGACTGAGCAGAGCTTGCAGTTTGGCCTGACCCCACCTGCCGCCTGTAGCTACCTGAGTTCGCAACAAGAGCAACTGGCGGTATTGCTCAGTCCACAGCCAATGGACGCCAGTTTATATCAGTTGCTGATAAAACATAATTTCCGCCGCAGCGGTGATCAACTGTACCGGCCACATTGCCCCAGCTGTCACGCCTGCCAATCACTGAGGATCCCGCTGCCAGATTTTACGCCAAGCAGCAGCCAGCGGCGCCTGCTCAGCAAAGCCGCGCGCAGCGGCTGGCAGTATCAGCTAAGCAAGGTGCCCGATTCAGTGGCTGAGCGACAACAATTATTTGCGTTATTTGCCGACTATATTGCTTTTAAGCATCCGGATGGGGTGATGCATCCGGCAACGCAGGAACAACTGGACTCCCTGCTAAACAGTAAATGGCAGCCGATCAGCTTGCTGCAGTTGTATCAGGCCGGGGTGTTACAGGCCGTGATGGTGGTGGATGAACTCGCCGGTGCTTATTCAGCGGTGTACACCTTTTTTGCCCGGCAGGCAGAGTCTTTCTCTCCCGGTAAGTTGGCCATCCTGTATCTGCTACAACTGGCGGCACAGCAGCAGCTGGACTATGTCTACCTCGGCTATCAGGTCGATGGCTGTCGCAAAATGGCCTATAAGCAGGAATTTCTGCCGCATCAGCGCTATTTCGATGGCGGCTGGCACTCATTTGCTTAAAAAAGCGCTTGCTGCTTTACTTATCGGTGGCTTTTCGGCACAATCTGCGCTGTTTTTCCAAAGGCACCACATTTTATTAGAGGCGAGTACGCTGAATGGCGAAAGAAGATGTAATTGAAATGCAAGGTACCATCCTGGATACCCTGCCAAACACCATGTTCAAAGTTGAGCTGGAAAACGGTCACGTAGTGATCGCGCATATTTCTGGCAAAATGCGTAAAAACTATATCCGCATTTTAACCGGTGATAAGGTTACCGTAGAACTGACGCCTTATGATCTGACCAAGGGCCGGATCGTGTTCCGCCAGCGTTAAGCAGCCTAAGTCTGCACGAAATGCCGACTTAGTGCTTTTCGTCGCCAGCTAAAGGCAAACCCGGCATAGCCGGGTTTTTGCGTTTTAGTCCACACCTGTTCGCCGGTGAGTGGCTTATTAACCCGGCTGCGCCTCGGTCGCTGCGGTTTTACTGGTCTGATAATGGAATTCCAGTTTATCCGCTACCAGCTCCACCCGCACATCGCCACCCTCAGTTAGCACCCCAAACAGGATTTCATTAGCCAAAGGCTTTTTCAGTTGTTCCTGGATCACTCTTGCCATCGGCCGAGCGCCCATCGCCTGATCATATCCCTTGGCTGCCAGCCAGTGCCGGGCTTCACTACTGAGTTCCAATGACACCTGTTTCTTATCCAGTTGTACCTGCAGTTCGCAGATAAACTTATCAACGATTTGCAGAATAATCTCCTGATCCAGATGTTGAAACCAGATAATGCCATCCAGCCGGTTACGGAATTCCGGACTAAAGGTTTTATTGATTTCGCTGAGCGCATCATGGCTATGATCCTGCTGTTTAAAACCAATCGACTTGCGCACCGTTTCCTGCACCCCGGCATTGGTGGTCATCACCAGGATCACATTTCGGAAATCAATCTTGCGACCGTTATTATCGGTCAGGGTACCGTGATCCATCACCTGCAACAGGATATTGTAGATATCCGAGTGTGCCTTTTCGATTTCATCCAGCAGCACTACCGAATACGGATGCTTGGAGACCGCATCAGTCAGCAAGCCGCCCTGCTCAAAACCGACATAGCCCGGTGGCGCACCAATTAAACGGCTCACCGCATGCCGCTCCATATATTCCGACATATCAAAGCGCAGCAGCTCTACGCCCATCACCTTGGCCAGCTGTTTGGTCACTTCGGTTTTCCCAACCCCGGTAGGCCCGGCAAACAGGAAGCTGCCGATGGGTTTTTCCTCGTTACCCAAGCCTGAACGCGATAAGCGGATCGCCGCCGTTAGCGCTTCAATGGGTGCATTCTGGCCAAAGACCACCAGTTTCAGATTACGATCCAGATTGGCCAGCACTTCTTTATCCGAAGCGGAGACTGACTTCTCCGGAATACGGGCGATCTTAGCAATCACCTGCTCAATTTCCGCGACGTTAATTACTTTTTTGCGCTTCGATGCCGGTAACAGCCGCTGTGAAGCACCGGCCTCATCAATCACATCGATGGCTTTATCCGGTAAATGCCGCTCACTGATATATTTTGCCGACAGTTCAGCAGCAGCGCGCAGTGCTTTCTGCGTGTATTTCACATTATGGTGCTGCTCATAGCGTTCTTTTAAGCCCAGCAGAATGCGGGTGGTATCTTCGACACTGGGCTCTACCACATCGATTTTCTGGAAGCGCCGTACCAGTGCGGTATCTTTTTCGAAGATATTTTTAAATTCCTGATAGGTGGTCGACCCCATACAGCGCAAGCGGCCGCTCGACAACAACGGCTTAATCAGATTCGAGGCGTCCATCACACCGCCCGAGGCCGCACCGGCACCAATCACGGTATGGATCTCATCAATAAACAGGATGGCATTTTTCTCGCGCTCAATTTCTTTTAACAGCGACTTTAAGCGCTTTTCAAAATCGCCACGGTACTTGGTACCAGCCAGCAAGGCGCCCATATCCAGCGAGTAGATGGTGGCATCAGCAATCACTTCCGGCACTTGCTGCTGTACGATGCGCCAGGCCAGACCTTCAGCAATGGCCGTTTTGCCGACGCCGGCTTCGCCGACTAACAGCGGGTTATTTTTCTTCCGCCGGCATAGTACCTGCACCGCCCGCTCTACTTCAGTATCGCGGCCAATCAGCGGATCGATCAGGCCATTTTTCGCCTGCACATTCAGGTTAGCAGTAAAGTTTTCCAGGTAACGGTGCTCTTCTGCGCTCTGCTCGCCAATCTCTTCCTGCTGGCTATCATCATGCTGTTCCAGCTTTTCAGTTTTGGTAATGCCGTGCGAAATGTAGTTCACCACATCCAGCCGGGTGATATCGATTTTTTTCAGCAGATAAACCGCTTGCGATTCCTGCTCAGAGAAGATCGCCACCAGCACATTGGCGCCATTGACTTCCGACTTACCTGAGGATTGCACATGAAAGACCGCGCGCTGTAGCACGCGCTGAAAGCCCAGTGTCGGCTGCGTATCGCGCTCCAGCTCTCCCTCCGGCAGCACCGGTGTGGTGGAGTCGATAAAGCTGGCCAACTCCTGGCGCAGCTTATCCAGATTAGCACCGCAGGACTTGAGCGCCGCGCCCGCGGAAGGGTTATCCAGTAAGGCCAATAACAGATGTTCAACCGTCATAAATTCATGCCGGCGTTCGCGCGCAAACCTGAATGCCATATTCAGCGTTAACTCAAGATCTTTATTTAACATACATCACTCCTAATCCACCTGAGTTAGAGACATCCTTGGCTACAGCCCCGGGATGCCAACGGTTTTAAGCGCGTTCCATGGTACAGAGCAACGGATGCTGATGCTCCTTGGCATAGGTCATCACTTGCTGCACCTTGGTTTCGGCAATTTCGGCAGTAAAAACCCCACAAACCGCGCTGCCTTCATAATGTACTTTCAGCATAATTTCGGTGGCTCTTTCATACTGCATATTAAAGAACCGGCTCAGTACATCGATGACAAAGTCCATTGGGGTATAGTCATCATTATGCAAAATCACCTTATACATGGGTGGCGGTGCCAACCGCTGCCGGGTGAGTTCTGCGATATCATCGAAATGTACGTTGGGATTCTGCTTACCGCTCATAAGTTAACTATAGCCATCCGAGCGCCATCCAGCAAAGGCGCGTGTTATTAAAATTGCGTAAAGGTTTTAGCTTATTTTTGCAAATACCTTGACTGTTTGCTCAAATTATCTACATTAAATAACGGGGCCAGTTCCGGCTCCTGCTCAGTGCTTCACTAGCATACAGAATATAGCTAACTTAGAGAAGGAAGTAAGTAGTATGGCTACCGGTAAAGTGAAATGGTTCAATAATGCCAAAGGATTTGGATTTATCCGGGAAGACGGACGTGACGAAGATATCTTCGCCCATTATTCAACCATTAACATGGATGGCTACCGCACGCTGAAAGCGGGCCAGGACGTGGTATTCGACTTGTCTGAGGGCCCCAAAGGCTTACACGCTGTCAATATCAAGCTGCCCGGCGTTGACGAATAGCACAGCGGACCTGAAAACAAAAAAGCAGGCGGCGCCTGCTTTTTTGTTGTCCTGAGCTTGCTGTGTTATTACACAGCACAAGATATCTTTGCAGCCCGCCCCCGGCTGTAGCCGGATAGCGGGCCGCTCACCGCTATTACAGTGCTGCCAGCGCCGCGTTTAAGGTTGCGCTTGGCCGCATCGCTGCAGCCACTTTGGCCTGATCCGGACGGTAATAACCGCCGATATCCACTGCCTTACCCTGCACGCCATTTAACTCCGCCAGGATTTGCTGTTCGCTGGCTTCCAGCGTATCCGCCAGTTTAGCAAAGCGTGCTGCCAGTGCACTGTCAGCCTGTTGTTTTGCCATGGCGCGGGCCCAGTACATCGCCAGATAGAAGTGGCTACCACGGTTATCCAGCTCGCCGGCTTTACGACGTGGTGATTTGTCGTTGTCCAGGAATAAGGCTGTCGCCTGATCCAGGGTATCGGCCAGGATCTGGGCCACCTTGTTACCGGCAACCTGAGACAGATGCTCCAGTGAGGCCGCCAAGGCCAGGAACTCACCCAGTGAATCCCAGCGCAGATGGTTTTCATCAACAAACTGCTCGACGTGCTTAGGTGCTGAACCACCGGCGCCAGTTTCGAACAAGCCGCCACCGTTCATCAGTGGCACGATAGACAACATCTTGGCGCTGGTACCCAGCTCCAGGATTGGGAACAGGTCAGTCAGATAGTCGCGTAGCACGTTACCGGTTACAGAGATGGTATCCAGACCTTGCTTCATCCGCGCCAGCGTATGACGGGTGGCATCAACCGGCGACATAATCTGCAGATCCAGACCAGTGGTATCGTGCTCTTTTAAGTAACTTTGTACTTTCTTAATCAGCTCAGCATCATGGGCGCGGGCGCTATCCAGCCAGAATACTGCTGGCGTGTTGCTTAAACGGGCGCGGTTAACGGCCAGTTTCACCCAGTCACGGATAGGGGCATCTTTTACCTGACACATGCGCCAGATATCGCCAGCTTCGACCTGATGGCTAAATACCACTTCACCTTTGCTGTTGGTCACCACTACGGTACCGGCGGTCGGGATTTCGAAGGTTTTATCGTGTGAACCGTATTCTTCGGCTTTTTGCGCCATTAAGCCAACGTTCGGTACTGAGCCCATGGTACGCGGGTCGAAAGCACCGTTCTTCTTACAGAATTCGATCGTTTCCTGATAGACACCGGCATAGCAACGATCCGGGATCACGGCTTTGGTATCATGTAACTGACCATCCGGGCCCCACATCTGACCGGAGCTGCGGATCATCGCTGGCATAGACGCATCGATAATCACATCGCTTGGTACATGCAGGTTGGTAATGCCTTTATCGGAGTTCACCATCGCCATCGCAGGCTTGCTGGCATACAGCGCCTTGATATCAGCCACTATGGCTTCCTGCTCGGCTTGTGGCAGTTGCGGCAGCTTGGCATACAGATCGCCAATACCGTTGTTCACATCCACGCCCAGCTTGTCAAAGGTGGCGGCATATTTAGCGAAGATTTCTTTGTAGAACACTTTTACCGCATGACCGAACATGATGGGATCTGATACCTTCATCATGGTGGCTTTTAAATGCAGCGAGAACAGTACGCCCTGCGCTTTCGCGCTTTCTACTTCAGCGGCATAGAAGTCACGCAGCGCTTTAACGCTCATAAAGGTGGCATCGACCACTTCACCCGCCAGCACCGCGACTTTTTCTTTTAATACTTTAACGCTGCCATCGGCCTGCTGCAGGCTGATTTTCAGCACATCATCAGCAGCCATGGTAGCGGATTGCTCAGAGCCATAAAAATCGCCGGCCGTCATATGGGCGACATGAGACTTGGAGCTGCTGCTCCAGGCACCCATGCTGTGCGGGTTTTTACGGGCATATTGTTTAACTGAAGCCGGTGCGCGACGATCAGAGTTACCTTCACGTAATACCGGGTTTACCGCCGAGCCTTTGATTTTGTCGTAGCGCGCTTTAACATCGCGTTCCTGCTCGGTTTTTGGCTCTTCCGGATAATCCGGCAGCGCATAACCCTGGGTCTGTAATTCTTTAATCGCCGCTTTCATTTGCGGAATAGAGGCACTGATATTTGGCAGCTTGATAATGTTGGCATCCGGCTGTTTCGCCAGCTCGCCCAGCTCAGCCAGATCGTCGTTGATGCGCTGTTCAGCAGTTAAAAACTCCGGAAAGCTCGCAATAATACGGCCAGACAGGGAAATATCACGGGTTTCAACGGCTACACCGGCCGCGGCAGAAAAGGCCTCAATAATCGGCAATAACGACTGAGTCGCCAGCGCTGGCGCTTCATCGGTAATGGTGTAAATAATTTTTGCACTTTCTTTCGACATGTTAGTTCCTGTATTGTTAGCGCCGGATCGCCATGACAAGGCCATCGCCACCCGTGTGTGGAAATTGTTTAAAACGCAGCCAAACGAAGCCCGCTGAGTATATCAGCATCAGGGCGAATAAAACAGGCAGCGCACATCCAGCGGCACACCACCCGGTTAAACGGCAGCTTGGCGCCGCGGCGTTTAAATATTACGGTCAACATCAGATGCAGAGATCAGGCGTGAATGCTCAGAAACGGCCGACCCGGCCAAAACATAAGGCTTTTTCAGCAAAAAACAATAGGACTAAGGTAGAAAATCCGCTATTGGTACTCTTTAATAAGCCCTACGATGTATTAAGCCAGTTTACCGACAACAGCACACCGCCGCGCCAGACACTGGCTGATTTTTTAGCCATTCCGGATATCTATGCTGCCGGCCGGCTGGATCGGGACAGTGAAGGCCTGCTGCTGTTAACCAACTGCGGTAAGACCCAGCAAAAAATCGCCGATCCGGCCTTTAAAGCACCGAAAACCTACTGGGTGCAGGTCGAGGGGCAAATTACCGAACAGGCTCTGGCACAGCTGCGTCAGGGTGTACAACTTAACGACGGCATGACGCTACCGGCCCAGGCTGAGCTTTTGGCGGAACCCGAACTCTGGCCGCGGCAGCCGCCGGTTCGCTATCGGGCCAATATTCCGACCAGTTGGCTGGCCCTGACTATTCACGAAGGTCGTAACCGTCAGGTGCGGCGAATGACAGCCGCAGTTGGCTTCCCTACCCTGCGTTTAGTGCGGGTTAGGATTGGCGACTGGCAACTGGACGATCTGGCGCCGGGGCAGTATCGTAGTATCAATTTGTAATCCGCACTGACGCGGCAGCGACGACAACAAGGAATAGCATGAGCAGGAACAGACTCCATCTGACCGTGGCAGCGGTGGTTTATTATCAGGGCCGGTTTTTACTGGTACAGGAGCGCGACAAACTCAGTGGCCGCGAAGTCCTCAACCAACCGGCCGGCCATATGGAAGAAGATGAGGATTTGCTTAGCGCCGTCTGCCGAGAGGTTTACGAGGAAACCGGCCTGACCCTGCTGCCCTCAGCCTGGCTTGGCATTTCGCAGTTAAAGGCCAGCAACGGCCATACCTATGTGCGGGTGAATTTTTTGTTTGAGCCCGACCAGCTGCCAGCAGCATTTCAGCCCCAGGATCCGGATATTCTGGCGCTACAGTGGCTTGATAAAAGTGAACTGCTGGCACAAAAACTGCCTCCGCGCAGTCAGCTGGTGCTGGATGCCATCGATCTCTGTTTAGCCGGTACCCGACTGCCATTGTCATTGATCCAACCGCTTTGCTAACAGTAAACCGCAGCTTAGTCAGCTTTTTTCCGGTAGCGAGCATTTTTGCCGCCGCTATTTTGGTGTTATAATCCGCGCCTTTAATTCAGGCAGTCTTTAAGCGCGGTGTCATGTCAGAGAACAGCAGTAAAAAAGTAATCGTCGGGATGTCCGGCGGCGTCGATTCGTCCGTTTCCGCCTACCTGTTGTTGCAACAGGGTTATCAGGTGGAAGGCCTGTTTATGAAAAACTGGGAAGAAGACGACAACGACGAATACTGTGCTGCCGCAGAAGATATGGCCGATGCCCAGGCCGTATGCGATAAACTGGGTATCAAATTACACAAGGTCAACTTTGCCGCCGAATACTGGGACAATGTGTTCGAGTATTTCTTAGCCGAATATAAAGCCGGGCGCACCCCTAACCCGGACATTATGTGCAATAAAGAAATCAAGTTTAAAGCCTTTCTGGAGTTTGCCGCTGAAGCGCTGGGCGCTGACTATATCGCTACCGGCCATTATGTACGCCGCCGTTATCAGGATGGTCACTGGCAAATGCTGCGTGGTCTGGATCACAATAAAGACCAAAGCTACTTCCTCTATACCCTGGCTGAGCAACATATTGCACAAACCCTGTTTCCGGTCGGTGATTTGGAAAAGCCGGCCGTGCGCGCCATTGCTGAGCAACAAGGCCTGGTCACCCATGATAAAAAAGACTCCACCGGCATCTGCTTTATCGGTGAGCGCAAGTTTAAAGATTTTCTGCAGCAGTATTTACCGGCTCAGCCGGGCGATATTGTCAGTATTGATGATGGCAAAATTATCGGCCGTCACGAGGGCCTGATGTATCACACCCTGGGCCAGCGCAAAGGCTTAGGTATTGGCGGTTTACGCGATGGCGGCGACGATCCCTGGTATGTGGTCGGCAAAGATTTAACGCTCAACCGGTTACTGGTTGCTCAGGGCCATGATCACCCGGCGTTATTATCCAGCGGGTTGATAGCCAGTCAACTGCACTGGGTGGATCGCACCGGGCCACAGCAAGTTTGCCGCTTAACGGTAAAAACCCGTTACCGGCAACATGATATTCCCTGCACCGTAACGCCGCTGCCTGATGGCCGGCTGCAGGTGACTTTTGATAGCCCACAAAAAGCGGTAACCCCTGGTCAGTCGGCAGTCTTCTATCTGGATGAAGTCTGCCTTGGCGGTGGTATTATTGATGAGGCACTAAGCTAAGATGCAAGTATCGTTAGAAACTCAAATTTATGCGCTGGCCGGCCTGTGTCAGGCGGCCAAGTTGGTGCAAAAAGTGGCCCGCAGTACCGATTCGCAACAAGCGCAACTGGAAATTATGCTGGGTAGCGTAATCAATCTGAACCCCGCTACGCCGCTGGATATTTATGGTGGCGAACTGACGAATTTACGCGAAGGGCTGGAACTGATTATTGAGCAGTTGGGCGATAAGCCACAAAAAGACGTTGAGCTCACCCGTTACCTGGTCGGCGTGCTGGCGCTGGAGCGGCGACTGAATAAAAACCGCGACAATATGGCCGAGCTGGGCAAGCAACTCTCGCAGCTGGAGCGGCAGTTACAGCATTTTAGTGTCACCGATGAGACTATTATTGGCAAACTGGCCGATATCTACACCGACTGCATTAGCAGCCTAGGTGCCCGCATTCAGATATACGGCCAACCAGAATTACTCAGTCAAAGCAGTGTACAGCAAAAAGTGCGCGCCCTGCTACTGGCAGCCATCCGCTCTGCTGTGCTCTGGCGTCAGGCTGGCGGCAGCCGGCTAAACTTTATTTTTAAACGACGGAAAATCCTGGCTGCAGCGCAAAATGCGCTGGCCAGTCTTCCCGCACTATAAGATCAGGAGTTTTCATGGAACTTAATGCCCTTACTGCCATTTCGCCGGTCGACGGCCGCTACGGTAGCAAAGCTGCCGCGCTGCGCCCGATTTTCAGCGAGTTTGGTTTAATCAAGTACCGGGTTTTGGTCGAAGTGCGTTGGTTGCAGCAGCTGGCCGCCGAGCCGGCGATCAGCGAAGTGCCGGCGTTATCCGCAGAGGCCAATGCGCTGTTAAATCAAATCGTCGATAACTTTAGCCTGGCCGATGCACAGCGGGTCAAAGATATTGAGCGCACCACTAACCACGACGTGAAAGCGGTTGAATATCTGTTAAAAGAAAAAGTCGCCGGCAACAGCGAACTTGCTGCCATCAGTGAATTTATTCACTTTGCCTGTACCTCTGAAGATATCAATAACCTGTCGCATGCGCTGATGCTGCGCGAAGCGCGCGACAGCGTGTTACTGCCTGAATGTGATGCATTGCTAACAGCAATTAAAAAGCTGGCACTGGAGTTAAAAGCGGTGCCGATGATGGCGCGTACTCACGGCCAACCGGCGTCCCCAACGACGATGGGCAAAGAGCTGGCAAACGTCTATGTGCGTTTAAAGCGCCAGCGTGAGCAAATTGCGGCGGTTAGCCTGCTGGGTAAAATCAACGGCGCAGTCGGTAACTATAATGCGCACTTATCAGCCTACCCGACGTTGGACTGGCATGCCTTTGCTGAGCGCTTTGTCAGCTCGCTGGGTATCAGCTGGAACCCTTATACGACACAAATTGAGCCGCATGACTATATCGCCGAGCTGTTTGATGCCATCGCCCGTTTTAATACCATCCTGCTGGATTTTGACCGCGATGTCTGGGGCTATATTGCACTGGGTCACTTTAAGCAAAAAACCGTGGCCGGCGAAATTGGTTCTTCAACCATGCCGCACAAGGTTAACCCGATCGACTTTGAAAACTCAGAAGGTAACCTTGGCATCGCCAATGCGCTGTTTAACCACTTATCCGCCAAGTTACCGGTATCACGCTGGCAGCGTGACCTGACAGACTCTACCGTGCTGCGTAATCTGGGTGTCGGCTTTGGCTATACGCTGATTGCCTATCAGGCCACCTTAAAAGGGATTAGCAAGCTGGAAGTGAACGAAGCCAACCTGCTGGCCGAGCTGGACGCCAACTGGGAATTACTGGCCGAGCCGGTGCAGACGGTAATGCGTAAATATGGTATTGAAAAGCCGTACGAGAAGCTAAAAGAACTGACCCGTGGTAAGCGGATCAGCGCCGCCGATCTGGCCGTCTTTATCGATGGTCTGGCACTGCCGGATGCGGTAAAAGCCGAGATGAAGCAGCTGTCTCCTGCCGGCTATATCGGTGATGCCATTCGCCTGGTAGAGTTACTGGACTAATCCAGTAACTTTATTAGCAGGGAACCGGATTGCTTTAAGCCAAGTCTTGAAGGCATGGATGCCTGAATGAAGCCTACAGGGATGTATTTACGGCGTCTTGGCGTAAGCAATCTGGTTCTTGCTCTGTAATCGTAAATTCAGCTGCTTTACTTGGGATCCTAAAATGTATCAGTTAAATCTGGGTGAATTAAGCCTGGCCGATTTTATGCAGCAGTACTGGCAAAAGCAGCCGCTGTTGATTAAACAAGGCTTTAAGAACTTTCAGGATCCGCTGTCAGCGGATGAGCTGGCAGGTCTGGCGTTGGAAGACGACGTCGAATCACGGTTGGTCGAATGTCGCGACGGTAACTGGCAGCTGGAAACCGGCCCCTTTGAAGACTTTAACCGCTATGGCGACAAGGACTGGACTATCCTGGTGCAGGCGGTTGACCACTGGCATCCACCGGCGGCGGAGTTGATTGAGCCATTTCGCTTTATTCCAAACTGGCGGATTGATGATCTGATGGTCAGCTTTTCCACCCCGGGTGGCGGTGTCGGTCCGCACCTGGATCAATATGATGTGTTTATTATCCAGGGCGAGGGTAAAAGACACTGGCGGGTTGGCATGCCAGATGCGTCACTAAAGCAATTCTGCCCGCATCCGCGCCTGCTGCAAGTCACGCCCTTTACCGCCTGTATTGATGTCATTATGGAGCCGGGTGATATTTTATATATTCCGCCTGGCTGCCCACACGAGGGGGTTTCACTCGAGAACAGTCTGAACTACTCAGTCGGTTTCCGGGCGCCGGCACAAAAAGACTTACTGACCGGTATAGCTGATTACCTGCTGGACAATGATATCAGCGGTAAACGCTTTAGCGATCCACAGCGCAACCTGGCCGGTAATATCGGCGCCATTAGTGAGCAGGATCTGGATCAGGTGCAGCAGCTGTTGGTGCAACTGGTCAGTGACCGCGACACACTACCGCTATGGTTTGGCCAGTATATTACCCAAGCCAAACATGAGCTGGATCAGCAAGAGCCAGATCCACATTATCAGGCTGAGGAAATTGCAGAATACCTGGAAGAAGGCTCGGTATTGGCGCGCCTTGGCGGCCTGCGTTGCAGCTACTATCAGGCAAACGAAAGCAGTGATATTCAGCTGTTTATCAACGGCACCACTATAGTGCTGCCAGCCGAAGAGCTGGTTACAGCGCAATTACTCTGTGACAGCAAACGCATCGACCAACAGCAATGTCTGCATTTTACCGCGCGGGAAGAACGCCTGTTATTATTGACGGACTTGATTAACCAGGGCTTGTGGTATTTTGAAGAATAAACCGCAGTGCTGCGCATAAAAAAAGCCGCTATTGCGGCTTTTTTTGTCAACTAAATTTGACAGCTTGGCGCTGACTTATTGCCCTTGCCACAGCGGCTCGTTATCAAACAGATCGTATAAACCCTCTGCCCGGCTTACTAACAGATTAGCAAACTCAACCTGGGTCTTATCGGTAAAACCGGCCTGGGCAATTTGTTCGGCCTTTAACTGCCAGTGCAACGCGAACGCGCGGATCGCTTCGCGGGCATTGGGTGCTGCACTAACGGGCATATGATCGGTTGGCAGATCGCCACTGATCACCCAGAATGACTTAGCATCACGGGTATTCAGCTTCCATACTGCGACCAAAGGCGGTAAATAACGGCTTTCACTCACGGCCACGTTATCCGGGATAATCCCCTTGGTTGCCAGATATTCATTGGCTTTCTGAAATTGTGCCCGGACCCATTCTGCGCGCTGCGCTTCGCTGATTTCAGTGGGTTGTTGAGTTGACTGCTCACTCATAAGATGACTTCCTGTGTTGTAGATGCCGCTACTTTATGTGAGCTATCCGCGACAATCAAGCTTTACTGAGCTTCTCACCACCAACACTGGACTGACCAGCCACCAGTTAACGTCAGGACTGGTATTCAGTGGTGCAAAATGGTACATTCCGCGCCATTACGACAAAAGTCGCAGTTAACGTAAACGTAAACCATCCAGCTGTAATAGCTATTCTTGCAAGGGAGTCCGTTGTGGCCGTATTTAATCACCCAGAATTTGATCAGCATGAGCAAGTAGTTTTCTGCAGTGATCAGGAAACCGGTTTAAAAGCCATTATCGCTGTGCACAGCACCCGTTTGGGGCCTGCGGTTGGTGGTTGTCGGTTATGGGACTATGCATCTGACGAAGATGCGCTGGTAGATGTGCTGCGTTTATCACGCGGTATGACCTATAAGAACGCCATGGCCGGTTTACCCCTGGGTGGCGGCAAGTCGGTGATTATCGGTAATGCCAAAACCATTAAATCTGAGGCGTTATTTCAAGCCTTTGGCCGCATGGTACACCGCTTAAGCGGTAGCTATTACAGCGCTGAAGATGTGAACATTACTACCCATGACATTATGCAGGTGCATCAGGTTACACCTTATGTTGCTGGCTTAGAGGGTAAAAGCGGTAACCCAGGTCCTTTTACGGCGCTGGGTACCTATCAGGGCATTAAAGCCGCCGCTAAGCATCAGTTTGGCTCTGCCGATCTGGCAGGCAAAACGGTTGCCGTACAAGGCTTAGGTAGCGTCGGTTTCTATCTGTGTGAACACCTGCATAAAGAAGGCGCTAAGCTTATTGTCACCGACATTAACCAGGATGCGGTGAACCGTGCGGTTGCCCAATTTGGCGCCACAGCCGTCGGTCTGAATGATATCTACGGCGTAGCGGCTGATATCTATGCGCCTTGTGCGCTGGGTGCCACCTTAAATGATGACACCATCCCGCAACTAAAAGCCAAAATTGTAGCCGGTTGTGCCAACAACCAGTTAAAGCGCCCTGAGCATGGCCAGAAACTACGTGAGCTGGGTATTCTGTATGCGCCGGACTATGTCATCAATGCTGGTGGCATTATTAACGTCGCCTTTGAAATGCGTCCGCAAGGTTATAATGCGGCAGAGTCTACAGCGAAGGTCATGCAAATTTTTGACACCCTGTTGCAGATTTTTGAGCGCGCCGACGCTGAAAATAAACCCACCAGCACCGTTGCTGATCAGATGGCTCAGGAAATTATCGCGCGCGGTCAGGCATAAACCGCGGCTATAGCCACCAGAAAACGCAAAGGGAGGCACAGGCCTCCCTTTGTTTTGCTAAACAGCACGCACTAACGCGACAACTTTAGCAAAATTTCAAAACTTAAAATCAGCAAACACACACCAATAAACAGCGCCACGCTCAGGTTAATCCAGAAATCGCCGCTTTGCCGCCGTTTTAATACCTTCTTTGGTTGAGCTTTTGCTGCTGGAACCTTGTCGGTCTCAGCTACCGGGCTTTTTGCCGGCTTTGTGCTTTGCGCAGCCGCCGCTGCGGCCTTAACTTGTTCCTTTGACATTGACTACTACACCTGTACAACTTTTAGGAAATCAATACCACGACATCAGGCCGAATATTGCGCTGCTAATGCCTGCAATTTGTCACCGGTCACCCGGTTGATCCGCCAGTCGTGCAACAATGTTGCCCCCTGCGCCTGATAAAAATCAATCGCCGGTTGATTCCAGTCCAGCACTGACCATTCAAAACGGCCACAACCTCTGTCTACGGCCAGCTTTGCCAAATAGGTCAATAACAGCTTGCCCAGCCCCAGGGCGCGATACTGAGGCAACACAAAAAGATCTTCGAGATACAGACCAGGTTTGGCCAGGAAAGTCGAGTAATTATGAAAGAACAAGGCAAAGCCCGCAGGCTGACCGTCACACTCGGCAATCACAACTTCTGCTGCCGGGCGGGCTGAAAATAAGGTTGTAGTTAATTGTTGCTCTGTGGCCACCACTTGATCAGAAAGTTTTTCATATTCAGCTAGTTCCTGAATAAACTTTAAAATCAGTGGCACATCAGCCTGGGTGGCCAAACGGATATTACGCTGCGCCATCTTATTCCCTCTTTTTTGGGTCTTATTATTGTTCGGAGCCTATTCTAACGTTTTTCCTGCGTTAACCAATGCCAAAGCCATAAAAAAACCGGAGTTGTCAGCTCCGGTTTTTCGTCAGGGGATATTCGCTACAGCTCAGTTAAGCCGCATCACGTTTACCGACACTCATGCCTTCCAATACGCCGGGTTTAAAGCTATCCACACTGATGGCCTTAAAGCGCAACTGGTTCATCTTACGTAAGCTGGCCGCCTCGGACTCGCTTAAGATATTGGCGGCTAACGCCTGGTTAATGCTATCCAGCAGCGGCTGTTTACGCGGTAACTGACCGGCTTTTTGCGCCTGAGCAATTTTCTTCAGCAGCGGCTGGGCGTTGTACATCGCGACAAAGGCATTTTCCATTAACCCTGTGGCATCATCTTCAGCTTTACCGACATAACACAGATGGGTTAAGCGATCGCGCAATGTGTTCGGCTTAGATAAGGCCTCACAAATTTGTTGTGCCACCTCATCAGACGGCATTTTGTAACCGATCCCAAACGGGAACACCAGAGTACGGATGGTACGCGCCACAACACGATTCGGGAAGTTGGCAAAGAAGCCATCAAAGGCTTTACCAATCTCAAACAGCGAGCGCTGCACACTGTAGTGCACGAACGGCAGATCAGCCTGCTGACGACCATTATCTTCGTAAAACTTCAGCACGGTAGAGGCAATGTACAGCTGGCTTAACACATCACCTAAGCGGGCTGACAGCATTTCTTTACGTTTTAAATCACCGCCTAACATCAGCATTGAAATATCAGCACTTAACGCCAGCGCGCGGCTCATCCGGCTTAATTGCTTGTAGTAGCGGGCGGTTTCGCCTGATACCGGCGCACTGTTAAAGGCACCGGCTGTTAAACCCTGCCATAAGGCAGCGAAGGTATTGCCAACCGCAAAGCCAATATGTGCCATCAATAGCTTATCGAATTGTGCCAGGCCTTCTTCCGCATTTGGATTGGCTGCGGCTTCCAGCTCTGCCAGCACATAAGGATGGCAACGGGTAGCACCCTGACCGAAAATCATCAGGTTACGGGTCAGGATATTAGCACCTTCTACCGTAATCGAAATCGGTACACCCATATAGCCATGTGCCAGATAGTTCATCGGGCCACACTGAATGGCTTTACCGGCATGAATATCAAAGGCATCGTTTAATAAGGTGCGCGACATCTCAGTCATATGGTATTTGGCAATCGCCGTCACTACCGATGGGCTCAGGTTCAAATCGATAGCACCGGCTGTCATCACCCGCATCGCTTCTAGGGTGTAAGTTAAACCACCAATACGTGCTAAACCTTCCTGCACACCTTCAAACTTGCCAATAGACATGCCGAACTGCTGACGCACATAACCGTAAGCTCCGGTCATCCGTGCTGCCAGGTGGCCGGTTGCTGTCGCCAGTGCTGGTAAAGAGATACCGCGGCCTGCTGATAAACACTCTACCAGCATGCGCCAACCACGACCCGCATAGGCCGGACCACCGATAATCCAATCGAGTGGAATAAACACATCTTTACCGTAAGTAGTGCCGTTCATAAAGGCCATATTCATCGGGAAATGACGATCACCAATCTGCACCCCAGTGTGGCTGGTTGGGATCAGCGCACAGGTAATACCCAGCTCTTCTTTATCACCTAATAGTTTTTCCGGATCGTACAGCTTAAAGGCCAAACCCAGTACCGTCGCAACCGGTGCCAGCGTGATGTAACGCTTATCCCAGTTCAGGCGAATGCCTAGTACTTCTTTGCCTTCGAATTGACCTTTGCAGACCACACCCGTGTCCGGAATGCCGCCGGCATCCGAACCGGCTTCCGGGCCGGTTAACGCAAAGCACGGTACGTCAGTACCATTAGCCAGCGTCGGCAACCAGCGATCTTTTTGCTCCTGGGTACCATAGTGCATCAGCAGCTCGCCCGGGCCTAAAGAGTTAGGTACCATGATGGTCACTGCTGCGGTTAAGCTCCGGGTCGCGATGCGCGATACGATGGTAGAGTTAGCGATAGCCGAAAACTCACGACCGCCATAGGCTTTTGGAATAATCATCGCAAAGAAACCTTCGCGCTTAATATAATCCCACACTGCTTTTGGCAGGTCACGGTCTTCCTGCACAATTTTATAATCGTCCAGCATGGTCAACAGGGTTTCGACCTGATTATCCATAAAGGCTTGTTCTTCGGCTGAGAGTTCAGCTTTCGGAATAGCATGCAACTTATGCCAGTCCGGTTTACCTTTAAACAGTTCACCGTCCCACCACACATCGCCCGCTTCCATGGCTTCACGCTCGGTATCCGACAACGGCGGCAAAATTTTCTTAAAGATGCCAAACACCGGCTTGCTAATCACACTACGGCGCACCGAAGTCACGCCAAACAGCACTACCAGCAGTGCCACTATTATCAATAAATACACCATATCAGCTTCCTTCCAGCATCAGGCAACGGTTTTGAGGTCTTGGCTATATACCGGCGCGGCAATTGCAGCCCCGAGATAAGGGATTAAACGGCGGATCACCCCTTCAATATCCACCGCTTCGTTAAAATCAGCCTGGGCAATTTCAGACAGTGCATCACTGGACGCCATCGTAAAGACGATAGAGCCCAGCGAAAAATGCAGCCGCCAGAACACTTCGCTTTGTGGCAGATGCGGGCAACTTTGCTGTACCAGCAACACAAACTTATCCAGAGTACGGCCATAATGTTGATTAATAAACCAGCGCAAGTGCCCCTGTACATCGGTATAACCACGCCCCAGTAACTGTAAAAAGGTTCGGGTACCGCGGCGCTGCAGCTGGTTCAGATCGAGCAAAGGCTTTACAAATACCGACAGGATCTGGGTTAAATCATTCGGCTTTTGACTGGCTAACAAGCGATCAAACTCCTGATCCAGCCGCGGCATCAGTACCTGCAAATAGCGCTGTAGCACGGCCTGGATCAGCTCTTTCTTCGAGCCGAAGTGATAATTCACTGATGCCAGATTCACCTCTGCCTTGGTAGTAATCTGCCGTAACGAGGTATCGTTAAAGCCACTTTCGGCAAACAGGCTTTGCGCAGCATCCAGGATGCGTTGTTGGGTATGCACTTTACTGCTCATTCTTCACTACGCCGTTAAACAAACTTTTAAACACCTGTTTGAAATGTACGTTTGAATAACTGGTCTGTCAAGTAACAAAAGCAATTCTGGTCGGACAAGTTTCATAATTGGCCGTCAAAGTGACAGCCGCTGCCGAAAGCTTGCTCAGCACGCAGCACTGCCGTATTATCGCGACACCGTTTCGCTACAGTAACGCCTTCGAAAGCGCAGTCTTAAAGGTTAGAACAAACCTGAAAACTGCCACTACAGATCCGGGCTTTCGAAGGGACATGGAGAACCCTATGCGCGTCGTCGAAGTCTCTCACCCCCTGGTACAGCATAAAATTGGCCTGTTGCGGGCCGCGGATATCAATACCCGTCAATTCCGGCAACTGGCGGTCGAGCTCGGCAGCTTGCTGACCTATGAAGCCACCAAAGACTTGCCGACCGAAACCGTAACCATCGAGGCCTGGAGCGGTCCGTGCCAGATCAAGCAAATCCAGGGCAAAAAAGTGACAGTGGTGCCAATCCTGCGCGCTGGCCTGGGTATGCTCGATGGCGTACTGGATCTGATCCCCAGCGCCCGTATCAGTGTGGTGGGTATTTATCGTGACGAAAGCACCTTGCAGCCGGTGCCCTACTTTCAAAAACTGGCACCGGAAATCGATCAGCGGCTGGCGATTATTATTGACCCTATGCTGGCCACCGGCGGCTCGATTATTGCTACTATTGATTTGTTAAAACGACAAGGCTGTACCCACATCAAAGCCCTGGTTTTGGTCGCGGCGCCCGAGGGGATTCACGCACTGCGCCAGGCGCATCCGGATATTGAGCTCTACACCGCTGCGATTGACCAGGGGCTGAACGAGCATGGCTATATCTTGCCAGGCCTGGGGGATGCCGGCGATAAACTCTTTGGCACCAAATAAAGGCTGATTAGAATAAAGGTTGATCATGCAGTTAACTCCCTGGTCTTTTCATACCCGTTACGGCTTTACCCTGCGCGGCTGGCAGACGCCGGTTAGCGGTAAGCCGCTGCTGCACTTTTTGCACGGCAATGGCTTTTGCGCCCGCAGCTATCAACCGCTGTTAGCTGAGCTGGCTGCCGACTACGATTTATTCCTTTCTGACGCCCAGGGCCACGGCGACAGTGACCATGGCGGCCCTTTTTTAGGTTGGAATATCGCCGCCGAGCTGGCGGCTCAGGCCTTTAATGCCCATCGCGCCCAATATGCTGAGGTGCCGGTTTATGGCGTTGGACACAGCTTTGGTGGCGTGCTGACTGCCTTAATGCATGCTGAGCATCCGGGGCTGTTTCAGGGACTGGTATTACTCGATCCGGTGCTGTTTCCGCCGTCGATGATTCTACTGGCCCGCACTCTGGAAGGCGTGCGGCTGTTTAAAAAGAACCCTTTGGCCAAGGCTGCACTGCGCCGGCGCCGGCAATGGCCAGATCGTCCCAGCGCTTTGCAGTACCTGCAAAGTCGCAGTTTATTTCAAAGCTGGCACCCGGAGGCTCTGGCAGCCTATGTCGATCACGCGCTTAGCGCCGGCAATGGTGAACTGCAATTAAAGTGTTTGCCCGAGCGCGAGGCTGAGATCTTCAGCTCCTACCCAAAAGGATTATGGCCGGCGCTGCGTAAAGCGGCGAAACCTATCACTGTAATTTACGGTGAACAGACCTTTCCTTTTGTGGTCAAAGCGCTGGCGAAGTGGCGCCAGCTGAATGCTGCGGTGCAGACGATCCAGGTACCTGGCGGCCACTGTTTTATGCAGGAGCAACCGGCGTCAACCGCGCTGCAGGTCAGGGCTGTGCTACAGCAGTTTGCTGCGGTAAAATAGCCAGACAACCCGGTTTGGGGTGCGTTATAATACGCCGAATTTTTTAGCGAAGAGTCATTATGAAAAAACTCGTTATTGCCAGTGCTGTGCTGCTAGCCGGCTGTAGTCAGCTTCCCCATTTTGGCGCTGATCAGCCCACCACGCTGTCGGCCCCCACTAAGCCGGCGACGCCAGCGATCCCGCTGCCGGCAGAGGTAGAAGATGTGAATGAAGTGGCAAACAGCGCGACCACAGAAGCCCTGGCCACGGACTTTGAACACATCTTTATCGACAGTGATATGACCTTTGAAGGTGTGCTGCCCTGTGCCGACTGCCCGGGGATCAGCTATCATATTAACCTGTACCGCGATGGCCGCTTTGAAGCGCGGCAGGAATATCTGGAACGGGGTCAGGTGGAGTTGGTCAGTGGTGCCTGGTTATTAGAGCGTCGCACTCTGCATCTGGTTAATCAACAGGTTAATCTGCCATCTTTTCACTTTCGCTCTAACCGGCAATTAGTGATGACCGATCTGGCTGGCAGACCTATTACCCGCTCTGATGCCTATCAGTTAAACCGGCTGGAAGCGCTGAAAAAGCTGGATACCCGCCAGCCAATGCTCGGCTTATACCGGCTGCAGAATAATCAGGCCACCTTTACCAAATGTCAGACCGGCGAAAGCTTACCGGTGGCCAATACGCAAAACCATTTGCCAATGATGCGGCTGTATCAGCAGGATAGTCGCTTTAGCAATAAAGCGGTGATTGCCAGTCTGGTTGGCCGTAAGGGGCCGGACCAACACGGCACCGATACGCTCTTTATTGATAAGTTTGAGCAGTTCTGGCCAAATGCGACCTGCCCGAATCAGTTTGCGATGAAGGATTTACAGGGTATTGTCTGGCGGGCAGAAAAAATTGCTGATCGCTATGTGCCACATTCATTGAATGTACGACTGATCTTTGAAAAAGATAAGTTGTATGGCTTTAGTGGTTGTAACAACTTTAATGCCAGCTACCAGCAACGCGCCAATACCTTTGCCGTACAGCAGTTGGCCAGTACCCGTAAATTCTGTGCCGATGCTAGCACTATTGAGCAACAGTTTACCGAAAAGCTGCAACAAGCCGATCGCGCTGAAGTGAATGCCGATAAGCTGCAGTTGTTCCGCAATAACCAGGTGATTATGGAGCTGATCCCGGCGGTTAACTGAACCTTGGGTATCTGACCCCGAACAACGTTCGGGGTCAGATACCTGTGTAAACTTGGCATAAAAAAACCACCTTACGGTGGTTTTTTTATGCTTCACACTAATCTTAAACTAAAGCGTCTTTTGCTTTAGCTACGATAGCAGTGAAAGCCGCTTTGTCATATACAGCGATATCGGCCAGGATCTTACGGTCGATTTCAATTGAAGCCTTTTTCAGACCTGCAATTAAACGGCTGTAAGATAAACCGTTCATCCGTGACGCAGCGTTGATACGCGCGATCCACAGTTGACGGAACTGACGCTTACGCTGACGACGGTCACGGTAAGCATATTGGCCGGCTTTGATAACGGCCTGGAAAGCAACCCGGTAAACACGGCTACGGGCACCGTAGTAACCTTTAGCCTGCTTTAATACCTTCTTATGGCGCGCGTGCGCCGTGACACCACGTTTAACTCTTGGCATTTCTGTCTCCTAATGACTTATGCGTACGGCATGCAACGGACTAAGCCGGCAACATCGACTTTAGCGACTAAGGTTTTTGGACCTAACTGACGCTTACGCTTAGAAGACTTCTTCGTCAGGATGTGGCGAAGGTGTGATTGCTTACGTTTAAAGCTACCAGAAGCGGTCTTTTTAAAACGCTTCGCAGCACCTTTATTGGTTTTCATCTTAGGCATAGTATTTAAACTCGCATTGTTAAATTACAACGAATAATAAGGCGTTAAAAAACTGCGGCAAGCCGCAGCTCTTTACACTTGCAGGCACTTATTACTTCTTATTTGGGGCCAGCATCATAATCATCTGACGACCTTCCACCCGTGAAGGGAAAGATTCGCAGATGGCGATATCAGACAGATCCTCTTTAATTCGAGTCAACATCTCAATACCGATTTCCTGATGCGCCATTTCACGACCACGATAGCGCAGCGTTACTTTAGCTTTGTCACCCTCTTCAATGAAGCGACGCAGGTTGCGTAGTTTTACCTGGTAATCGCCTTCATCAGTTCCAGGCCGGAATTTAATTTCCTTAATCTGGATCTGTTTTTGCTTCTTCTTTTGCTCTTTCAGAGCTTTGCCTTTTTCGAACAGGAACTTACCGTAGTCCATCAACTTACATACTGGCGGTTCAGCTGTCGGGCTGATTTCTACTAAATCGGCGCCGCTTTCTTCTGCCAGACGATTGGCTTCAGCAATACTGACTACACCCAGCTGTTCACCTTCTACACCAATTAAGCGTACCTCTGGTACGTTAATTTCTTCATTGATCCGGTTAGGACGGTTTGAAGGTAATGTTTTCTTTCCTACTTTAATAGTATGTTCCTCCGAAAAAGTTTCCTGTTTGCTTAGCTCGCGGTCCGGTTTTTAATTTCAGCGGTCAGTTTTTCAACAAAAGCAGCCACCGACATCTTACCCAGATCCTCTGCTTTGCGGGTTCTGACTGCGATATCGCCAGCTTCAACTTCTTTGTCACCAACTACCACCAGGTACGGGACGCGCTTAAGCGTGTGCTCGCGAATTTTAAAGCCTATCTTCTCATTTCTCAAGTCACTTATTGCTCTTATGCCCTGAGATTTGAAAGTTTTTACCAATTGTTGCACATATTCGGCCTGATTATCGGTAATATTCATCACCACCACCTGGGTTGGCGCTAACCAGGTTGGGAAGAAACCGGCATATTCTTCAATCAGAATACCGATAAAACGTTCCAACGAGCCCAAAATCGCGCGGTGGATCATGACCGGCACCTGCCGCTCACCACTTTCCGCCACATAGCTGGCACCTAAACGGCCTGGTAAGGCGAAATCGAGCTGGATAGTGCCGCACTGCCAGGCACGGTTTAAGCAGTCATGCAACGTAAATTCGATTTTCGGGCCATAGAAAGCGCCTTCGCCTGGCTGCAGGTCGTAGGCAATCTCATTGGCTTTTAACGCATCTATCAGGCCCTGCTCAGCGCGATCCCAGATTTCATCTGAACCAATACGCTGGGCTGGCCGGGTCGACAGCTTGACCTTAATGTTTTTAAAGCCAAAGGTGCTGTAAGTATCAAATACCATCTTGATACACTTGGTAACCTCAGTCTGCACCTGCTCTTCGGTACAGAAGATATGGGCATCGTCCTGCGTAAAGCCGCGCACCCGCATCAGACCATGTAAGCCACCTGATGGCTCATTACGGTGACAGCAACCAAACTCTGCCATCCGCAGCGGTAAATCACGGTAGGATTTTAAGCCCTGGTTAAAGATCTGCACATGGCCCGGGCAGTTCATCGGCTTAATGGCGTACTCACGGTGTTCAGACTGGGTAGTAAACATATTTTCGGCATACTTTTCCCAGTGCCCGGATTTCTCCCACAGCACCCGGTCCATCATAAAGGGGCCTTTTACTTCATCGTACTCGTACTGACCCAGCTTTTCGCGGACGAAGGTTTCCAGCTCACGGAAGATGGTCCAGCCATCGTTATGCCAGAACACCATGCCCGGCGCTTCTTCCTGCCAGTGGAATAAACCGAGCGCCTTACCGATTTTACGGTGATCGCGCTTCTCAGCCTCTTCCAGTTGGGTTAAATAGGCCGCCAGCTGCTTCTTATCGGCCCAGGCGGTGCCGTAAATGCGCTGCAGCATTTTGTTCTTCGAGTCGCCACGCCAGTAGGCGCCGGCCACTTTCATAATTTTAAAGTGTTGGCAAAAGCGCATATTCGGCACATGCGGGCCACGACACATATCGGTATATTCTTCGTGGTGATACAGTGCCGGCTGGCTATCACGCGGGATATTCTGCTCCAGAATTTCCATTTTGTAGCTTTCGCCGCGGGCATTAAAGGTATCCCAGGCTTCCTGCCAGCTGACTTTACGCTTTACCACATCGTATTCAGTTTTCGCCAGTTCCAGCATCCGCGCTTCCAGCGCCGCTAAATCGTCGCTGCTGATTGGCTGATCCAGATCGACATCATAATAAAAGCCGTTTTCAATTACCGGGCCGATCGCCATCTTCACATTGGGCCACAGCTGCTTAATGGCATGGCCTAATAAGTGGGCACAGGAGTGGCGCATAATTTCCAGGCCTTCCTGATCTTTGATAGTGACGATACTTAGGTTGGCGTCCTGGCTAATCAGCTCGCACGCATCAACCAGCTCACCATTGACCTTACCGGCGATGGTCGCTTTGGCTAAACCCGGGCCGATATTTTTGGCCACATCTAATACGGAAACAGCTTGCTCAAAGGCGCGCTGGCTGCCATCTGGCAGAGTAATAACTGGCATGATAAGTCCTTAACAGTGGTGGCCCATACCAAGGGTCACTTGTGGGGTTGAGAAAATTCAGCGCCTTGCCGGGCAGTTAATGGCTTAAACGAAAAGCCATCTGCACGACGTCGCGCGCTGAAGCAATAAAACGCAGCGGCATAGTATCATTAAGTGCCGGGACTGACCAGACAACGACAAGCCTTAGTTTCGCCATTCAGCCAGGTACCGGGCAAACGGCTTTGCCCGGAAAAGAGTGCTGGTAAGAAACTATTGGCAGGACTACACAGTGGTCCGCTGGCATAAGGGCCGGCATAAAGCAGCTTGCCGTGCTGAAACACAAGCAGCGCCGGCACAGCGGGTAAATGAAAACCGGCGGCGGCAAGCTCAGCTGCACTGCGAAAATGCTGTTCGACAGCATTTTGTTCCAGCTCAGCAGACAGTGCTTGCAGGTGCTGACGTGCCAGCCGTGAACAGCCACACTGGTTGTCCAGCACATGCACCAGCTGGCGGTCGCTGGCTGCGACGATATTTAACGCAGCTAAACTCAGCGGCACTGTCTGCCCCGCCCATCGCAGCTCAGGGTCAAAGACACCATAGTGACTGTTACCAAAGCGATATAACGCAATACTGCTTAATAACAGCCAACTGATAAACAGCGACCAGGCCAGCCAGAGGCGCTGTCGCCCTGATAATGGCAACAGTAACGTAGTTAGACGATAAATTTACCGGTCTCCTGCTGCAGCAGTGTTGCCACCTTGGCCAGTTGACTGGCCGATACGGCAACGGCTTCGCTTTGGGTGGATTGTTGCTGCGCCATCACTTTTAACTGCTGTGCGCTGCCGGCGACCTCATTACTGGCACTGTTTTGTTGCTGCAGCGCTGACGACATCGTCACTGCCGATTGTGCAACCTGACGGGCTTCAGTCAGGATTGCTGTTAATAAGGTGTCACTTTGTTCTGCGTGCTGCCGGGTATCGTTTAACTGACCAACACTTTGCTGCACAACGTCAACCGACTGCTGACTGTAACTGACTAAGCGCTCAATAATCTGCTTAATCTCAACCGTCGATGCCTGAGTTCTGGATGCCAATGTCCGCACTTCGTCAGCGACTACCGCAAAGCCCCGCCCCTGCTCACCAGCCCGGGCGGCTTCAATAGCGGCATTAAGCGCCAGTAGATTAGTTTGCTCTGCAATCGCCTGGATCACATCCAATACTTTGCGAATATCCGTGCTGGCCTGCGCCATATCATTGACCTTGTCACCGGTTTGCGCCAGTTGCACCGCCAGTTGCCGTACCGAGCCAATAGTCGCACTGACTACCTGCTGACCTGACAGGGCGGCCTGCTCGGCAGAACCTGCCGCCGTTGCGACCTGCTGCGCAATATTGTGCAAGTCCGCAATACTGTATGACATTTGCTCCGTAGCAGCGGCAATACGCTCAACTTCCCGCAACTTTTGCTGCATCCCGGCTGCCAGTTGTTTACCGTCCAGCTCCAACTTATCGGACTGCGTGTCCAGTTGCTGTACCGAACGATTAAAGGTTTGCAATGTTTGCTGTAACACCGTCAGCACCTTATTAAAACCCGCAACGACCTTTGAATCCAGCTCCATGGCACGTTGATTTAACACTACCTGCCCCTGGGTATTTAACAGCGCATCGGTGGCGTCAAATAAAGCTTGTCCAACCTTGGCCTCGCGTAACGCCTGCCGGCACATCACAACTAAGACCGCCGCCTCAACAATCACATAGGCGGCATGGATCAATACGATACCTAAGGTATTGGACTGTTCCGGCAATAAATACACGCCGGCGTTTTGTTGTTGTAGCCACATAAACAGCAAGTGATGCACGGCAATCACCGCCGCAGCAACGATAATTACCCACTGATCCCGAAACGCAAACAAAATCGCCAGTAGGACAAAGATGCCAAAGTGAATTTCGGTTAAGCCAAAGGACTGATGAATATGTAGCGCCGCAAACAACATAAAGCTGACGCCATAGCCGACACGCGCCAATAGGTGATCACCGAGTAGTTTATACAAGAAATATGGCACAACTAACGCCGGCAAACCGATAAGCAAGGCACTTAGCCAGCTACCGAACAACATTGCAAACACCAGTGCCAATAAAAACAGCAATAGATTCACGGCGGCAACAATTTTAAAAGCCTGTTGCCGGAAACGCAGGTTAAGGGTGGTCATAACTGACTCCAGTGCACAGCGAACGCTGTTGGATACAACGTATATTAGTTTACTTTTACGACTGCTGCCTTATTCGGGATCAAGGAAATTTGCGCAGAATCAGCCATACTCAGTTTAGGCAAACAACAGGATGGTACCTATGTGGCAAAGTATTGCAGAACAAATCAGCACTGAGCTGGATATTGATTTTCAGATCACCGACAAAGCGTCACTAAACGGTGGCTCGGTTAATCTGGCCTGGCATATTCAGGGCCAGGGCCGGCAATTTTTTGTCAAACTGAACCAACGCGAACGGCTGGAGCAATTTGAAAATGAACAGTGGTCGCTGCAAAAACTGGCCCAGCAAGGCGCCATCCGGGTACCAGAAGTGATCTGTGTTGGTCAGACGCTGGATAAAGCCTTTTTAGTACTGGAATATTTGCCACTACAAATGGAAACCGAACTGGGCTGGCAACAACTCGGTGAGCAGCTGGCTGCGCTGCATGCGCGGCATGAACAGGCAATGTTCGGTTTTGATTGGGATAATTTTATTGGCCTGACCGTACAACCAAATCAGTGGCAGAGCAACTGGAGCAGTTTTTTCTCAGAGCAGCGCTTAGGCTGGCAATTGCAGTTACTGGCCGAGCAAGGTTTTGGCGTAGGTAATATCGATAAAATGGTTGAACAAAGCCGCCAGCTGCTGGCACAGCATAAACCGCTGCCAAGCCTGCTACATGGTGATTTATGGCGTGGCAATGTTGGCTTTACCGCCGAAGGCCCGGTGGTGTTTGATCCGGCTTGTTATTTTGGTGATCGCGAAGCCGATGTGGCCTTTACCGGTTTATTTGCCCGTTTTCCGGAAGCCTTTTATCAAAGCTATCAGGCGGTATATCCGCTGCATGAAGGCTACCAACAGCGCAAAAGCCTCTATAATTTGTATCATGTACTAAACCATGCCAATCAATTCCGGGGCAGTTATCTGCTGCAGGCACAGGAACTGATTAAACAGCTGTTTCATTAACAGATTAAACGGAGGTTGGGATGCAGCCCATTTTCCATAGTATTCAATGCCCATTTTGCGGGCACCCGACGGATATCTGTGTCGAAGCCACCGATGAAGATCAGGATTACACCGAGGATTGCAGCAATTGCTGCAATCCAATGCATATCCGGGTGCATGTCGATGAGATGCGGCATAAGGTGCAGATTTTTGTCGATGCCGACGACGAGCAGTACTATTAGAGCGTGTTAAAGCGTTCAGCTAACAGCCGAACTACGGTGCGGATAATGGTGACCGTTTGCTGATCTAATTCGATATT
Organism: Alishewanella aestuarii B11; assembly: GCF_000280055.1. Lineage (GTDB taxonomy): Bacteria > Pseudomonadota > Gammaproteobacteria > Enterobacterales > Alteromonadaceae > Alishewanella > Alishewanella aestuarii. Next base: position 18,051 of record NZ_ALAB01000041.1, on the reverse strand, counting down.
CAGCTTATCGCCAACCTGCTTAGTGCCTAAATTGGTGATCTGCAGAGTCTCTGGAATTAAATACAGGCTAAAGCCCTGCGCCGTCACTTCACCGACGGTTAAACTGCAGCCCTCCACCGCAATAAAGCCTTTCGGCTGGATATAAGGCAGCAGCTCGGCGGGTACACTAAGCTCAAAGCCCACATTATCAGCATCCCGTTTAATCGCGCTCAGTGTCGCAGTAGCCTGGACATGACCAGAGACAATGTGACCACCCAGTTCATCACCAAAACGCAGTGAGCGCTCTAGATTGACGCGGCTGCCAACGACCAAAGTGCCAAGGTTAGTTTTTTGCAGACTTTCTGCTATCACATCAAAACAGACCCAGCCGGCCGCGCTATTAAATTCGGTGGCAGTTAAACACACACCGTTAATCGCAATACTGGCACCGCGTGTTAGCTGCTGTAAATAATCAGCCCCCGCCTGCACTGTTAAACGGCGAATACCGTTTACATCGTGAATTTGGGTAATCTCAGCCTGGGTTTGTACTATTCCGGTAAACATTCACACCTCTGTTTGTGGTACATTACGCGCCTATTTTTACGCTCGATACGACATTGGCGCTCATGTTACCTTTTTCCCGCTTTGAAGCCAGAACCATTTTAAAACTGTCTGGCCCGATAGTGTTAGCTCAGCTTACCCAAACGCTAATGTATTTTGTTGATACCGTTATGGCCGGCCGGGTCAGTGCTACCGATATGGCCGCTATTGCTGTGGCATCGGGTCTTTGGTTGCCGGTCGTGCTGACGATGCAGGGCTTATTGCTGGCCTTAACGCCGATTGTGGCGCAGTACTATGGCAGTAAACAAACCAAACCGATTAGCCACTATACGTTACAGGCACTGTATTTGGCCTTTATCATGGCAGCGCTGTTATTCGTGTTGATGTTATTTGCCGATATTCCGCTATCAAGGCTGAATATGGACCCGCTGCTGCGGGAAAAAACCCTCGACTACTTATTTTATGTCAGCTTTGGCTTATTCCCCGCCGCGGGCTATATGGTGATGCGCAATCTGTTTGAAGGCCTGGGGAATACCAAAGCCAGTATGTGGATTGCCTTTGTCGGGATTTTGGTTAACGTACCGGCGAACTATATTTTTATCTACGGCAAGCTGGGAATGCCGGCATTGGGTGGCGCCGGCTGTGGTGTGGCAACCAGCCTGGTTTTCCTGGCAATGTTTGTTGCTATGTTGGTTTATGGCTATACCAGTCGCAGCACCCGCCCCTACCGCCACTGGCCGGAAAAGCTGTGGCTAAGCGTTAAAGATCAATGGCAAATTATCCGCATCGGCACGCCGATTGCGTTCTCCATCTTTTTTGAAGTGACGCTGTTTGCCTGTATTCCACTGGTGATAGTGCACCTGGGGCCCATCGTGGTCGCTGGCCATCAGGTGGCACATAACTACAGTGCTATAGTCTTTATGCTACCGTTGTCGCTCGGACTGGCAACTACCATCCGGGTAGGCCATTTAGTCGGACAACAAAATGTGATGGCGCTGAAAAAGGCCATCAGCACGGCGATAGTGTTATCGGTAGCCATGTCGTTGCTGACGGTAATCTTTACGCTGCTGTTCAGAGGTTATGTTGCGGCGTTGTACTCGCCGGATCCGGCGGTTATCGCTCTGGCCAGTTCGCTGTTAATTCTGGCGGCGATCTATCAGTTCTCCGATGCGGTGCAGGTGGTTGCGGCCTGTGCGCTACGCGGTATGAAAATTACCAAGCCGGTGTTTTTTATTACCTTAATCTCGTACTGGCCAATCGGTTTTGGTTTGGGTGCCGTATTAGGTTTAACCAACTGGCTGGTGAAACCGATGGGTGTGTTTGGCTTCTGGACCGGCATTATTATTGGCCTTACCTGTGCCGCTATCGCCCTTGCGATAGTGCTGCGCAAACAGATCAACAGGATAGAGCATGCTTTTAAAACAGGTACTGCTGCTTAATCTTTTAGTTTTAGCGCTGCTGTTAAGCGGTTGCAGCGACAGTGCCGGCGTGGCAACGCTGCGCGACTATCAGCAGCGGTTAAACCGGGTGCTGGAGCTGGATAGCACTAAACCTCAGTTGCCGGCTGCGGCTGCATTACCGGCCAAGTCGGCACTGCAACAACCCTTGCCGGATCTGCGGATTAATCTGCTGGATGCCTTTGCCACCCGCCGCTGCGGCCTGGATCAGCTAATCGCCGAGCGTAACAGCAGCCTGGGTAAAGTTTTTACTGCCAGCAAACGCCTGCATTATGAACTGCGCTTTCTGGCCACGCTTGAGCTTTGCCTGACTGAAGCGTGGGAGGAGCCGCTAAAAAGCCAACTGTCGCAGGTTTACCAGCAAAAACAACAAACTATCGGTATTGCCCTGAGTAATATGCTGCAAACCGATGATACTTTGCGTAAAACCTGGCTCGGTAGCAACAAGGCACTGATACCGGGTAGCGACAACGGTTTTACCGCCAGCCTGGGCGCACTGCAGCAATTACTGGAGCTAAAACAAGCTATTGCCCGCGAAGATTGGTATAGCGCCAGCCGCATCGATCCCGAAGCCGCGCTGGCCAGCTTGTACCGCTCCGACTTCTTCCCGCAGCTGCAATTTAGTCTGCGCTACGCCAATAGCTGGTTTAATGCGGTTAACCCGCCGCTACTTAGCCTGGCACCCGCCAGCCTGTGCCCACGCGGCCAAAGCGAACAACTCACCATTTTAACCACGGTATTTCGTAAATACTTTATCGGCGAGGCACAGGCGTACCTCGCTGAGCTTAACCGCTATCAGCAGCAAAGCTGGCCATTAATCGCCGAGCTTTACCAGGACAGCCCCCTGTTACCGGTGTTGCAGCAACGCTATCAGCAACCGGCCACAGAACTGCAACAACAGCTACTACAGCACGTTGGCTGGTACCAACAACTAAACCAACTGTGTCCGGTAGGACTGACCGGCTAATTTTCAGGCAAACACAACGCTGGTACTGAAAAACACTTGCCAAAGTGCAAGGCGCGCAATAACATAGCGCCCGTTGTCAGCGACAACATTTGCGTCCTTAGCTCAGCTGGTTAGAGCACCACCTTGACATGGTGGGGGTCGGTGGTTCGAGTCCACTAGGACGCACCAAATTCCTAACAAAAACAGCACCTTATGGTGCTGTTTTTGTTTTTACTGCTGGTACACACTATCACATCGCTGCGCCTGCAAACACTTTACAAACATAAGCTGCTCACTACGAAGCTCCCGTCTCCGGTATGCTTGCCGTACCGGAGACGCGACCTGCGATGTTGGCTATAGCACGCAACCATTATACTTTGAGCTTCTTCATTGGCTTAACCTTATCCCGCACCGCCTTTATCCGCGCCAGCAATGCCTAAGCACTATGCTCACCGCTAATCAGCTCGCGGTTAACCGCCCGCCAACTTCGAAGCGCCCGTCTCCGGTACGCTTGCCGTACCGGAGACGCGATCTGTGATGTTGGTTATAGCACGCCATCATCCTGCTTTGACCTTTTTGGTTGGCTTAAGCTTTACCCGCTCCGCCTTTATCCGCGTCAGCAACGCCTCAGCGCTATGCTCACCGCTTATCAGCTCAGGGTTAGCCGCCCGCCAGTCGGCTGTGAGTTCACCGCGAAAGGCTTTCGCGAGGATGGATTGGGTCAGGTTATTTACCCGGCTAAGTGCGGCCTGAGCGGCTTGTTCAATTCGGTCGGCAAAGGCAAACATCTCTTCTACCCGGCGGACGATTTCAATTTGAATATTTATAGATGGCAGGGATAACTCAATTGACATAATATGCTTAGAACCAACGTTCCCTTGATTTACGCCACCTGTTTCACCAGCAAAAAATTGGTCTCTAAACTTATCTGAGCGAACAAAGATATTTAGATATGCAGGCAAAACGCATTTTTGATCTGGGATTAACCTTCCTACACGTTGATTAATTAAAAGATTTTTTTGATCATTAACTAGACAACCAAAACCATAATCCTTTTTAAATCGAGTACCGGTCATACTCAAAAGTGTATCGCCGAGCTTTGGAGTAAATTTTGCGAACTCTTCTGCAATAGAATGAGAGACAAATGCTGGAGAATTTTCTAAAGCCAAATACCCATCTCTAATGTTGCCTAGCTTTATCACTTGGTACTGGCCAGTCGCTTCAAACCATTCACTTTTGAAAGCAAATCCGTTTTGAAACTCAGCCACTTCAGCTAAAGTTGATTCTGTTGCTCGCCACTCTTCCGTCAACTTGCCACTCACCGCAGCAGCGAGGACGGATTGGCGGAAGCGTTTTAGGATCTCAGGGATCCGCTCGAGGCGGGCTTTGGTGTTGTCGACCTGTGCCAGCAGGGTGTCGAGTTTTTCGGCGATAACTTTTTGTTCGGCGAATGGGGGGAGCGGAAAATCAAGTTCACTAAAGTGAGCTGGTTTTAAGTTGTTGATATTTGCACCAGCAGACAACTCAGAAACCTTATTTCGGTAATAAGATCCCCTTGTATAGAAACTAATAATTTCGGGAACAACCAACTTAGTTGGTCGCAGTAACCCACAAAAAGCACCAAATCCAGCATCAATATCACTAACTGATTTTGCAGTTTTTCCAACAACAGATTTACTTCCAGACGACATCGCTACGATAATATCGTTCTTTCTAATTTTCTGTATTTCTTTAACAAGTTCAGTTTGTACATAAACAAAATCCCTGAGTATGAGTTTGTCTTTCTGTATATTATTAGCACGAATTATGGGTAAATAGCCTTCATGAGCAGTGTCTGATGATTGGCTATTGTTGTATGTTACTCCACGAAGCAGACTAACCAACTCATCCAACTTAGTTAAGGCCCACCCGGGAGGAAGTTGTTCATTTACACTATCGCCGACTACCATCACACCGCCCCTTCCAACGCCTTAAGCAACCCATCCAGCTCACTAAGCGCGGCTTCCAGCTCATCTTTAGCCTCTCGCGCCAGCACATCGGGTTCTGGCAAATTCGCGGCATCGACGCTGTCTTTATCTTTTAACCAGCTAATATCCAGCGAGTCGGCTTTATGTTCGCGGATCCAGTCACGGCTGAATTTGCGCCAGCGGCTATGGGCTAACTTGCTGTCTACGCCCTGGTTCTCATCAGTTTCAGCCACTTCAACCTGTTCAGCGTTAAAGCTATATTCGCCCTCTTGGCGTGGGCTTTGGCCATTAGGATCTTGTCCATAAACAGCTTCAAACGGCGTTAAATGCTGCTCACCAAAGGGCGTGCGCTTACCAAAGCTGGGCATATTGGTGCGTAGGTCATACACCCACACATTTTCAGTGCAGTTTTCCTGCTGGTGCTTATCTTTCGCGCTGCCTTTGGTAAAAAACAGCACATTGGTTTTTACACCCTGTGCATAGAAGATGCCGGTGGGCAGGCGCAAGATGGTGTGCAGGTTGCACTTGTGCATTAAATCGCGGCGCACGTCTGTGCCCACGCCCGCTTCAAACAGCACGTTATCGGGCAATACCACAGCGGCGCGGCCGCCGGGTTTAAGGTTGCGGTAAATATGCTGCAAAAACGCCAGCTGCTTATTGCTGGTTTTATAGGTTAAATCGTCACGGGTATTGCTGGCCTCACCGCCTTTGCTGGTGCCAAAGGGTGGGTTGGCTAAAATAATATCGGCACGCGCCAGGCTTTTACCGCTATCGCCCAGCGCATTGCCTAAATGCACTACCCCTTCAGCGTCGCCTTCCATACCGTGCAGCAAGCAGTTCATTAACGCTAAGCGGCGGGTGCCGGGCACCAGTTCAATACCAACAAAGGCGTTATTGCGCTGAAAGCTTTGCTCAGTGGCGGTTAAATCATACAAATCATCGGTATGCTGCTTAATGTACGCGTCAGCAGCAATTAAAAAGCCGGCAGTCCCCGCGGCGGGGTCTTGTACTACCTCGCCTGCTTTGGGTTTAATGCAGCGCACCATGCTGTTAATTAAGGCGCGTGGCGTAAAGTACTGGCCAGCGCCCGATTTGGTTTCACCGGCGTTTTTCTCCAGCAAGCCTTCGTATAAATCGCCCAGGCCGTCTTTAGCGGCGCTAAACCAGTCGATTTGGTCCAGCGTTTTAATCATCTGCTCTAAATGGCGTGGCTCACGCAGGCGGGTTTGCGCATCGGCGTATATGGCGCTGATTAGCGGGTCTTGGTGAACGATATTGCCCAGTGCATCTTTACCGGTCGACAGGCTTAATAAAATGCGTTTGTAATCGTTTAGCAGGTTTATACCCGACTTGCCGTTTAAATCCGTCCAGCGGCAGCCCTCTGGCAGCGGGTGTTTTTTTAAGGTGCCGGCTTCGGTGTTTTCATGCACCATTTTTATAAACAGCAGCAGTACTAACTCGGTTACGTAATCGCTGTAGTTAATGCCGTCGTCACGCAGTACGTCACACAGGTTCCAGAGTTTTTGTACTATGTCGTTGTTGGTCATGTTAATCCTGATTCAAAATTTCAATATAGGCACGGTATGCAAATACCCGGTTACGCTTTTGGCCGGTTAACTCTTGCACCCAGGCTAATTCGGGTTGTAGCAGTTTATCCATCACCTTACCCACCGTAGCAGCCGTTAAGCCACTGTGTTGTACCAGGGTATTAATATTGGCAATGGGGTATTCAAATAACACATCCAGCACCTGCTGCGCTGATGATGCTATGCGGCCGAAGCTAGACAGTGCGGCACGGTGCTCGCTGCGTAAGTTATTTAGCTGCTGCGCCATTTGCACGGCCTGGGTTGCGGTAGCGGCCACCGCATCAACAAAAAACAGCAGCCAGCTTTCCCAATCACCGCTGGTGCGTACTTGTTGTAAGCGGTCGTAATAGGTTTGCCGGTGCTTTTTAAGAAACACCGACAGGTATAACAGCGGCTGGCTTAATACCTTAGCCTGCACCAAAATCAGCGGAATAAGTAACCGCCCCAGCCGGCCATTACCATCCATAAAGGGGTGAATGGTTTCAAACTGTACATGGGCCAGCGCCGCTTTGATTAACGGGTCGGTTTGTTCTGGTATGTCATTTAAAAAGCGCTCTAAGTCGGCCCAGCACTGCGCCAACTCCTGCGCCGGCGTGGGTACAAAGGTGGCTTCATCGGCACGGTAGCCGCCAATCCAAACCTGGTTTTTGCGAAACTCTCCCGGGCCTTTGCTTATGCCACGCCCCGAGGTCATTAACGCCCGGTGTAATTCGGTAAGTAGCCGAAAGGTAATAGGATGCCCTTCGTTTATTCGGGTAACGCCCAGCTCCAGCGCACTAACGTAGCAAGACACTTCCTGCACATCGTCCATCGGCACGCCGGGCATGCCTTCCATTTCGTACAGCATTAAATCACTCAGTGACGATTGGGTGCCTTCAATTTGCGAAGACATAACCGCCTCTTTACGCACATAGCTGTATAAAAACAAACGGGCGTCGGGCAGCAAAGTGCTGATGGCATCCAGCCTGCCCAGCGCCAGCATAGCCTGATTAATGCGCCCTTGCAGCTTGCTATCGAGTTGCAGCGCCGGCTTTGGTGGCAAGGGGGCAGGCACAAAAGCCTGGCAGTTAACCCCGCCGGCAATACTGGCTACATAATGCCCTGTGCTTCCACGCTGCATAATTTGTCCTGAAGTTAAAATAAAACCGGCCGCTAATTTAACTTAATTACCAACTTAAAATAAGACCTCTGCTTAATTTAAGTTGGTTTAGTTACGATAAACCCTGCTGCAACCAAATGCCCTCGCTTAATTCTGCCAGCACCGTGTCTAACTGATCATCCAGCACTGCATTTAGCCGCTTAGCACCGCCATCGTTAGCAAAGCAGTTATTAACGAAATCCCGGTCGACCACCACTTCATGTACCAGCTGCTTGGCCAGGCGTTCTAACCACTTGCGCTGGTTAGGGTTAAAGTTGTGCTGCTGATACAAGCGCTGCATTGCTTGGGCTACGCGCTGCTCAAATGGCAACAGTGGTTCGCCCAGCGCAGCACGGCGAATATGACCAATAATGCTGGCTGCGATGTCCTGATTGGTTTGATTGCGTACCGCACCTCGTAATTTCACCTCGGAGTAACCGGCGCTATCCAGCAACAGTTTTACTTCCTTTAACTGCTCCCGGCTTAAGTCACGCGGCTTATTTACTACCACCGCCAGCGCAGCCGATTGGTTAAGCTGGCCTTTAATAAACTGATTAAAGCTCTCTAAGTAATCTTCTGGCTTTTCGTATTCACCATAGCTTTGCTTGCGTTCTTTAAGCTCGTCATGGTGATCCGACAATACCGGCTGATACACTGAGCCGACCAGGCTGTTTACTTCATTCAGCTGGTTTAACAGCCCGCTGTGTTGCTGAATAAACTGCGCCGCCTGAGTGGGCCCCATTTGCTTTAAATGGGTATGCAGGCTTTTAGGTTCTACGCCCCACAAATCTTGCAGCTCGGTAAGCTTTTGCTTAAGCGCAGGCTTACTCTCTGCTTTATTTTCGGCTTTACGCAGCACCCGCATCACTTTTTGGCTTAGCTGGCTAAGCACCACATCAGCATAGCTTTCGCCTTGCTGCTCACCGGGGCTGGCTAACGCCTGTTGTAGTTTATCCGGTGTGGTCAGCTCGTCCACCAACTGCTCTAACGTGATGTTAGGGTCTTTCACCAGCGGCTTCATGGTGTTCACATCTTGCAGTGCGGCGTAAATATCTACCGGGTCGTAAATGCGAAATACCGTTTTACCAATGTCGTCACAACGGCGGGTGGCACGACCAATCATTTGCTCGTACAAAATGCGCGATTTAACCCGGCGCATAAACACCAGGTTGCAGATGGTTGGCACATCAATACCGGTGGTGAGTAAGTCGACCGTTATAGCGATACTGGGGTAACGCTCGTTCTTGTACTGCCGGATAAGCTGCTCAACCTTATCACTTTGGCCGGTAATTTTGGCCACCGCCGCCTGGTTATAGTCGCCGTTGTACATGGCTTTAAAGGCGTCATCTAACAGGCGCTTTACCATATCAGCGTGTAAATCGGTGGCGCAGAAGATCATGGTCTTCTCGTCACCAAAAGGATCCAGCTCTTTGGCTAACTGCTGGCAAATCACCCGGTTAAAGTTCTCGTTTATTACCCGGCGGTTAAAGGCTTCAACATCAAAGTTAAGTTCGTCTTCCAGATCCGCTGATTCAATCTCACCCGTGTGGGTGTTAATGGCACTGACCTTGGCGCCCTTTTCAAACTTAATGCCATTTTGGCTAAGCAAGGTTTCAAAACGGATGGGCGGCTCGTGGTCAATCAACCAGTCATCAGCTACGGCTTCACGGTAGGAATAGGTATATACCGGTTTACCAAAGATCTCGCTGGTATGCTTGGCTGGAGTCGCGGTAAGCGCCACTTTAAAGGCATCGAAGTAGTCCAGCACACGGCGGTAACTCGACAAATATTGGCTGGCATCACGAGTGGCCAGCTCGCCTTCGGTCATCTCTTGATCCAAGGTATAACCGCGGTGCGCTTCATCGACAATAATACAATCAAACTGATCCAGTGCTGGCGGGTTATCGCTCATAAAGATACGTTTTACCATCGCCTGCACAGTGGCAACCTGAATGCGGGTTTCAGCCTCTGCCGCCATATCGCCCAGATCAGCGATATTGTATATCTTAGAGAGGGTATGGTTTTGCTCTAGCTTTGCTTCGTTAAAGGCATCTAATGCTTGCTGGCCCAAAGCGGTACGGTCAACCAAAAACAAAATACGCTTAAAGCGCTCTGCTTTTAAAAAGCGATACATTAAACCAATGATGGTGCGGGTTTTACCAGTGCCGGTCGCCATCGCCAGCAGCGCAGTACGGCGGTTTTCTGACAGTGCCATTTCTACCGCTTCGATGGCTTTTTGCTGGTACGGCCTTACTTTTAAGTAACCAAAAGGCTCTTGCTTAAGCTGCTGTTCGGCTTGCGCCTTGCTGCGTTTTAGCAGATCCAGCAAGCCTTCCGGTGTGTGAAAACTCTGCAACGCGCGCTTTAGGTTGCTCTGCTCGCGTACATCACGAAACCAGGTGCCCGATTGTTCAGCCAGTTGCGGCACATATGGCCGACCATTACAGGAATAGACAAAGGGCACTTTGTAATGGCCATCGTGACTATCCGGCCAGGCCACGGTTAAGCCTGCCAGCTCCCAGGCACCGGTTAGCGGCGATACCACATTAAAACCCCGGCTATAGCGTTCAGCCTGGTCGATTTTACCGGCCACATTGACGTTTTCTTTTTTCGCTTCGACTACCGCTATCGGCGTTAACCCGCAAAACAGCGCGTAATCGGCACGACCACCTTCGCCGTTTAATTTGGTTGGCCACTCGGCAATTGCTTTGTTTTTGCCTTTCTCTGGCCGACAACCTTTTTGAAAGGTTAACTCCTGCGTATCAACATCCCAACCGGCATCTCGTAGCTGCTGATCGATCAGAATACGAGTAAGTTCTTCATTAAGGGTAATATACTGGCTGGCCGCCTGCGTTTTTTGCTTAACGCTACTTTGTTGCTTGGCCACATCGTCACTGGCTTGGGTGGCAATTTGCTGCTGCAACTGCTGGATCTTCGCTTCATATTCTTGCTGCTGTTGCTTTAATGCCGCTTCGTGCAACGCCGCTTGCTGCGCCAACTGCTTGGCTTCTTCATCCATTGCCAAGGCTAAGGCTTCATACTCCGCCTTTTCTTTTGCAACCAGCTCATGCAGCTGTTGGCTGCTATCCAGCTGCACATTGGCCTGGTTTAAATCGGCTTTTAGCTTTTCTATATCTTGCTGCAGTTGCCGTAATTGGCTGCTGGGGTCGTTCGGTGCAATAAAAGGCCCGGCTTTAAACTGCGTACCAGCCTTACCGAAGGCCTGATGAAACCACACCGCTAACGCCCGGGCGACTTTTAAGCCATCTAGGGCCTCTTTGTGCTGAGTTTTAAACTGGTGGGTGGCTTTATTTCCCTCAATACGCAGAATATGAAACAGCTCGCGCACACTGGGGTCAAACCCCAGCTCGCGATTAAGCTTGTAAAGTAAGTCTGCTTGTGTGGTTTGCGCGTCAAAAGCAACGCCGGAGCGTGCAGCTACTTCCTGCGCTATCGCTTCAGCAAACTGGCGCAGTTTAATTAAAGTAGTATTGGGGTCAGCACTAAAGGCTCGCTCAGCACTTTGCGCCAGCTGCAAAAACAGCGGATCGTATTCGTTTAGAAAAACAAAATTAGACTGGTTGGCAGTTACAACCGGCTGCGTCATAATCCCTCATCGCAAGCTGATGATTTATCTTTAAATATTAAAGATAAGTTTGTACCACTTGTAGCAACCTAAGGCAATAATCTAACACACATGTTCTTAGAGGAAATCCAAATACTCTTTAGCTTTATTTTGCACCAAATGGCCATAGTGTTTGATGGTGGTTTGAATATTGGTATGTGCCATCAACTTAGATACCGTCAACAAATCTGCGCCTTTGGCAATTAACTGGCTAGCAAAGTTAAGCCGCAAAGTGTACAAGTTCAGGTTATCCGGTAAACCGGCTAACTCACGAATTTTCGCCCAGGGCTTTTGCATGGCTTTTTTATCCAGACGCTTACCGGTAACTAGTGATGGAAACACTAGGCCTCTGATGGGATTAGCGTTTTGAATATGCCAAGCTTTTAGATAGCACAGCTCTTTTCACTGCATAGTTAAGCATTGTTTTAAGCGCACCATATACCCGTTGAATGGTATCGTGCGCTAAACCCTCGGCCTCTTTACCCTCAATACACACAGTAATAGTGTTGATCTGGGCCGGTAACAACAACGGGGAGCTGGGACTGCTCATTGTTCATGCTCCGAGAACAAGGTATCCAGTTCATCCCAATCCGGCAGACGGTGTTGTTTAGGGGTAACTTCAAACGTCAGATCCAACGCATCCAGCACCCGTTCAAAAATATCAAAGGAACCGCTAAAGCGGCCATTTTCAATCTCGGAGATGGTTGATTTATGAATACCTGTTCGTCCGGACAACGCCTGTTGGGTATAGCCAAGGGCGGTTCTGCTTGCACGTATTGTTTTACCAATTGCTACTCGGGTTGCCATAACACCCTCCAGTGTTCGCCAATTAGCAAACATTATAGGCCTATTCTACAATGTTTGCCATATAGCAAACTTTTCTCGTCGTAATACCTGCTTGCTATATCAACACTCGCCGCTCATAGCTGCCCCCCTCCCAATTAGTCAGCATCAAAATATTTCAACTTTGCCAAAATCAAGCTGTTTGGATACGAATACCCAAACCGCGATCAGTAACACCCTAGTTGCAATGTTTAGCCTTTAACTCTATTGGCAGCCAGCAAGATAGTCTCCAGGCACCCCCACCATCAACAGCGCCACCGACTTCAGTATCTGGCTGAACGGACAACACTGCCTGCGAGCTAGCCAACTTTGCTCGTCATTCTAACCAAACCGAAATGCTGACAACTGGGTGCGCAGCACATTTTCTGAATACACTTTACGGCCGTTTGCCGCGCCGGCGGCTCCGGCAACAACCATTAGCGGCAGCAAATGCTCTTCGGCCCCGCGCGGATGGCAATCTATGGCATGGGGCGCCGTTTGCCACTGCTGCAACAAGGCATAGCGTGTTGCCGGCTCGGCCTGCACGGCATCGGTTAACCAGCGATCAAAAATCTCTGAGGGCGCGGTATAGCGGGGATCGCCATAGCCCCGCATATTATGAAAGCTCATGCCACTGCCAACGATTAGTACGCCCTGCTCGCGCAGCGGCGCCAATGCCGTGCCAAGCTGCAGATGCGCTGAGGCATCCAGGCCGCGTTGCAGTGACAGCTGCACTACCGGGATCTCTGCCTTAGCAAACATCAGTTTTAACGGGATAAAAACGCCATGGTCAAAACCGCGACTCTGCTCCAGCCGGCTGGGTAAACCCGCTGCGCTAATCCGTTCGGCAATCGCCGCCGCCAGCTCAGGTGCGCCGGGTGCCGGATAAGTCAGCTGATAAGTTGCTTCCGGAAAACCAAAATAGTCGAAAATAAGATCGGGTTTGGCCGCGGCGGTCAGCGCAAAGGCGTCATCCTGCCAGTGTGCCGAAATTAGCAGAATGGCTTTTGGCGGCGCTGGTAAATCAGACTCGATACCGCTTAAAAAAGCCGCCATCTGCTGCCAGGTATTGGCGGGGTTCCAGTTCATAAAGAAACAGGGGCCGGCACCATGTGGGATAAAATAAGTCGGCTGCGTTAGCGGCGAATCAGGCATTGCTTCAGACATCAGTAACAGCTCCTGTGGTAAAGTTGCACCAGTGTAGCTTATTCCTGCCGGAATAACGTCCGCTCCGCGATTAATAATGACGAGAGCACGTGTGACTTGCCGCTCGTGACAAGTCCAACCCTTCATGATGTCGGTTTTACATCACGACTACGGTCTCTGCTGACTTCTGTTGCCCCATCCCGACACCTCACAGTGCCAGTAGCTCTTGGCAGGGTGACAGATTCGCGCGACCTTCCTGCTTATGCCTGTCGGCTCTACGTTACAGCATTCCGTGCAAGTATTGCGCTTTAGTACTACTTAAGAAAGCTGTATGCCTGTTACGGTTTATACCAGGCGCCAACAAGAGTTGGCGCCTGGTGTTGATGATGTTAACTAGTGCTTAGTCATTGCGCTGATACGGCTGCCCTTGCTGCCACCACAGTGGTGCCGGTTCGCCTTTTAGGTAGTGATTAAAAAACTCCAGCATTTTCATGCTGTAATCCACCTTGTTGGCAAAGTCCGCCAGATGGTGATCTTCGCCCTCGTATTGCAGCATTACCACATCTTTATCCAAGCGGCGCAATGCTAAATACAGCTCAATCCCCTGCTCCCAAGGCACAGCACCGTCTTTATCACCAAATTGGATCAATAGCGGCGTGTTAATTCTATCGGCAAAAAACACCGGGGAATTATCAATATAAGGTTTGAGATTGTCGAACATCGACTCGCCAATGCGGCTTTGGCCGGTTTCATACTGGAACTGTCGCGCCAGGCCGGTTTGCCAGCGAATACCGCTATAGGCACTGGTCATATTCGCTACCGGCGCGCCAGCGACAGCAGCGGCAAAACGATCGGTTTCGGTGATCACAAAAGCCGTTTGATAACCAGACCAGCTATGGCCATGCAAACCAATGGCTTTAGGATCGGCAATCCCCAGTTCGATTAAGCGGTCAAGCGCCGGCAGTAAGGATTCGGTGGCGCTTGGCCCGGGCGCCCCCTCACGAAAGCGGATATCCGGTAAAAACACCACATAATCCTGCCCTAAGTAAAACGGGAAGTTCGGCCGGTGATTAACCCGCATCTGGTTATAGCTAAACAAACGGTCAGAGAATTGCTCGTAGTAATACACCAGCACCGGATAGCGCTTAGCTGGGTCATACCCATCCGGTGTTAATACCACGCCTTGCAGCCGCTCGCCATCGGCGGTAAACCAGTCAATCAGATGGCTGTCGCCCCAGACGAAATGGCGCTGCTGCGGATTAACATTAGTTAGCTGCGTTGGCTCGCTAAAATCAGGCTTCGCCAGTTTAAGATCCGGAAACTGGCGAAAGCTCTGCTCGGTAAACAGGTAGGCATCCTGCTGTTCCAGCGCTTCAACAAAATCGTAGCGCTTATTGCCGCTGATCAGGGTTTGTCGTTCACCCGTTGCCAGGTTCAGCTGATAAAAACCGCTTTGTTTGCTCTGCTCGTTAAAACCGCGTAATAGCAGCTTGCTATTTACGGCAATAGCCTGCGCTTTGGCATCGGTTTGTTCAAAGCGATAACGCCAATTTGTGTCGCGGCCATTTACCGTCAGATTACGGTTGTCGCCATTCAGGCCCAGTTGCCAGATATCAAAGCGATCATAAACCAGCACCGCCGATTCATCGGCTAGCCAGCCGGCTACGCCGTAAGCTGCGGCAGGCTCTGGCCGATCGTGCATTTCATCAACCCAGGACACCTTAATATCCGCAGCCAGCTGGCGTTTGCTGCCATCGCTGCTATCGAATAACCAGAGTTTGCCCTGCTGCTGATACAACGCATAACGGCCAGAGGGTGAGAGGTGCGCACGCTCGTAAGACGGGTTGCCGGCAAAGACCTGCTGGCGTTGTCCGGTGTGCAAATTAACATGCCAGATATCATGTAACCGGCCCTGCCAGGTCAGTTGCTGCAGATAAGGTCGGCCATTGCTGAGCAGCGCCGCCTGCGGGTTTTGCGATGGATACAGCCGATCTTCGATATCGGCACTTAGCGCTACCAGTCGTGGTGTGGCGCTGCTTACCAGGCTGCTGTTATCCACACTGCTATTATCCAACCAGAGCAAGGCCGGAGCTGTGCGGCGCTGCGCTTGCTGATATTCCGCTTTTTGCTGCGGGATAATCCGCGGATCCTGACCATGCCACACCTGCAGTTTTCGCCCGGCGGCCAGGCGAGCTAAATCAAACAGCTGCTCGTCATTTTCCAGTGCCTCCGCTTCTACTGTCGGCGCGACGAGCGGCCGAAAACCTAACAGTACCGCCCGGCTATCCTCACGCCACTCAGGTGCCTGCTTATCGCTTAACAGCCAGCCTTCTTGCGCCACAGTTAATGGCCGCGCCGGGTTTTTAGTACTGTTTGTTGAATCTTTAGCCGACCAATGCCACAGCTGCTGAGCAACTTCCTGGCCTTTTTCGGCTTTAGCAGCGCTAAAAAATACCAGTTGCTGGCCATCCGGGCTAAAACGCAATTGCTGTTTGATGTCGGCGTTAGCTTCAGTAAGTGTCAGGCTGCGCTGCTCGGCAGGGAAATAAACTAACACCTGCTGGCTTGGTTTGGTGTTTTTTGCCGCTTTGTCTGTTGTGGTTTGCTTAGTGGTGGCTTGCTCAATGCCTGCTTGCTCAACGCCTGCTTGCTCAATGACCAGGGCGATTAAGTCCGAGTCTTTGGCGGTAGCAAACTCTGTCACCTGCCCTAAATCGCTCACTTTACCGCTTTGTAAATCCAGCAGTTGGAGCAATTGGCTGCTGTCTTTGCTATCGGCTTTGCGCGCCAGTAACAGGGCATAGTTACCGGCACCGGTAAAGCTAAAGCGTTCGATATTGGTAAATACCCGCTGCTCGCCAGTCGTGGTATTAACTAATACCGCGTTCTGCGCTAGGGCATCACGTTTAGCCTTATCGTTTTTAGCTTGTTCACGCGCTAACAGCGGCGCCTGCTGGCGAAACAGCGCAAAACTGCCGGTTTGATTGAGCTGGCCACGATCTGCGCGCTCAATACTAAACTCGCGCTCGCTGAGTAAATGCCGCACATAGCCGGTACTGTCGCCAAAATCCGGCTCAGCCGTATAAAGTAGCCACTGCTGATTACCGCTAACCGCACGCTCTTTGATCTCGCGAAACTGCATAATGTCGCTCAGGCTTAACGGTTTAAGATGAGTCACATCGGCGCTACTGGCCGCAATAGTCACGGCGCTTGGCTGCAGCTGCGCCGTGTTAGTTGTCGTTCCAAGCTGACTACAGGAAACAAGGGAAAACGAGACTGCCAGTGCCAGGGCGACACGGCTAACAGAGTATTGAAGTCTTTTCATAGCAAGCACTTATTCTGGTTATTTTGCAGTGCTTACCCTAGCACAGGGAGAATTGCGCCAGCAGCAAAATCCTGCCAACTGGCGATTTGACAGGATAAAAAGCAACATCTGTATTTTAGTGAATGTCGTTTTCAGGTGATCGGTTATTCACACTAAAAACTCAACTATTGCTTTTGCCTTTCATTCTTAGGTTATGATAAGCAACTAATTATCTTTGGATTGAGTTATGCGCTTTATCCCCCGCTTTGGCCCCGCCACCCTGGTTACTGCTGCTTTTATTGGACCTGGTACCGTAGTTACTGCATCACTGGCCGGTGCTAACTTTGGTTATGCTTTGCTGTGGGCCTTGCTGTTTTCGGTGTTAGCAACGCTGATTTTGCAGGAGATGGCGGCACGATTAGGCATCGTAACCGGTCGGGGGCTGGGTGAGAATTTGCGCCAGCAACTGCAACATCCGCTGCTGCGGGTCTTACTTTATCTGCTGGTTATTGCCGCTATTGTGCTGGGTAACAGTGCCTATCAGGGCGGTAATCTGACGGGTGCCAGCCTGGGTGCTGAAGCCATTTGGGGAGATACCGCCTGGCGACTTGCGCTGGCAGAGCACAGCAAGCTGAATCCCTGGGCTTTGCTATTAGGCGCCATCGCTGCGGCGATCCTATGGCAAGGCCGCTATCAGTTAATTGAGCGCTGGTTAATTGGCCTGGTGCTATTAATGAGTCTGGCCTTTATCAGCAGCATGCTGCTAACCCAACCGGCATGGTCGGCCATACTGCGCGGACTTTTAGTACCGCAACTACCGGAGGGCGCAACGTTAACGGTGATTGCACTGATTGGTACTACCGTTGTGCCCTACTCGCTGTTTTTACATGCCGCCAGTGCGGCCCGTAAATGGCAAACTACCGACAAAGCCCAGGCGCTGGCGGAGTCTGCCGCCGATCTGCGTACCGCTATTCCGCTGGGTGGCCTAATTACTCTGGCAATAGTCTCGACGGCGGCTAGCGCATTTTTTGGTAAAGGACTGACGCTTAGTAACGCCGGTGAGCTGGCTCTGTCGCTGGAGCCGCTGTTTGGTGCCAGTGCCCGTTATCTGATGGCGCTGGGCTTACTGGCCGCAGGCTTATCATCGGCACTAACGGCACCACTGGCCGCGGCCTATGCGCTGCAAGGCTTATTGGCTCTCAATCCGCAGCAGTTTCGCATGACCTGGCTGCTGGTGATGGTAATGGGTATTACCATATCCAGCCTGGGGCTGAAACCCTTAAGCGTGATCTGGTTTGCCCAGGTCGCCAATGGCATTTTATTACCGATCATTACGCTTTGTCTGTTAGTCGCAGTCAATTCCAAAGCGCTGGGGCATTATCGCAATACCAAACGGCAAAATCTGCTCGGTTTTAGCGTGCTGGCTATCACCCTGCTGTTAAGCGGCCGCACCCTCTACCTCGCCATTAGCTAACTTATCCACACGTCTCCGGTACCGGTAAGAGCTCAGACCTCCGGCT
>NZ_ALAB01000040.1 GCF_000280055.1 Alishewanella aestuarii B11 | reverse complement strand
TAAAGCTTCATGGTATTAGCAAACGTGGCGATACCTATGTGCGGACTTTATTGGTACACGGCGCCCGCTCAGCCATCACACATAATAAGCATCCAAGTGAGTGGTTGCAGGGGCTACTTATTCGCCGACCAAAGAATGTGGTACTTCTGGCGTTAGCCAATAAAACAGCCAGAGTTGTTTGGGCATTGTTAAGCAAAGACGTCGAGTATGACGAGAATCTGTACTCACAGGTGAGTTAATCTAAGCCGGTTAACCATAATGATTAACGATAAATGATGTAAAACTGTTTAGCGCGAAAACGTTCGCAACCGTTTGTCAGGGCGCCTGACGTGTGATGAAAATTGGTAAGACCATACTTTAGTAATCTGTCCACTGCATGGGTTTAAATACCGTCCGGAGTGTTAGAGCTAAAGTCGCGGAAATCATTAGGGTCAGCGGGGGCGCGCCCCGCATTAATAAGACCGGATATAGTGCCGCAGCCCATCCAAACTCAGCACACGTTAAAAACCCTTGCAAAGGAGGCGTTCATATAGTGCTGTGGATAAATGTTTGATGCAGCGCAGGTCGATGACTGCCTTTTTCTGGCATACTGTGTGTAATTGGTGAAAAAAGGAACAATATTATGGCGACCGGCAAGCCAAAAACGGCAGCACCTGTTAACGCTCACAGCCTGAGCGCTAATCAGGTGCTGGCGACACTTAATAGCGCTGAGCAGGGTTTAACCGCAGCGCAAGCACAACACCGGGCAGCGCAATACGGCCCTAACCTGCTGCCACAGGCGGCTGGCCCCTCACTGTGGTATCGCTTTTTTAAACACTTTCATGACACCCTGATCTACGTACTGTTATTCTCAGCAGCGGTTACCGCCCTGCTCGGCCACTGGCTGGACACCGCAGTGATTCTGGCGGTGGTGATTATTAATGCCATTATCGGCTTTATTCAGGAAGGTAAGGCCGAACAGGCTTTGGCCGGGATCCGCCAGATGTTGTCGGTGCATGCCAATGTCTGTCGCGATGGCCAGTGGCAGCAAGTGCCGGCCGAGCAGCTGGTGCCGGGCGATGTGGTAAAGATCCGCTCTGGGGATCTGGTTCCGGCCGACTTACGCTTGTTGGATAGCACTGAGCTGCGGATTGAAGAGTCGGCGCTCACCGGAGAATCGCAGCCGGTAGCCAAACAAACCGAGCCAGTTGCGCTGGATGCGGCACTTGGCGATCGCAGTTGTCTGGCCTTTTCCGGCACCCTGGTGACGTCAGGGCGCGGTATCGCCGTGGTGACCGCCATCGGTGCGGCAACGGAAATTGGTCAAATCAACCAGCTGTTATCCGAGGTTCAGGGCATTACCACACCGCTCACCCGGCAAATGAACCAGTTTGGCCGCTATCTGGCGCTGGTGATTGCATTACTGGCGCTGTTAATGCTGGCTGTCGGCATGTTACTGCACGACTATAGCCATGCCGAAGTGTTTCTGGCTGCGATTGGTTTTGCGGTAGCGGCTATCCCGGAGGGATTGCCGGCTATTCTGACCATTACGCTGGCGCTGGGGGTAAAACAAATGGCGGATCGCAAAGCCATTACCCGGCGCTTAAATGCAGTGGAAACCCTGGGCGCGGTAACGGTGATTTGCTCGGATAAAACCGGCACCCTAACTCGCAACGAAATGACAGCCAAAGAAGTCGTCACCGCGCAAGGCCAATATCAGATTAGCGGCGTCGGTTATCAGCCGCAGGGTGAACTGCGCTTTGCAGAAGAACCAGTTAACCTGGCAGCACATCCGGCATTGGCGGCGTTAATTGAAGTGATCGCCGTAGCCAACGATAGTCAGCTGGTGGAAAAAGACGGCCAGTGGCTGGTACATGGCGAACCTACCGAGGGCGCCCTGCTTTGTCTGGCGGAAAAAGCCGGCTTTGAACGGGAACAACATCAGCGCTTAGCGGTGATCCCGTTTGAGTCAGAAAATAAATTTATGGCCAGTCTGGAGCAACACCGCAACGGCAGCCGGCAGTTGCTGTTAAAAGGCGCGCCAGATCGCTTATTGCCACGCTGTTCGGTACAGCTGAATGCCCAGGGGCAAACCGAGCCATTAAATGAGGTATTCTGGCAGCAGCAACTTAATCTATTGAGCTCGCAAGGGCTAAGGGTGCTGGCCGCTGCCGGCCGTGATACCGAACAAACCGAACTGGGGCTTAGCGATCTAACCGGGCTTTGCTTTTATGGCCTGATTGGTATTATCGACCCGCCGCGCCCGGAAGCCATTAGCGCTATTGCCGCCTGTCGGGCCGCCGGGATCCGGGTAAAAATGATCACCGGCGATCATGCCGGTACGGCAGAAGCCATTGGTCGGGAGATGGGTTTAGCGGCCGATGCCACGTTACAGGTCTATACCGGGCAACAACTGGAGCAAGCCAGCAGCGAACAGCTACAACAAATGGCATTGGCGGGCGATATTTTTGCCCGTACCAGCCCGGAGCATAAATTGCGGCTGGTACAGGCGCTGCAGCAACAGGGCGAAGTGGTGGCAATGACCGGCGATGGTGTAAATGATGCGCCGGCATTAAAACAGGCTGATGTCGGCGTGGCGATGGGTATTAAGGGCTCGGAGGCCAGTAAAGAAGCCGCGGATATTGTGCTGGCTGACGATAACTTTAGCACCATAGCGGCAGCTGTCGCAGAGGGACGCACTATTTACGATAACCTGCGTAAAGCCATTTTATTTATTCTGCCGACCAACGGCGCTCAGGGCTTGGTAATGCTTTGTGCGGTGTTATTTGGCCTGACGCTGCCGCTGACACCGGTACAAATTTTATGGGTAAATATGGTGGTGGCCATTACCCTGGCACTGGCACTGGCGTTTGAACCGGCCGAGCCGGGTGTGATGCAGCGCCCGCCGCGACAAAGCAGCGCAGCGTTGTTAAGTGCTGCCTTTTTGCGCCGCATAGCCCTGGTATCCTTATTAATTGGCGGCAGTGCCATGGCATTATTTCAGCTGGCATTAGCACAGGGCCTGGATCTGGCGACTGCCCGCACGGTAACAGTAACGGCACTGGTGGTGGCGCAGGCCGGTTACTTGCTAAACAGCCGGCATCTGAATAACTTTAGCCTTAAACCCACACTGCTATTTACCAACCGCATTGCCTGGCTGGCGATCGGCATACTGGTGTTGTTACAGCTGGCCTTTGTCTACAGTCCGCTGCTGCAATTGTGGTTTGGCACCCAGCCCCTTAGCCTGCAACACTGGTTATGGTCGCTTGGCGCGGCTTTACTGGTGATGCTGTTGGTTGAGGTAGAAAAAAAACTACTCTGGTAAAACCAGATAAACCGGCAGGTCACCGCGACAAGCAGTGTCGCCGACGAGTGTCACAAGCGCCGAGCTGTTGGTTTTTTGAGCAAATCTAAGCTACAATTTCCAGGCTAGGATTGATAATTTCTACGGCTAGTTGGAGTTTAACGAGGAATCACCGTATGACGTCCGCCATTGCACGTGCAGGTTTTCCGGTTACTGCATTATTACGCCAACAAACCGAGCGGCAAGCTCAGCAAGCCGAACAACAAGCGCAAGCACTGGAGCAACAGGCTGCCGCCAAACGGCGTGAAGCCAGAGCTGCGCAGCAACAGGCGCGCGAACTGGATTCTGAAGCGACTGAGTCAGCTAACCGCGCGAACCTGTTGCAACAAAATCTGGCTGCCGCGGATCGCTTGACGGAGAGTCAGCAACAACGAACTGAACGCTTAAACTCAGCCTTGGATCGCACCGCAGCGTCGGAGAGCGCACCGCAGGACGACGCTGAGCAGCAAACTGACTCAGAAACTCAACCTAACCCAACCACTACGGTCTCGGTATCAGGCAACAATGCAGCAACCCCCTTTAGTTTGATCGCACGCCCTCTGGCGCCAAGTAGCGGTTTAAATATTAATGTGCAGGTTTAGTTTTTAGGTTTAGTGCGCCGTTTTTGTCGTTACCGTTAAGCGTTGCAATTTTCCCAGCGTAGCCTTTAAACCTGCCTCTGCTGCACCGCCAATCACATAGACATGCTCACCCACGACCACAGCTCCATGGCCATGACGCGCTATCGGTAAGGTGGTCAGTACCTGCCAGCGATCTTCAGCGGGTAGGTACTGCCAAACCTTGTCAAAGACGCCGCCTCCGGCATTAAAATGCTCACCGCCAAACACCAGTAAGCTATCCCCCACTACCGCTGCCGCCAGACCAGCCTGTGCCTGTGGCAGCGGTGCCAGTTGTTTCCAGCTGTTAGCTACGGGATCAAACACTTCATGTACCGCCAGATTGCCGTCTGCGACAGTGCGCCCTCCCACCAGATGCCAACGGCCATTCAGTAAGGCAGCAGCAGCACTATTACGTGCTGTTGGCACTGGCGCAGCCTCACGGATCTGATAACTGTGCGGGTCCAACACCCAGTGCCAGCTAACATCGGTATTGTCGCGCCATTGGCCATTGTTAGCATCAGTCGCGGTGCGGCCGCTGGCAATATGCACCTGCTCAGCGATAACGGTCGCCACAGCTTCGCTAAGTGGCGCCGGTAATTCGGCGACCTTTTGCCATTGGCCTGCTGTTTCATCCAGCAACAGAATATCCCGACTGTTAGTCCACCAACCTTGCTCGGTAACAACAAAACCGCCGAGTGAAAACAACTTACCTGCCACCGACACCAGATGGCTGTGATGCCGTGGCTCGGGTAAGGCGATGCCATCCTGCCAACGCTGTGAACTCAATGAATACTGATGTACCCCTGCGGTGACTGGTGCAGCACTACCACTGAGTTCGCTGCTCAGGCCACCGGCTACGACGATAGTGTTTTGATGTAACACCGGATAAATTTCCTGTACCGGTAACGGCATGCTGGCGTGGTCCTGCCAGCTCACCGTAGCGGTGTTGGCGGTCAGAGCTATGGCGACAACGGGGAAGAGTAATAAATTTAACATTAGGTTCTGCTCCTGTTCG
This sequence comes from Alishewanella aestuarii B11, assembly GCF_000280055.1. Classification (GTDB taxonomy): domain Bacteria; phylum Pseudomonadota; class Gammaproteobacteria; order Enterobacterales; family Alteromonadaceae; genus Alishewanella; species Alishewanella aestuarii. Next base: position 3,306 of record NZ_ALAB01000040.1, on the reverse strand, counting down.
CAATTACTCTCAAAGCGAGACGTACAATAAAATCATTAAAAAATAACACTAACGCAACGAAACCTTGGGGCTTTACCGGACTTTGTGTTATACCTTGAGCAGGAGATTAACATGCTTTAAGCAAAAAAATTTTCAGCCGACAGTCAACTATCGACAATTTCTGTGCGTAAACCGCATTAGTACTGCTTTGCTGGATACTCAAGGATGCTGATGCCGAAACTGCTCAATTTTATGCAGCATAGTGCCGCCGCAAGCTGGTTTCTCAGTATTACACTACTGCTGGTGTTACTTAGTGACAGCATGACTCAACTCGGCTTTGCCCATGGTATTTTGTACACCCCCTTGGTTGCTCTGGCGGGTCTGAGTGCCAATCGACTGCTGTTACATAGCACGGCTGGCTTCGCCTTGCTTGCCGTTTGGCTGGGCTTTTTTATTGCTCCTAATGCGCCAGCAGAATTTTCTACGTTTTATGTTATTGCGAACCGCACTGTATCCTGTTTGTCGATCATCCTACTCTGGTGGTTAAGTATGCAGGCGATGGCGTTTCGCGAGTCACAACTGCGGCAACAACATCAGGTTAATCAAACCCAGCAGGATTTAGAGCTGGCAAACAAGGTCACCGGATTAAGCCATTGGTGGCTGGATAATCATCGGAAAATGGTGCGGCTTGACTTGCCAAGCCAACAGTTGCTGGGCGTAAACCTGACGGAAATTACTCTGGCCCAATTTGTGTATTGCTTTGACAGTGCCAATCGAAACAAATTATCTCTGCAACTGGAACAGGCCGGCAGTAGCAGCGAACCGGAGATGCTGGAGTGCAAATTACAGCAGGAGTGTCAGCAGCCACTTTGGGTTAGGATCATCAGTTACCAGGATCCGGCCGATCCGGATCTGGTACGCGGCATTTTGCAGAATATTCAACATCATCATGATGAAGCCAGTCGGTTCGCGCAGCAGCAACGTCGCTTTCAGCAATTAGCCGATAGCCTGCCAGTAAAAGTTTGGACTGCCACCGCTGAGGGTCAGGTCGATTTTGCCTCGGAAACCTTCGCCCAGTTTTGTGGCCGTGACACCCAAACGATTATTGCCGATTGGCTGGCTATTCTGCACCCGGACGATCAACAACCGGTGCTCAGTTACTGGCAACAATGTGTCGCCAATAAAGCTCCCTACAAAATCGAATTTCGCATTTTACGCGCAGATGGCCAATATATCTGGCATCTGACCTCGGCCATACCCATCTTTAACGAACAAGGCGAAGTGCTATATTGGTTTGGTTCTGCGATGGATATCAGTGAGCAGAAAAAGCTCTGGCAGCACTCGGATCAACTACGACTGGCGCTATTCCAGACCCTGGATGAGATTTCCGATGCGTTTTTAAGCCTGGATCAACAACTGAATCTCACCTTTATCAACCAGCAAGCATTAGACTTGTTGCGCGCATCCAAGAATCCATTACTCGGCAAATCCTTAAACGAAGTCTTTTATCGGCCGGGCAAAGATTTTAGTGTTTTGACCGCAGCAATCCAGCGCAGCTTTATCCAGCAACAAGCCGAGTATCTGACGTGCCAGTTGCCTGATAGTTCTCTGGACTGGACAATCCGTCTTTACCCCAACGCCAGTGGTATCAATGTGTTATTGCGCGCCAGACGCGACTAGAAAGATACCGGCGTCTGCAGTTGTAGTAATTTGCCCGTCAGTGGATGGACAAACTCGATAACTGTGGCATGCAGTAACAAACGGCAGGAGGCACCAGCGATGTCGATTGGCGCATATAAGCTGTCACCCAGAATTGGATGGCCAATAGCGGCCAAATGCAAGCGCAGCTGATGCGAGCGACCTGTTACCGGCTCCAGCTCCACTAAAGTACTGTTGTCCCCTGCCCGGTAGTCCAGCACACGATAACGTGTTAATGAAGGCTTACCCGTTAGCTGACAAATCTTATACAGTGGCCGGCGCTCAGCGTCTGGCGCAATTGGCAAATTAATTTCTCCGGCAGCAGCAGATAATTGGCCGGCAACGCGGGCCGTATAGAGTTTGCTGATAGTTCTGGCCTGAAATTGCTTACTTAGCGCTGACAGCGCCTTTTTAGTCAGCGGCAGCAGCACTATGCCAGAGGTGTCGTAATCAAGCCGGTGCACCACCTGTGCGCCTGGGAACTCACACTGTACCCGGCTAATCAAGCAGTCGCGGTTCGCCGGATGCCGGCCCGGCACAGTTAACAGCTTAGTCGGCTTATCAACCACCAATAAGGCTTCATCCTGATACAGGATGTGGTAGGCCTGGTTGGTTGCCGGCAAAATTGCCAATTCATCTAACGCCGCTGTCATGATCCGGTTCCTTTGCTGCAAAGCAGCGCATTATAACCAAGTTAGCCTGGCTGTTGGCAAAAAAGCCTTGCAGGCGGCGCCAAAGCCGTTAAGCTGCCGCCAAGATGATGGATAGTTTCGGATTTCCAGATGAATATGTATCAGTTCTACCAGCCTCCGCCAGGCCCGCTGCCAATTTTGTATCAGGATAAAGATCTGCTGGTGGTGAATAAACCCAGCGGCTTGCTGACAAATCCCGGCCGGGCGTTAGAGCTTAGCGATTCAGTGCTTAGCCGGGTACAACGCGAATTTCCAACCGCGTTATTGGTGCACCGGCTGGATCTCGGTACCTCAGGCGTGGTGGTGTTTGCGTTAAGACGCAAGGCGGAGCGCGAGTTAAAACGGCAATTTGCCGAGCGGCTGGTTAAAAAGCGCTATCTGGCGGTAGTCGCCGGCGTGATGTCAGCCGAGCCGGGAGAAATTAATCTGCCCCTGAGTGCCGATCCGGATCAGGCGCCAAAACAGCGGGTGGATACTGCTGGTAAACCCGCACAAACCTTTTATCAACGTATTGCGGTACGGCAAGACTGCAGTTTAGTAGAACTAAGACCGGTAACCGGGCGCTCACATCAGCTAAGAGTGCATTTGGCCGCGTTGGGCCATCCGATCCTGGGGGATAATTTTTATGCCTCGCCCGAACAGGCAGCGGCAGCACCCCGCTTATTGCTGCATGCCGCAGAACTGCGTTTACAGCAGCCATATAGCCAGCAACCCCTGCTCTTTACCGCAGACACCGACTTTGTCAGTGCCAGCGGCAACTGGTTCGACGCGACTCCGGAACAGGTCTGAGCCTGATAGATCCCCACGATTTTAAGGCTCCCACCGAACAGCATACTCCAAAGTATGCTGTCGGAGTCGCTCGAAGACATCAATGCCCTCCATCAATTCATCTATGACATCAAAGCATCTGGCTAGTAATCGTCGCCCCAAAGACAGA
>NZ_ALAB01000039.1 GCF_000280055.1 Alishewanella aestuarii B11 | reverse complement strand
TCCCATCCGATATCCAGTACTTGCCTAAACCAAGGACCACGAAATCCGGCGTCTGTAACGATAACCGGCTTGCAGCTTGCCGGTAGTATTGCGTGAAGGCGCCTTAGAAATTGCTGATGAGTTTGGGGTTTATCTTTAGTCGCCAGGGAATGCACTTCCTCATAAAGGGTTATCGAGCGCCCCTCACATGCCAATGCGGCGCGCAGCAGGAAGAACTGCTGACCGGGCTCTAAGTCTGACCAGTCGACCAAAATCACTGGCTGTGCTTGATAACCTGCAAAATATCGGGCCAGTTGCTGATAAATGTGCGGTAACTCATAAAAAAGTTGCGTATTGGAGAGCAGGCGATCAGCACTTTTTATTCGATGCTTTTCATAGGCTTGCGTGTCAAGGTTCCGCCCAAGCGAAGTGACTGTGAGTTGCTGCTGGGTCGAGGCACTTAAGACTATATTTTGTAGCGCCTTGCGCCGGGCACTATGCATAGAAGGTGTGACAGCGTGAATGAAATTGGTTAGGATGTGCTGAACATTCATGGCGATTCCTGATTGTTTTTTTGGCGAAAGATCTGATCATCGAGCGCCATGAATGTTCCCTTCCTATACCAATTTATTTAATCCTTTGTTTTATCATCCTATTTCGTGGGGATACCTCAGGGTCTGAGCTCAGACCGGTACCGGAGTGCTGTGGATAAGTGTGGTGGAGATTAGAGGTTTTGCTCGAACAGTTTGTAGATACGGCGGTACTCGTCCAGCCAGCTGCTCGGTTGCCGGAAACCATGATTCTCCACCGGATAGATCGCGGTTTCAAAGTGAATGATTTCCTGCTCAATCAGCCGTTGTACCAAACGCACCACATCCTGGAAGAACACATTATCATCGACCATAGGGGCGTTGATCAGCAGTGGCTTTTTCAGACCCTGAGTAAAGTAGATCGGTGAACTGCGTTCATAAGCAATAGGATCGATATCCGGCGTGTTCAGGATATTCGAGGTATAAGGGTGGTTGTAATAAGCCCAGTCGCTAACCGGCCGCAGTGCCGCCCCGGCCTGGAACAACTCAGGCTCTTTAAACAGCGCCATAAAGGTCATAAAGCCACCGTAGGAGCCACCATAGGTACCGATGCGCTTACGATCAACATTGGCATGTTTTACCAGCCACTCGACACCATCGACCAGATCCTGAATTTCCGGTGTTCCCATCTGACGGTAAATGGCAGTACGCCAGTCACGGCCATAGCCTTTTGATGCCCGGAAATCCATATCCATCACTACATAACCCTGTTGTACCAGCAGGTTGTGGAAGAAGAACTCTCGGAAGTAACCCGACCAACCCAGATCGCTGTTTTGCAGATAGCCGGCACCGTGGTTAAAGATCACTGCCCGGCGCGCTTCACCCTGCTGATAATCTGCTGGCAGATAGACCTTGCTAAATACCGGATGCTTGCCATGGCTGGACGGTACAGCTACCACCTGTGGCGCCACCAGCGGTAATTCGCGGAACTGTGCCGAAATGGTATTGGTTAATTGCTTTAGCTCAGCGCCTGGCCGGGCATCCGCGACGTACAACTCAGGTGGCAACAGGTTAGTAGAATGGCGCAGTAACAACTTTTGCTCATCCGGTGATAAGGTAAACTCGGTGCTACCCAGCAGGTTGGTCAGCTGTTCAATTTGTCCGTTAGCCAGCGCCAACCGGTACACATTGTAAATACCAGGATGGCTGACGTTGGCGGTGTAATACAGATACTGGTCATTATGCGTCAGTACCGGATTGCTCACCTCAAAGGTGCCGGCAGTCAGTTTCTTCGGGTTACGATCTTTCAGGCCCTTGGTATACAGATGGGAGTAACCACTCTCTTCTGACAGGAAATACAGGGTTTCGCTGTTGTTTAACCAGCCAAAGTCGTTAAAGGCGTAGTTAACCCAGGCTTTATCATGTAAGCGGTGCTGTGGTTGTAACTTTTTGCCTGCCAGATCAACAGTCGCGATCCAGCGGTCTTTGTTATCAAAGGCCTTTAACATGACCGCCAGCTGCTGACCATTCGGGTGCCAACGCAGCGCGCTCTGGCTCCAGTACCAATCGGTCATTAAACCAATATCGCGGATCACCTTGGCACTCTTATAGGTTTCGCCCCGCGCCTTGGCATTTTCTGCTTTAACGTCAGCCAGTACGTCTTCGTTATAGCCCGGTAAACTGGTATAGCTCAGTTCATGCTGACTGCCATCGCGTAAATCAACCAGGATCAGCTTCTGTGGCTCAGGTTTAAAGTCGTTTACCCTGGCCCGTACCGGCTGCGCCAGAATATCGCCGGTTGCCGAAATATAGTTCGGCATAATGTCTTTCTCGTTGCGGCTGCTTTGCTTGCGACTGGCCAGGATCAGATGAGTACCGGCTGGTGATAAGCTGGCATCGACAATTTGCTGGCCTTTACCAACATAGATAGCAGCTGGCGCTAAACTGGCGTTTTGTTGCCGTAATTGTTGCTGTGCGTCAAAGCGCTCTGCCTGGTTGCGTTGTTGCAGCGCGACAAACTCCAGCAACTTGTGTTGCTCCTGCGCCAGATAGCCTTTAGGCACGGCTGGTGCTTTTGGCGCATCTTCGGTCTTCAGGCTGGCGAGCTCAGTATGACTGCCGTTATTAAAATCGTAAGCGATAAAATCCCAGCCTTGCTGATACACCAGGCGACCATCCAGCAAAAACTGCGGCCGGCTGTGGCTGCTGTTGCTGCGGGTTAACTGTAGCAACTCACCGTTTTGCAACACAAACACATTGCCTTCAAACACATAGGCCGCTTTGCTGCGATCACTGTTATACACCAGCTGCGAGGCGCCCATCTGATGCCAGTGCGCCAGCTTAACCAGCTCACCGTTGCCCTCGGCTAACAAGGGGCGGCTAAACCAATCCCGTAACTCACTACCCTCGCGTTTACGCTGGTAATAAATGGTGCTGCTATCCGGCGACCAGAACGCCGTTTCCGGCTGACGGCCCAACCAATCCGGATCAGCCATGATTTGTTCCATGGTAAAACGAATATCTGGGTTAGCGCTAAATACCTGCTGCACGCTGATGGTGTCAGTAGTCCAGGTTTGCGGTTCGGCTTTGGCCAGCGCAGCGCTGCTATGCCAGCACAGCGCGGTTAAGCTTAGTGAGAGTAAGGCTTTACGGAATGTTTTCATTGTTTTGGTTCTTACTAATGACAAGACCGCACAGTTATACAAAGGCTGCCTACAGAACGCAACCTTATGCGGCTGAATGCAACAGGGATACGCCGAAAAGCACCAAGCCGGCGCGAGCCGGCTTGGTGGACGTTCTTAACGCGAGTTTTTATAACGATGTTGGCTAACCTCGTTAGATAAAGAGTCGCTTGGCCAGTTCGGTCAACTGTTGCTGTGCGCCTGTCAGACCTTCTTCTGCCGCTTCCGGGCCCATATTCAGGCCTTCCGCATACACAAAATGCAGCTGGGTCAGGCCGATAAAGTTAAAGAAGGTTTTCAGGAACGGTACCTGAGAGTCAGCCGGCGTATTGGCATAAATACCACCGCGGGCCAGAGCGAAGATCACTGGCTTATCTTTTAACAAGCCAACCGGGCCAGTTTCGGTGTATTTAAAGGTGACACCGGCACGAGCCAGGCGATCTAACAAGGCTTTTAACTGGCTTGGCAGCGCGAAGTTATACATCGGCACACCAAAGACGATGGCATCTGCCGCTTCAACTTTAGCAATCAATTCATCTGAATAAGCCGCCAGTACTTGTTGCTCGCTGCTGCGCTCGGCGGCTGGTGTCATCCAGGCGCCGATTTCGCTCATTTCCAGATGCGGCAACGGCTGTGCATTTAAATCAATTTCCGTTACCTGGGCGCCAGACAGCTGTGCCAGTAAAAACTGCACCAGCTTGTTAGAGTTACCATTGCTACCGCTGATTGAGCTATTAATTACCAGAATGTTTTTCATCGTTGCCTCCTTTGGCTAATCCAATAAAGCTAGTTTACTTAGATTTTTTAGAAAAAAAATCCGATAATTTTGCTGTTTATGTTCGATTTATTGATTGATAAAAAATCAATCTACTCAGTGTCAGGCCGCGTAAAACATCAGGAACCCATTAGAACAGCTACTGGCCATACCAGGAAAACGAATTATGTTGGATTCTACCGTGCTGACAGGGCATCATGAGCACTCGGGGACGACCACGAGGATGCCAGACCGAATGACTATCAGTGCCGAGAGCGCCGAGCCACATATCCGCACCGGTCAATGGGAAGATGCCTTGACCTTTGTTGCCTTGCACGCCGATAAATCGGCTTATGCGGAGTTGTTTAATTATTTTGCGCCACGGTTAAAAGCCTTTGGTATGAAAATGTTCGGTAACGAACAACAGGCGCTGGAGATGGTGCAGGACACCATGTTAAACGTTTGGAAGAAAGCCCGCTTATTTGATCCCAGTCGTGGCTGTGCTTCAACCTGGATTTTTACCATTGCCCGTAATGTACGCTTTGACATGCTGCGCAAAAAGCAGAGTCGTAAAGATGACATTAGTGCGGACGATCTGTGGGCCGACGGTGATTATCCGGAGCTGGAAGAGTCCGCCACCGATCAGTGGGAAACCATGTTACTCAGCGAAAAGCTGGCACCGTTTTTTGATGCCTTACCTGTCGCACAGCGGCTGGTAATGCAAAAAGTTTATCTGGAAGAAAAATCACATCAGGAAGTAGCAGAAGAGCTCGACATCCCGCTGGGTACCGTTAAATCACGGATCCGGTTGGCGTTAGACCGTTTAAGAGAGGCATTAGATGACACACGCAGTTAAATACCATCCCGGCATGATGTTAATGGAACAATATGTTGCCGGCACTCTGTCGGCTGATGTGGCTCTTGCCGTAGCCACTCATATTGATTTGTGCCCGCATTGTCAGCGTGTTTGTCAGGATATTCATAACGACCAGGCTGATGTGTTAGCGAGTATGCCGCTTGAGCAGGACGACACTGACGATTTTAGCGCGCTGCTGGCGGAAATCACCGGGCAGCCTCAGCTTGATAAGCCACGGCAGAAAGCGGCTCGCGAACTGGTAAAAGTTCAGATCAACGGTCGTGAGTTTGCTATTCCGCGCGCGCTAAGCCGCCTGGCTGAGCAGCAGGGCAAGTGGCTGCAGCTTGGTGGTATTGCCACCGCCAAGTTACCGGCGGGCGATAAGATGCATGTGTCGTTATTGTATATTGATAAGGGCACAGAAATTCCGAACCATACCCACTTGGGTCTGGAAATGACACTGGTACTAAGCGGCACGATTTGTGATGAAAATGGCGAGTATGGTGCCGGGGACTTGTTAATCAACACCCCAGCCGACACCCATACGCCGCATACCCGGGCTGATGAAGACTGTTTATGCCTGTCGGTGTTAAGCGCGCCACTGAAATTTAACAAGGGTTTGGTACGGTTACTGAACCCATTACAGCAGTTTTTCTATTAACGGTTTACCTGATGCAGCATGTTTGCGCCGGCTCTGCCGGCGTTTTTTTTACTAAGTGGTGGCAGCACTAACTGAGTAATGCCACCCCACCCTGCAGATTCCACAATTTGCTAAAACCGAGGCGCCGCAGCACCCGTGCCGCCAGCAAGCTGCGATTACCACTGCGACAAACCAGTAATAAGCTCTGCTCTGGTTGTAACTGTTGTTGCAATACTGCGTCGCAAAGCCGGGACAAGGGTACTTCGAGCACTTCAGCCTTAACCGGTAAATAGCGGCTTAGGGCGCCTGCGCTCTGCTCATAGGGCTCACGCACATCCAGCACGACCAAACCAGGTTCTGCTAATAAGTCTGGCAGCTGTGCCGACTGCAGTAAGGCAATGGCATCGTCGTTAGCCACTTCAACATAGCCACACAGGTGACTGCTGGCTTGCTGCAACTGCCAACATTGCTGATTTAACACCTGCTGCCATTGTTGCTGCGGTGCGCCGGCCAATAGGCTTTCCAGCAGCGGGCTTTCCTGTAGCGCCAGACTTAAACGGGTGACAAAGCGCTGTGCATAATCATGACTGGAAAACAGCAAGGTTTCGGGGTAAAGCTGAGCCGCCAGCTGTTGCAGGCTGTGTTGTAACATCAGCGCATCGCCACCTGCCAGATCGGTGCGGCCAATGCCGCCGGGTAATAGCAGATCGCCGACAAAGGCGGCTTTCAGCTCACCAGCTTGTTTTAGCAACAGGCTATAGGCCAGTGGACTATGGCCGGGTGTGGCGATACGGCTTAACTGGTAGGGGCCGATGTGCAACTGTTGTTGATCCTGCGGCCAACCGGTTTGATCAAACTGTTGGCCGCTAAAGAGTTGACGTAACAGCAGCGCAGCTTGTCCGGCTTGCTGGTGAATATGGGTTTCCAGCACGGCGACCAGCTTTAGGCCGCGGCTTTGAACAATATTCGATAAACGCTCGGTCAGCGCCAGCACCGGATCAATAATCAGGGCTTGCCGGCTTTGCTGACACAGCAGTAAATAACTGCAGCAGGCATCATGTTTAAACTGATACAGGCCGCTGCTGGTCGGTATATTCAACGGATCGCCATCTGTTAATACCAGGCCATGTTGCTTGACCACCGGCACCAGGCTGAGGATGCGTTGACAGGCTTGCTCACATTCGGCCTGACTAAACGCCGGCCCAAAGGATAAGCGGATCGCCCCCTCACTGCGCCAGCGCTCCAGCCCCATCGCATCCAGCACAAAGCTACCTGTGACTTTGGAACTACAAGCCGATCCTGAGCTGACCCGAATACCGGCAGCGTCGAATAGATCCAGAATATCTTTGGCAAAAAAGCCGGGGACCGAGAAGTTTAACGTGGTTGGCAGTGCCTGCGGTAAATCGCTGTTTAGCACCAGTGCCGGAAATAACTGACGTAGTGCCGCTAAGAGTTGTTCGCGGTATTGATAAAGTTGGTTGCTACCGACAAAGATGCTGTGTTCGGGATCCAGCAATTGCTGAAAGATATAGTTTAGCGCAGCAATACCCGGCAGGTTTTCGGTACCAGAGCGTAAGCCACCTTCCTGGCCACCACCTGTGATCAGTGGCTGATAAGGTGCCCCTTTGCGCACATATAAAAAGCCGATGCCTTTGGGGGCATAAAGTTTATGACCACTAAAGGGCGCATAATCAATGCGGCTTGCCGCCAAATTGAGCGGCATTTTGCCCAGCGCCTGTACACAATCAACCAACCAGTAAGCATCAGCATTATGCTGGTTCAACAACTGCTCAATCGCCTGCAAATCCTGCGGCACACCGGTTTCGTTATTGGCAGCCATAGTACAGACCAGAGCCGCTTTTGGCAGCAGCTCTGCCAGCGCCTCTAAGTCGAGCAGGCCATTGATAAGTACCGGGATGGCACGGATACTGGCATTAAGTTGTAGTAGGCAATTCCAGTGTTTCAGACTCTCCGGCACCGCCTTGTGTTCGGTTGCGCCATAGAGTAACAGGGTGTCAGGCCCCGCCAAGCCGCGCTCACGGATCGCCAGCAATGCCGACAGCACTGAGGTTTGGATGCCTTCGGTAGCGCCTGAGGTAAAGATAATGTCGCCGTTATCAGCGCCCAATAATTGGCGCGCCAGCTTGCGGCTGTGCTCTAACAACGCCTTGGCTTTAATGCCGGTACTGTGCGTGCTGCTGGGATTACCAAAATCCTGTTGCATACATTGCAACACGGCATCTGCCGCGCCGGGTAGCACCGCCGTGGTGGCGTTGTTATCCAGATAGATCTCACTGACTTTCCGGCAGGTCATGGCATCTGCTGACATCTTGGGCTCCGCTAAGGACTCACTTATAACAATTGGGAATATCTTATATCAAAAAGTGTAGTCAGCCCAGTGCAGGTATAAAAAAAGCCGCAGAGCGGGCTGCGGCTTTTATCTTAGCCTAACTTGGCTTATTCCATCAGATCGCGCGGAATGGTCGGCCGCAGTTCAGACCAGATCTTACCGCTGTCAATACCATATTTACGCACTGTCATCACCACATCATCATGCTTGCCGGTTTGCGCCAGGGCTTTTAATTGCTGATAGTACTGGCGGGCCAGTTCCCGCGCCGCCGGACTGGAAAAGTAAAAGCGGGCAATTTTGTTATACAAACCACGGAAACCATTTAAAATCAGCACATAGATCCGGTTTGACGAATGTAAAGCCAATTCATGGTTCAGGTTATAGTCAAAATCAGCAAAGGCTTCGGCTGTATCTTCCAACTGCTCAGCACCGGTAAGGACATCAATGACCTGTTGTTGATGGGTTTTAATGGCGCCGCGAATATAAATCGCACTGATATTAGTCCGGGCAGATAACAGCTCGTCGACCAGATCCGGCATCCGCTCTTCGTCCAGCCGGGCTAGGGTTTCCAAAATATTCAGGCCTGAGGTTTCCCAAAAGTTATTTACTTTAGTGGGTTTACCATGCTGAATAGTCAACCAGCCATCACGCGCCAGCCGCTGTAATACTTCACGTAGCGTGGTACGGGTAACACCAATTAATTCGGAGAGCTCGCGCTCTGCCGGTAAAATAGAACCCGGGGCAAATTTGCCGTTCCAAATGGAATCGACGATATATTCTTCGGCAAAACCCGCCGGGCTTTGCGCTTTAATCAGATTGGTCATGCACCGTTATCCGTGTCATTGAGTATTCTTATTTAATTGGAACTGATTGTACCAGAGCCGATGCCATTAACAAGTCAGCTTGTAAAAATAGCTTGCCAGCTTGCCACTGCCCTTCGGCTTGCATTGTGTATTTTGTTGAAATCCTTTAGATTAGCCAGCAAAACAACAATAACAGATCGTCATACCATGTTTAAAACACTGAAATCCTTATCGATGCAACGCTGGCCCTGGTTGCTGTTAGCGCTAACCGCTCTGGCTATGGAGCTAACCGGGCTGTATTTCCAGTACGCATTAAATTATCAGCCTTGCATTAAATGTATCTATATCCGGGTTGCTTTTGCCGGTATTTTAATGGCGGCGTTACTGGCGTTACTGGCACCTCGCAACGCAATGCTGAGGTTTGCCACACTGAGCTTATGGCTGGGTAGCGCTTTGTATGGCCTGTATCAGGCGCAGGAGCTGGTAAATATCGAACAAATCCTGGCCGGAGGAGGCTTTACGACCTGTGCCTTATTTGCGGATTTTCCAACCTGGTTGGCGTTAGATAAGTGGCTGCCTGCAGTATTTGAGGTTACCGGCACCTGTGGTGGTGTGGACTGGCAATTTGCCGGTTTAAGCATGGCGGCCTGGAGCCGACTGATTATGTTTACCTATAGTTTAACAGCTACTATCATCATCCTTAGCCAGTTCACAAAGTTATCACGCAATCCTTACCGTTAGTATTCAGCATCTGCAACCTGTAGCTAGTTCAGGTAGCAGATGCTGTAGCCCCACCAAAAGAATAGGTTCCGCACCATCCGTTCTAGGTTAAAAGAATAAAGAAAACCGCTTAATTATTAACAGAGTTGACCTTGCTGTTAATGAGCTGGCATGAAGCGTGCATCCTGGATTTTGCAGTGCAGTTACTCTCAAACTGCATAAAAATGCATAATTTATAATAAACATTAATAATCCAGGAGTACGAATTAATGAAGAAGTTTTTTTCTGCGCTACTGCTTTTAGCCGGGTCCTTTGTATTGTTCCAACCTTCTGCTCACGCTTCTCTGATCCTTAGTCAGGATATCTATGAAGTTGAAGGTAGCAATAAAGCCTTAATAGGTTCTGTCAGCATCAATGTGCTAGAGGCGTTTGAATTTGATGTTGATAAATTTGAGGTCGAAGCCTGGTTTGAGTTGACGTTATTTGGAACAAGTTTTGTTCAGCAAATGAGCGATTTATTTTATGCTGAGTTTTCGATGAGCAATCTGAAACAAGGCCTGTCTTTTTTAACCTTCGAAGTCCTGGATGAGTTCAACAACATCAGCTACCAACTCTTTTTTGCTGATGATTTTGGTTTTATGGACATTTCAGCAGGCAGCTCATTAGGTGTTATTGAGATCTCTCTTGGTAATGCGCGGCTACCCGTACCGGCTCCCGCCACACTGGCTTTATTGTTGTTAGGGATGATTGGTTTAGCAAAGACTCGTCGTAGCTACACAGCAAAGCGTTAATACTGTCAGCTTTTATTACACCAATTTAAACACTTGCCGAAAAACATCATATAGCTGTCAGTTTTCTTTACAGTTAACTATAAAGGTGTTTTTTTAGCATAGTTATTCAAGTTGGTGCTAAAGCTAAGTACGATCTTAATAATGAGAAATAAAAATAATGCTAACAAAAAAACTTAATACTAAAATCAAGCTATTGAGCTTGTCTGTGATAGCAACCTGCTCAATCGGCAGCGTTGTTGCCAACCCTAACCTTGCTGCCAACCCGTTTGAGATCAGCGTTGATACCAGCGAACTTCAATTGTCTGAGCTTTCAGCAACCAAGGCTCCCTATATTATTCAGGTTAAAGGTCTGACTGGCGTTGAGCAAGCGGTAAATTTAGGCGAGCTGGCACCTAACAACCAACTGGCGGCGGGCAATATGTACAATGCCCAATCACCCGCTATGCAGGCCTATAATGAACGGGTAAGACAGTTCCATCAGCAGTTGGCTGAACAACAAGGCATCAGCAATATCCTGCATTCTTTCACACACACCTTTAACGGGTTTTCTGCAGTGTTAACTGCTGACGAGGCTCAGCGCTTACAACAACATCCTGATGTTATTGGAATCTGGCTGGATGAACCAATGCAACTGGATACCGCAAACACACCTGAATTCCTTGGTTTAAACGGTGCAAATGGTCAGCATACCCTTGGAGTGAAAGGCGAAGACGTCGTTATTGGTATTATCGATTCCGGTATTTGGCCTGAGAATCCAAGCTTTGCTGATGACGGTACTTATTCATTGCTGGAAAAATTCACCGGTACTTGTGATTCAGGTCAGGATGCAACCTTTAGCTGTAATAATAAATTAATTGGCGCGCGCTTTTTCAACCAAGCCTTTACCTCTGTTTATAATTTACAGCCAGGTGAATATCGCTCACCCCGGGATGCAGATAACCACGGTACTCACGTTGCTGCCACAGCGGCGGGTAACGAGCGGGTGCAAGCTATTATTGACGGCCAGCCTGCTGGCTTTGTAACGGGTATCGCTCCGCGTGCACGTATCGCCGCCTACAAAGCTTGCTGGAATAGCAGTTACACCAGTCCGAGTGGCGTTGCTGAGCGGGGTTGCTTTGGCGGTGATACCATGGCTGCGATTGATGCCGCAGTAGCGGATGGTGTCGATGTTATCAACTACTCAATCAGTGGCAGTACAACAAGCCTGACTACGATAGCAGCAGCCGCAAAACTTCGCGCAACTCAAGCCGGTGTTTTTGTCTCTGTGTCAGCCGGTAATAGTGGTCCGGGCGCTGGCACCGTGGGTACACCTGCCCCATGGGTAATGAGCGTTGCCGCTTCAACTTATGACGGTACTTCTTTTGTCGCTGGCTCAACGAATTTTTCGGTATTAAGCGGAGCAGCAGCTGGCAATTACCAGGCAGTTGAAGCTTCGACCACAGTGCCACTATCGACAATTAGCCCGGTTCAGGCTGATTTAGCTGTTGCCAATCCAATTTTAGCCTGTACTGCACTGACTAATAGCGCAGCTCTGGCCGGTAAATTGGTTGTTATGCAGCGTGGTACCTGCGGCTTTGATATTAAACTAGCCGCAGCTCAAGCTGCAGGCGCAGTTGGTGCTATCGTGATCAATAGTGACGGTACCGCTCCTATTGTCATGGGCGGCACGGGTCGTTTTAATATTCCAGGCGTGATGATCTCTTTGGCGAATGGCCAGACGATTCTGAGTGCTATCAACAGCGGCGAAACCGTTAGCGCTCGCCTGGCTCCGGGAGCCCTGCAACAGCGTACTGAAGTTGGTAACATTATGGCCTCCTTCTCTTCGCGTGGTGCTAACCTGGCTTCAGCAGATATTATCAAACCCGATATTACTGCTCCTGGCGTTCGCATTCTGGCAGCCGCCTCTGAGGGCCCGTTGTTAACTCGCCCGAATGTTCCCTTTGTCTATCTGCAAGGAACTTCGATGTCCAGCCCGCATATTGCTGGTATGGCGGCTTTACTTCGTGGCGCAAATCCTGAATGGTCTCCGGCGATGATTAAATCAGCCTTAATGACTACTGCACGGCAAAATGTAACTAAGGAAAATGGTGTAACTGCAGCTGATCCTTTCGACTTTGGTGCAGGGCACGCGGTACCAGCCAGTGCTGCCAATCCAGGTCTGGTCTATGATGTTAGCGCAGCGCATTACTACGCTTTCCTGTGCGGCCTGAACGCCAGAGCCTTCGTGCAGAATGCCACTGGCTTTAGCTGTGATACCTACGCTAACGCCGGTTATAGCTTCGAAGCAAGCCAGTTGAACCTGCCCTCTATTGGCATTGGTCAGTTAGATCGCAATCGGGTAGTGTATAGAGAGGTAAAAGACGTATCGGGTGTTGCCTCTGTTTACAATATTAGTGTTAACGCGCCGGCAGGAATTACTGCCACACCTCTGGTATTAGCAAATGGTCAGTGGATTGAGAGTAACTCACTGAGCGTGCCTGCCAACGGTATCGCACGTTATGCAGTACGTTTCCGCACAACGGCTACCACAGTTTATAACAGCTGGCGTTTCGGTGCTCTGACCTTAAGTAACGGTACCTATGAAGTACGTAGCCCAATCGCTATCCGCGCCATTGAGCCACCATTATTGGAGGCACCTGCAGTGATTTCAGCTCAGGTTGCGGCCAGTTCTGGTCGGGTAACCTTCCCTGTGCTGTTTAACTACACCGGTAATACCTCAACAACCAAGGTTGGTCTTGCAGCTCCGTTTGGTGGTACGCGCACCATCCCACAAGATCCGGATCGCACCTTCCAGTTTAACGATCCAAGCCTTGGCACCCATACTGTGTTAATTCCGGCAGGTACTCGGGTGGCTCGCTTTATGTTAAACGAAGGCCTGGCAGATGTACCAGGTGCGATTCTGGACCTGTATGTATATCGCTGTATCAATAATAGCTGTGCATTTGTAGCATCGTCTACCAGTGACAGTGGCTTTGAAGATATTGTATTACGTGATCCAGCTCCGGCAGCAGATGTTGCAGCCCGTAACTTCTATATCGTTTGGGTTCACCCGCGGGATTTGAAGGGTGCAAGCCAGGTTACCTACACCATCCCAATGTGGATAGTTGACCAAAATGATAATGTAACGTCACAGATCCTGGCCCCGACCCGCGCGGTAAACGGTCGTTATAACAACATAACACTGAATACCCGTACCTTGCAGCGCTCAACGCTGCCTTACATGGGCGTGATGTCGTTCAGGGATGCCAATGGCACTGAGCGTGGGTCAACCTTGTTAGAGATCCGCGCTAACTAAGCACAAGTAAAAGCGTGGTTAAAACAATCTAAGTCCCCGCTCCGGCGGGGGCTTTTTTTTAGTATCAGACCAGGGCCTGGTGGCGCGTAACTTATAATAAAAATGCCAACCAGACTAACTGATTGGCATTTTCTCATACTATAAGGCGTAAACTAATCTAGTATTCAAATTATCGTGACCGAAGGGCTCAAACCTTATAATTACCTACTAATACATCCAATTCTGAAGCCAGGGCGTTTAAGCGCTCACTGGTGCTGGAAGCGCGCCGCGTCCCTTCAGCCGTTTCTTCGGTTACCGCCACAATTTGATGTACGTTCTCATTAATGGCGCCGGAAACATGGGTTTGTTCTTCGGCGGCTGTGGCGATCTGCGCATTCATATTATTAATAGTATTAACTGCACTACTGATTTGATTCAGCGCCAGTTCGACCTGCCGGATCTCGTCAACACTACTTTGGCTGCTTTGTTTTAACCGGCTGATCAGATCAATGGCGCCCTTAATACCGGCTTGCAGCCGCTGGATCATCTGCTGAATTTCCTGGGTACTTTGTTGGGTGCGGCTGGCCAGAGTACGCACTTCATCTGCAACCACCGCAAAACCACGACCCGCTTCGCCGGCGCGCGCCGCTTCAATAGCCGCATTCAGTGCCAGCAGGTTGGTTTGCTCAGCAATGCTGCGGATCACATCCAGTACTCCGCCAATACTGTCGGATTCTTTGCTTAAATCGCCAATAACCGAGACACCGTGACTAACCTGCTCCGCCAGGCCATCAATCACCCGCACTGTTTGCAGTAGCGTTTGCTTGGAGTTACTGACCAGATCTTCGGCATTAGCCGCGGCTTCAGACGCCCGCATCGCGCTATCTGCCACTTCCTGTGCCGAAGCCGCCATTTCGTTCATTGCCGTGGCCACCTGATCACTCTCAGATTGTTGGCGTGCCACGCCCTGCCCGGCCTGGCGCATAATGCCATTTAGCTCATTAGCGCTGTGATTCAGCGTTTTGGTCGAACCGGCAACCTGTGCCACCAAATCCCGGACCTGACTGGCAAAGCGGTTAAAAGCCTGTGCCAGTTGCGCTAATTCATCATTACCCTCAGCCGTTAAGCGATGCCGTAAATCGCCGCCACCCTGAGCAATATCGGTCATGGCGCTCACCGCCGATTTCAGTGGTGTAATAATACTGCGTACCACCACCAGTGCCAGCAAGGTAATCACAATTAACGCAATAGCTGCGGTGACTATCGAACTCCAGAGGCTGGTTGCCAGCGAGTCGTCTACCCGTTGCTGCATCACCGCAACCTGTTTATCCAGGCTGTCGATCCAAAAGCCGGTGCCTAACATTAAACCCCATTTGGTTAGCTCTTCGGCATAACCCAGTTTTGGATCCGTGGTATTGGTTTCCGGATTATTCCAGTGATAATACAAGTAACCTTTGCCACTGCGGGCGGCATTCCACAGGCCCCGAATGACTTCAACGCCATTAGGATCTTTAAGATCCATCAAATTACGGCCCTGCAAGGCAGGGTTGGCGGCGTGCATCACATTAACGCCCTGCTGATCATAGATAAAGAAGTAGCCCATGCTGCCACTGTCATCAAAACGCAGTTGGCGCAAAATATTAATGGCTTGTTCCCGAATGGCCGGATTGGTCGCTGCATCCGGCGCATTATAAAGATGAGCGATGGCAGTCTTACCCAGCTCCATATAGTTTTTAATTACTGCCTGCTGGCTTTGGCTATACACCTCAGCAAAGCCATCCACACCCTGCTGGCCGAGGCTGCGTGCCTGCATTAAGCTAAAGGTTACCAGCACTACTGCCAGTAAGGTGCTGGGTAATAACGCCAGCAGGAGGATACGGGTTTGGATGGTCAAATTTGCCATAAGCTACTCTCAGTTCGGGGGAGGACAACACAATTCAGCTGAAAGTATAACGCCTGTACAGAAAACTGCAGAAGAATTGGTAGCTTAGACGCTTAATTGCATAAATTTTAACCGGCGCTCACCTTCTTAAGCAATAAAGCCGGCAACGCCGGCTTTATTGTAATGAGCTCGAACAACAGCCTTTACAGGATCGCCAGCAATTCCACATCGAACACTAAAGTGCTGAACGGTGCAATAGCATTACCGGCGCCGCGCTCACCATAGGCCAGGTTATGCGGGATATATAAGCGTAGCTTTGAACCGACCGCCATCAGTTGCAGCGCTTCAGTCCAGCCAGCGATAACGCCAGATACCGGGAATTCTGCCGGTTCACCGCGCTGATAAGAGCTATCAAATACAGTGCCATCAATCAGAGTACCGTGATAGTGGGTACGCACGGTCGAGGCTGCGGTGGGCTTATCGCCTTCGGCGGCTACCAGAACTTCATACTGTAAGCCAGAAGCAGTAACGGTTACTTCCGGACGCTTGGCATTTTCCGCCAGGAACATTTCACCGGCTTCTGCTAAGGCCTGGGCTTTTTCCTGTTCTTCGGCCTGCATGCGCTGGCTAATAACGGTAAAAGCCGCACGGATCTGCTCATCGCTGACTTCCGGCGCCTGCTCGTTGTAAGCAGCAGCTAAGCCGGCGGCGACAGCAGTAATATCTAAACCGTCGAACGGACGATCAGCCAGTTGCTGACCCATTTGTAAACCGATACCGTAGCTGGCGTGCTGCTCTAACGTAGTAAATTTTGACATGGATTTCACTTGTATTGACGGGTGCAGCCGGGCTGCACCACTGTTAAAAGATGGCAGTATCTTACGTCAATTACCGCCAAAAGTCTTGTTCAGGCTGCCTTGACTCAGGCAGCCTGTTGTAAACGTTGCCAGATATCCTGCACCAGCAATTCGTCTGTTGCATTTAGCTCGCCCTGGGCAATCGCCTGCTCCAGGCTATCGTTAACCTGTTGCAGCAAGCTGGCCAGGCTAAAAGGTTGTTCGGTCAGTTGCAGGGTTCCGACGGCTAAATCAACATGACCACGTAAATAGCCGGCGGCAAATAGCTCATCGTCCGTGGCAACCGGCACTAACTGGTCAAAAAATTCCGCCGCCCGGGCAATAAAGTGTTCGGTATTGCAGTGTTCGGTATTGCTATCTTGCATTATGCTTCGTCCTCATAACCTAAGCGGTAAATCACATAATCGTTGTAACCGGTCAGCACCGGTATTAAACCCTGTAACTCGCGGTCTAAGACTATATCACCGGTATCGGCCAGTAATGGCCGGCCATTCAGTTGCTGCAACTTGCTCTTGGTCGCCAGCAGCAGAATGTTGTCGCGGCCAATGGCGCGGATCACGGCCGGGGAGAGTTGTTGATTACCGCGGCCAAACACATGGCCCTGACCGCCAATCAAGGTAATAATCAATTTGCTGGGGGTATTCTGAACCAATTCAAGCAACTGCGCTGCGGTGACGTCTTTGGCCAGCAACTGACCATTTTCGACCACATCCACACCAAGCAGGGTATTGTCCAGCCCCAGTTCCGCCATCACCGCGGCAACAGTCGAGCCAGAGCCCATCACATAACGCACATCCGGTTCCATTAAACCAGCGACATAGGCCGCTAAATCATCCAGTACCAGCTCTTCTGATTCCTTGCCGGCCATTTTTACGCTTTGTACATAACGCAGCTCGGCCGGAATGCGCATCTCGCCATAGCGGCGGGCTTTGACGACCCCTTCACGGAAAGCACCTTCATCGATATCCATCACTGCGGCTTCCTGCTGACTGACCAGCTCACCGGCGACCAGTTTTGCCAGCAGCTTACCGGCGGCCAGTGGCGAAATCGCATAAACGCCGGAATGGATCTTACAACCGGCAGGGATACCCAAGACGGTGGTTTTAGCGCCGACGACGCTACAGACATTGCGCGCTGTACCATCACCACCGGCAAACAGCAGTAAATCAACTCCGGATTCGGCAATCACGGCAGCGGCTTGCTCGGTATCGGCCGCGGTAGTAAGTGAATCCGCTGGGGTATAGCAAAGCTGGTAATCAAAACCCAACTCTTCACAAAGCTGCTGCCCCATATCGCCAGCGACCGTAAAGATTTGTAACTTGTCACGCAGCGGCAGCAGTTGCTCCAGGCTTTGTCTGGCACGCTGTTGCGCCATCGGCACCGCACCGAGTGCCAGCGCCTGTTCAGCCATGCCATCACTGCCCTTTAAACCGACACTGCCGCCTAAACCAGCCAACGGATTAACAATCAAACCCAAGCGAAACTGCGTTGTCATCGACCTCACCTGTGTGACAGCTGTAGAAATTGCTGCGCATTGTAGCGACTTGACCGCAGCTTGCCCAGCGCTGCGCTGCTCGACAACGCTTGCTCCACTGGTTGGACTACTTTAGAGTAACAGCATAACCCAGCGTGTTCTAAGCAGTAGTGAGTTCTGATGAGCATAGAAAGCCTGTTTCGACAGCATCAACAGCAGTTTAACGCCGAACCCTATCCGTCACTTGCTACACGCAAGCAACGCTTGCAGCGTTTGGCCGAATTGCTGCAACAATACAACCCCGCGTTGCAACAAGCCGTGGCCAGCGATTTTGGCCAGCGCAGCAGGGTTGAAACGCAGCTGCTGGAAATTGCGCCCAGTTTGCAGGGTATCAAATATCAGCTATCACAGCTTAAAGGCTGGCTAAAACCGCAGCGCCGTGCCGTGCACTATACCTTTGCGCCGGCAAAAAACTTTGTACTGGCGCAGCCGTTAGGTGTGGTTGGTATTATTGTGCCGTGGAATTATCCGATTTTTCTGGCACTTAGCCCGCTTATGGCGGCACTCTCAGCCGGTAATCAGGTGATGTTAAAGCTGTCGGAGTTTACTCCGGCAACCAATGCGGTGCTGGCTGAAATGCTGGCAGAGGGCTTAACTGATTGTGTTAGTGTGGTTCAGGGCGACGCAGGGGTTGCCGCCGCTTTTGCCGCCCTACCCTTTGATCATCTGCTGTTTACCGGCTCTACCAGCGTCGGGCGCAAAGTAATGCAGGCTGCGGCGGCCAATCTAACGCCAGTGACGCTTGAGCTGGGCGGTAAAAGCCCGGCACTGCTGACAGCAGATACCGACTTAGTGCATTTTAGCCGACGCTTGCTGTTTGGCAAAACCGCCAATGCCGGCCAAACCTGTGTCGCACCGGATTATGTGTTAGTGCCAAAAGCCCGGATCCCAGCGCTGATTAGCCAGCTGCAAGCCGATTTTGCTAAACTCCATCCTGATTTTGCGGCTAACCCCGATTACAGCACAGTGATCAATACGCAGCATTATCAGCGCTTACAGCAGCTGCTAAGCGAGGCGCTCTCTAAAGGCGCAACCGCTTATCCCTGTGCAGTCATAGGCAGCGAGCTGCAACAACAACAGCGCCGGCTACCACTAACCTTGCTGGTTGATGTGCCCGAGGAGTGTCAGATTTTACAGCAGGAAATTTTTGGCCCACTGCTGCCGATTATTGGCTATGACGACCTGCAGCAGGCGCTTGACTATATTAAATCCAGACCCAGGCCGCTGGCGCTGTACTTATTTAGTGAAGATAAGCGGTTGCAACAGCGAGTATTAACCCAAACCCATGCCGGTGGCGTTTGCATTAACGATACGCTGCTGCATGTGGCACAGGAGGACTTACCCTTTGGTGGCATCGGGCCATCAGGTTTGGGTAACTACCATGGCCCGGAAGGCTTTTGGCGTTTTTCCCACGCCAAGGCGGTGCACCAGAAAGGCCGCTTTAGTAGCAGTATCCTGATTTACCCGCCCTTTAACCGGCCGCTGTTTAAAGCGCTGCTTAAGTGGTTAATGCGCTAGGGCGTGTTGATGTTTGCGGCTTTATCATCCGCTCGCGGCATAGTGCGCGGTAAACTTAGCGCCAATAGCATCGCTATTGCTGCTGCCAGTGCCGCCAACGTAAAGGTGGCACTGGCGCCAGCCCCATCGCGCCAGCTGATACCGGCAATATAGGCGCCGATAGCCCCGCCACCGCCATAAATAATACCGGCATAAAACGCCTGACCGCGGCCGCGCTGCGCCTTCGGGAAAAACTGCTGAATAAACTGCATAGCGCCGCTGTGGGCAATAGCAAAGCTACCGGCATGTAACAGCATACTGGCTGCCAGCACCAGCGGCTGATCACCAAGATAAGCGACGATTAACCAGCGCAGTGCGGTTAAGCCATAACAGGCGGCCAGTAAATGCCCCAGTCTGAAACGGCCCAAAATGCGGCCGGCAAAATAAAAGGCGACGATCTCCGCCGCCACCGCCACGCCAATCAACAAGCCGGTAACAGTGCCGCTATAACCCAGATCGCGGCAATACAACGTAAAAAAGCCATAGTAAGGCGCAAAGCTCATTTGCAGCATTAAGGCCGCGCCCATAAAGAGCCACAGTACCTTACTTTTGAATAACTGACGCCAGGATAGGTGCACCTGCTGACTGGCCGACAACTTAGGCAGCGGCGGCAGTTTAAATAAGCTGAGTAGCAGTAAGCCTAAAAACAGCAGCGCCGTTGCCGGCATAAACTCACTGCCAAAACGCTGAAATAAATAACCGCCGAGCAGCACCAAAATGATATAACCAACACTGCCGGAAGTGCGGATGCGGCTGTAAGCACCGGCATCATCATTCAACGCATGAAAGGTACAGACTTCGAGCTGCGGTAAGATGGCGGTCCAGAAAAAACTAAACAGCGCAAAGCCGGCCAGCAAGGGCCAAAAGCCGGCATCAACAAAGCTGCTGCACCAGGCCAGGATCGCGATAATGGCGCCAAAACGCATAATACTCAGCGGCCTTGCGGTTTTATCAGCCAGCGTGCCCCACAGCGCCGGGCCAACGATCCGCGTCGCCGTGACCAGCGCCAGCAATAAGCCAATTTGCGCAGAGCTTAAGCCGCGGCCATCCAAAAACAGCCCGAAATAAGGCACAAACAGGCCTAAGACGCCGAAATAAGCAAAATAAGCCAGCGCAAGGGCTGGCTTGGTGGCAAGTGTTAACACGACTGTTCCGTTAAACTAGTGTGATTAAAAAGCGGTATTAATTACTTTACTGTTGCCGTGCCAGTGCTGCGATATCCGGCGTACCGACCTGTACCCCGGCATTTTGGGCGCGATGGCGCAGCAGATGATCGAGCAGCACTATTGCCAGCATGGCTTCGGCTACCGGTACCGCACGGATACCCACGCAGGGATCGTGTCGGCCCTTGGTCACCACATCCACCACTTCTCCGGCGGTATTAATGGTTTTGCCCGGTATACTGATACTGGAAGTCGGTTTTAACGCCATACTGACCAGAATATCCTGGCCACTGGAAATCCCACCTAAGGTGCCGCCGGCATGATTCGCCGTAAAGCCCTGCGGTGTCAGCTCGTCACGGCCGGTGGAGCCACGCTGCTCAACTACCGCAAAACCATCGCCGATTTCCACCGCCTTAACGGCATTGATACTCATCATCGCATGGGCGATATCCGCATCCAGACGATCAAACACCGGCTCACCCAGACCGACCGGCATCCCGGTTGCCACCACATTAACCCGCGCGCCAACCGAATCACCGTCTTTTTTCAGCTGCCGCATATAGTCATCCAGCGCTTCTAGCTTGCTGGCATCCGGGAAGAAAAAGGCGTTTTGTTCCACCTGCGACCAATCCAGCTGCTCGGCTTTAATCGGCCCCAGTTGCTGTAAATAACCACGGATTTCAATACCGCAGTGCTCAGCGAGATACTTTTTGGCAATGGCACCGGCCGCGACCCGAACTGCCGTTTCGCGCGCCGAAGAGCGGCCGCCACCACGGTAATCACGAATGCCGAATTTATGCCAGTAGGTATAGTCGGCATGGCCAGGCCGGAACTGGCTGGCGATATTGGCATAGTCTTGTGAGCGTTGATCGGTGTTTTCAATCAATAAACCAATACTGGCACCGGTTGTCTGACCTTCGAACACACCAGAGAGGATTTTGACACTGTCCTCTTCGCGGCGCTGTGTAGTGTAGCGCGACGTGCCGGGCTTGCGCCGATCGAGATCACACTGTAAATCTTCGGCAGTTAACGCCATCCCGGGCGGGCAACCGTCGACAATGCCGCCAATCGCCGGGCCGTGGCTTTCACCAAAAGTCGTAACTTTAAATAACTGGCCGATGCTGTTACCTGCCATTTAACTTTCCTCGAATAAATGCTGGCAAGCGACAAGTTGTGCTTTGCTCAGTGCAAAGACGCCAAGGCCTCCGGCACTAAACTCCAGCCAGCGAAATGGGACGTCTGGATATCTATACTGCAATTCAACCATACTATTGCCCACTTCACAAACTAAAATACCCTGCTCGGTTAAATGTGCAGCCGCATCGCGCAGGATCTGCCGGGTTAATGCCAGGCCGTCGATCCCAGAGGCTAGCCCCAGTTCTGGTTCGTGCCGGTATTCATCCGGCAGATCGGCCATATCTTCAGCATCGACATAAGGCGGGTTAGTGACAATCAAATCATATTGCTGGCCAGCCAGGGCACTAAAGCCATCAGACAGAATGGGGTAGACCCGCTCCTGCAGCTGATGCTCGGCAATGTTTAGCTCACATACTGCCAGAGCATCCTCGCTGATATCGACGGCATCAACCTGCGCTTCCGGGAAAGCCACCGCACAGGCAATAGCAATACAGCCCGAGCCGGTACAGAGATCCAGAATATGGGCCGGGCTACTGCCAGCCGGTAGCAGGCCCTGAAACTGCTGCTTAATCAGCTCGCCAATCGGTGAGCGCGGGATCAAGACCCGCTCATCGACATAGAACGGTAGATCACAAAAATAGGCTTGCTGGGTCAGATAGGCGGCCGGAATACGCTGGGTAATTCGCTGCTGTAACAGTGCGACAAAGTGTTGTTTCTCATCCAATGTCAGGCGCACGCTAAATAACTTTTCATCGCGCAGGGGCGGCAAGTACAACACATGCGACAGCATCACTGCGGCTTCATCCCAGGCATTATCGGTACCATGGCCAAAATAGACTCCACCCTGATGCATCCGGCTAACGGCCCAACGTAACCAGTCATGCAGGGTCTGCAGTTCGCTATAGGCGCGGTCCAGTAATTCAGGACTAAAAGGTGCGGGTAAGGTGTCAGACATGGTATCCTTGGCTCCGGTAGCAGCTAATAAGATAGTATAGATTAAGGCCGATGCAGCAAAAAAAGCCGAAGCCCGATGCACTCAGCGTCGAAGAGCGAGCCCTGTTTCGCGACAGTGTCGCCGGTGCCCGCCCGCTTGAGCAGGACAAGATACCGCCAGTTGTCAGACGCAGCAAGCAAAAACGCCTGCCGACAGCTGCCGCTGAGCTATCTGCGCAAAAACTGTTCTTTTTCTCCGATGAATATGAAGCCATTACCGACACCAGCGGCAGCTTGTCTTATGTGCAGCAGGGTGACGATCCGATGCTGGCCGGCCGCTTACGCCGCGGTGAATTAGAACCGCAGGTGGTACTGGATTTACACGGCATGACAGCCAATGAAGCGAAAACACAGCTGGCTGGCTTACTGGATTATTGCCAGCAGCAGCAATTTAATTGCGCCTGCGTCGTACATGGCAAGGGGCTGGGCATACTGGCACGTAAGGTACCAAACTGGCTGGTGCAACATCCAAATGTACGCGCCTTTCACACCGCCCCAAAAAGCTGGGGCAAGCATGGTGCCCTGTTGTTATTACTGAAAATTAATCAAAGTACCGAGCAGCAGTTTCGTGAACTGCAGCACCGATAACAGCACCAGCTGTCACAGCAAGATCAATCAGCGTTAGCTACGTACCAACGACAAATCCAGCGGTGACATCTGCTCTAACAACTTGCCGCCGCGTGCTGTCCGGTAGTCGATACAACATAGAGCTGCAGTGGTGAAAATGGGTGTGCGGCCCGCGTCAGTAAAGGCTTCTACCAGAAAACTGACCAGCGGCATATGGGATACCAGTAATACCCGCGCATCAGGTTGCTCAGCGAGCAGTAAATCCAGTTTATCTTTGATCTGTAACGCCTGGCCATCAGGCACCAATTGCGGTATCACCTCCAACCGACAGGCAGCCTGAGCTTCTAGCATGATGGCAGCAGTTTGCCGTGTGCGCAGGTATGGGCTGACCCACAGATAGTCAAATGCCGGATAGGCACCGGCCAACCAGGACGCCATCTGTTGCACTTCCTGCCGCCCCTGGTCAGTCAGCGCGCGTTGCTGATCATCGGCCTGCAGCGGCTGAGCTTCGCCGTGGCGCATGATTACAATATTTACCATGGTGTTATTGCCATACTACTTGATCTGTCCCATCTGGCCGGCCGTTTAACAAATAAGCATGCGTCAGGTGAAAATAGTGCGCTATGATAATGAAAGTCAGCCGCCAGCGTAACTGCTATTAAAGCATAAGACCTATGCTGGTTATTACTTATCGCTATGAGAGGTGCCCACAGCAGGTGCCTTTAAAGGATGCATCTTGGCCAGTTCACCGATATTGCAAAGCCCGAACGATCCCAGACAGTACCGGCACCTTGTCTTAGCTAACGGTTTAGCCGTGCTGCTGGTTCAGCAAGCCGACAGCGAAAAAAGTGCGGCGGCGTTGACCGTCAATGTCGGGCACTTCGACGATCCGATAGAACGCGAAGGTTTGGCCCACTTTTTAGAGCATATGCTGTTTTTGGGTAGTGCCGCTTACCCACAGGCCGGCGAGCTGCAGCAATATATCAGCGAACACGGCGGCAGCCACAATGCCTGGACCGGCACAGAGCATAGCCAGTTTTATTTCGATCTTGAACAGCAACATTTTGCTGACGGCTTAAGCCGCTTCGCTGCGATGTTTACGGCGCCCTTATTTAGCAGTGACTATGTCGAAAAAGAGCGCCAGGCCATTGAAGCAGAATTCTCGCTAAAGCTAAAAGACGATAGCCGGCGCATCTATCAGGTGCATAAAGAAAGCATTAATCCGGCACACCCCTTTGCCAAGTTTTCGGTTGGTAATGCCCAGACGCTGGCAGACCAACCGCACGAAAGTCTGCAGCAAGCGGTTAAACGCTTTTTCGATAGCCAATACAGCGCTCAGAGGATGTCATTGTGCCTGGTTGGCCCACAGAGCCTGGCTGAGCTGCAGCAACTGGCAACACGCTATTTCAGTGCAATTAAAGGTGATGTTGCGGCAAAGAGCCCGCTGCAGGTACCACTCTATCTGGCCGAGCATCAGGGATTACAGTTAAATATCCGGCCACATAAGAGCAGCCAGCGGTTAGTGGTGAGTTTTGCGCTTCCCGATATCCAGCCCTGGTATCGCTATAAAATCGTCAGTTTTCTCGCCCATCTGTTAGGTGATGAAGGGCCTGGTTCATTGTTAGCCGTGCTGAAAGCGCAGGGACTGGTGAATCAGCTAAGTGCCGGTGGCGGCATTGATGGCAGTAACTATAAAGATTTTACGCTAGCGTTCGAATTAACCCAGCTTGGCCGCCAGCAATACCAGCAGGTCGTGCAGGCGGTATTCGCTAAATTGCAGTTACTGCAACAAAGCGCCTTTCCCGAACAGTTGTTTAAAGAGCGGCAGAAACTGCTGCAATGGGCTTATCAATTTTATGAGCCCGCTACGGCATTGCAAACGGCGATGGATCTGTCGCTCAACCTGCAGCACTATCCGCTACAGGATGTGATCTTTGGCGATTACCGGATGGAGCCGCCGCCGCTTGCGCTGTATCAGCAGCTATTGAGCTATTTTAACGCCGCTAACCTACGGCTGATGCTGATTGCCGATGATGTCACTACTGACCGTCAGGCCCGCTGGTATCATACGCCCTATCAGCTGCAAGCAATTGATCAATCCTTACTCGCTGCGCTTGCCCAAACCGCGCTGCTTGACGGCATCCAGCTGCCAGAGGCCAATCCCTATCTGCATGCCGATTTAACCTTACTCACCGCAGCGGATCATTTAGATAAGCCAGAATTGTTCTTTACTGACCCTGGGTTAAGCCTTTGGTACAAAGCGGATACGGACTTTAATAGCCCCAAAGGCCATATTTTTATTCAGTTGAGCCTGCCCAATAGCTGTCAGACGCTGCAACAGCAAGCCGCCAGTCGCTTATGGGTCGAATTACTGTTAGATCGCTTTAATCAGCAGCTTTACGCCGCAACAACTGCCGGGCTGAATTATTTTCTGCATGTTCACCGCCAGGGGCTCAGTTTACAGACCAACGGCCTGAGCGCTAATCAGCTACGTCTGGTTGCTGATCTGTTAGCACAGCTGCCAGATCCACAGTTTTGTCCGCAACGTTTTGCAGAGTTAAAACAGCAACTGTGCCGGCACTGGCTAAACAGCAGTAAGAATAAACCTGTTGCCACCTTATTTTCAAAGCTTTCGGCTGTGCTGCAACCACAGAATCCGGAGCCGGTACAACTGGCAACGGCGCTGGCCGCGTTAAGCTATGCCGATTTTCAACAGTTCCGGCAGCAGGTCTGGCAAGCCTTGCATCTGGAAGCGCTGTTATTGGGCAATTGGAATCGGACTGATGCGCTGGCCTTACAGCAACTGTTACAGCACTGGCAACGGCAGCAAGGCGCTATCGGTCAGGCGCTCAAACCGCAACAATGCCTGATCCGCGATCTGGGCCCCGTCTGGTTGGAAAACCCACCCGACTCGCCTTCCGACCATGCGTTGGTTATTTATCTGCCCGCGCGGGAAAAATCCCCCGTGATGATGGCGCTGTTTATGCTCGCCAATCACATCTTATCGCCGCGTTACTTTCACCAGCTGAGAACCGAACAACAACTGGGCTATCTGGTCGGCACCGGCTATGTCCCGGTCAATACCCTGCCGGGCATGGCGTTCTATATCCAGTCGCCTAATCAGCCAGCCGGTACTCTCTATCAGGCAACAGTAGCCTTTTTCCGGCAATTTATCAGCGAGTTGAATCAACTGCATGACAGCGATTTTCAGTCATTAAAGCAAGGCCTAGCTGCCCAACTGGCGGAACGGGATATTAGTTTAAGTGCCAGAGCTAAGCGGTATTGGCTGGCATTGAGTCAGGGCGATTATAGCTTTGATTTGACACAACAAATTCTTAATGCATTACAAGATATTGACCGACTGCGGTTTCAGGATTTTTTAAAGCAGCTGCTTGCCGCCGAGTATGATGTGTTGTTATTCGCCACCGATCCACCGCCAGCGGATACTTATGTAAAATGCCTGCATAAGTCGCAGTTGACAGAATTATTACAGCAGCAGCAAAAATGCTTTTGACAGTACCGATTTTCTCCGTTACCGTAGTCCAAAAGCAGTACTGAATAAATAAAAAAGTGCGCGATAAAACAATAACTTTTCTCACCCTCTCTTTTTTGGGGCTAACACTTGGCGTGTTATTTTTCTTGCCCCTTGCCGCAACGGCCCTTAGCTGGGATACCGTACAGCCTTATTTATTTCCTGCATTACTCACCCTGGCTCTTACCGGCCTGTTGCTTGGTCAGTTAAGTTTAAGACGGATGCGGCGTTACCATCAGGCACTGGCGAAAAGTGAAGAGAGGCTGCGACTATCGATTTGGGGCAGCGGCGATGAACTCTGGGACTGGAATATTGATAGTGGCGAGCTCTACCGCTCCAGCGCCTGGCTGGAGCCACTGGCGATTGCCCCCAAGACTGAAGATTTCCCGCCCAACAAAGCGCTGATCCATCCGCAGGACTTAGACCGGGTTAGCCACGCGCTATCGCAGCACCTGGCCGGCAAAAGCCCATTTTTTGAAGCCAGCTATCGCTTAAAAACACTGGATGAAACCTATATCTGGGTACTGGACCGCGGCAAGGTTGTCGCCTATCACGAAGATGGCAGAGCCCAGCGCATGACAGGCACCCTGAAAAATATCAGCCAGCTCAAACAAGCTGAAGCACGGATGCAGCTGTTCGCCCGCTGTCTGGAGAATATCTCTGATGCTGTGGTGATTTGTGATACTAAATTCAACATTATCGAAGTTAACCCAGCCTTTAGTGTGATTACCGGCAAAAGTCGGGAGCAGGTGCTACAAAGTCGTTTCCAGCTGTCACTCTATCCGCCGCGTTTTATTCAGGATATTGAGAAAAAACTGGTTAGAGATGGCCGTTGGAGCGGCGAGATCCGTGAACTGAAAACCAATGGTGATTACTACCAGGCAGAATTAACCTTTGACGTAATTAAAGACGAGCAGGGTTTTATCACCCAATACGTAGCGGTGTTTTCCGATATCTCCGATCGCAAAAGACGTGAAGCCGAGCTTAGCCGGCTGGCTAATAGCGATACCCTGACCGGTTTACCCAACCGCGCGGTTTTTATGAATAAGTTGGCCAGTCTGGTTACCGAGAAAACCGAACATGCGCTGCTGGTATTTGACCTGGATAACTTTAAAAAAATTAACGACTCACTGGGTCACGAGCTCGGCGATGCCCTGCTTTGTAAACTGGCTGATCGCCTGCATAACAATAAATTATTCCGGCAAAAACTTTACCGGCTGGGCGGTGATGAATTCGCTATTTTGCTCGACAATACCAACGATATTCATGCCATTACCAGCCTGGCGAAAAACTTACTGGAACAAATTAATAAGCCCTTTGCTGTGGATCAGCATGAGTTGGCGGTCACCAGCAGCGTCGGCATAGTGTTGTTTCCGGAAGATGGTAAGGATCCACAGGCGCTGCTGCGAAATGCTGATACGGCGATGTATCATGCCAAGAGTGCCGGCGCCAACCGCTATTTGTTTTTTAATGACACCATGAACAAACAGGCGGTAAAACGACTGCAAATTGAAAACCTGATCCGTCATGGCCTGAAAGAAGATTATTTTACGGTGTTTTATCAACCGAAGATGGATCTGCTCAGCGGCAAGGTGGTCGGGATGGAAGCGTTGGTGCGCTTTATCACGCCAAAGGGCGGCCTGGTTAGCCCCGGCAGCTTTATTCCGGTTGCCGAAGAAACCGGCCAGATTGTCGATATCGGTACCGTGGTTTTACGCAAAGCCTGTATCGATGTAAAACGCTGGATTGCTCAGGGGTTATTCCATGGCCGCGTCGCGGTAAACCTGTCGGCTAAGCAATTTATGCTGCCATTTTTGTGTGACCAGATTGACGATATTCTGCAGCAAACCGATTTACCCTCCTACCACCTGGAGTTAGAGATCACCGAGGGCACGGTGATGCAATCGCCGAAGCTGGCGATTGATACCATGAAAAAACTGCGTGCCCGCGGCATTCATCTGGCGATGGATGATTTTGGTACCGGCTACTCCTCGCTGGCCTATCTGAAACAATTTCCACTTAATACGCTGAAAATTGATAAAGCCTTTATCGACGATATGAGCAGTGCCCGCGGCCGCAATATGGTCGATACCATTGTCACTATCGCACACAACCTGAGCCTGAGTGTGGTGGCAGAAGGGGTGGAAACGCACGAACAACTGGAGCAGCTACGCAAGCTGCGCTGTGAAATTATTCAGGGTTACTATTATAGCAAGCCGTTGTCTGCCGAAGATTTTGCCGCTTTTCTGCAAGAACAAAAGCAACAACGGCCGAAGATTGCGGCGTTATAAAGGCGAAAGCCAAATTACAGACATTAAAAAAGCCCTAACGGGCTTTTTTAATCGGCATCTGATTCAACGTACGAGAAATCATCCGAGCCATCTGCAATCCGCTTCTTACCGAATACGGTATGAAATTTGCGTTTTTCTGCCAGACGTTGTTTATACTTTAACCAGGTTTTTTCATACACAGTGTTGGCTTCGGCTTCACCGCGGCAAACCAACAAAAAGCGCTGCTCTTCGTCATTTGCCGGTTGGCGTACGCCCTGCTCCAACTCTTGCATTGCTAAACCATGTTTTTCCAGCAGATTGCCCTCTGCCAGGGTAAAACGCCCAGACCGGGTAAAACCACGTGGGAAATTCCGGTCATCGAAAAAGCGACGATTAGCGACAAAACTTTGCTGCATCACTTTTTTCCTCTCATGTCGTTGAATATCAAGCCAGCCTGTTTAAACTGTGCGGAGTATGGTTAACAAAATTCCTGTCGTAAAACAAATATTTTTAATTGTTACGATAAAAAACATTTGAGGCTAGTTTGGATACTGACTTACTGAAAACCTTCCTGGAAGTACAGCGCACCCGCCATTTTGGTAAGGCTGCCGAAAATTTATACCTTACGCAGTCGGCGGTAAGTTTCCGCATCCGCCAGCTGGAACAACAATTAGGCGTAAATTTATTTATCCGACACCGAAATAACATTCAGTTAACAGCGGCGGGCGAGCGGCTGTTGCCACATGCTCAAACTATGCTGGCCGCCTTACAGCGCGCCAGACAAGACGTCGCGGACAGCGCCAGCCAAAGCCCGGCTTTACAGCTGGCAATGCCGATGGTATTGGCTGAGCAGTTATTAGCGCCCACGCTGCAGCAGCTGGCGTTATTGCCAACACCGCTGACAATCCGGGCCGAATCTTTACCCAAGGAGCTAATCAGTGACTTATTGCTGAGCCAACAATTGGATCTGGCGATTTTACCGGAGCCGGTAAAGACCGAGGACCTTTATCGCGAAGCCATAGCACAGTTACCGCTGCTGGCGGTATGCGTGCCGGGGCATGCGGCTTGTAAGCAGCTCAGCGCTGCAGAGTATTGTTATGTCGAATGGGGGCAGGCTTTTGCACTGCAGCATAGCCGCGATTGGCCACAGCTACAGGCGGCGCGCTTTAGCACTAACTCAGCGCAACTGGCGCTAACTCAGGTGTTAGCGGGTGAGGTCGCCGCCTTCTTACCCGAGAGCTGGGTTAAACCCTATCTTAATGCCGGGCAACTGGTGGCGGCAGCGGCGCAGCGCTATACACTGACACTCTATGCCGTCTGTCATCAGGACCGACAGCAGGACAGCCTGTTAAAAGCCGCTATGGCGCTTTTAAAGCGACAACTAGGGCCGGAATAAGCCGTAGCTACGGCCACGGGCGCGACGCAGCGTCAGGCGTTTGTGGCTGTTAAACAGCGGTAACAGCAAAGGACCGGTAAAGATTGCCGCCAGTGCCCAGCGCATCGCCTGCATACCACTACGCAGTGCCGCTATGTATACGCCTACTGCTACCATTAACCAAAGCACCGGAACTAATAACACCCGCTCTCTCCTACATCACTTTACTGCTGCTGGCGATTATACCAGCTATCCGGACGTCTTGCTGTTATGCTTTAGTTGCATTTTTAGCCAAAATGCAAAAAGGGCCCGCAGGCCCTTAGATAACTTACCCCCTGCAAGGCGGCTGTTACTGTGGATAGAAACGCTCGCCTGCTGTTGCCATTTTCAACAAGGTATCGCACGGCGTAAAGCGGCTACCAAAGCGGCTTTCCAGCTGGCGTAAAGTCGCAACCAGATTATTGACACCCAGCTTATCAATATAGCGGAACGGGCCACCGAGGAAGGGTGGGAAACCGATACCAAAGATGGCACCGATATCACCGCCCCGTGCCGAGGCAATAATACCCTCTTCCAGACAACGTACTGCCTCATTCAGCATTTGCGCGGTACAGCGGCTGGCAATCTCTTCGCCATTTAGCGCCGGCGCCGGTGTTACGCCAAGCACGGCATATACCGACTCATCAACCAGCTTTTTACCTTTTTTCGCAGCCTTACCATAAAGGTAAAACCCTTTTTCGGTTTTCTTGCCCTTTCGGCCATCAGCCAGCAGTTTGTCAAAGGCGGCAGGCGCGGCAAAGCGCTCACCGAGCTCAGCCGTTAAAATCGGCGAAATTTTGGCGCCAACATCAATACCCACTTCATCCAGCAGCGTCACCGGGCCGACGGGGAAGCCGAATTTGACCAGCGCACGGTCAATTTTTTCTACCGGTTCACCGGCGAGCAGAATATTGGCCGCTTCATTCATATACAGCGCCAGAATGCGGTTAACGTAGAAACCGGCACCGTCTTTCACCACGATCGGCGTTTTACCTTGCTTACGGGCAAAGGCAACCGTAGTAGCGATGGTCTCCGCAGAGGTTTTTTCATGCGCAATCACTTCTACCAGCGGCATCTTATCAACCGGTGAGAAGTAATGCAGACCGATCACATTTTCCGGGCGCGCTGCCTTTTCGGCAATCTTGTGGATCGGTAACGAACTGGTATTGCTGGCAAAGATGGTATGCTCCGCACAGTGCTGTTCAATATCGGCCACCATTTGCTGCTTTAAGCTCAGATCTTCAAATACCGCCTCAACCACGATATCGACATCATGGAAACCACTGTAATCGGTGGTGCCGGTGATCAACAGCAGCTGCTTTTGCATCTCGGCCTTGCTGATAAAGCGCTTTTTGTACTTTTTATTCAGAATATCAAAGCTGTATTTCAGCGCATTATTGATGCCCTGCTCAGCGATATCTTTGATCCGTACCGCTACGCCGGCCTTAGTGGCGCTGACATTAGCAATACCGCCGCCCATCAGGCCGCCGCCCAGCACCGCGGCTTTGCGTACCTTACGCGGTTTGGCATCACCGGCACCGCTTTCTTTCTTCATCTGGGTGGTAGCAAAGAAAATACTGCGCAGTGCCGCCGACTCTGGCGTCATACAAAGCTGGCCAAAGGCTTTGGCCTCTGCCGCCAGTCCTTTTTGATAGCCCTGCTCGACACCGGTTTGAATCACTTCAATAATCCGCAGGGCGGCAGGATAGTTGCCCTGGGTTTTCTTCAGCGTTTGTTTTAGCGCCTGAGAAAACACCAGTTTGCGACCTGGTCCGGTATTTTCCAGCAGCTTATCCAGCAGGCTCTGCTTTTTCGCTTCGCGACGGGGTTTGCCGGCCAGCGCCTTTTTCACTGCGGCATCAAGCAGAATGCTCTCTGGCACCACTTCATCCACCAGACCGAGCTTCTTCGCCTGGGCCGCACGCACTTGCTTACCCGTCAGGATCATATCCAGCGCTTTTTGCACGCCAACTAACTTTGGTAAACGCTGGGTACCACCACTGCCGGGTAGTAAGCCCAGCTGCACTTCCGGCAAACCCAGCACGGTTTTCGGGCTGCTGCTGGCAACCCGGGCATGACACGCCAGCGCCAGCTCCAGACCACCACCCAAGCAAGGGCCATGGATCGCAGCAACGACCGGCAGGCGCAGTTGCTCCAGCCGGTCGAACATTTGTTGTCCCATCGCGGCAATGGTTTCCGCCTGCTCTGCCGTCTGACAGGCATCGAGCATGCTGATATCGGCACCGGCAATAAAGGAATCTTTTTTGCCACTAATAAAGACCACGCCTTTTAAGGTACTGTCGTTAGCCAGCTGTTTCAGCATGGCATCAATTTCATCGGCAAACGAGGCTTTCAGGACATTCATGCTTTCACCCGGAATATCCATGGTGATCACGGCCACCTTGTCATCGCGGATGCTTAAGCTAAAGCTGCTTACTGTGTCAGTCATTATTCGGTCTCCACAATCATCGCTGCGCCTAAACCGCCGGCGGCGCAGGCAGTGGTCAGGCCGATGCCACCACCACGACGTTTTAATTCATTCAGGGTTTGCACTATTAAGCGGGTGCCGGTCGCGGCAAAGGGGTGGCCATAAGCCAGTGAACCACCGTTGACGTTAAATTTGTCCATATCAATTTCGCCAATGGCTTCGCTGCGGCCCAGCTTTTCTTCAGCAAATTTACGGCTACCAAACATCTTCATATTGGCCAGCGCCTGCGCAGCGAAGGCTTCATGCATTTCAATCAGCGTCAGATCCGACAGTTTCATCCCGGCGCGATCCAGCGCGATCGGCGTGGCATAAGACGGGCCCATCAGCATATCTTCATGTACGCCGATGGCCGAAAAGGCGTAGCTGCGCAGATAACCCAAAGGGGTATAACCCAGCGCCTTGGCGCGGCCTTCGGTCATCATCAGCACAGCAGAAGCACCATCGGTCAGCGGCGTACTGTTTGCCGCCGTTACAGAGCCATGCACCCGGTCAAATACCGGCTTTAATTTGGCGTAAGAGTCGAGCTTCGACTCCATCCGGATATTATTATCGATCTTTAAATAGCGGCTGTACGGCTCAACATAGGCGGTCATCACCTCATCGGCCAACTTGCCGGCTTGCCAGGCGGCCGCCGCCAGGGTGTGCGAGCGGTGTGCCATTTCATCCTGCGCCGCCCGGCTGATACCATGGCTTTTCGCCATTTGTTCAGCCGTATCGCCCATTGACAGGCCGGTGCTGTATTCTGCTACCGCTGGTGGAACCGGCAGTAAGTCTTTCAGGCCCAGACGGCGGAAAATTGCCAGTTTCTGGCCCAGGGTTTTTGCTTTATTAACATCGACCAGGGCGCGCGCCAGTTTCTTGCTCACGCCAATAGGTAAGACTGAGCTGGAGTCAGCGCCACCGGCAATAGCGATCTGAGTGACACCGGCCAGCATGGATTCGGCAACACTGACTACCGACTGAAAACTGGTGGCACAGGCCCGGGTAACACTAAAAGCATCGGTATGCACCTGCATGCCGGTGCCGAGCACGATTTCACGGGCGATATTTGGCGCCTCTGGCATCTGCACCACCTGGCCATACACCACCTGCTCTACCAGCGCCGGATCCAGTTCGGCACGGATCAGTAATTCATTCACCACCAGTTTTCCCAGATCCAGAGCCGAGACACCATGAAACTCGGTCGCTTGTTTGGCAAAGGGGGTACGAAGCCCGGACACGATTGCAATACGCTCACCGTCACGGGTTCTCAGGTTGATAGGGGCTGCCATAGTTATCCTCTTGTTTTATGCTGGCCTGATTACAGGTCTGACCTCTGACTTTTGATTGTAACCACAGTCCGGCGAAATTAAAACAGTTGTTTTAAAACTCTTGTTTTAGCGCTTGTATTAGCCATGCGGGAACCTTATAAATAACGGCAGGTCCTAATTTGGCGTTTGCCCGCAGAAAGCGGTCAAAAATCAACCACTTCTTAATAATAAGACAGAAATCATCATGGTACAGGCTTTTGCGTCATTAAAATCTTATCTGGATAGCCAGGTGCTGGGTCAACCGGCACTGACCGAAGGCATCTTGCTGGCTTTGCTGGCCAATGGCCATCTGCTGGTAGAGGGGCCGCCCGGTCTGGCGAAAACCCGCGCAGTGAATGCACTGGCACAGGGTGTAGAAGCGGAGTTTCACCGCATACAGTTTACCCCTGATTTACTGCCTGCCGATCTGACCGGTACCGATATCTACCGGCCGGAAACCGGCGCCTTTGCCTTTCAGTCCGGCCCGTTGTTTCATAATTTAATTCTGGCGGATGAAATTAACCGGGCACCCGCCAAGGTACAGTCTGCACTACTGGAAGCGATGGCCGAGAAACAGGTCACAGTGGGTCGCAATACATACAAACTGCCGGAGCTGTTTCTGGTGATGGCGACGCAAAACCCGCTGGAACAGGAAGGTACCTACCCGCTGCCGGAAGCCCAACTTGACCGCTTTTTATTGCATTTAAAGGTTGATTACCCGGATAGCGCGACCGAGCTGGAGATCCTGCGCTTAACCCGAGCCGAAGCCCGCCATGAAACACCGGTTAAAGCGGCACCCATCAGTCAGGCGGATATTTTCGCTGCCCGCCAGCAGGTATTAAAGCTGCATCTGGCGGAGAGCCTGGAGCACTATATGGTGCAACTGGTGATGGCCACCCGCCAACCGGCGGCGTACAGTGACAAACTGGCCAGCTATATCAGCTATGGCGCCAGCCCGCGGGCGACCATAGCGCTGGATCGATGCGCCCGTGCCCGCGCCTGGCTGGCGGGTCGTGATTTTGTTACGCCGGAAGACATTCAGGCGGTATTTCATAATGTGCTGCGCCATCGTCTGATCCTAACCTATGCGGCAGAAGCCGAAGGGATCAGCACTGATCAGGTGCTGACCGAGGTTCTGCAGCGGGTGGCAGTGCCCTAAGATGAGCGAACTGGCTTTTGATGCACAGCGCTGGCTTAGCAGCTTGCACGCCAACGGTTATCAGCTGGGCCTGCCGGAGCTGCTGTGGTATCAGCACCATACCCGGTTACTGGATCTAAGCCCCGGCCAGCAGGTACATAGCAAGCTGGCCGGCAGTTATCTGGCGCGCAGCAAAGGCCGCGGCATGGAGTTTGATGAAGTGCGACACTATCAGGTGGGTGACGATGTGCGCGCTATTGACTGGCGGGTAACGGCCCGCACCGGACGGGTCCATACCAAGTTGTTCCGTGAAGAGCGCGAGCGCCCGGTGTTTTTGCTGACAGAGCTGACCGAGTCCATGCGCTTTGGCTCCAGTCTGCTGTTAAAATCCGTGCAGGCAGCGCATCTGGCGGCCCTGTTGGCCTGGCATTGCAAAGCCAATGGCGACAAACTGGGTGGCCTGGTGTTTAGTGAACAGCAGCATGTACTGTTAAAACCCCTGGGCAGAAGCCGTGGCGTGTTGCGCTATTTG
This sequence comes from Alishewanella aestuarii B11, assembly GCF_000280055.1. Taxonomy (GTDB): domain Bacteria; phylum Pseudomonadota; class Gammaproteobacteria; order Enterobacterales; family Alteromonadaceae; genus Alishewanella; species Alishewanella aestuarii. The sequence continues at coordinate 209,917 of NZ_ALAB01000039.1, read as the reverse complement.
CAGGCTCTGTTGGATGTGCATCAGCAAAACCGCAGCAATCAGGGCATGGTCCTGAGCACAGCACTGGCAGAGCTGAGACGACTGCTGCGCCCGGGCAGCCTGCTTTATATTTTGTCCGATTTTGCCACCCTGGATGCTGAGGCGTTACGTCATCTGCAGGTATTATCACAACATAATGAAATTCACTGTTGTCAGCTAACAGATCCGCTGGAGTTACAGCTGCCATCAGAGCTACAGGGCGAGGCGCTGGTCAGTGCCGCTCAGGCATTAAAAGTGGTGCAGTTTAATTCACAGCTAAAACAGCGCTATCAACAGCAACAACAGCAGGCGCTGGCGACAGCTAAGCACAGCGTGTTACAACTGGGCTGCAAATGGCTGACGCTAAGCAGTGCCAGCCCGCTATTAAGCCAACTGGCTGGGGTCTATCATGACTGAGCCAGCACAATTATTGGCGTTACTGGCCGATATTGACGAGCCGGCGTTAAGCGAGAGCTTCGCACTGGCGCCCGGTCACTGGCTGCTGTTACTCCTGCTAGTAGCCGCCTGCTTATTTGCGCTCACTATTGCGCTGCGTTACTGGCGGTTTCAGCGCCCGAAACGGCTGGCCCGACGCCTTTGGCAGCAACTGGATGCCACTGATCCGACAATGCCGGCCCAGCTGAATCAACTGCTCAAACGCTTACTAAAAGCCTATGCACCACAACATCCGTTGTTAACCGCCGATACCAAGAGCTGGCAACAGCACTGGCAGAGTCAGCTACCCGCCCCGCTGCAGTTACCGTCGTTACAGCCACTGTTATATCAGGCGCCAACGCAGCATACCGCGCTGGAGCGCCAGCAGTTGTATCAGTGTGGTGGGGTCTTTATCCAGCGTTTTAACGGCCGCTTGTATCAGCACACCACCAGCCCAGCGACCGGCCCGGGTACAGGAGTTGACCATGCTGGAGCTTAGTTATCCCTGGCTATTACTGGCACTGCCCCTCCCCTGGCTGGTGCCCAAAGCCCGCCAGCTAAGCGGCAGTGCGCTAAAGCTGCCGGCCCTGGCGAAATTAGGGCAGGCGCACAGCACTGGCGCCACAGCGCCAATCAGTGTGCGTCTGTTGCTGCTATTAACCTGGGTCCTGCTGGTGCTAAGCGCCAGCCAGCCACGCTGGCTGGGTGAGCCGGTAACCCTGCCACAGCAGGGGCGCGAACTGATGCTGGCGTTGGATCTGTCCGGCTCGATGGATATTCAGGATATGGAGTTAAATGGCCAGCGCATGACCCGGCTGGATGCGATGAAAATGGTGCTGCGCGATTTTATTGCCCAGCGCCAGGGCGATCGGATTGGCCTGATCCTGTTTGCAGATGCCGCCTATCAACAAACACCGCTCACCTTTGATCTGGCGACGGTACAGCAGTTTCTCGACGATGCCGTCATGGGCCTGGTTGGCCAGAGGACTGCCATTGGCGAGGCGATCGGCCTTACCGTAAAACGGCTGAATGCCTACCCATCCAGCAACAAAGTGTTAATTCTACTCAGTGACGGCGCCAACAACTCCGGCGAGATCCAGCCCCGCGAAGCCTTACAACTGGCGAAAGCTGCCGGGATCCGCATCCATACTGTCGGCCTGGGTGCTGAACAGCTGGTACAACAGAGTATTTTCGGACAGCGTATTATCAACCCTTCACATGATTTAGACGAAGTGTTATTACGTGAGGTAGCCGAGCAGACCGGTGGCCGCTATTTCCGCGCCCGTAGTCCGGCAGAGCTGCGGCAAATTTATCAGTTACTGGATCAGCTGGAACCGATAGAACGTGAGCAGCTCACCTACCGGCCCCAGCTTAGCTTGCTGCATTATCCGCTGGCGCTGGCTTTGCTCTGTAGCTTTTATCTGGCGCTGCGGCGAGTTGATTGGGCAGGAGTAAAAAACCGTGTGGTCTGAGTTACATCTACTACGTCCATTCTGGCTACTGGCCCTGCTACCAGCGCTGTTACTCTGGCTGCTGCTGTACCGGCACCGCCAGCAACCAGGGCTTTGGCATAATCTGATTGCCCGGCATTTACAACCCGTGGTATTGCTGGGGGAACAACTACACAAACGCCAGCCGTTGGCCCTGCCCTTGCTGGCACTTTGCTGGCTGTTGGCCGTGCTGGCATTAAGTGGCCCAAGCTGGCAGAAACTGCCGCAACCGGCACTAACCGTCAAACAAGCGACAGTGCTGATTATGGATATGTCACTGTCGATGCGCGCCACCGATCTGGTGCCGGATCGCCTGACGCAGCAAAGATTTAAAGCGCTGGATTTTATTGATAAATTACGCGAAGGCGAACTGGCATTGATTAGCTATGCTGCCGATGCCTTTGTGATTTCGCCGCTGACACCGGATCACAACAACATCCGCCTGCAAGTGCCCAATTTGCGCCCGGAGCTGATGCCGGGTCAGGGTTCTAATGTGCTGGCTGCGTTGGAGCTGGCCGATCAACTGTTAACCCAGGCTGGCTTCGCCAGTGGCGAAGTGATTTTATTTACTGACGGTTTTGAGGCGCAAAGTTTTCATGCGCTGCAGCAACTGCTTAACCGTTATCCACACCGGTTGTCCGTGTTGGCATTTGGCTCTGCTGAGGGCGCAGTGGTAAGGCTGGAAAACGGTGAGCTGTTAAAAGATCGTCAGGGTGGCGTAGTAGTACCACGAGTACCGCTACAACAACTGGCGGTGCTGGCCCGTCAGGGTGGCGGTCAATTCCGGCAAGCCGTCGCTGATAACAGCGATCTGGAGGCGCTGGTGCAGGCACTACGCAACCCACAGGCCAGTAAAGGCGAGACGCCGATATTAAGCGGCGATGTCTGGCAGGATGGCGCAGTTTATCTGGTCTGGTTATTGTTACCGCTGGCGCTTTGGCTTGGCCGGCGCGCCGCGGTATTAATGCTGTGTTTGCTAATCTATATCCCGCCGGCCGATGCCAACAGTTGGCAGCAGCTGTGGCAAACCCAACAGCAACGCGCACAGCAGGCTTATCAACAGGGTAACTATGTCAGAGCCAGAGAGCAGTTTCAGGACCCACTGTGGCAAGGTAATGCGGCCTACCGCGCCGGTGATTATCAGCAGGCAGAGCAAGCCTACCGCCAGGCGATTGCGCAGGGTGAAAACGCCAGTCTGTGGCACAACCTTGGCAATACGCTGGCACTGCAGCAAGAGCTGGAGCAGGCACTGTCGGCTTTTCAGCGCGCCTCTGAGCTGGATCCGGAGCATAGCGCTGCACGGCAAAACGCCGAACTGATGCAGCAATTGTTACAGCAGCAAGCTGAGCAACAGGCTCAGCAGCAGCAAGAGCAGCAAGAGCAGCAAGAGCAGCAAGAGCAACAATCATCGGATAGCAGCGAATCATCAACAGAAAATGCCTCGCAAAATGCTAAAGAGAATGCTGAAGAACAAACAGATAATGCACAGCAATCGGCTCAACAAGCTGAGCAAAGCCCCCCGGACGAGTCCGAGCCACAGCAAACGGATGCTAACAGCGCGCAACAGGCTGAGGCTCAGTTAGAGCCTGCGCAAGATGAAACACAGGATACTGCGGCACAAGCTGTTATTAATGAGCCCTGGCCTAATGCGACACCGGAACAACAACAAGAGTTGGAAAATCTGCTGCGCAAAGTACAGGACGATCCCGGTGTCCTGCTTAGAAACCGCATGTTACTCGAATATCAAAAACGTCGTCACAGCCTACCCCCGCAAGGAGCTCAACAAGAATGGTAAGCCGTTTTCTTAGTTTGCTGCTGTTATTTTTGCCGCTGTCGGCCGCACAGGCCTTTAGCAGCCTGAGCAGCAGTGTCGACAAAAACCCGGCCATGCTGGGGGAAGCCATTACCCTGACAGTAAGCGCTGATGGGCGTTTTGCCGCCGATGCCATAGATTTTCGGGTACTGGAGCAAGACTTCAGGGTTATGCTGCCGTCGGTAAGTCAAAGTACCCAGGTGATAAACGGCGTAACACAGCATAACACCAGCTGGAGTGTGTCATTATTTGCCAGTAACACCGGTAGTTACCGGATCCCGGCCTTTGAGTTAAACGGCGTGCGCTCCGAACCAATTGAACTGACCATTATTGAAAGTAGTCAGGCGCAAAACCGGCGCGACCTCTTTCTGGAGGCGAAATTAGTCGGTTACCCCTCTGCCTATGTGCAACAAATGCTGTACTACGACGTGGTGATTTACTTTAGTGGTGACTTGCAACGCGGCAATCTGACAGAGCCGGCACTGGAAGGCGCCGAAATTCAGCGCCTGGGCCCAGATACCGAAGGCACCGCCCTGATTGACGGCGTACGTTACCGCACCATTACACGTCGCTATTTGTTGATCCCACAGCGCAGCGGTGACTTTGTCATAGCCCCGCCACTTTTTACCGGTGAAATGATAGAGCGTAATCCAGAGCGTTTTAACTACTTCTCGCGCAGTAAAACCGTAATGGCCGAAGCGGAGCCAGTGCAGCTGGAAGTGAAACCACAACCGGAAAACTTCCCGGGTCGCTGGCTGATAGCCGGCCTGGTAACGCTAACCGAAGAATGGCAACCGGATAGTCAACAGCTAAAAGCCGGTGAGCCTGTGACCCGGATTATTACCCTTTCGGCCGTCGATGTCGCCGCGAATCAGCTGCCGGATCTGGACCAGCAACTGCCCACCTCATTGCGGGCCTATCAGGAACAGCCACAAAGCCGCGGTGCTGAGCGTAGCGGCCGGCAGGTGGCGCAAAAAGTCTTTACCAGTGCCCTGATTGCCAGTAATGAAGGCGAGTTAGTCTTACCTGAAGTGCGTCTGCCATGGTGGAATAGCCAGACCAACCGGCTGGAATATGCGGTGTTGCCAGCCCGTGCGCTGCAGGTAACCGGGAATGCCCAACCGACGATGTCGCTGCCAACGCTAAGCAGCCCAGAATTGCTGCCAGTAACAGCTGCCAACAGCCCCTGGCAATGGAATTATCTGAGCACGGTATTGTTAGCCGCCTGGCTGCTGAGCACTGTGGCATTATGCTGGCTGTGGCTTGGACGCCGTATGCTGCGCGCTAACAATCAAGCTGGCAATCAAACGGACAACCCCAATACCGTCGCGGTCGATGCCGGTAAGCATGCCTTTAAACAGGCCTGTAACAATAATTCCCCGAAAAAGGCAGAGCAGACATTACTGCGTCTGGCCGCCGGCGCCTATCCGCCGGCATGCCGCTCGCTGGGTGAGCTTGCCGCTAAAGTGAGTGATCCGGCATTAAAAGCAGAGATTCGAAAGCTGGAGCAGGTGTTGTACAGCCCGCAAACCGAGAGTTGGCAAGGTGAGGCGCTGTATCAGGCCTGGTTAAAGCGCAAAGCTAACCATACTTCGCAGCGGGAGGTTCAGCTACAGCCGCTATACCCTGATTAAAAGGCCTGATTAAACATTCTGCTTAAAAGGCCTGGTTAAAAGGCCGGAATAACAGCACGGATTCGGCAGATCCCACAATCAACAAGGCGGGCTGGTAGCAAAGCACTAGCCAGCCCGCCGTCATCTTGTTAGCATTTACCCTAAGCTGAACTAAGACTAAAGGCTGCAGTTACCGCTCAAAGTCTTAGTCTAGCTAAATTTATTATGATTTGACCTTTGCTGACGCGTTCTGGCCGAAGTCAGCCATAGTCACAGACGTCAGTAAAGGTCAGCTCGTTTTACTATAACAATAACAGGAGCTTAGTTTGGAAACTGCCACTCTCTTTTCGCTCGCCCTCTATTTTCTGGCGATGATCGCAATCGGGCTTTATGCCTACCGTACCACCGATAATGATGTCTCAGGCTATATGCTGGGTGGACGTAAGTTAAGCCCCAGTGTCACCGCCCTTTCGGCCGGCGCCTCTGATATGAGCGGCTGGATGCTGATGGGCCTGCCTGGTGCTATGTACCTGTCCGGTTTAAGCAGTACCTGGATCGCCGTCGGGTTATTGATTGGCGCCTATCTTAACTATTTAATAGTGGCACCGCGGCTGCGGGTTTACACCGAGCTGGCGCAGGATGCCATTACCATTCCGGATTATTTTGAAAAACGCTTTGAAGATCGCACCCGTTTGCTGCGCTTAGTCTCATCGCTGGTGATTATTGTGTTCTTTACGCTCTACACCTCATCCGGCGTAGTTGGCGGCGGTAAGCTGTTTGAAAGCTCTTTTGGCTTTGATTATGAGCTGGGACTTTTTGTTACCGCCGGTGTGGTCGTGATCTATACCCTGATTGGCGGCTTTCTGGCGGTAAGTTTGACCGATTTTGTGCAAGGCTGTCTGATGTTTATCGCGCTGGTGTTAGTACCGGTGGTGGCGATTGATCATCTGGGAGGTCTTGGCGAAGTCAATCAGATTGTTAGAACCATCAATCCGGATCTGTTAAGTTGGGTTGGTGCCAGCTCAGCACTGGCGATTATCTCGGCGCTGTCCTGGGGTCTGGGTTATTTCGGCCAGCCACATATTATTGTCCGTTTTATGGCCATTCGCTCAGTAAAAGATATTAAAGCAGCACGGCGCATCGGTATGAGCTGGATGCTGGTAACCATCGTTGGTGCTGTGATGACCGGTTTTGTTGGTATTGCCTATGTGGCAAAAACCGAGATGACACTACAGGACCCGGAAACAATCTTTATTATCTTTTCGCAGTTTTTGTTCCATCCGCTAATCAGCGGCTTCTTACTAGCGGCGATCCTGGCGGCGATTATGAGTACCATCTCTTCCCAACTGCTGGTTACCTCCAGCTCACTGACCGAAGATTTCTATAAAACCTTTGTCAAACGTGATGCTTCACAGGCGGAACTGGTGGTGATTGGCCGGTTATCTGTGCTGGCGGTCGCTATCGTCGCCATCATGCTGGCATTTGACCGTAACAGCTCAGTACTGCAACTGGTCAGTAATGCCTGGGCAGGGTTTGGTGCCGCCTTTGGACCGCTGATTATCCTTAGCCTGTACTGGCAACGGATGACATTCGCAGGTGCTCTTAGCGGTATCGTGGTTGGCGCCCTGACGGTATTGTTTTGGATCTATGCACCACTCACCATCAATGGTTTGCCACTGAGTCAATGGCTGTATGAAATTGTACCTGGCGTGATCTTCAGTACCCTGGCGATTGTGCTGGTAAGTTTGCTGACAAAGACTCCGGCACCGTCAATTCTGCAACTCTTTGCCAAAATGCAGCAGGAAGTCAAAAAGCGCTAACAGGGTATATTAACAGCTGCTAGAATACCGGTAATAGACTTGATGGGCCTGAAATATGTCAGGCCCTTGCTGATGTTAGCCGGAGAAGTGTTGCCTATGTATTTTTACGCCGCGCGCCAACCTATCTTAGATCGCAATAAAGTACTGTTTGGATACGAACTGTTATTCCGGGATGGTGTAGAAAATGCGTTTCCGAATATTGACGGCGACGAAGCCACCTCCAAGATGGTAGAAGGTAGCCAACTCAGTTTTGGTTTGGACGACTTTCTTGGCGACAAACCCGGCTTTATCAACTTCACCCTGGACACTCTGCTAAAAAAATACCCCAGCATGCTACCCAAAGAGCAGGTAGTCATCGAAGTGTTGGAAACCATTCAACCCGGTAAACGCTTACTGGCCGAGTGCCAGCATCTGAAAGAACAAGGCTATACCCTGGCGCTGGATGATTACGAGCACAAAAACGTCTGGCGGCATTTTTACCCTTACATTGATATTATTAAAATCGATATTCGCAGTACCAATGCCGAGCAAATCGAAGAGATTAAGCAAGCGATTGCGGATTTCCCGCATATTAAGCTACTGGCAGAAAAAGTCGAAACCAACGCCGAATTTCAGCAGACGTTGGCGCTGGGCTTTAGCTATTTTCAGGGCTACTTTTTTTCTAAGCCTGAAATGCTACAAACCCGGGCACTTTCCCCGTCACAACTGGCGTTGGCAGAACTGTTGTACGAAACCTCTCAGGCCGATATGGACCTAGCCAGGATCACCGAAATTTTCAAACGGGATGTGACCCTGTCCTACAAACTACTGCGCTATAGCAACTCGGCGATTTTCCGGCGCCGGGCAGAAGTCGAAACCATCAAACAAGCGCTTATTGTGCTTGGCCAAGCCGAGTTAAAGAAATTCCTGTCACTGTTATTTACCGCTCAAATTAGTAGCGATAAACCCGCCGAGTTAATGCGACTCTCTATGACAAGAGCAAATTTTGCCGAAGGATTAGCCGGTCTGTCCGGACGGGTATCACAGGACAAAGCCTATTTAACCGGCATGATGTCACTGATGGATGCGATACTCGATGAACCGATCAGCAGTGTAATGGAAAAGCTGCCACTGGCTAATGAGATCAAAGCGGCACTGATTGAAAAAACCGGTGAACTGGCCGGCTTTATCCAGCTGATTGAATGTTATGAAAATGCCAGTTGGCCACAAGCCACCGCACTAATCGAAAAGCTCAAACTGCCGACGGATAAGATCCCGGACGTCTACCATCAGGCTGTGCAATGGGCGAATGAACAGATGAAAGCTTTAGGCGAAATCGCCTAAAGTTAGGGCGTGAGTTAAACACGCCCTGGTCTGCTTACTCAAAACTGACGTATTCAGCCACTTTAGCCGCCAGTTTGTCGCCAATCCCTTTAACTTTGGTCAGCTCGGCTTGGCTTTTAATCTCGCCATGCTCACTGATATGGTCCAAAATGGCCTGAGCCTTGACTTTACCCAAACCGGGGATAGCAGTGAGTTGTTCAACACTGGCCTGATTCAGCTTTAACTTAGTTGAAGCTTCAGCCGTCGCTCTGGTCAACGTCTGACCCGTTGTATTGGCCAGCGTATAATTGGCACCCAGTACTAATGCTGCCAGCATGGCAGAGAGCACAAGCTTTTTCATCTGATGTTTCCTCCCGAAACAGTCAGGCATGCGGCTGACTTGCTCGCTACAACTATTGAGTAAACCTGCGGGGTTGGCAGACACCGCACTGTCACCCGGGCGACACACCTGCTTACCTGACACAAAGATACCAACCAAAAATAAAACTAGCACGCAAAATAAAATTGGCAAATTTTTAATAAAAAATAAACAAAATAAGTTTTGAAACATTCAGCAACAATTAAGACACCCCCCACTAAGCTATCGGTAAAGCTGAAATCGGAGGTGACCGATGAATAAACTCTGTTATTTTGCACTGACCAGCACCTTGTTGTGGTCTGCAGCTACGCAAGCACACGGCAGGCACGAGTATGGACGGGTCACCGATGTGGTGCCGGTATATAGTCAGGTCCCGGTACGACAAGCCAGTTCGCATTGCACCCCGGTCTATCGCGAGCAACGCGATTCGACAACGCCGGCAATTGTTGGCGCCATTGTCGGCGGTGCGCTCGGTCATGCTGTTGGCAATAACAAAACCAATAAAAGAATTGGTCTGGTTGCCGGTGCCGCGCTTGGTGGTAGTGTCGGCCATGATATGTCAAAACGTGATCACTATTACGAAGATTGCCGTACGCGTCATAATTCAGTACATTACAGACAGGTACTGGATGGCTATCAGGTCACCTATAAATATCGGGGGCGGTATTATCAAACCTTTACCGAGCAACACCCCGGCAGAACCATTCCTCTGGTAGTCAGTGCCAGGCCGGCCTATCGCTATTAATGTTGTTGCTAAGCGCCTAGTGTCGGCTTGTTGTTGGAGAGTGAAATGAAATTTTATATAACCCTATTCTTGCTTGGTCTGTTCAGTTTGTCCTGTTATGGCCAGACGGAACCGAGAAACGAACAAAACCGGCAGACTGAGCCACGTAGAGAACAGATCCGGCAGGCTGAACTCCGAAAAGAGCAGCACCGGCAGCCGGCGCAACCGGCAAGCCGTGAAGTATCGAAAGAGCAGGCTACGCGACTGGCGCAACAGCGCTATCCCGGCCGGGTGTTAAAAGTACAGGCTGACAACCGTCATTACCGGGTCAGGGTAATGCAATCGGATGGTCGGGTGGTTAATGTGTTGGTAGACGGTCAGAATGGCCGGGTGCAAAGGGAAGAATAAGCATGCGGGTATTAGTAGTAGAAGACGAAAGCCTCCTGGCCGATCAGATTAAAAGTCAGTTGTTACAACAACAGTTTAGCGTTGACCTGGCTGGAGATGGTGCCGATGGCTGGTTCAAGTTGTCAGAGTATCCCTATGATCTCGCCATCATCGATCTCGGTTTGCCAAAACTGGACGGCTTATCGTTAATCCGTAAAGCGCGTAAGCAGGAAATAAAGACTCCTATTATCATTTTAACCGCCCGCGGCAGCTGGCAGGAAAAGGTAGAAGGCCTGGATGCCGGTGCCGATGACTATCTGACCAAACCTTTTCATAATGAAGAACTACTGGCGCGCTGTAACGCCTTGATCCGTCGTGCAGCAGGACAGCCAGACCCACTGCTGCGTTCAGGTCCTATCTCCCTGAATAGCCGTACCCAGCAAGTTTGGCTGGTAGACCAGGAAGTCAGTCTGACCGCATATGAATATAAAGTGCTGGAATATTTTATGCTGAACCCAGCCAAAGTCATTTCTAAAACAGAACTGACGGAACATATCTACGATCAGGATTTCGATCTCGACAGTAACGTAATTGAGGTTTTCGTCCTCAGGCTGCGGAAGAAACTCGATCCTGAGGGCGAGCTGAAACCCATTGAGACGCTGCGTGGGCGTGGTTATCGCTTTAATCTCGCTGTTGAATAACATGCTGGTATTACCGCTAAAGTTACGCCAGGGCCTGGTCAGTGCTGTCTTGTTGCTGTTGTTACTGCCGAGTTCTTTTCTGGCCATTGAGCAAGCCTTCTATCGGCAACTGTTGACCAACGCTGAGCAAAAAATGGAAGTGCATATGTACTCCATTTTGTCAGAACTTAACCTGATTAACGGTAAAATTGAGCTCAATAACAACACCCTGGCACCGGATTTTTACCGGCCAGACTCGGGCTTGACCGCTTATGTCAGCGAAGAGCAGATGCTATTATGGCAGTCAGATTCTTCGCTGAATCAGGATTTTGAATTACCGGTCATCGAACTGGTTCCGGGCCAGCATATTTTTTATACCTCAGAGCAACAGCAACAGAAATATCAGATCCTGAGCATTGCCTTTTTGTTTGACACCGGAGACAGCGCCAAGCCGCTGGCTATTCATATTGTGCAGGATGAACAGCTGCTGCTGGCACCTCACATCAGTTTTCGTAACACCTTGCTAAAATGGTTTATCGGTATTGGCGCAGGTTTATCGCTGCTCAGTATTCTGGCCTACTATTGGACGACACGACCGCTAACCCGGCTGGATTTCGAGATCCGGCAACTGGAAAAAGGGTGTCAGGATCATCTAACCGGCAACTACCCCTCAGAACTTCGCGGTATAAAGGAAGATCTTAACCTGCTGCTAGCCAACCAGAACCGGCAAAAACAGCGTTACCGTAACCATTTAAGTGATCTGGCGCATGCGCTAAAAACGCCGGTTGCTGTGCTGCGCACCTCGCCGTTGGCGCAACAGCCGGAATTAAAAGAGCAAATCGATCGCATCACCGCCATGATCGAGCACCAACTAAAAAAAGCCAGCAGCTCGGGACAGGATATCTGGAAAAAACAAACACCGGTGTTACCGCTGGCAGATAAAGTCAGTAATGCACTGCGTAAAATCTATCGTGACAAAGACTGTCAGATCGATATCCAATGTGAGCCAAGCTCTTTTTTTCGGGGTGATGAAACAGATTTAATGGAAATGTTGGGCAACCTGCTTGATAACGCCTGTAAAGCTTGTCGGCGCCAGGTTAAACTGACGGTGCAGCAACAGCCTTTTAGCCTGACCATTGAAGACGATGGCCCGGGTATTGCGCCAGAGCGTCGAAAAGAGCTGTTTCAGCGCGGGATCCGGCTGGATACTTATAAAGAGGGGCATGGTGTAGGGCTGTCGATTGTTGCCGAGCTGGTAAATTCCTATTCCGGCATGATTAATGTCGGCGAAAGTCCGCTTGGTGGGGCCGCCTTTACCCTGAGCTTTCCAGCAGACAGCTAGCTGATCGAAAAGCGCGAGCCGTACGTAAAGCTCTGTAAATTAACTAAAGGAAGTTGTTATGGCGCTTAATCCAGCCACCATTCGTATTAAAAATCTGCGGCTACGCACCTATATTGGCATTAACGATGATGAGATTAAGAATAAACAGGACGTCGTCGTCAATGTGCGGATCCAGTATCATGCTGATGCCGCAGCCAGTAGCGATCAAATGGATAATGCTCTGAATTATCGGACTATTACCAAACAAATTATCAATCTGGTTGAATCCAACCGCTTTTATCTGCTGGAAAAACTCACTGCCGAAGTGCTGGCGCTGGCCAGTGCCCATAGCAGCGTGATCTTTGCCGAAGTCGAGGTTGATAAACCTCATGCGCTACGTTTTGCTGACTCGGTATCGCTGACGCTTTCCGTCAACAAGGCATAAGCTAGGAGCGCCGCGTCACAACGCCTCGTTTGACGGCGTGTGGCCGGCAGCTGTCATATCCAGCCCACAGCGGCTACACTATTCAGATGCTGCACCACTTGAACCGACAGGAGGCTTGACGATGCGGATCCTAATTACCGGCGGCACCGGTCTGATCGGCAGTGCCTTAGTTAAGCACTGGCAAGCTCAGCATCAGCTGACAATACTAAGCCGTACCGCGCGCACTGACACCGAGCAGGTACGCTATCGCCAACAGCTCTCCGATATTGATCTGAACCAGATTGATGCCATTGTTAATCTGGCCGGCGAACCCATTGCCGATAAAAGATGGTCTGCCGCGCAGAAAAGCCGGATCTGTGATAGCCGCTGGCAACTGACTGAACAACTGGTGCAGGCGCTCAACTCGGTAAGCCATGCCCCGAAATTATTGATCAGCGGCTCCGCTGTTGGCTTTTACGGCCGTCAGGGTGAGCAGGAAATCGACGAAGACTATCAGGCGTTTTTCCCGGAGTTTAGCCATGACATCTGTGCCCGCTGGGAAAATTTGGCGATGCAAGCCAGTAGCCCGCAGACCCGGGTATGCCTGCTCAGAACAGGTGTAGTATTAGCGGCAAAAGGTGGCGCGCTGCAGAAAATGTTACCGCCCTTTAAGCTGGGGTTAGGTGGCAAAATTGGCCCTGGTGAGCAATATATGTCGTGGATCCATCTGGATGATATGGTGGCGTTAATTGATTTTATTCTGCATAACGACAATCTGAGCGGCCCAGTTAACGCCGTTGCTCCCAAGCCAGTGACCAATGCGGTATTTAGTGCCGAGCTGGCAAAACGTCTGCACCGCCCGGCGCTGCTGCCGATGCCAGCAGCTGTGCTAAAACTGTTGTTTGGGGAAATGTCGGATATCTTGCTGTACGGCCAACGGGTCGTGCCAAAACGCTTGCTCGAGGCCGGCTTTCAGTTTCGCTATCCACAGTTGTCGCAGGCACTTAACGCCCTGGCGCTTTGAGTTAATACCGCTTTACAGCCAAAACGATATGCAGCGCCCGGCTCTGTGCCGGGCGTGCTGTTATCAACTTTGAATCACCCGTCGGATCAAGACGGCGCCGGGAATATTTAACAATTTACGCAATTGCCACCAACCCAGTAATGACACCAGAATAGCGCCGCTCACCGGCCCCAGCCACCACAGCGCATAGTGCGGACTAAACGGCAGATCAAACAATCGCTGTTGTAAGGTCAATAATAAGATTTCTGCCAGCACCGTCGCCAGGATACCCGCCAAGGCGCCGAGAAAGGTGAACTCCAGCAGCAACGCATTGCGCAAAAAGGTATAACGGGCACCCAGCGTGCGCAAAATAGCCAGCTCCTGCTCGCGTTGTTCCAGCGTAGCCTGCACCTGAGCGACCAATACCAATATTGCCGATAAACCAATAATAATCAGGATAAAGCTTAACGCCAGGGTGACCTGGGCAATAATATCCTGCACTTGACGGATAATGGCTTCAACACTGATCACGGTAACCGTTGGCATCAGCCGTGATAACTGATTGATTACGGTATAGCGCTCCGGCTCCAGATAGAACGCCGTGATATAGCTAGCTGGAAAACCGGCCAGCAGATCAGGGCTTAGAATCATATAGAAATTCGGTTGTAAGCTATTCCAGTCGACCTGACGGATACTGGTCACTTCAGCACGGATTGGCTGGCCGCCAATGGAAAAATGCAGGGTATCACCCAGTTTCAGTCCCAAGCGCTCCGACAGCTCCGACTCTACCGACACCTCTGCCTTAGCCTGCTGGCTAAACCACTGGCCGGCGATCACTTTATTGGCCGGAGGTAACTGCTCCAGCCAGGTCAGATTCAGTTCGCGGCCGATACCGGTGCGCTGCTGGCTGCGATCATCCTTGGTGGCTTCCTCGCGAAACACTTGTTCATTCAGCTGCACCAGCCGGCCCCGCACTACGGGGTAAAAGGTTTCAGTTTGCAACTGATGCTCGGCCGCGAATTCAGACAGCTCAGTACGCTGCGTCTCGCTCAGATTAACCAGAAAATGGTTTGGTGCACCGGGCGGGATCTGCTGTTGCCACTGGCCAATTAACTCTGCGCGTACAAAATACAATAACAAAGCTAAGAATAATGCCAGCGTAAAGGTAATCAGTTGGAAGCTATTGGCCCACAGTCGGCGCCGCAAATTGGCCAGCGCCAACTTACCGGCGCTACTTTGGCCAGCGGCGACTGGTTTGGCCGCTTTCACCATCAACACAGCAATACCGAGCAGTACCGCCACAAAGACCGCGCAGATCAGAAACAAGCCCAGACTGATAAACCAGTCGGCAGCGAACAGCCACATCAGGCCATAAACCGCGACAGCACCGGTAACCAGCTGTAACTTATCGATAGTCAGCGGCGCCAGCGGTTGTTTTAGCACCTGGATCGCCGGTGTCACCGTTAAGCGCCACAGTGGCCGGGCCGCAAACAGTAGCGCACAAGCGATACAGGTCAGAGCCCCCAGCCATAGCGGCCGGAAACTGAATTCTGGTCTAAAATCACCGATATAAAAACGGATCCCCTGCTCAACAGCCAGTAAAACCAGTTGACCAGCGCCCAAACCTAACAGCAGGCTAAAGAGCACCACCAGGATTAGATGACTAAAGTAAATCAGTCGTACCTGGGCTGTTGTCGCTCCCAGCGCCTTAATAATGGCCACCGCCTGAGCATGGCGCTGGCTATAACGACCGGCGGCAACCGCCGCCGCACAGGCCGCCAGCACTATGCCCAGTAAACCGGCAAGTAATAAAAAACGCTCGGCCCGATCCAGGGCGCTGCCAAGCGCCGATTGCTCATCGCGATCCCGCCAGCGTTGATGCACCGTCAGCAATGGGCTAACCTCTTGCTGAAACCGCTCGAGCTGACTATTCGTACCTGCAAACAGATAGCGATAGCCAATACGGCTGCCGGGCTGCACTATCTCAGTGGCTGCCACATCAGCCAAATGCATCAGCACCCGCGGATTACCACCGAACACACTGAGCGGCGCATCCGGCTCATTAACAATGACACCCGCCACCGTTAAACGGCTATTCCCAAGCTCCAGCTGCTCGCCCAGCGCTACCTGCAATAAATCAAATAAGCGGGCTTCCAGATAGAGCTCGCCCGGGTTTAGCTCAGCCACAGGGCCGGTCGTAACACTTTGCGAGCGATGCAGGATCAACTCCCCGCGCAGTGGATAGTCACCACTTACCGCCTTGATAGTTGCCAGCTGCATCTGACTGCTACTAAACAGCATGGAATCAAATTGCATTTGTTGCGCCACGCCCAAGCCCGTATCTTTTGCCAGAGCGATAATGCGTGGGTCAAAAGGCTGGCTGGAAGCTAACACCCGATCGGCGGCGATAAAGTGGGCACTGCGCTGCTCCAGCGCTGATTTAACGCTTTGCGTAATGCCGCTTAAACTCACCACGGAGAAGACCGCCAGAAAGAGTGCAAAGGCGATAACCCAGAGTTCGCCGCGTTTCAGTTCGCGCCAGAACAGACGCCAGGCAATAGCAGTCGCCATCTTATTGCTCCTCTTGGACAAAGCGGCCGGCCTGCATTTTTAGTTGTCGCTGACAGCGTTTTGCCAGCGCTTCGCTATGTGTGACCAATACCAGGGTGGTACCCTGCTGCTCATTTAACTCGAACAACAAGTCTTCGATCCTTTGGCCGGTCACTGCATCCAGATTGGCGGACGGTTCATCAGCAAATAAAATTGCCGGGCGGGTAATAAAAGCCCGGGCAATAGCCACCCGCTGTTGTTCGCCACCCGAGAGTTGTGATGGATAAAAATCAGCCCGCTCACTCAGCCCGACTAACTGTAACAACTCCAGACCGCGGGAGCGGGCACGGCGATCGCCGGCTAATTCCGCAGGCAAGGTGACGTTCTCCAACGCCGTTAGTGCCGGTAACAGTAAAAACGACTGAAATACAAAACCGACCTGACTGGCGCGTACCCCGGCGCGTTGATCTTCTGATAGTTGATGCAGTGGATGCCCCGCCAATTGAACTTCACCGCTAGTGGGTAGATCTAAACCGGCGAGTAAGCTTAATAACGTCGATTTACCGGAGCCGGACGCCCCTACTATGGCCACCGACTCCCCACGATTGATTGTCAGGCTGATATCATGCAGGATAGTCAGTGATCCTTCATTCAGGTTGACCCGTTTAGCCAGGTGACTGGCTTTAATATGAATTTCAGGTGTTGTCGTCATGCGCATTATCTTCGTTATCTTGTTTTGTTTAATAAGTTGGTCTGCTGCCGCCGATAAACTGCTGATTATGGGAGATAGCCTAAGTGCTGCCTATGGCTTGCAAGAGCATGAAGGCTGGCCTGCCCTGCTGGCCGCCAAAAGTCCGGTACAACTGGTTAACGCCAGCATCAGTGGCGAAACCACCGGTGGTGGTCTGGCCCGCTTACCGGCATTACTGCAACAACATCAGCCTCGCTGGGTATTAATTGAGCTTGGCGGCAATGATGGCCTGCGTGGATTTGACCCACAATTAATCGCAAATAATCTGCAACAAATGATTGAACTGGTAAAACAGCATAATGCCCAGCCCCTGTTAATGCAAATACGGATCCCACCAAACTACGGACCACGCTATGTTGCGCGCTTTACCGATATTTATCCACAACTTGCCGCAGCACATCAGATACCGCTGTGGCCATTTTTTATGGATGAAATCGCGATCCGACCGGAATTGATGATGCCGGATGGCATCCACCCGAACGCTCAGGCACAGCCTTTGATCCGGGACCTGATGTTGCCCTTAGTGCAGCAGTTAGCAGAGTAAATTGAACAGTGCGCCGATATCCAGGCGCACTTTAACAGCGCAGGCGCGGTGTCGTGATGCAAGATGGTAAGAAGATAAGAAGGCAAAAATAAAATAGCGAAAAGTAAAATGGCGTCCCCTAGGGGATTCCAACATCTGTTAATGCCGTGGAAATTGGACAGCGCGGTGTCCTAATGCGAGAAATTAATATGGCGCCCCCTAGAACACCGATCAGTTTAAAAATTATACAGGGATCGACTTTGTAACGTCTCTATGATCAAATGCGCAAATTGTTTCATTCAGAGTATTTGATTATGTCCTCATCACGTCAGTGGGATTGCCCGGTAGAACTGTCAAAAAAAGAGAAGTTTATCTGCTCTAAACTTAAGAACTCCGGCAAATTATTTGTGTTTCTTCGTGAGCAGCGCCATCGAATTTTTGACGCTCAAATGGAGCAACAATTGCTAACCTTGTATGCTGACCATCCGATCGGTAAACCTCCTGTGCCTGCGGCATTACTTGCGATGGCCTCATTGCTGCAGTGTTATGAACAAAAATCCGATGCGGCAGCCACGCTTGAAGCCATGTTTGATGTGCGATGGCGCATGGTTCTTAATTGTCTCTCACTTGATGATGAAATCGCCCCTTTTTCTCAAGGAACATTGTGTGATTTCCGGCATCGTCTGGTCAGGCACAATATGGATGAAGTGCTATTAGAGCATACGGTGAATATCGCCAGAGAATTTGGGGGCTTTGGTCACACACAACTTCGGATTGCCCTTGATTCCGCGCCATTACAAGGCGCAGGGCGTGTTGAAGATACCTTCAATCTGGTGGGCCACGCATTAGAACTCTTGGTCAGTTGCGCAGCAAAGATCCGCATGACGACAGAAGAGCAAATCCAGCTTGAAGCCGGCACACAATTGGTCGGGAAAAGTAGTATAAAAGCGGCGCTGGACATTGACTGGTCAGTTGCAGCGGAGAAACAGAACGCTATCAATACCTTACTCAAGGATGTGTTACAGCTTCAGCAGTGGCTTAGTACACAGGCTCCCTTGGTGTCCGAGCATAAGGAGCTCCAAGCCTGTTTGACCTTGCTGGACACGGTGCTATCTCAAAATATTGAGCCCGATCCTGATGGTGGAAGCAGGATAAAGCAAGGTGTTGCAGAAGACAGACTTATATCGCTTCATGATGGAGCAATGCGACATGGTAAAAAGTCCAGCTCCCGAACAATCAATGGTTTTAAACAGCATATAGCCGTTGATATAGACACGAAGCTGATACTTGCCACTTGTGTGCGGCCAGCTAATGAACCGGAACATAAAGCGGCAGAATGGCTCAAACCTAAGGTACTAAAGGTGGGAGAAGTTAAGGAGCTCAGCATTGACCGTGGTTATCTAGCCGCGTCGTGGACAGTGGAATTGTTTCATCTTGGTCATAAGGTAATAGCTAAACCCTGGACGTCGACCAATAAAGGGAAGTTCAGTAAAAAGGAGTTTGAAATAGATTTACTTAACCGCCGTGCGGTCTGTCCCGCAGGGCATAGTGCCGGATTTAGTCGTGCAACGCCGACTCAGATTCGATTTGGTAAAGAGCGCTGTGATAAATGTGCGTTGAAACCACAATGCACAGATTCAAAAACAGGCAAAACACTAACATTACATGTCAATGAAGAGATGTTACAAGGTCTAAGAAGGTTCGTTGAGACACCAGAAGGTCGTGCTCAAGCAAGGGAAAGAACCAAAGTAGAACATGCACTTGCATCTATTTGTAACCGGAAAAAACACAGGGCAAGATACATTGGATTAAGATTAAACGAATATGATCTCAACCGCACAGCAGCCATCACCAATTTACATATTAGCATGGCCATGGCTGCTTAGTTTTTAAACTATATGGTGCTCTAGGGGATTCGAACCCCTGTTACCGCCGTGCAAAATGATGGCGCGGTGTCACACCGCCCTCACGGCGATACCATAAACTTGAAAGATAATAGAAAAGATGATAGATGGCGTCCCCTAGGGGATTCGAACCCCTGTTACCGCCGTGAAAGGGCGGTGTCCTAGGCCTCTAGACGAAGGGGACGCACTGGAAATTGGTGGAGCTAAGCGGGATCGAACCGCTGACCTCTTGCATGCCATGCAAGCGCTCTCCCAGCTGAGCTATAGCCCCAAATTGGGTTGGAACTGTTAGTCCAGGAAAATACCACTTGTGAAGAAGTGGCGTCCCCTAGGGGATTCGAACCCCTGTTACCGCCGTGAAAGGGCGGTGTCCTAGGCCTCTAGACGAAGGGGACATAACAGTGTGCTGGTGTGACTGAAGTGGCGTCCCCTAGGGGATTCGAACCCCTGTTACCGCCGTGAAAGGGCGGTGTCCTAGGCCTCTAGACGAAGGGGACGCTGTAACAGTCATGAAAAGTGTGTAGATTTAGTGGCGTCCCCTAGGGGATTCGAACCCCTGTTACCGCCGTGAAAGGGCGGTGTCCTAGGCCTCTAGACGAAGGGGACGCAATAAAATCTTGGTGGAGCTAAGCGGGATCGAACCGCTGACCTCTTGCATGCCATGCAAGCGCTCTCCCAGCTGAGCTATAGCCCCACACTTTTCTGCACTCATCGACACGCAAGCGTTATCGCTGAACACGGGGCGCATTCTAGGTTGACCGCAGATCCCTGTCAACAATTTTTTATAAGGGCTGGATTGTTCGGGTAAAATTTAGACTCTGCAGCAAAAAAGTGGTTAAATAGCGCGGCTTGGCGTAGCATTAGGTATTCATTTGATCCCGAAACAGGACGCTTTGGTGTTGACTAAAGGAGTGATATGTACGAGTCGTATTATGGGTTCTCTGAGCGCCCTTTCCAGCTAACCCCCAGTGCCAGTTGCTTTTATGCCGGCAAGTTACATAAAAAAGCCCTCGCCTATTTGCAATATGGTTTATCCCAGGGCGAAGGTTTTATTGTGATTACCGGCGATGTCGGTACCGGCAAGACCACCATCGCCAATCAACTGTTAGCTCAGTTAAGTCCTGATGAAATAGTCGCCCGGCAGATCGTGACTTCGAAACTGGCACCGGATGATCTGATCCGAATGATCGCCAGCACCTTTAATCTGGTGGTGACTGAACATAGTAAAGCCAGTTACCTGGATGCGATTTACCTGTATTTAAAGCGTTTACACACCCAACAAAGACGCGCCTTGCTGTTAGTAGACGAAGCGCAAAACCTGCCACTGGAGTCCATTGAAGAGCTGAGAATGCTGTCTAATTTTCAGGTAAACGGGGCTCCGCTACTACAAAGCTTTTTACTGGGTCAAAATGAACTGAATGCGATAATTCAGGCGCCGAACATGGAACAGTTCAGACAAAGGATCATTGCCTCATCTAATCTGACACCTTTGTTAGAAGAGGAAACCCGCGAATATATCGAGTTCAGGCTTCAAGCTGCGGGTATGCAACGCACCTTGGTATCACCCGATGTCTATCCACTGGTGCAGCGCTTTAGCAGGGGCGTTCCGCGCAAAATCAACCTATTGATGGACCGTATGCTGCTGCTGGGTTTTTTGGAGCAGCTAACCGAACTGACCGCAGAGCACGCAGCGAAAGTCATTGAAGAAATCAGTGGCGAGGTCGCACATCAGGTAGCGACAGCACCAACACCTGTAGCACCGGTAGCAGCCCCCCCCCAACCCACGATCTCTGAGCAAACCGTGGCTCAGTCTCAACCGGTACAACAACTTTTAACCGAAACGCTGGAACAAAAGATCAGGCTGTTAAAAGAACTGGACGAGTTGATCCTACAACGCCAGCAAAGTACTAAATCTGAATAGAAAAACGCCGGAGGTTTTAATGCCTCCGGCGTTCTCTGCTTCAAAACCGTCTAGACTCTTACTAGAAACGGTATTTATATTCTAACCAAACACGGTTTTCGCTGTTATCGAACTGTTCCAACGTGGAATTTCGGTTCAGACGCCGCGCTGTTAAGCGCAAGTCAGAGCGCTCACCGAGCGTACGGATATAACCAATCGACAATGAGAGGTTTTTATCTTGCCGGACTTCGTTACGATAATCGATATCGTAATAATTTATGGCTGCGGTCAGCCGGTTGAGTTGATCTAAACGCCAACTGCTGTCCAAACTGATATTATTGCTGCGGTTAAATTCGTTTGTTTCCAGATAGTCAGTTTTACGGGAACTGAGTGTCAAATTCAGGTTCAGGCGATTTTTGCTGTAACCGAGACTGAAACCAATATTACGGGTTTGTACCAACTCTTCGCGCAATTCCGCATTAATGATTGACAACTCTTGTAATGACTCACCAAATACCGGCACATACTGATTGGTGGGTGGCCGGTAACAATCATTAAAATTTGCCGCAGTATCAGGACAGACAAAAATTCCCAACTCTTCCTGTTCGCGGTCAAACTGGTTTTGAGTACGGATATTATCACTCATCCGTAAACGCATGGATAAGAACCTTAAATCATAGCGCCCTTGTAAACTTGTAGTACGCCCGAAATAGCGCCGGTCAAAATTACCTTCTAAACTGGTGCGGCGGGTTGGCGCTATTACAAACTCCGATGCAATATAGGTATCGGTATCTTTTTCCACGCCAAAAACGCTGGAATCACTGCGGTTCATCGTGACGTTGACACGTGAGCGCGCACCAAAGCGATATTCAACACCCGCCCCAAAGTAATCAAATTTATTGTCAACGGCACTGCCGTTATCTACACGTTCAGCTCCTGCACGACCAATCACAGAAAAATTGGGCGCAAAAGGTACACCAACAACCAACCCATGATTACGTATCGACACATCAGGCCCGCTGCTGCGCTCGATTTCCTGCAATTGGCCATTATATTGCCAAAAGAAATTTAACGCGCGCTGACTGGTACCTAATAACCAGCTACCGCTGTAAGCATCCGTTTTATATTCAAATAAACCATCATCAATTAATGGGCTCTGGCTATCAGTAGTACCATAATTTAACGCTGCTTCAATCCGATAAGGTGAACTGGTTAAACTGCGATAACTTAGACCACTACCATAACGCTGTACCCGACTTAAATTTTCGCCGCCAGTAATTTTGTCAGAGAAAATACCGAGCCGGCTATTGCGCAGCTGATAACTTTGACTGGCATTGAGATCCCAACTAATACGGTCACGCAGGAACGTCATGCGATTGGCAAGTGAGAGGTCATTAAAGTGACGATCGTCACGTTGCTCGTCTTTATAAAGCACGGTATTGTGCTGCCAGCTAAACCGGGTTTGCATACCCGCTGACTGCCGAGTCCAGCTAATAGAGGGTTCTAACTCCCAGGCGGCGCCTTTATCTTTATCCGCTTGTTCTGGTAAATTCAGCTGATAGCCATAAAAAGCAGTGCGGATCTCAGGGCTCAATTTTGATTGGGCAGCGCTCGCTGGTAGGGTTGCAGCAGTACAAGCCAGGGTAACCAAACTGGCGCAGTAAGCAAGCTTGGTGCGCAATTTGCGGCCGTTATTCGGCGCCATAGTAATATCCATAGCCGTATCCTTTTCCCTGATTACGATGCGCTTTATTGATCAGAAAACCTACTGCCATCTCACTAGGTAGCAACGCGACTGATTGCTCAATCTCATTTAATCGGGTCCTATTTTCTTCCACCACTAACACCCCCTGGCCGCACATACTAGCCATAACAGAAGTTTCGTTAACCCCTAGCAAAGGCGGCGCATCAAAAATCACGATACGATCGGCATAGCGGTTGGCGAACTCAGCAGCCAGCTTTAGCATGCGATCACTTGCCAGTAACTCGGTAGAAAGATGATGCGGTGTGCCAGCGGTGACTAATTTCAATCGGGGCACATTGGTATTCAGTAAAATGTCCGATACGCTAATCTCACTCGAAAGCAAATAGTCTGTTAAGCCCACTTCATGCTGTACATTGAGAGTTTTAGCGATCTTCGGTCGCAGCACGTCAGCATCGACTAACAAGACCGTTTTATCCTGTTCTAAGGCAATGCTTAGCGCCAGGTTAATCGACGAAAACGTCTTACCTTCCCCTGGCCGTGAACTAGATACCAGGATCAAATTAGGGTGATGCAAGGTTTCAGCCAGCGGACCAAAGGCATTATTAATCAACTTACGCTTAATTACCCGATACTCCTCGTTGATTAAGCGACGCTGAGTACTAAGCGAAACAAAACCTTGTTGTTCAAGCTGTTTCAGATCTAACTCAACCTGATGCCGGCCACTGACCGTTGTCAACAAAGGATCATCGGCATGGTTTATCTCATCAACAATAGGATCAGTTTTTGATCTAGGTTGATTGCCTTGCTGGTCGGCACGGCGTGCCAGCGCTTTCTCGATAATACTCACCGCACCATCCTCATCAACAGCTCGGCTGAGCGGCCGAAAATTAAATCGTTACTCATCAGTATCAGATAGAACATTAGCAGGGACGCCGTTAGCGCAGTGAAATATACAAAATGCAGCCTGACTTGGCGTAAAATCTTTGCCTTGTTGGTATGAGAAATCACACCAAACACTGGATAATCGCTGATAGCCGTAAGCTGTGACGCCCTACTCAACACAGGCGATATCAGACTACGCAAGAAAGCGATAGCCACACCCGCGCCCAAGCCAATCAACAGTACCATTGAATATAGCAAACGCCGGTTTGGCCCGGACGGCTCAAAAGGAACGCGCGGCGGTTCGATAATTCTAAACTGCACATCTTGCTCTGAGGCGTCCGCACGACGGGCTAATTCGGATGCTTCACGACGTGATAGTAAAGCTTCATATTTAGAACGCGTTACATTGTAATCACGGTTCAAACCACTAAACTCGGCTTCGATTTCCGGAATCAGATTCATCCGGCCTTGCAGCTCCCGCACACGATTAGCAAAAGCTTGCACACGAACCCGGTTAGAAGCCACTTCAGTTTCAAGCCTTGCGACATTAAGTTGCAACTCATGGTAAAGGGAGTTCTGAGTAGCCACAAAGCCTGAGTTGTTGCTACCAGATGCTGCATTTGCCAAGGCTGCTAATTCATCTTCCCTTTGTTTAACCAGACTATCCAACAGACGACGGATCTCTAGTACATCAGGATGATTATCAGTAAAGCGGATTAATGCGGTATCCAGCTGAGATTGGAGTTGTCTAATCCTTTCATCAAACTGAGTGGTGATACTGGTAGAACCGCCCTCAGCAGGGTTAATACCAGACAACTGGCCTCTGGCAGCCGCCAGACGGGTTTCCAATTCTGCCAACTCAAGCCGGGCACTTTCCAGGCGTTGCTGCTCTGCCGCTAACTGACTGTAATAATTTGATTCTGAACCAGGCAGGATATTCATCCGCTGCTTTTTGAATTCCGAAAGCTTATGTTCAGCTTCAGCTAAACGTCGCTCATAATCAGCAATTTCGCGATCCAAAAACTCCTGCGCCGCTTGTGAATCTGCGCGACTGGAACCAATACGGTTTTCCATAAAGGTATTCAGCGTTTCCTGCACTACCTTTAATGCCACTTGCGGCTGAGGGTTGCTGTAGGTAATCGAGTAAATATTCTCACGACTGGTACCCGACACCTTTATCTCTTTTTGTAACTTATCAATGATTAGCTCAAATTCTTTATCGGTTCGGGTCTGCAGATCCAAATCGGCCTGACGGGCAATTTTTTGCAAATTTGTGCGGCTGAGTAAAGTTCGTGCCATCAGATTAATTTCGTCGCGCTGACTGGTATTAATTGTCAGGCCCCGCAGTATCGGTTCAAGGAAAGTACTGCTTTCAACATACAAGCGCGCGTTTGCTTGATAGGTGGGTGGCATTTTGTAAACATATAGCCAGCCTGCTGGGCATACCAACCAGGCTGTAATAATAAAATAACGGCGCCGTAGCCATATACCCTGTAAATAGGTACTGACCAACTCCAGCGCCTGTTGAATCTCTCTCATTACTCCTCCCTGAAAGATCCGAAAATTGCGTAATACAAGATCGCGTTAGAACCAGGCTTCAGGAATAATGATGATATCGCCAGGTAAGATATCGACATTAGCGGAAATATTACCGTCGCGGATTAACTCATCCAGTCTGATATCGTAAGTGCGCTGCGAACCATTGGTAGTGCGAACCAGCTTCGCTTTGTTACCAGCGGCAAATTCTGTTAAGCCTCCTACTGCAATCATCAGATCCAACAGGGTCATGTATTGCCGGTAATTCACCGCCTGTGGATTAGTGGCTTGGCCAATCACCCGCACTTGTTCGCTGTATGGGCCGACAAAGTTGTTAACAGAAACCGTTACCACCGGGTCTCGGATATACTTCGCCAGTATTTGTTCCATATCCCGCGCCAGTTGAGTCGGTGTCTTACCACTGACTGGTACATCTTCAACCAGCGATGTAGAAATCATGCCATCCGGGCGCACAATAAAGGTGCCAGACAGTTCCGGGTTACGCCAGACAAAGATACTTAGGGTATCTGCCGGGCCAATCAAATACTGGTAATTGTCAACGGTTGTAGTGAGTGAACTCTGTACCGTTGCCCGCGGCAGCGTGTTATTGTTAGCACATCCGGAAAGGGTAAGCGCTACGCCTACCGCCAGGCATAAAGTGGTTTTTAGCGGAGTGAAATTGGTCATTAACGAATCCTTTTGTCTGATGCGCAGACAATATAACCAAAAGATAGTCGTTTGGCTGCACTTTTTATATATTTTATTTAAATTCCCGACTAGAAATTAAGCTGTAATTCAGCTAAATTAAGCATCAGGCAGCTTAAGCTAACTGTCAAGTATGTTTAGATCAGAAAAAGCTGGCCGGATGTAATATAACAGGCTGTAGGTTGTTAAGGTTCAAGGAAGTTTTATGCTCAACGCAAGGAGTCACCGTTCCAAAGTCTCAGATAAGATTTTGATCTTCGGTGAGCTTAGTCTCATTATTCTCGCCTGCCACCTAGGTTACAACCTTGCCGAGCTATCAGCGTTGGTAGACCCACTCACGCTTGAATGGCAACTGGTATTTACCGTTATTTTCATCTGTGGCACCATGCTGTGCTCATTGTCGCTTGGATTGTACGACCAAAAACTACGCGAGTCACATTCAGGAGTGTTAAAGCGGGTACTGCTGACGCAGTGTTTTAACTTTTTGTTACTTGAAGTCATAGTCTTTAACCTATTCAGTTCGCTCAGCCCCGGCGTGTTCACTTTATTATTCAGCTGTCTGTTAGCTGTGGTATTTGTTGCTGCATTCAGAGCTCTGTTTCAATATCATGATTTATCGCAATTAAGCCGCCGCAATGTGTTAGTGTTGGGCGCAGGTGAACGAGCTGCCATTATCGAGCGCCGGATGCGCCGCACTGTTGATCGTCGTTATTTTAACCTGGTTGGTTTTGTCAAAATTGAAGGCGATAAACCCGGCTTTATACCAGAAGATAAACTACTGGAAATTGACTACTTACAAAATTTATTTGATTACGCAGAGCGCAATGACATTCATCAACTGGTGATTGCTTGTGATGAGCGACGCAATATGTTGCCGGTTGATCTGTTATTCAAATGTAAAACTCGCGGCATTGACGTCACTGACATCCTGGATTTCATCGAGAGTGAAACGGGTCAAATCGCAGTAAATCTTATCTATCCCAGCTGGGTCATTTATTCAAATGGCTTGGCCCGAAGCCAGCGCTTCAAAACGAATCTGGATTACCGGCTTAATGCACTACTGGCATTAATCACACTGGTACTGGCTTGGCCTATCATGCTGATTACCGCCCTGCTCATCTACCTGGAAGACGGTCGGCGAACCGGTGCACCGATCCTATACCGGCAAACCCGGGTTGGCTTTGACGGCCAGCCGTTTCAAATTATTAAATTCCGCAGTATGCGGGTTGATGCCGAGAAAAATGGCGCCCAATGGGCCAGTACTAATGATGACCGGGTAACGAGGGTAGGACGGGTGATCCGCAAGTACCGCATTGACGAGTTACCACAGCTGTTTAATGTGCTTAAAGGCGAAATGGGATTTGTTGGCCCGAGGCCGGAACGTCCGGAATTTGTCAGCCAACTGGCTAAAGATATCCCCTACTATGCACAGCGCCATAATGTCCGTCCGGGTTTAACCGGCTGGGCACAGCTTAAGTATCCCTATGGCTCTACTGCCGAGGATGCACTGGAGAAGCTAAAGTTTGATTTGTATTACATCAAGCACCGCAGTTTGTTGCTCGATCTGACTATTTTAATCCGAACTGTCGAAATCGTAATTTTTGGAAAAGGGCGCTAATCGTGACTAAATCGTTGTCACAGACTATGAGTGCTCTTACGGTAGACGTTGAGGACTATTTCCACGTTGCCGCCTTTGAGAACAATATTAAAAGTAGTGACTGGCCTAAGATGCCAGTACGGGTTGAACAAAATACTTATCGCCTATTGGAAATGTTTGCTGAGCAGCAAGCGCAGGCGACATTCTTTTTGCTGGGTTGGGTAGCCGAGCGCTACCCACAGTTGGTCAGAGCTATCCACGAGGCGGGCCATGAAGTGGCCAGTCACGGTTACAACCATACCAAAGCAACGCAGCAAAGCCGCAGTGAATTCGCAGCTGATGTTACCGACACAAAAAAGTTACTGGAAGATATCACCGGTGCCGCTGTGTTCGGTTACCGGGCGCCTAGTTTTTCTATCGATAAGACCAATGAGTGGGCTTTTGCAGAACTCAAAGCTGCAGGTTACCTCTACAGCTCCAGTACTTACCCGGTAAAACATGATTTATATGGAACTCCGGATTGGCCGCAACAACCCTATATGCGGCCAGAAGGGATTTGGGAATGTCCGATGCCAATCCTGAATCTGGCAGGCAAACAGTTACCGGTCGCCGGTGGTGGGTATTTCAGGTTGCTGCCCTATTGGCTGAGTAAACGTTTGATTAATCGCTATCTTAACAGCAGCAGCTCGCCTTACATGTTTTATTTCCACCCTTGGGAAATTGATCCGGGACAACCCCGGATCCGGGATGCCAGCGCAAAGTCCAAATTCCGCCACTATGTCAATCTGGGGAAAATGGAAGCCAAGCTGACCGCCCTGTTGCAGGATTATCAATGGAATACGGTAAAGCAGGTTTTTGACCGCTATCACCAACAACCTTAATAACGTTCGGATTGCGCGATGACCCAGCATGGAATGCCGCTAAGCACGCCCCTGACCCAGCAAAGGCCAATCCTGCCATTTACGTTGCTGTTAACAAGCCTTACCGCGCTATATTTACTGGTGTTCTGGCCTACCCTGCAAAGTATGGAGTTGATCTGGCGTCATTCCGAAACCTATATGCATGGCTATCTGATAGCACCAATCAGTTTATGGTTGTTGTATCGTCAGCGTCAGCAATTAAGCAGGCTACAACCTGAACCGACTGTATTACCTGCAATCCTGGCACTACCCTTATTGCTGATCTGGTTACTCGCCTACAGTATCAACATTAATTTTGTCAGCCAGTTTGCCGCGGTGTTCTACCTGCAACTGCTGATCTGGAGCCTGCTCGGACATCGCTTTATGCGCTATTGCTGGTTTCCGATCGGCTTTCTCATCTTTCTGGTCCCGTTTGGCGAAGCGGCCAATCCTGTTCTGCAACAAATCACTGCTGACCTGGTGGTCGCCATGTTGCAGCTGATCAATATGCCAGTCTATCGCGACGGTCTGTACTTACACACTGCTTCTGCCGTATTTGAAGTCGCAGTGGCCTGCTCTGGCCTGAACTTTCTACTCAGCAGTTTAGTGCTGTCCTGTTTATTCGCCTATCTGCATTATCACCGGCTGTATAAGGCAGTGCTTTTTATTGCGCTGGTACTGCTACTTTCAATTCTGGCGAACGGTATCCGTGCTTTCTTATTGGTGGTGATTGGCGAGAAATCTCAAATGGCCTATGGCTTTGGCGCTGATCATTACTACTATGGCTGGCTGGTATTCTTTATTGTTATGTTCTGCTCGTTCTGGTTAGGCGCTAAATTCAGTGACGATAATCCAGCGCAGGTTGCTGAGGTACCAGTAGCAACCAGCCACTCTTTTAAGCTTGCGGCTATCGCGCTAGTACTGCCACTTAGCCTGGCAGGACTGCTCAGTAAAACCCTGCCTGCGGTAGCCACACCGGAGACGGCAGCACGCTTGTTTAGCAGCGTGCCCCCGCCAGAGACCAGAGCACCCTGGGGCATCCAATTCTACGATGGTTTAAGCCGGGATCATTGGCAGAGCGCTGAGGGTATAGAGTTTTTCTACGCGACCTATGCCAATCGTCAGCAGCAAGGCGACCTGATCACCTGGCACAATACCCTATTCAATCTGGAGCACTGGTCCATCCGGCATGCCCGCCGGGAAGGCACCTTACTGCAAAGTTACGGTGTACTGGAGTTGGTTAATCCGCAAGGCCAGGTTAGGGAAGTCCAGTTCTGGTATCAGTTGGGTAGCTATCAAACTAATAGCAGAGTCATGTTCAAACTGTTACAACTGAAATTCTTATGGTTGCAACGGCATGAGGCAGCTGAAGTCTTTGCGGTTTCCAGCATGCAACCGGAACCGCTAAGCCGGCAGCAGCAACTCGAACAGGCGCGCCATACTTTGCAGCAGACCATCGCCAATGAGCGTTAGCCGTGGTGTCTTACAAAGTTCCGCCATCCTGGCGTTGATCCAGCTGTTTCAAAAGAGCTTAGGCTTTGTTTCCACCTTGATCCTGGCGCGGCTGCTATTGCCAGAGCACTTTGGCGTGGTTGCCATGGTGATGATTTGCCTCATGTTGTTTGAAAATATCGCCGACGCTGGTAACGAACATTACACCCTGCAAAAACGTGAGCTTACCGCAGAGGATTTGCATACTGCCTGGAGCTTCGATTTGCTGCTAAAGAGCGGCGCTTGTCTGCTATTGATATTGTTATCACCACTACTGGCTGACTATTTTCGCATGCCAGAACTGCAGCAAACGTTGCAGGTCGCCAGCCTGGTACTCCCGATAAAAGCCCTGCAAAACCCACAACTGCTGCAATTCGCGCGGGAGTTAAACTACCGGCCGGTATTGCTGCTTAGTCTGCTCCAAAAGCTACTGGCGTTTTTGGTTACCGTTACCCTGGCCTGGTTATATCCCAGCGCCTGGCCGGTGATCATCGGGGCGCTGGTTTCGGCCTTGGTTTATTCCGGCGGCAGTTATCTGGTATGTCACTTTAAGCCGCGCTGGCAGCTACAGCAGCTGAGTGCACAATGGCATTTTTCAAAATGGATCATGTTACGGGGTTTTATCGGTTTTTGTCGCTTCCAGGCCGACAATATCCTGGTTTCCCGCCGTTTCGATACAGCAGCCCTCGGCGGTTACAATCTGTTGCGTGAACTGAGTATCCTGCCGGCAATTGCGCTGATCATTCCCTGTAGCCAACCGTTACAGGCGGCAATAGCACGTGATAAAACCGCGGAAGGCTACCGTTTGCGACTCAGTTTGCTACTGCTGTTGTTATTACTGCTGCCGATCACCCTCTTCGCCATGGCCTATCCGGCCTTAATAGTCAGCACTTTGCTGGGATCGCAGTGGCTAAGCTATAGCGGCTTGCTGGTGCCCTTTGCTTGCTTTTTTCTGACATTTTGTCTGTTCGATTTGCTCAGTAATGCAACGCTAGCTACCGGACGCAGCAAATTACTGTTCTGGTTTGATCTCTGGTCAACGCTGCTGGTGGTCGCACTGTTAGTGCTGATCCCAACTGCGGCACTGCTTGAAATGGCCCGGCTCAGAGCCCTGATCGCCATCCTGACCACGCTGGCACTGCTGCTGCTGTTACAGCGCCACTGTCAGTTTGGCTTGTTACGTCTGGCATTGCTCACCCTACCCTATCTCTTACTGGCGCTGGGTTGTTGGCAGCTTACCGAGCTATTGATAGCAGAGAGACCGACGCAGCCGTTGCTGGAGCTAGCGCTGCGCATCAGCTGCTATTTTAGTGCTTATGCTATTACTCTGATCTTGCTTACGCTGGCACTGCGGCATCGTATTCTGGAATGCCAGCAGTTAGCCCAGCCGCTACAGCAGGGGTTCCGTTGGTTAAGACAGAGGCTGGCACACTAACTCCTGATAAAGCTTGCTATAAGCCTGCTCCATTGCCTGCGCTGAGAAGTGTTGATACACGTAGTGTTGGCCAGCTTGCGCCAGCTGTAGCTTGCGCTCAGGTGCGGCCAGCAGATCCAACCAATGCTGACACAAGGCTGCCGTATCGCCATACTCTGCCAGCAAGCCGGTTTCACCGTGCGTAATCAACTGATCAACGCCAGGAATATTAAAGGCTGTCACGCAGACCCTGGCTGCCATCGCTTCCATTAAACAACGAGGGATCCCTTCCAAGCTGGATGTCATCACAAAACAGTCAAAGGTTGGCAGCAGCTGCAAGCGGTCATCACGAAAACCAAGAAACTCTACTTTTTGCGCCACCCCAAGCTGGTGTGCCAGCTCAGTTAATCGCTGTCGCTCCTCACCATCACCAATCAGTAGTAAGCGACTTTGCGGCACCTGCTTTTGTAATAAGGCAAAAGCTTCCAGCGTTGCGCTAATATTTTTACGGCTAATCAGCTGACCAATATAACCAATGGTAAAATCATGGCTACTTTTGGCGGCAGGCTGCTGCCTGCCACGTTCAACCTCGGCTAGATCCACTCCGTTACTAATCAAGCGAACTTTAGCAGGATTAACCCGGTATTGAGTTAACAATGTTTGTAGAATATCCGGCGATAACGGGCAAACCCAATCAAACCAATGAAAAGCTTTGCCCCCCAGCCACATATATGCACGCAGTCTTTTATCGGTTGAGTTTTCGAAACCATGTGGCGTACATACTGAGGCTATACCAGCCCATCTGGCAGCAATCGCGCCCAGAATGTCTGATTTATAACCATGAGTATGAATAATATCAAC
This sequence comes from Alishewanella aestuarii B11, assembly GCF_000280055.1. Classification (GTDB taxonomy): domain Bacteria; phylum Pseudomonadota; class Gammaproteobacteria; order Enterobacterales; family Alteromonadaceae; genus Alishewanella; species Alishewanella aestuarii. Next base: position 177,790 of record NZ_ALAB01000039.1, on the reverse strand, counting down.
GTGTTGCTGGCGAATAAGCTCAACCAAACCTTTGATAGCACGTAAATCAAATTTAGAAGACATGGCAATACGGTGTTGCCGTTCTACAGGTAAAGCACAACGCTGCAATACTTCATCACAAACACCGGGTTCCTCTGTAATGGCTAAGTGTTGTTCGATATTGGCACTGGGTGGCACCGACAGTAGCGCACTTATCCACCGCTCTGCACCGTAATAGCCTGTTGGACAGATTAAATGCAACACCTTGACTGACATGATATTTCCCTACATTGTGATTAAATTAATAAAATTTTTTAGATTTTACGACCATAAAAATCAAGAAGAACTTTCATAATAATTTCCCAATCATAATTATTCTCAACAAAATCACGACTATTCTTAGAAAGATTTAAGGAAAGTTCTTTATTATTTATAATATCTAAAATATTATTGGAAATATCAACAGGGTTATCACCTATTAAAATGTTATGACCATCTACATAGTCTATCCCCTCGGCCCCAATACTTGTTGAAACAGTTGGTATACCCATAGAAAATGCTTCTAAAACTTTTAGTCTAGTACCTGCTCCACTTCTAATGGGAACGACATAAACCTTTGAGTTTTTAATATACTCTCGCACATCATCAACTCGCCCTGTCACCTGTACATCTTTACATAGCATTGCGTATTCAAGCAACTTCTTACTCGGCTCTTTACCTACGACCAAAAAAATAATTTTATCAACTCTCTCTCTAAGAATCGGCAACACTTCTTTAATGAAAAATATCGCTGCATCATCATTTGGAGAGTAATTCATAGCTCCAGTAAAAACCACTATGTTTGGATTATCACCATAGCTATCAAAATCAGACTTAAAGTAATCTGTATCTACACCATTAGGGACAACATGAATTTTACTATTCAAACCCCAGGTACTAATAATATTCGCCTCTCTTCCAGAACAAAAAATAACCGCATCAACTTTATTAAATGCCCTTTTTTCATAAATTGAGAACATAAAGGATTCAAAACGATTCAATAATCTCCTGATTAATGAATTTTGAAATTTTGAGTATTTATCATACAACTCAAACATTATATTGTGAGTGTCAATAGCCACATAAACATCAGGATTAACATCCTTTAAGTATTGCCAGGTGTCTAAGTGATTTAGGTGTATGACATCAAAATCAATTTCACCCAACAACCTTTCAACTTCACGCATTATGTTTTTATTATAATTATATGAAATTGAAATAGGGCAAAATTTTAAAATAGATCTAAAAGTTGTTTTCAACAAAAAAAACAAATCAGTAGATTTAACATCATCGACAAAAAAAATCTCATCACAAAAATCACTAAGAAAAACTTTTGCCTCATAAAAAAACGAATCTTTAGCTAATAACTTTGGGACACTTGCGACTAGAGTCACACTATAATTTAATGACAATCCTTTAAGCATGTTATATGTTCTAATATTTCCGCCATCATTTAGTGGATAGGGAACCTGCTGAGTAATAAATAATAATTTTTTTTTCACAGAACACATCCATTTTCAGTATTGATGGTTGATTTCAACATACAAGAAAAGACGACCACAATTATTAAATACCGTATTACACAAATAAAAACTTCACTCTATTTTTAATTTATTTCTGTAACTCAATAACTTTCTTTACAATTCTTGCAGGATTACCTACTACTACCACACCCGGCGGTACATCCTCGGTAACTACTGCACCAGCCCCAACTATACTGCCATCGCCAATCGAAGCCATCACAATGGCACCATTGCCGAGCCAGCAATTTTGGCCAATGCTGATTTTTTCAAAACGTCCGCCCTGATCTTTATAGGGCTTGGTAGGATCAGTAATATAGTGTTGGTTTTTTCCACTCAGAATATGTACACCACTACCCAGCAAAGTATTCGCACCAATGCTACACAAACCAATGTTGCACTGTGGCCCAATATAAATACCATCTGCCAGCTCCGTACTTTGTTGCGAGAACAATGCACCAAAGCCAATATAACAATTCGGACCACAATGCTGCATCAGCAACCGGTATACCGCTACCCGCAAATAACTACCGAGTTTGCCCGGCACCAAAGACAACAACTGCGCGCAACCAGCAAATAAACTGTCTTTCTGACTGAGCGGTCGTAACAATAGAAACCCGATGAGTACCGGTAAAGCCAATAACGTCATGAACCCAAGTAACAGAGATTTGATTAAGGCTTTCATGGCTGACCTTGCTGCGCAGTTAAACTGGCGGATAGTGGAGCTAACACTCCCTGCCAGCTGTAGTGTTGCTGAATAAGTTGTAAAGCTGCATCAGACAATTGTTGCCTTAAAGCAGGTGCAGCCAATAAATGCATAATAGCAGCAACAAACTGTGCCGGATCCGATGCCACTAATAACTGCTGACCATCCTCGCAAGCAATGCCCTCAGCACCCAGTGGTGTCGTCACGATAGGCAGACCACACGCCATCGCCTGCAGGATCTTGTTCTGTACCCCGCGCGCCAGCCGAAAAGGCCCGACAAAAATATCAGCTTGTTGATAATACGGCAGGATGTCATCGACATAGCCGGTAACAATAACCCCGGGCTGCTTTTCCAGTTGCTGAATGCGCTTACTTGGCTGCATACCGGCAATATAAAACTTTGCCTGCGGATAACGCTGCCGAATCAAAGGCCACATAGCCTCTACAAACCAAAGCACGGCATCTTCATTCGGCAGATAGTCCATCACGCCGGTAAACAGAAACACCGGCGCTGCTGCGACCTGATCAGCGGCTTTTGGCTCTGCCGGATAAAATGCCTGCGTATCCAGGCCATTTGCCAGCACACTGACCTTAGTAGTATCGCTCAGTTGCTGGCCAAAAAGTTCAACCTCATTGGCTGAGATGAAGAAGCTGTGATCAAAACTGCGGTAAACCTGTTGCTCCAGCTGTGCCACCAATTTAGCTTCGCGCCGGTATACCCAACGCATCGGCCAACCTGCCGTCACACTGTATTGTCGCCATTTATCAGAATCCAGGTCCATAAAATCCATCAACAACAGTGGACGCTTGGCTGATCCCAACTGGCTGACTGCTTTGCTGATATAAGGTGCCATTGCCGAGCTGGTAGCCAGGATCGCCCGTGGTGCCGACGCCTGTACGGCGGTGCTGAGTTGCTGTTGCAACGCCTGACTATAAAAATGCATTTCTGACATCGCTCTGTTGCAACACAGCGCCTTCAGCTTGCGCCACCAGGCAGCGGGTAACGGGGCGGTGATAACCTTAATGGACAGCACTTTCGCCAGTTGGCTGGCGTATTCCAACTCTTGCGGCCGCTCGACAGGGGCAAAAACAGTTAGCTGAAAGCCTTGCTCCACCAGATACTTAAGCTGATGAAAGGTTCGGATTTTTTCCCCCTTATCTGCCGGATAAGGTACCCGGTGTGCAACGATCATAATATCCATGTTCTGAGATCCCAAAGTCATCCGGCTAACGGCTGCGCAGCAGCCTGATCGGATTAGTATAAAAATAATGCCACTGACCTTCGGCAGTTTGCATGGCTCCGCGGACGCGCACAACAACGAAGTCACCGTCCAACTGCCCCTGCCAGCTTACCTGATACCGCTGACCACTGCGCTCTGGATAGAGCGGTACGGCTTTGATCGCATCCGGCGTGATCAGAATCAGCTCTAACTTATCCAACCAGGCCGGGTGACCGGAAAAATCGCGTTCGTGCAAATTCAGGTCAATGCTCACCTGATAAGCTTGCCGTGCTGCGACGCTGGCCTCATCGCCGCTATATAGCATCTGCGCATCAGGGAGTTGCAGTCTGAAATCCAGTTCACGGACAAAATTACCCTGAGAGCCATAGAAGCGACCATGCCGCAGTGCTTGAAAAATGCTTTGCTCTGAATTATCGCTAACAAGTAAGTGGGTGCGAGAGAACTGACATGGCCGGTAGTCGAGCTTCTCGGTGTGGTAATCTGAATTCGAACTGGCGCCCCAAAACCGTTCGCCCTGTTGCAGCAGACGATCCCATTGTCCTCCGACAACTGCAACTGCGGGATCCCAGCCGTGTACCGTGCGATACAACCAGTTATAGGAGGCGCCGGCTCTTTGGTGCCCTGGCCCACCCTCAAAACCGACCAACAGTTGTTGCTGTTGCCGCCAGAGTTTGACATCCCATAGATTTTCTTTGGCTGAGAAGTCCTTACGGCTCGGATGATTATAGAACAACAACACACCGGGGAAATTCTGTTCTAACCAAGCCATAGCCTGCAATGCATCTTCACCACTGAGATTACGCTCATTATCAAAGCGCTGGCGGAAGATCTTCAGCAATTCAGCGTTTTCCGTCAGCTGTGGCAACAATACCGATACGTGTTCCCGTCCCCCCAACGGCGGAATATTCCATTCCAGGCCACTTAATACCCTAAGCGGGGCGTATTTTTGCCGCGCACTGCGAATGGCATCCAGATATGCCTGCTCATTAAATCGCTTGTTACTTAAATCGGTATGGTCGGTAAGGGCGATCACATCACAACCAAACTGCCGACCTTGCTGTGCCAGCCAATCTATATCGCGCGAACCGTCTGAGAAACGGCTGTGTAAATGCAAATCAGCGATCAGTGTCAGCTTTGGCGGCGGTAACCTTTCAATGTCGCTGTTTGTGAGCTGTGCAACCGGCTTAGTATCAGCACGATACAAAGATAACGCGGCTAACCGTTCTTCAATACGGGTTAATAAGGCCTGAGCCCCGGGGCCGTCAGGCCCGCCAAGCGCTTGATTTAATTGTCGCTCGGATAGCCCCTCTGGCAAATCATGCCAGATCGGCATAAAAGCAGCCTCAAAGTCATCAACATCCAACGTAAAAACCTGCTGCCGGTCAATATTACCAAGCTGCTGCACCATCCAAATGCCAGCTTTGTTGGCGGCCATATCGACAAAGCTAAAGCCGCTGCCCCCCGAACCGGCATCCGATAACTCTTTTAGGGCGCCAATTTGTATGGCCAATTGCTGATTACCAACCATTTTAATCACAGCGGAGTAGAGAAAGTGCAATGCCAGATCGCGACGCCCGCTCAGCAGCAATGGCGGTAATTCCGGGACCTGCTCCGCACTGACTGTACCGTTACTAAAACGCAGAAAACGTCGGTCTGCGGCACTAATGGCAAGGGCCCACAGCGCGGTTGATGCTTCGCGCTCAAAACTATCTCCGCCTCTGCGCATGGCTTCACGCAGCATCTGCTGTAGATAGAACGCCAATTGACGTTGCTCAGGGTGCGCTTTTGCCAGCTCAGTTAATACCTCAAAATAGGGCTCCAGCGGCAAAGGTGCGCCCCGCCCCTGTACCGTCCCCACTCCCAGATTAATCCCACCCGACACCACAGCGGCGAGTTCGGGACGGATCCGCATCGCCTGCTGTTTATGGAAACTGAGTGTTTGCTGCTCTACCCGTCCGCTTTGAAACAGTTCATAGATCAGTTTATCCTCCGGTGCCTGGATAAAGGCCCACAAGGAAAACCGCATTAACTGCATCATTAAGCGACCCGATAACGGCAGTTTACCCAGTTTGCAGGACTCAATCGCAAAACCGGCGGGTTGCTCCGCCAGCACGCAGGAAAAATAGAAAATGCGTCCGGAGAAAGGTGCCGGCAAACTACGGGCGCCATGGATCACTAAGCCAAAGTCAGTCAGACTGCCGTGAAAGGTAATAGGACGCAGGCTTTGCGTGGCAACATTAAGCAGCGCATCCAGATGTTTTTCGTCTAACGCCAAAACCTGGGTTTGATCATCTGCCACCAGGCGTTGCCAGCTACTTTTCAATAACTGGTGAGATTCCCGCACATCCTGACTACTGATCTTACGGGGTTGCACACTGCCCTTAATGGTTAGGCTGTAAAACAGTAACGCCACCAGCAACAGCGGTAACAGCAACCAGTACCCAAGACGTTTCAACACCATCGTCTCCCAGCTAGGCCACACCCTGTCCGCTTTCAGACAGGGTGACAGAGGTACTTGCAGCGCAGACCTCAGTAAGTAAGGCAGCTAATTCTGCCGTGCGGGAATGGCGCGAATACACCGCAGCCTGAGTCGGAGTGACCAGCGCAGCCGGAGTTCTTTCATCCAGCAAGCTTGCCAGCGCAGCAGCAAGCTCATCCGCAACCATGGCACAGTATTGCTGCGGATAAGCAGCCAGCGCCCGCGCCGTGGCGCTTTGTGCGGGCGTCATCGCCAGGATCGGGCGGCCAGCACGGATATAGTCGTATAACTTACTCGGGATCTGATTGTTAAACAAAGGCCCCTGTAACAACAATAGCGCATCCGCACTGAGCATTTCTGTTAACGAATCGAGATAACTCACGCCGGGTAAAAACTCAACCAGCTCGCTAATCGCCAGCTCTGACAGCAGAGCCATAATCCCCGGCTGTGCCTGACAACCACGGAAACTCAGCACAAAGTTTTGAGCATTCAACTTACCTTGCTGTTTTAACAGCGATAATGCTCTGAAAATCGGTGTTGGATCCCGGCCATCGCCATATAAGGCACCGCTATGTAATAACCGGAACCGCTCAGCGCTAACCGGCCCACTCGCTGCTAACTGCCGGAAATTCTCCTCATCAAAACCGTTTTCAATCACCCGGAACTTGCGCAGTAGCTGTTGTGGATATAACCGTTGATATAACTTGGCAGCATTGTCTGTGGTAAATACCGCCAGGCTACAGTGTTTAATCGTTTGTTTTTCAATCCATTTCGCCAGGCCGCTGTAGCGCCGGGCACTGGGGTCGTAACGACACTGCAGCGGATCCCGATAATCAGCTATCCAGGGTAAACCACTGCTTTGCTGTAACCGGTAGGCAATAAAATGTGCGGTCGATACCGGGTAGGTGCTCCAAATGACATCGGGCTTAAAACGGGCAATCAGTTTTTTACCGGCTGGGATCGCAGTTAATGCCCAGCTCCACCAGCGATCCGGTACACAACTAAACCCGAGGTACTTGCCGCGCCAGGCCAGATCACGGGCGGCATCAATAGCAGCACAGCGTTCTACGTGCAACACGTCAGGCGTACCAGCAGAATGATCACAGCGTTCGTAGACCTGCTCTTTAACCGTTAATACCACCACATCCCAACCATAGCTCTGCAGGTACTGGGCAAACTTATAGGTGCGCTGTACTCCGGCGCTCTGACAGGGGGGATAATCCAGTGCCACCATCAACAAGGTTTTGCGTGTTTCAGCTGGCATCATAGTGCTTTCCACTGCCATTTAATAAACTATAGAGAAACCGGCCTTCCGACGTGGGCCACGGCGAGATCCGGCACAAACAGAGCGCCTGCTGTTTAAGGTCACTATTGCTACCGGCATTTGTTGATACCGCATAGTGAAAGCCCGCTGCCGCCACCATTGCCTGATGACGGTCTGAGAAATCTCGGCCATACTGGCCATTCGGGTAAGCGAAGCTAACCACCTGCTGCTGCAAAATTTCCTCGAGCTGCTGCTTACTCTGCACGATTTCTGCTAAGGCAACATCGTCCTGCTCCAACGCCAGGATCGGATGATTTACGGTATGGGCACCAAACTCCATACCCTGCAAAGCCATTTCCCGGATCTGCGCCTGGGTCAGAAACTGCTGGGCAGCTGAGGGTGCATCGGCTAACTGCCATAACTGCTTAAGCTCAGTTTGTCGCTCAGCAAGTGGCAAATATTTCAGAGTTTCAATAACCTGCTGACTGCAGTGCAAGCGCTGCTGATAGGTTTGCAGCGGATAACTCTGGTTGCGGAACACCAACTCAGTGCGGGCTAATCGAGCATCGATCACCGCCTGAGCAATACTTTCTTCCCACAGCTGCCCTTCCGCTAAACCGGCAGTGGTAATAAAAAAACTCGCTGTCAGGTTATGTTTTAGCAGTAAAGGATAGATATGCTCGTAGCAATCACTGTAACCATCATCAATACTAATTACCGCGGCATTGGCCGGCAAAGTCCCCTGTGCCGCCAGTTGCCCCGCCTGAGCCAGCGTGAGCACCGTAAAATAACGCTTGATCCAGATTAGCTGCTGCTCAAACTGCTCGGTGGTCAAAGCTGGCTGAAACGTAACCTGGCCTTCAGGTGCCACACGATGGTATGTCAGAATGGTCAGGCGGTTCCCAGAGAGCCACTGGTGTAGCTGGCGGAAGAATTGAAAAAAAGGGTAGGTGAATATCATTGCAAGGCTCCAGATCGCAACTTTGCAAGCAGTTTGACGATTAGCCAGTCAGCAATTTTTAATTTACACCATTTTCTTATACTACCGCAGTGTACGAGTCTGGTTTCCCAGATCTGCCGCGCCAGTTCAATCACCAGCGTCGCTTGGGCAATGGTCAGTTGATTCGCAAAAGCAGGCTTGATCTGCTGCAGCGCAAATAATCCTCTCAATGCCCTGAAATTAGCACTAGTGGCGGCTGTTGTCATATCTAAAATAGCCACAGCCTCACTCAATCCCAGAGGTTCGAGGCAAAGGTCTTCGACATCAGCCAAGATCAAACGTTGATCCTGTAATAGGAGGTTCAGCCAAGCATCGCCTTTAAAACCTAAAGCCATCGGCTGTGTATCAGGAATTCGATTTAAGATGTGCGCCGGTATAACCTGCGATGAACGAATATTTTTAATCCACTCCGGAATTGATGGCAACTGATATAGCTCGCTAAAAAACCGGTGATAAAACCGATAATCCGCAGGGAAAACAGGACGACCGGTAGCAAGGCCAGGTAGAAACTCCATTTTGACGGACACATCATCTTCCCCCAGTTCGGCCCAGGTCGGAACTGTTGCCGAGCTAAGGGTCCTCGATAATAACTTAAGAGCATGCAGCGTGTAGCTCGCATTGTTATAACAATGGATTTTCGCCCAGCCTTTAAAGCGCTTTAAAATAAAAGGCTTACCGTTTTCTCCGGGGATCTGATACACATCCTTATATTGACTGAGTTTTAATACTTTCGCCTGCTTCAATACCAAGTCCTTTTGCTCTATGATCAAGATACCCTGCACCTCTGACAACGAGTCAACAGTGCTGAATAAAGGAACAAGCTTACCGCCATTATAAATAGTAATGGATGTACGCTTAGTTAACCGTGGTTTACAATTTTTACGTGTTGATTATGCATTACCGACGACCATCGTTCAATCTTTAAGGTAGATACTCGGCTATACCAACACTGTTACGGAGCCTTGAAAAAATGGAATTGCTTTACAAAAATTTAATTGTGCACTGTGTCACGCCCCAGGGTTATCTGTGTAGCCGTGATCATAGTGTTTTTCTGCTGCAGAACCAGAGTAAGCGGCTCCAGCAATGTTTCACCTTACCAGCCAAAAATAATGGCTTACTGGCAAGCTTAAAATATCGTCTGGCACGAAGCCGTTTGAGACAATGGTTAAAACCACAGTTAGGTATTGAACATCTGATTACGACGGGTAAACAAGATATGGTCATTGTTTATGATCAGATTTATATTCATTCCTCACAGTCAGGAGATACCAGTGTCTGCCAACTACAAGGCCTGACTAGCTTTGCCGGCCCCTTACGCGGTGGTATGGCGCTGCATCCGGGCTCAGATATGGTGTACTTTGGTGAATATCTGAATAACCATCAGTCCGATATCCGGGTGCTTCGAATTGATAGCCAGCAAAATGTCGCTACAGTGTGCTGGGCTTTCCCCCGTTCAGACATCAAACATATCCATGCCATCAGCTATGATCCTTACCGCAACCGGCTTTGGATCACGACTGGTGATGCGGACCATGAATCTGCCCTTTACTACACCGACGACGAATTTCAAAGCGTGCATAAATTTGCCGGCGGTGATCAGAGCTGGCGGGCTATCAGCCTGCTGTTCTTTCCCGATGCGATTGAATGGGGGATGGATGCGGGTAAAGATGCCCCGGCTAGTGCGATCAATCATATCTATCGCTATGAGTTTGCCAGCCAGCAAAGAGTACAGGTAGCAACTATCGGTAACCCGGCCTATGCGGCAGTTCAGTGTGCAGATGGTGGCGCCTTTATGGCAACCACCTATGAACCCGGCAGATTACAGGACACTCCAGAGCAGGCTGCACTTTGGTATCGCAGCCCTGATGGCCGCTGGCAACAAGTACTGGCTCTGGATTACCGGGACAGTCAGATGCCGACAGTCAGCCGCTATGGCATGCTGTACTTGCCCGCAGGTACTGTGCCGGCCAAGCAGTTACTCTTTACCACACTAAACTGTGGCGCGCGCCATCTGGCATGCTTTAGCTATAGCCTGAACTGTAACAGCTAAACCTATTACCGATACAAGGAAGCACGATGTTAAACTCACTAAAGCAGCAACTAAAACGGATTCTGCAACGACTGCAACGCAACAGGGCTGCCGAAAAGCTTAAGCAGCAGGCTAACCATATCAGTGCTGAACAACTACAACATGACTTGCAGCAGTTGGGCGTGCAACAGGGCGATACCCTGTTTTTACACTCATCACTGAAAAGTCTGGGTTATGTGGTTGGCGGCCCGGCTACTGTGATTAAGGTACTGCAGCAGCTGGTTGGTGAACAAGGCAATATCCTGCTACCGGCCTACTACCTGCCCGGGGGCACCATTGAAGCCACCTGTCAACTGACAGACTATCAGTTCGATCCCAGGATCCATGGCACTCATATGGGACGGTTGCCGGAGACCTTTCTGCAACTCCCGGGCGTAAAACGCAGTCTGCATCCAACGCATTCGGTGGCGGTTTGGGGGGCTCAGGCAGACTATCTGACCAATGGCCATCATCAGGCCCCTTCGGTCTTTGGCGAGGGCTCTCCCTGGCAACGCTTTACCGCCTTGCCACAAGCCAAGGTATTAGGCCTTGGCATCAGTATGGGGCCTGTTACCTTTTACCACCTGCTTGAAGATCAGCTTGGCGAAGCTTTTCCGCTCAACGTCTGGCATCAGGAGTACCGGTTACCCTGTATCGATCAGGATAACCAGATTTGGCAGGTACCGGTTAAATCCTACAAGCCTGAACTGACACAACAGCGGATCGATCATCCTTCCAGAGCAGATTTGCGGGAGTTTTTCAGGCAGAGTCTGCAGCAAGCCGGTCTATTGCAACAAGCTCAGGTTGGAGACAGTCAAAGCTGGTTGCTCCCAGCGGCAGGCTTTCTGACACATCTGCAGTGGCTGGCAGAGCGTGGCATTACAATTTATACCCCTGAGGCGGAGTTAGCGCAAAAAGCGGCCAACTTGCCTTGAACTAAGCCTCAGCACTCAGCGATGGCTTTTCGAGAACTCCAAAGCTGTGAATACAACGGATGGCGCAGAAATTTTAAACAAAATAGCCACCAAAGAGGCATAACCAAAGCAAGACAGCCAACGATTAACAAGGGCTTGCCTTGCTGGAAATCGTAATATATCGAAAACAGCCAGCAGGGCAGCGCACAAAGTACGGTCATCGCCAGATTGTGCAACAAGGCTATGCAAAACCTCTGAATATCAAGCCCGGTTAACTGTCGCAGCAAGAGTGTTAGTAAGCAGGCTTCTAGGCAAGCAACAACGACAAAGCCCAACGCTATGGTTACCATGCCATAGGGGTATAATAGTATACAGACTAAAGCCATAGCCGGGACATTAAGCCCTTCCCGTAGCAGAGTCAGCTTGGGGTTTCCCAACGCAATCACAAAACTATGAAACTGAAAATGAACTGTTTTTAAGCCCGCATATGCCATTAATACCTTAGCAATTGGGGCTGCGGCATCCCATTGCTCACCAAATAACACTCTGATCACCGGCAAACTGGTCAGCGCAGCAACTGCCAGCACCGGCCATGCCAAAGCATTGAATAAAGCACTGCCCCGAATATAAGCAGCAGCCAAGTCGCCGCCGCTGCGCTTGATTTCGGCAAGATATGGCAGGGACACTATCCCCACTCCCATACGCAATCCATCAGATAAAAATTGCACAAAGCCCTGGCCCCGGGAAAAAATACCAACCTCAAAGGTCGAGCCAACACGCCCAATCACCAGATCCGGCATCACCTGGCTGGCACGTTTCAAAAATTCAGCAGCCGTAGTCAGCAATCCCATACTGGCAATGCCCTGCATCTGTCGAAATTTAGGACGGTACTGCATCTGGGCAGGCCGATACGGCATATTGAGTAACAACAACTGGGTTGCAAAACCCAAGGCGTAACCCAGCGCCAGCGCATAAAAACTCAATCCCCACACAATCCCTATTATCGTCGCAACGAAAGAGACAAGAGCACTTACCAGCTTGATAGTGCGTAAGGCGGCAAAATCCATCGCCCGAACCAACAAAGCATAGGGAATACTAACGTAGGGTGTGATGACAAAGGTCGATGACAGAATCAGCAACAACAGTGGTGCTTCCTCAATCCGGTAATAGCGCGCTATAGGAAAGGCCAGCAACAGGATAAGCACAGCAAGCAACCAAGACATCAATAGGGTCAGGCCAAGGGCACTGCGCACACTGCTGCAATCTATCTGTTCTTCCCGCACCAGATAAACTCCAGCGCCCAGCGCCTTAAACTCGGATAAAATCATCACCAAAGCTGCCACCACGGCGTAGGTACCAATTTGCTCTGGTGTAAGCAAGCGCGCCACGGCAATGGCAGAGCAAAGCGCAATGCCTTGCAGCAATACCGAGGTAATAGAGGCGTTGATGATGGCCTGTTTGACTTTACTCATACACGACCGCTAGCCATGCCCCATAGTCTGTTGCTTAGGAAAACGCAAATGGCGCAGTTGATTCAGGTAAATCATCGGCCGGAAAAAATAAAAAAAGGTCACCACGCTATCTTTAACAGTACTGGAGCGCAAACAAGACAACATCGCGCGCAAGCGCATGGGCGCAGCAATAAAATCTGCCTGAGCAATTTCTTTTATCATGGCAAACACATTGTACAGAGTACGTTTCGCAGCTAAAGCATCGCCCTGCGCCATGTTGCTGGCATAGGGTATATCAACAAAGTCAGGAAAAGCCTGCGCGATGCAGCTGGCATGGAATTGCTGCGAAAAATAGAGTTCTTCAGGCAGTGCGATAAGAAAATCAAACAGATCGGCTTGCATATAGGGGAAAAAAGCCTGGCTGTTGCCGTTTAACTGCCGAAAACTGCTAATTGCAATGGCGCGGCGGCTACGATTCCAAAAATAAAAACTTTTCACCGGTATTACTTCGTCAGCGAATTTTTGCAGCTCGACTTGCAACCGCGTCTGCAACCGCTGTTGGGACACTAAAAACTCTGGCCGGGCTTGAAAGTAGGCCTCGTAATAGGGATCTTTTGGTGCTATCAAAGAGGTTAACGTAGTCCAGTCTTGTTGCTGATAGCAGCGGTGCATCTGTTTTGTAACGATTTTAGATTGGCTGAGTACATCGCCTCCAAAACCGTCCAGCACCAAGCCCGACGATTTTTGTGCCATATACTGGCCAGCCTGATTGATCCAAAAGTGATCGTACGTCTCAAAGTTGGTGCGGATATTTTTTTGTTGTTCAGCATTGTGCAGGCGCTGTTCTGACGCCAATACCTGATGAGGAACCTGCAACCGTTTGCAGAGTTCACGGGCAATGGTCACATCATCGTTGCTGTGAGGCGACAGAACACGGGTGGTGTAACTTTCTTTAATCGGTAAACGCAGTTTGTAAGCTGTCAATAAAATATGACGCGAGTCTTTACCGCCAGTTAAGGGCACATACAAAGGCAACCGACAGCCGCGAAGCTTTTGTAAAGCATTGGCAAACAACTGCTGATACATAGCCGTGCTGGAGGTTTGCAGCATCCTTCTTATTACAGGCCGTCGGCTTTCGATTGCCAGGCCGGTTTCATCTAACAACACCTTTAGCTGACCTTCAGCTCGTTTTACCCCCACAAAGGCGGTATCACTTCCCAGATAAAAACCAAGACGCAGGAAAATCCCCACTGCCTCGCTGTCTGTTTCAAGGCGAAAACGCTCTGCCAACAGCGCTAGCGAATTACTGATCACTAACTGCGAGTCTATTTGAAAGTAATACAGCGGGTACAAGCCTAGCCGGTCGCCCGCCAGTTCAAAACGCCCCTGCTTCAGAGACCAGCTTACAAAGGCTCCATCATCCGGCGTGTCACCTGCCAAATGATAGCCATAAAAGCCTTCTGGCTCACCTTCCAGCAATACAGGCTCTTGTTGCCAATCCAAACGCAGCAAAAAATCATCGCGCCGACCGGTTTTTAGCGCCGTGTTTCGCAGGGAAACCGAAGCTTTGTGTGTCGTTAACTCTGCCATAATGCCCCCAAAGGTTTTTGCCGCAAAGCCTGCCAGCAGCGCCAGTAAAATAGCAGCCTAAGCGCTGACTCAGGTAGTTCGCTTCCTTTTGCAATAGCGTTTAACAAAGCGGGGTTAAGGTTTGCATCCGCTTGTCCAACCAGCTGGCAGGATTCGAGAAAACCAGACTTCGCAAAACCAACCGCTGGTTGTAATCCCAAACGTTTCATCCAACGTGGATACCGACTAAGACGGTTAAAGCACGCCAGTGTGGCCAAGAAACCATAATCAACCAAAGACCGGCTCTGTAACCGTGAGACCACAGAGCCATGTGCAACCGGAAACCGCAGCGCATCAGGGTAGTGGCAGGCAAAGAGCTGCTGATAAAATTGATGCTGTTGCTTGCTGCTGTGCGGAACCGACATGGCAGCTTGCAGATAGTCCCGACTCATCCCCGGCATCAAGACCGTCGCTTTTTGCTGATAGACTTTAAACGGATTGGGCCCAACCCGGTTGCGGGCACGATGCGCCAGATTAAAGCGGGCAGTACCTTCACCGGTGTCAGGAAAAGTAGCCTGCTCGTGCTGCCAGCGCTGGGTAAAGGCTTGCCACATTGCAGCCGCTTGCTCAGTACCAAATACCAACTCGGCAGCACGCCATTGCGGATGATTGAAGTCTTTGACATTGGCAGTCCAAAAGGCGGCAAAATTGGCTTCACTGGCTTTTAAAGTTTTGCCGGGTAAGAGCCCTTCCCATACCACAGGCGCATCGATAAATTGGCCTACCTGACTAATAAAGAGGTACAGACTCGGTATTTCTCCATCAGAGCATTCCAGATAATCGAGATAAGTCGGGCTTGAAAAAAAGTTCTGTTCAGGTAACTGAATACGAAAAGGGATCTGTAGATGCCTGGCAATCGCTTTGGCAAAGCGGGCATCGGCATCCAGGTTTTCATCGTAATGCGATACGATGGTTGCCTGTAGCTGCAATTTGCGTTTACGCAGCAAAAAAGCAATTAACCGCGAGTCGTAGCCACCACTAAGTAATATGCCATGTTCAGCATCTGGCGCCGCGGCCAGTGCTAAGTCGACACTCTGCTCTAAAGCGGCTGCAACCTCACCGACTGAAGCCGCTGCTGCAGCGTTATCAAACTGCCAATAGCTGTGCTGCTGACTCACTGCACCATCGCGCTCAAGCACATACACTGAGGCTGGCGCCAACCGTTTAACGCCATGGGTTAGAGTATCGGCCCCCAGCGGGTAGCCCAGCGCCAAAAACGCTCCCCACCCCGCCAAATCGGGCGAGCCCAAAAAAGCGGTAGTTTTATCAGAGAGTAGAACCTCACCCGAACAGTGTTGCCAATACAAGGGTTGCAGGCCCAGCACGTCGGTGCATATCACCAACTTTTTTGCCTGCGCATCCCAAAATAGTGCAGCAAAAACGCCTTCGCGTTGGGGTAGCTGTTGTATGGCATCTTGCCAATTGGCTGGCATGGTCGCAATGGCAGGTAGAGGTGTTCCCAACACCAGTAACAGGTTGTCGCCATGCCGAAGTGGTAGAGTGCTGCTGTGAATGGTCAGGTCTGGTACCACAATCTGCTGCATCCCGACTAGACGTTCGATGGTGGTTGGTGCCAGCGAAATATTGGCTTGCTGGCCTAGTCGAATTACTGCCTGTTTCATCACTGTCTTTTGCTCCCGACAACAATAATCAGCAGCAAGGCAGCGCTGTCATCCTGTTGTCATACCCATGTTAGGGCTGAGCATAAGTGGCTTTGATTGCAGTTTGATTGAAGTTAAATGACAGAAAGATGAAGCAGGTTCAGGTCAATAAAAAACCGCCAGTCAAGGCGGCTTAATAAACTCGTACAGCTTTGGCTAAACCATGTACTGACCACCGTTTACCGAAATAGTCGACCCGGTAATGTAGCCTGCATCGGCCGAAGCTAAAAATACGGCGCAACGCGCAATTTCTTCTGGTAACCCCAGGCGGCCAACCAAAATCTGCGGCACAATTTTCTCGTTTACAATTTCTGGCGGCATAGCGTTGACCATGTCGGTGGCAATATAGCCAGGGCAAATCGCATTAACAGTAATACCTTTGCGGGCGTTTTCCATTGCCAGCGCCTTGGTAAAGCCAAGCTCACCAGCTTTGGCAGCGCTATAATTGGTTTGACCAGCCTGCCCCTTTTGGCCATTGATCGATGAAATATTAATTATGCGACCAAACTCACGCTCACGCATGCCTTCAATCACCGGGCGGCACATATTAAACAAAGAGCTAAGGTTGGTATTAATGACCGCTTGCCACTGCTCAAAGGTCATTTTGTGAAACATGCCATCCCGGGTAATACCAGCATTATTAACCAGAATATCCACCGGCCCAAGGTCTGCTTCCACCCTCGCAATACCTTGCTGGCAAGCATTAAAATCACTGACATCCCACTGATATACCGGAATACCTGTTTCATGATGAAAAGCTTGCGCGGCATCCTCATTGGCAGCGTATACAGCCGCAACCTGATAACCTTGTTGTAAAAAAGCTTCGGAAATAGCCCTGCCGATACCTCGGGTGCCACCGGTGATTAGTGCAACTTTTCCCATCATTTATCCCTAATTTATGCAGCTTAGTTTGGTGTCAATAAGCTGACACCGTTACAATAAAGACAATATTCACAATTGTATGGCATAATCAATGCTAACAAAATACTTTGTCTACCACTAAATTTTCCAACCAGAGCCTCGTAATTGCGCCCTAAACAAACAGCGCTTTTGGTTGGAATAGAACATGGCACTCAATACTTATGGACAAGAGAAGTTTCACTGCAGGCATCGTAATCCCTTTCTATCAAAAAGAAGCTGGAATTTTGCGCCGTTGCCTAGACTCAATTCGAAACCAAACATTTTCGGACAAGGTAGTGCTTGTTATTGTCGATGATTCCTCGCCGCTTCCAGCTGTTCAAGAGGTTAACGCAGCTTTATTCCCGGAAAACATAGAGATCGTTATCTTACGTCAGAAAAATGCAGGTCCTGGCATTGCTCGTAATAAAGGCTTTGATTACTTAGTGGAGCGCGGCGTAAGTTTTATTGCGTTGTTAGATTCTGATGACATGTGGGAACCTGAACACTTAGAGCGAGCTGCAACGGCCTTCGCATTAGATGCTGACATCTATTCATCCAATTGGATTTTAACCGACGATACGGATGCTTTTGCTGAACGAGGAGTGACAGTGGCACAACTTGAAAAGCATGAGGCCATTCCAAATGGCGGATTTTTGAGGCAAGGTCTTGTAGAGCAGGAGTGCTCTACTTCTACAATAAAATTGTCAGCTTTGGTGGTAACAGCAAAATTTCTACAAACGACTCGGTTTGATAGTTACTTACGCTATGCTAGCGAAGATAGACTTTTTATTCTGACACTTGCTATACGAAAACCAAAAGTGTTCTTGTCGCTTGTACCAGAAGTAAAAGCAGGCCGGGGCGTCAATATCTATGAGAGTGTTGATTACGGGACCCTTAGTAACTTCAATACTCTTAGAGATAAACTAAATGGAAGAATGAAAATGAAAAGGCTGCTTATGCAGACTCAAATGGAGCTTGCGCATTCATTTGATGCACAAATCGAGCGAACACGTAGAGCTTGCGCACTTAACCTTTATTCTTGTTTACGAAAAGGCCAGTTTTCATCAATTTTTTCATTTATCAGAATAGCCGCTAAAAATCCTGTTGTTTTGTTTTACTTAGTAACAGCTCCCTTTAGACGATTTTTTATGACCAAGAATTAAAAGGAGCTAAAGATGACATTCTTATCCATCATAATCCCTCTATACAATACAGAGCAATATATAGCCGAAACGCTTGAATCTGTCGTAACCCAGAAAGTTAATGATATTGAAGTTATTGTTGTCGATGACGCCTCAACCGACAAAGGCGCAGATGTGGTCCGTAATTATTGTATAAAATACGACTGGATACGCTTAGTTAATAATGAAAGAAGTAAAGGTGTGTCTGGAGCAAGGAATACCGGCATTAATTATGCCAATGGAGCTTACATAACTTTTTTAGATTCAGATGATATACTATTGCCTAATACTTTAGAAAAAAGAATTAAACTAGTGAAGATGCATCCAGAATTTAAAAATTTCTGCTGGGATTATACAACTTTTGAAGATGGCAAACCATTAGATACAAAAGGAAAAATACTAGGCAATGTAAAAATAAACAAAGCTTTACAATCATATAAGCATTCTGAGTCAGTTTATATTATTGAAAACCCAGTTTCTTTCTATCTTGATTTTACCTGCTTAATGTTGACAGGTACGTTGATTGTACAAAGCAAGCATGTCAAGAGAATTGGTTTTTTTGATGAAAGCTTAACACATTGTGAAGATACCGACTTTTGGTTTAAGCTAAGTATTGATCAAAAACTGCTCTTTTCTAAGGATGTTTCTATTGGTTACCGCAGTCGCTCAGGGAGTGCGAGTAAGGACCAAGAAAAGATTATGCTTGGGATTGTACAACTTAGAGATCGCTTACTGTCGAACACAGATTTTCACATCTACCGAAAGAAAATCATTGATAGAAGATTGAGAGATGTCTGTCAAGCTGGCTACGTGTTGAGAAAAAATGGTAGCAATAAAGCATTATTTAAAATTACTCTACAGCAAATCACTACGGGAAGAGTAAATATTCGGCTATTTAAAAACCTAATATCAATTCTTTTTGGAAAGAAATAGAATAAGAAACTTAATAAAATACGAACCCAACATATTTAAATAAAAAATTAAAAATCGATAAATAAGCCTAAAATCAAATGATAAACCAAGAAAAAATAGATAAGCGCAATTTTAAATTAATTTAAATTACAATAATAAAATATATGAGTTAAAACCCAAGATATACATTTAATAGCATTAGTAAAACACTTAACATAAATCATTTAAAAATTTTTAATTTTAAAAAATCTAAACTTTCTTTCATAGGATGCTTTGTTATAGTAACAAATAAAAATATAGCGAATGGAAGGTACAAAAAAACTAAAGCCGCAATTAAAAGCTCACTAAAATCCTCTAAGTTAAATACACTTTTAAAAACTAGCACGGGCGCAGCACAAAGCGCACCTAAAGTTAAGTTTAAAAAAACTCCTTTTAAGAAATCAATCACACTAAGATTTATAAGATATTTAAGTAGTAAAGTTAAAAAAATAAATTCAAAAAGTGCAGACGCCATGAAACCAATCGCAATATACTTAATGCCGAGATCATATAAAAAGAAACATGAGGAAATTATTAACGTAAAACATAAAACCTCTCTAGCAAGTAAAAAACTTGTCCTTCCCAAAGTAATTAACAAACCAGAAAATTGATAATGAAAAGCTCTTAATGCTGCCCATATCATTAAATAACTTGCAATTTCTGCGGCTTCATCCCACTGATTTCCAAAAAGAAGTCTTATCGCAGGCAGAGATAGAAGGGCTGCAACAAGAAGTGTTGGGGTAGCGATCGAATTAAAAAGTGTGCTTGACTTAACGTAGGCATTTTCAAGATTGCCTCCATTTCTACGAACTGATGAGAGGTAAGAAAAAGAAACTGCAGAGATGCCATTTCCAAGAGTATGTGAGATAAACTGTACAAATCCAAGACCTCTTGAAAATATCCCAACTTGAACTGGTGTTCCCAGCTTCCCTATAACGATATCCGGAAGCAGAGTATTAGATCTGTTTAATAAAGAGCCTATACTAGTCATTATACCTAATCTAAAAATAGGCCCCATATTTCTAAAAGAAGGAACATACTCCATCATTTTACTCTGAAAAATGAAATTTATTAATACAAACTGACAGATCATTGCAGCAAGATACCCTAAAGCTATAGAGTAATAACTAAAACCATTTAATATAAATATAACTGTAGAAAATAAGTTTAAAATAGAGCTCCATATTTTTATTTTCCTCTGAGAGGAAAAATCCATATCACGGGTTAGCAATGCATATGGAATACTAGTGTAAGGAGAAATAAAAAAAGTTAGTGATATAATCCAAAGCAAATACCTGGAATCATCAATGCCATAAAAACTTGAAACGTAATTGGCAGAAACAATTATAAAAAAACCGAGCCCAAAAGACATGATAATGGTAAGCCCTAGTGCTGATTTTATTTTTTCAGAACAAATAAACTTTTCTCTTATAAGATAGGCTCCAGCACCTAATATTTTGAACTCAGCAAGAATCATTGCCAAAGCACTTGAGATTGCATATATGCCAACCTCCTCAGGGGTTAACATTCTAGCAACAACCATTGACATGATAAGAGTAATGACCTGAATAAACATAGAGGTCATGCTTGAGTCCAATACTGCTTTTACTACTTTACTCATAAAAACTCGAAATCACTTCATTTAAAATAAAAAAGGTTTGTCTAATACTTAATAATAAAAGATCTATAAATAGAGCAGAACTTAGAAACCATTATCCTGTATTCGTATTTCAAATTAAAGTTATCAATACATTTAAAATAGTATTTATTCTCAGAACCTGCGGAAAATACAGACTTAATTGATTCAGACAAATTTTCTTTATTATTTTCTAAAATCACAACCCCTAAATAATTATTGTCAATTACTTCCGAATTCCCTCCAACATTTGAAACAATACATGGAATTCCCAAACTCATCGCTTCCAATAGAGTCATCGATGTACCCTCACTAAGTGACGGCAGTAAGAACAACTCCATTAGCGCCATATAATCAGTGGCCGGGCTTTTAAAACCGGCAAAAATAACACGATCATCAATTTTAAGTTTTTTGGTGAGTTGCTCTAAATTCTGACGTTCTGGCCCATCTCCGACCAACAGTAACACCAAATCGGGAAACTCCGGCGCCAGTAAGGCAAAAGCTTCCAGTATCATAGCCTGGTTTTTAATGGGGTCGAGCCTGGCAACTGTACCAATCACCCGCTGTCCGGGCTTGATACCCAGCTCTTGCCGCGCTTTGGCCCTGCCCTCTTCCGTGCTAACTAATGGCTCAATACCATTGTAGATAACATCAATTTTATGTTCCGGAATAAATTCATACTTTACTAAAGCGGCCTTTGTTGCCTTGGAAATGGCAGTAATCTTATAAGTGGTCGCGGCCATCAGTTTGTTAATCAGCCAGGCCTTATAACGGTAGCGGTCCGGATAAAAACGACCATGTTCAGTGAAGATCACTTTGGCTTGTGTACCTATAGCGGCAAACCAGCCATAGACCCAGGGCGTATACTGATGACAATGCACAATATCTATCTGATGCTGCTTGATTAATGTTCGAATCGCTTTAATTAGCCGCCAGTCAAAGCCGGGTTGCCGTTGCAATACATCAATAGCAATGCCTTGCTGCTGTAATGCCTGGCCAATAGCACCTACCGAGCCTTCAATTACACAAATACGATGGCATACTTGCGCAGGGTCCATCCCGCGCACCAACTGGTTAATCACCTGCTCGGTGCCGCCAATGCCCATATCGTAGGTAAGATGTAACACGCGTTTCATAAGCATACTGCCTGCCCGCTCGCTTCAGGCTGCATATAGTGTTGCCACCAGGCGGCAAACACCAGTAAGCTCCAAAGCTCCTGGGTATAACGAAAATCGCCGGCCTGATGTTGCTGCCACAATTGCTTTACCAGTGCCAACTTAAAGAAGTTGCCTAACCCTGAGTCTTTGGCGGCAAACAAGCCATCGGCAATAGGTTTTAATTCTTTGTTCAGCCAGTTGGCCAAGGGTACTGAGAACCCCATTTTTTTGCGGTACAGAATATCATTGCTTAGCCGTTGTTGCTGACTGAGTTTTAGCAAATGCTTTTTCTCTTTACCATGGAGCTTTAATGTCGCAGGCACCCGGGCCGCGAACTCCACCATCCGATAATCCAGTAACGGCGCCCGCGCTTCCAGCGAGTTCGCCATAGTCATTCGATCCACCTTAACCAGGATATCGCCGGGTAGGTAGGTTTTAATATCGGTATAAAGCACCTTGGACAGATGGTTATCACTGTCAGCCGCCTGATAAGCCGAAGTCGTCACTGCAGCAGAGTCGTAGCCTGCTAAAGCCTGCTGAAACTCTGGCAAACACAATTGCTGCCACAATTTTGGGCAGAAAAAACTATTGGTCAGAAAAAAGCCTTGCTCCGGCGTCAGAGCCAGGCTGCGTAACAAGGTATTGGCTTTGCGGGCGACCGTACCCGGTAACGCAGCTGCCAACTTGGCCAAGACTGCGGCCAGAGGTTTAACAGCAGTGGGCAAACGTTCGCGCAGCGCCTGCTCGGTTTGGTCAATGACATATTTGCTGTAACCGGCAAAGTTCTCATCACCACCATCTCCGGCCAGTGCTACTGTGACTTTTTTTCGCGCCAGCTCAGCAACAAAATAGGTCGGAACGAAAGAGGGATCGGCAAAGGGTTCGTCGAAATAACGACTGATACGCAGGAAGTTAGCCGTCACACTGGCTTTTACCGTAAACTCATGGTGGTCGGTAGCGAATTGTTCTGCGATTTGCCTGGCATAGTGCACCTCGTCATAGTCCTTGTCAGCAAATCCGATAGCACAGGTGGTAACCGGCGTTGCACTTTGCCTTGCCATACTGGCCACTACCGCACTGGAGTCCACACCACCGCTTAAAAAGGCCCCCAGTGGCACATCGCTAATCATCCGGATCTTCACCGCATCGTCCAGCAGCGTGCGTAACTCTGCGGCCAGTTCATCGGCCGGGGCTGTGCTGCTATGGTTAAAACTTAGCTGCCAGTAACAGTGTTCCGTGACCTTGCCATGTTGATACTCGAGATAATGTGCCGGCTTAAGTTTACGTGCTTGTTTAAAGATACTCTTGGGATCAGGCACATATTGATAAAAGAAGAAATCCTGTACAGCCTCAAGACAAAGCTCACGTTTAAAAAATGGTAACGGCAGTAAAGCCTTTAGCTCTGACGCAAATGCAAAGTAGTCACCATCCTGGTAAATATAGAGCGGTTTTTTGCCCAGCCGGTCACGAGCCAAAAACAACTTTTGCTCGGCTTTATCCCAAATAGCCAGCGCAAACATACCGTTTAATGTATTGAGTGCGGCCGGGCCTCGCAGCAGATATAAACGCAGCAGCACCTCACTGTCGGTATGGGTACTAAATTGCTCGCCGCTGGCGATAAGTTCAGCTTTCAGATCAAGAAAATTATAAATCTCGCCATTAAATACCATCACGTAGCGGCCACAGGGTGAATGCATCGGCTGCGTACCCGCTTCCGATAAATCCAGAATACTCAGCCGCCGGTGCACCAGCATAATTTTCTCATCATGCCAGCTGCTGCCAGCATCAGGGCCGCGATGCCAGATGGCCTCGCCCATTTGCTCGGCAAGTTGCTGTGCAGCACTGTCGCTTTCAGCAAAACGCAGATAACCGGCTAATCCACACATTGTGCTACTCCTTGATGGTTTTTGCGTTTTGTTGTAATTCAGGCAGCAAAGCCCTACGCTGCGGCTGTTTCATCCGCCCTGAGCCCGACGGTTTATCTGCTTGGGTTAGCTTTTCGCGTGCCAGATGTTGCAGGTAATAAACGTTGGCACTACTGGCCAGAAATAAGATCATCCAAAACAGAATTTCTGCGCGGGCCCGGTCGATAAAGGAAGCCGCCGCCAAAAAGCCAATCAGGCCGCATTCCAGTGCTAGAATTTTATGATAAATTTCCGGTCGCCCCTGTTTTATCACAAACTGCTTGGCTTTATGGCTTATGCGGAATACCGATACCAACATCCCGACAAAAACAGCTAATCCAAGCCAGCCAAAATCCCCCAATACCTGAAACCAGGTGGAGTGCGGTACCCGACGCTCAATTGAATAGTTGGTTTTGCTACGGTCCAGATAGGCACCACTGACCACAGTGTAGCCACCGATCCCCATACCCATGGGGTAATCTTTAATCATATCAAAGGTACCAAACCAGAAATGGATCCGGCCACGGCCATCTGCTCCACGCTGGCCTTGTTCATCAGCTTGTAATGTTCCCATCCGCTGCCAAAAAGTATCATCGGTTAGCGATACGGCCCCTGCCAGGCCAGCGACAACAATAGCCGCTGCCGTTAGCCGCTGCCGGGCTTTTTGCACCCTTGAGAACAGCATAAAACAAACAAATAAAGAGGCGCCGGCTAGTACACCCAAAAAGGCGCCACGACTATTGGCCAGCACCAGCACGTTCACGACAAAGGCACTGCAAATAAACACCAGAGCCCGGGTTTTCCAGTTACCCTGCCAGGCATAATAAATCAGGATCACCACCGCCGGTACCAAAGCTGCCGCTGCTAAATTTGAGTCGCCACTGGTATCGATCATACCTATACCCGATAAGCGGCCGCGGTTATCCCGGCCCATAGAGTGGCCATAGTAGCCGACATAGGATGCGCCAAGCAGGTACATCCAGATCGCAATATTTAATAACTTCTCGGTATTCAGTAGTTTATAGGCTACAAACATTACCACCACCAGGCGCCAGAAATAGCCGGTAAAGCGATCATGGGCGATGGGGTCAAGTGCATAAAAATAGGCAATATAATGCAGTAACAAAAACACCAGCATCCAGCGAAAAACCGGCTGCTGTCGCCAGGGGCTAAGTTTGCTGTACTCCTGATATTTGAAGGCCAGCGTCAGCAACATCATTATCGAAGTAATAAAGGAATAACGAAGCGCCGGAATTTCAGAACCCCACCAGCGATCTTCCGGATTCATCATATAAACGATTTGGTACAGAAAAAAGGCGGCAGCACCGTTATAGGCTAGCACAGCCAACAGACCACCGGCGTAGAGCAGAATAAAAAATATGGCAAACTTAGACATAATGCCGTTCCGTTAGCTGCAGCTTAGCTAGTTGCAAACTCATAATGAAATATACCCGCGCAACTGCCCGCCCAGCTGATTTGCCAGGCTCTGCGGCAGACACCGCCAGAGCTGTTCCAGAACTTTTCGGCTGCCACTGGTAGCCTTATCGCTTTGCAATAAGGCACTCCCCTCTGCAGAGCCGGGCTGATATAACTGCCAGTCCAGGGCATAGGGTTGCGCACCCCACTGCTGCTTAAAGCGATAAGTGCCTTCCCCCGGCGTGGAGCGCCCCATATCGAAGGTGGTAACTCCCCGATCTGCCAAATAGCTTTGTATCGTCCAGTATAACAGCATGTTTGGTGCTAAATGATTATACTCAGCCAAAGTGGACGCCCAGGGGATTACGGCCTGATTACCGTTTATCAGTATGATGGCGGCACCTGTAACTTGCTCAGCCAAGCGGACCAATACCACCTGCAAACTGCCAGGTGGATAATATTCAAGCAGGTACTGAAACCAGTCGGGATGGTGCGCCGGTGAACCGAGCCGGCGCATATTGCTGGCATAAATCTGGTAAAACGCCTGTATTGCGCTTCTATCGGTACTTAGCTCGGCGGTCAAACCATTTTTAGTTGCCTTCTTTATCTGGCTTCGTAGTTTAGGCTTATAACTGGCAAGTAAGGCATCCTGCCCGGCAAGCAGTTGGGTTATCATCCTTACTTTCGCCAGTTGTTCTGGCTGTGGGCTGATTTCCTGTGCTGAATGCCGCAATTCAACCGCGTTCTGCCCCAACTGCGCCCGGAAATTAGCCTCAAGCGAACGGTTTAGTTCGCTATTTATCGTCAATACACCGCTGTAATCGGCAAAGGGCTGTGAAATCACGCGCGGCCTTTGTAACGGACGTTTGAAGACCGAGTAGGGTAACAAAGCGATAATTTGCTTTGACGCACTCTCTCTGGCCAGCAGACAACCCGCCTGATGACCATAAACTTTTTGCACCGCGCGGCGCCAGCCACTTAAAAAATATGGGCTGGCATCAGCCGTCGCTGTTACTAAATCGTCAGCTTCACTGTCTGACGCTTGTACTACTTCAAGCTGTAACTGTGTCATGACGTTTTCCTGACTATCCTTGCTCCGCGCCCCGGCTATGGTAAGACTGTGGGAGCTTTAACGCGCCTTTTATTCGCCGCGCCAGCTGTTCCAGCCTCAGACTGAGACTATCCCGTTGCAAAATCAATTGGCACAGCTTGCCAGTATTCCGCCCCAGTTGTGCCTTATAGCGGGCATCTCCGGCCATAAAGTCGTAACAATCTAACCCGCGGGCGGCATAGTGTGCAATCAGCAAACTGTGACCAACCAGCCCTGGCTTTTGCTGTTTATCTGCAACAGGTGCTAACCCGGCCAGATAAAAATAAACACGCTGCCGATGGATAAAATTATAAAAGTAACCAAGAACTTGCTCGCCAGCTTTTAAACAGTGCAATTCCAACGAGCCCTGTGGCCAGTTATCAGTAATCAATGTCTGATGAAAGGCCAGAAAATCCGGATTAGCAAAACCACTGCCATCGAGATTGGCGCCGAACCGCTGCAGATGCCACGGCTTGATCGCCTGCCACCAACCCAGAGCCTGCTCAAGGGAATTGGGCTGTTCCAATTGCAGTTTACCTTGCTGCTCACTGACCCTGATCGCACGGCGGATCTGATACCGGGTGTTGCCCGATAGGGTATCCAGATAGTCTTTGCCGCTGGCTCTGAGCGCCACTAAATCCACAGCATAACAAGGCGCTTCCCAGCCAAGCCGGTAAGAAAGACCACTGGCGTTGAGCCAGGCCGGGCATTGTTGCTGTGGCAAGCCATTGATCTGCCATTCATCCCAATCGGTTAGCTCGGCACTAATACAAGCAATCATCGCGGCCCGGGTTGCTTCAGGAGCCAGCTCACTGAGCAGAAAATCGTTGTATTCAATCCAGATTTGGTCCTGTGCCAGCTGCCCGGTTTGTTGCAGCAATAATTGCTCTTTCCGAAATAGCCGGCGTCTGCTTGTTTGCTGACAAAGAATACCCAGCCCTAGCAGCTCGTCATGCAGCCTGGCTTCGACAACAATAGCGGTGGGTTTAAACACCCTGAGCCAGCACCCGATCCAGTGCCAGCTTAGGAAAAACGAGGCCTGACTTTTTTGCTCTAAAGCCTGCCAATGTTGCTGCAACAGCGGCAGATTGTTCAGGGGGTAAGTGCGGACTGAAATGTCGGTTTTACTGCCATCCATGACACTCTTTAACTCCTGAGATAACCTTGGGCCAAGCTTGCAATCTAACATCTCGGCTAACCCGGTTAGCATTCTGCTGACGCTTTATTTAATATGATGCTTGATTTTCATGCGTCGGGCAATATGATGTTGTGTAATTCGTCATACCTGTCACCGCTTGTTCTAAACTTAAACTCTGCGGCCCGGCTTTATGTTGGCCAGGCTATCCTGAGCAATGGAGAATGTTCACATGAAAAAGACCTGCCTGTCAGCCGCTATCGCCCTAAGCCTGTTGCTTAGTGGTTGCGGCGGCAAATCTGCCGAAGAGCATTTTAATGCCGGCACCAGCTTTGCCGCACAACAAAAACTGGGTGAAGCCATTATCGAGCTGAAGTCTGCCGTCGCGGCAGCACCGGATAATGCGGACTACCGCTTATTGCTGGGGCGCCTCTATATGCAAAGCGGTGATTATTTTTCGGCCGAGAAAGAGCTGGCCCGAGCCCTGGAAAACGGTGCTGATTTAAATGAAGTCGCACTGGATTTACTGCAAGCCAGTTTCCGCGCCGAAAACTACCAGCAGGTATTGGGCTTGTTTAAAGACGATGCCCGCTTAAATGAAAGCCGGCAGCAGTACGCAGCCCTATACCGGGCCCTGACCGAAATCGAAATGGGCACAGCTGACAATGCGATGCCCCTATTCGATAGTCTGGTTGAGTCAACGCAACCGGATATTCAGGCTTTTGCCCGGGCGATGCTACAGATTAAAAATAATGCGCCAGCCGAAGCCCTCGCGACCCTGCAACAAACCGCTGCGGACAGCCCTGCTATCCTCGAAATTAACTACTACAAAGCGCAACTGGCGCTGGCACTGGGCGATGACGAAGCAGCACTCGCTGGTTTTTATCAATACCTGCAACAAGTACCGACTGCCCTACGCACCCGTTTGACTGTGGCACAGCTGGAATTAAAAGCACAGCGTTTAGATAAAGCTCAGGCAGAGCTTGATCAGATCCTGCGCTTCGCTCCGGAGCATGGTTTAACCAACTATTTGCGGGCACTGGTAGCCTTTGAAAATAAAGACTTCAACAAAGCCAAGGAGCATATCGATAAAGCTATCGGTAGTCGTTTTAACACCACAGCCAGTCGGATTATGGCGGGGCTGATCCACCATCAACTGGGATTAAATACCCAGGCGCTGGCGCATCTGGCCAGTGTGCAATCCCAGCTGGGTGTTTATCCGCCGGCTCAGCGCTTGCTTACTGCGCTGCAGTTACAGGCGGGTGAGCTAACCCAGGCTGCAGGTTCTATCGGCAATGTTGAACTGACTGAGCAGGATGTTAACCTCGCTGCCGTTACCGCCTTTGAGCTGTTAAAGGCCGGTGAGACAACCTTAGCAAATGATATTTTAAAACGGATTGAAGAAGCGGGTCTGAATCAGAGCAGTGCCAATCTGTCGACACTGGGGCAGTTACGCCTGGGGATCCCAGAGCAGATGACTGCCGGTATCCGCGATTTAGAGCAAGCTTTGTTACTGGACCCGTCGCGGCACGATGCGCGCCTGACACTGGCAGCCAGCTATATCCGGCAGCAACAGTTTGACAAAGCGTCAGCCTTAGCTGATGAATGGCTAACACAACCGGATACCGCCAACGCCGGTTATAACCTAAAAGCTCTGGCAGCACTATTAACCGGTAAGCAGGATGAAGCCAGTACCTTATTAGCCAGTGCAGAACAGGCTGATGCGAAGAGTCCTTTTACACATTATCTGCAGGCCGCTATTGCCCAGCAGCAACAAGACTCTGCTAAAGCCATCAACCTGCTAACCAAAGCAGTGACCAATCAACCTGAGTATGTACCGGCACTTTTAGGTTTATATGGTTTGCAGCGGGCGCAGCAGCAAGATACGGCAAAAGTGGTTGAGCTAATTCGCAGCACACAGCAAAAATTCCCTAATAATCCGGCTGTTTTAGGTTTGCTGGTAAATGTGTATCAGTTTGAGAATAACCACGATGCGGTAGTAAAACTGCTGGAACCGATGCTTAGCAAACCTGAGCAGTTGACGCCTTTTGTGATGAGCGCACTGGCAACCGCCTATGCTGTGCAGCGTAAACTGCCGGAAACTCTGGCGATCACCGAGCGCTGGTACAAGCAGGATGAGCGGAATCAGCAGGCGGCTCTGGCCTACGCCAATGCCCTGGCTTTAAGTAACAAACATAAAGACGCACTACAAATTATCGATAACTTATTGCGCCGTACGCCAAATAATAACGACCTGCGTTTTATTCGTTTTGTGCTGCTGGCTGAATCAGGTGATTATGCTAATGCGCTAACCGCTTTCGAGCAGTTACCAAAAGAACTCTCCGCTACCCCACAAATGCAATTTCAGCGTGGTCGTTTACAGCTGTTAAATGGTCAGATCACACCGGGCTTGGCAACATTACAGGAATCTTACAATGCAGTCCCTGATCCGGTTACGGCGATTGCCATTGCTGAAGCACTGGCCAAAGACGTGTCGTTCCGGCGGGCGATCCGCTTTTTGGAGGAGCATTTTGCTAAACACGGGCAGGATCCAAGAGTCTATAGTTTCTACGGTAGCTTGGTACTGCAGGATGATATTGAAAAAGCGAAAGAAATTTACTTTGATATTTTCCAAAGCGACCCGGAAAACCCGCTGATTTTAAATAATTATGCCTGGATCCTGGCTGCCGGTGGCGAAGCCAAGAAAGCCCAGCCCTATGCCGAAAAGGCCTTAAGCAAGCTGCCGCAGCATCCGGATATCCTGGATACGTACGGCAAGATCCTGAAACTACAGGGCCAACATAAGGAAGCTATCGCCCAGTTTGAAAAGTCGCTGGCTGTGCGTCCCAACCACCCCGAAGTACAGCTGAATTATGCCGAGTCACTAATCGAAACCGGCAATAAAGCCAAAGCACGCGAAGTATTGCGCAGTGTCAACGCAGAATCTGCCGAACATAAAGCTCGCCAACAACAGTTATCAGCCTCTTTATAACACTTAATGCTGACAGCTTTCGCTGTCAGCATTCTTTACACAGCTAAATCCCTTAACCTGCAAGAAAATAAAAAACCAAATAAAAACAACAGCATAAAAAAAATTAAAAGATGGCATGATTCCAGCATAATCAATGGAAACTTCGTATTTGAAGATTTATCAAGGAGCAGAAGATGAAATATGTAACGAGCTTTATCGGTGCTGCGGCACTGGCTGTAGCCAGCTTTAATGCTAGTGCAGCAACTGTTAGTGCGGGTGGTGTAGTTTGGGATGAAGTTGCAAACGGTGGCGTACTGGGCAATTTCAATTTCCAACAGTGGTATTCAACAACCGCTTATGGTGTTGGTAGCCAAGGACAACAAACTATCACCTCGAACACAGCCGTTCCGATTCTTACCCCAAATGCACACCTAAATGGTATTGGTGTATTTACCTCGTTAAATGATGGCCGTTTAGTGTTTGGCAATCAGTACTGCGCAGGTGAAGTTTCTTGCGCGTTGACTTTTGCCTTCGGTGGTTTAAAAGTAGCTAGTCTGACGCCTGGTGAATTTATTTTTGACACATCTGCGGCTTGGTTAAATGTTTATTTCCAATCGCCAGCTATTGCAACCGCTGTGAACAACTCTAGCAACAATAACTACAACAACCAGTTTGCTAATGTTCAAAATGGTACATTGTGGGCCTCGTTTGCTTTTGATAGTGCAATCTTAAGAGCACAAGCCCTGACAGGCTCTGGTGGTTTCTTCGAAGCCATGTTAAGTGTAACTGGTGGTTTGCCAGATGTAGTAGCAGCTTTAGATCGCCAAAACGGTATGTCTGACATTTACATCAACACCCAGGCAGCCTTTGGCACAAATGGTAACTACAGCAGCGGTGGTTCTGGTCGTGTTGAATTAATCCCAGCACCAGCCTCAATTGCGTTGCTTGGTTTAGGTCTGCTGGGTTTAGCTGGCGCTCGTCGCTTTAAAAAAGCTTAATCGATAGTCTGTATTATAAAAAGGCGGAAGATTCCGCCTTTTTTTGTTTAGCAACTCTGTATTTCCTAGCAACTGACTATCGAACACCTAGATCTTACAATGTAAATTAATGTCAGAAAAATTTACATTGCAACAACGCAATAACCTCAAATCACTGTTTAAATTGATAAAAATTATTGGCCCATACTTTGCGTAATTAAAATAACTCGCGACAGAGTTATATTAAAATAATATCCGGGACCTAACATGAAAAAATCCATTCTAATTACGGCTGCTTGCTTATTCGCCAGCCACTTTGCCACTGCCGGTGTAATCCGTCATGACGTTAACGATAATTTATATCGCACTATCGGTGTTTTACCTCAATTTGATAGTGTTGGCGCTATCCTGTTCGATACACCAGCTGGTGGCTTTATTTGTAGCGGCACCGTAGTTGCCAGAAACTGGGTACTGACCGCCGCACACTGTGTTGATGAAGCCACCACTATGACTTTCTACAGCCCGGTCTTTAACGAGGACCGCAGTGGATACTATCATCAGGCCTACACAGCGACTTCATGGGTGTGGCACGAGAATTGGACTGGCAACCTGTTAGCTGGGTGGGATATTGGCCTAATGTACTTTGAAAATGGTATCGATGCGCCTATCGCTAATCTTTACACTGGTTCTAACGAAGCGGGTGCGATAACAACACATGTTGGTTATGGCGCAACAGGTACAGGTTTAACTGGTGCTAATCAGGCCGCCGGCACCCGTCGTGGTGGTCAGAATGTGGTAGACGGAGCTTACTCAACTGAAGGTACTGGTGGCCAGTTATTGTGGTCTGACTTTGATCATCCAGATCCAACTGCTGTTGACTCTTGGGGCGATGTGCATAACGATTGGGTTAATTTCTGGTATAACTACTTTGGTTACGGCTTTACCTCTGAAAATGCAGCTTTACCTTTTGAATATGCTATCGCAGGTGGTGACTCAGGTGGTGGTGCCTTCATTTTCGAAAACGGAGAATGGCTGTTAGCTGGTGTACACTCACTGGGTTCAAACATCAACGGTAACAATATTCGCTCAGACTACGGCGACCTGTTTGCCTCTACCCGGGTAAGTGCATTACAAGACTGGATCTACAGCTATATCCGTCCAGCAAGCGTTCCTGCACCTGCTGGCTTACTGTTAATTCTGGGTGGCTTACTATTACTGGCGCGTCGCAGAAAAGCTTAACTGAAACCAGAAAAACGCTGTTATTGCCTCACAAAAACCTCAGCCTGAGCTGAGGTTTTTTATTTGTATCTTAGCTAGGGCTTTGGACAATAGCGCCCAGGTGAGAGTAACGCTTCAGGATCCAGCGCCTGCTTTATGCGCTGTACCACTTGCCAGAATGTGCTATCGGCATGTAACAACTCTGCCTGCTGCTGCAGATTTAACCGATACGGTACCCAACCCTGCTTCAATCCAACCTTAACCAACTCGTCCAGGCAAGCCTTAGCCTGCGCCACCGCATCCGGATCCAAGCGGTTAAACACAATTGGAATAGTGCTATCGACCGTATCGTGCCGCAGACTGGTGAAAGTAATCATCGGCTCAATACCATACTTGGGGCAAAGCGTGCGGATATGCTGGATAAAAGCCCGCATTGCCTCGGCACGCATCGGCACCAGGGGGGCATACCAGAGCAAACCACATTGATCTGCAGCGGGGTTTAATCTGACACTGGCAGCAGGTTCCACTCTGGGATTGCGCCAGTAGGCTAAAGGCAGAGCAACCTGGTTAGGCACCCCTCGCATAATTTGAATACCGGCATCCAGCGATGCCAGCATTTTTGCCGGTTTGGCTAATAAGGCCGGTAGTAGTTTAACCGCCAGACGTCCTATTTTTATCAGGGCGCTGCTGGAAAACAGCACCTTATTCGCCCTACCACCAATAATGCTCTTTACTTCAGCCTTGGCAGCTGCCACCACCTTCGGTCGGCCATAAAGGGTGCCGGCAATAGTCCAGGCCGGTATATCATAGGCTTTTGCAATATCAGACACCTGCTGTTCTGTCATCACCTGATGCGCAGCGGCACCATTTGGATTTACTGCCATCATGGCTGCAACCCGCCTGCGATCCATAATATTAACTGAGCCAACTACCCCTTCCAAATCGCGTAGGATCTGAAACACAATCTGTTGCGCCAGTTCAAACTGCTGGTCATCCTGAAATTGGATATAGAATGCATCAAAGGCGGCAGGATTAGCTTTTAGCCGGACGGTGATCTCGGTAACGATAGCCAGATTACTCTGGGTCCATAAGCCATCCAGATAGGGCCCTACACCATACTTATAGGTGTGATCGATAAGTCCTTCCTGGCTTTGATCTAACTCGGCCACCGCTGACTGCACGATACTGCCATCAGCCAGCATGGCACGCATAGCCGTTACTGCCCCAAAATGGTCGGTATAGGGAGTAATACCATAGCCACGTTCCAGTGCATTACCCAAAATACTGCAATCCGGACCCGCACCTGTTACCGGCACCATAAAAGCTAATTGCTGTTGGTCAAGAAAGTCACGTAATAGCTGCTGCGTTACACCGGGTTGCACTGCAAATAATCCCAGGGTCGCATCAATCACCCTGATTTGTCGTAAACCACTTAAATCGAGTAGTACCGCGGGACTATTGGGTGTTGCTGAATTATAGCCCCAGTTTTTGCCAGTACTGATTGGGAAAATGACGAAGGCATCATCGGTATGTCTTAACTGGCTGGCCAGCTGTAACAGTTGCCGTATGTCTTGCTCTGTCGCCACCTTGACGACTAAAGACGTGGCCGTTGCCTGAGCTTCACAATTTTGTTGATAGGCAAGCAGTGCATCACTGCCCGTTATCACCTCACAGGCCGAAGAAAGGCACTGTGTGATACGTTCTGCTAACTGCACCCTAGCCTCCGCTAAACAGCGGGCCATTCGGCAGCTGGATCCCATTGCTTTGACTCTCGCGCGCAGCGACTTGCTGATGACTAAATAATTCTTTCTCAATCGATTTCATCAGTTTGATATAGCCTGATGAAATGTTTTTACGGAACATATCAGAGTTAATGTAGTACGCTGCCCGCTTACCATGATATTCCACCGGTTCACCAAGCTGCTTAAAGTTAATGCCAACAAAGCTTAAACTGCGGGCCAATCGCGGCTCCATCATCACAAAGGCATGCAGCCGGTTGGTATGAAAAGCCATAGCCGCCGCCGCCATATACAAGCAAATCGCAATGTAGGGAAAGCAACGTAACTCATTAGCTGAAAAGGTACTTTCATCGATTGCACCGGTCGCGGCGCCGGCAAATTTATCTATTGCCCGCTTCCGGAACATCGCCGGCACGGCAAGGCGTGAAAACTCGCAAATATTTTCCCTGGCAAAATTGGCCGGGCTTAAACTTAAATCCTCAATGGCATGAGAGCAAAACTTTTCAATTGGAAGTAATTGTTGTGGATGATCTGAAGTTATCAATCGCACCGTGCCAGCCATCTGGCTAGTACCAAGATGCCTGATAAAACAGTGAATCGAGTGGCTATCAAACTCATCAAATTCCTCGTGATTGGGTTTTAAATCTTCGAAATGTAATTCTTCACAGTACACATTGTGTCGCAGTTTAAAAACTTCATGTTTTAGATCTGCCGTTGAGGCAACCTGAGGTTTAAGGTATTGCGAGAAGTGTTCAGAGATATGTTTCGCATCATTGCTGGCGAGAGTGGAAATGGCCTTTTTTACCATACCGCCGATAATAGGTTTATCCGCTAAAGCTCTAAGCTGTTTCATAAATCCCTCTGCCCATATTGTCGTAAGTACCCTAAAGTACTGGCATCACACTTTTTACTATTGCCTGCTAAATTACAATACTTTCCAGTAGAAATATTTAATCTTAACCAGCAGGTACCTTTTCGAGTACTATAAGTTAAGATTAATACAAGATGATGGATTACGCTAAGGCAGGCAATTGATATGCGCATATTTTTTATCATTTTATTTTTGTTACAAGCCGGCGCTTTAAAGGCTCAACAGCCATTAAGTACCACAATCCAACAGGTTAAGCCGGCAATCGTCGCTATTGGCATTCATAACCCAACCGGCTCTCCAAGAACACGGCTGGTTGGTACCGGTTTTGTGGTGCCACCGGGTAATCAGATTGTCACTAACTACCATGTTATCGCCAGTCCGCTGGATACTAATCGCCAGGAAGAATACGTTGTATTGTCGGGCCAGGGCAATCAGATTGTACAGCATAAAGTACTGCAGCAACGCTCTGCATTGGCTTATGATTTAGCCGTACTAACCATCCAGCAACGCTTACCCGCCCTCACGTTACTCAGTACGCCAGAATTAGTGGCTGAGGGTACGGACATTGCCTTTACCGGCTTTCCGATCACTCAGGTACTGGGCCTGCATCCGGCAACTCATAGGGGTATTATTGCCGCGCAAACGCCTGTCGCGATCCCGGCCGATAACTCAGCTAATTTACATGCTGCGGCGATTCGCCGCTTAGGCGCCCCCTATCTGGTGTATCAGTTAGATGCGACAGCCTATCCCGGTAATAGCGGCAGTCCGCTCTATTTACCTCATTCCGGGCAGGTTATTGGCGTGATTAATCAGGTGCATGTAAAAAGCACCCGTGAGGCAGTGTTAAGTGATCCCAGCGGCATTACCTATGCGATCCCGGTGCAACATTTATTAGCCCTGCTAAGCCGCACTGAATAATGGTTGCTGCTATGTTGGCCTTTACTCCTGAACAAATTGGCTTTGCGCTGGCGGCTTTGGCTTATGGCATATTGTCACTGCTGATTTTAACTACCAGAACGAATAACGTTCCTAAGCAACTGCTGCTAGCCTTTACCGTCAGTAGCCTGCTCTGGGCCTTCTGGTACGCCACGACCCTGGCTATCCCCTATGCCGAGCCGATGTCCAAGGTATTGGAATGGTTACGCCAGTTGCTACTGATTTTGTTCTTGTTGGCCGCTTTGCAGCCTCAGTCGGGCATCACACCGTTTCTATTAAAGCCGCACACCTTATTGACACTGCTGTTGGGCGCTCTCTGGCTGACCATTGCGCTGTTCCTACCTGCATCCAATAGCTTGCTGTATACCGGCTCTCTGGCATTTTGTGTCGTGCAACTGGCACTACTAGAAGCGCTATACCGTAAAGCCTCTGATGCCGAGAAATGGCAATATAAGCCACTGATTATCGCGCTGGGTGCTGCCGCCGTATTTGATTTTGTGCTGCTGGCAGAATCGGCACTGTTCGCCCGGGTTGATTTACAGCTATGGCAAGCCAGGGGCTTTGTTTTTGCCTTGCTGGTACCTGTGCTGACGCTCTCCATTCGCCGTATTACCGTTTGGGAAATCAAGGTCTATATCTCCCGCGATGTCGTGCTGCAGAGCACTCTGGTACTGGCTGCCGGCCTGTATTTATGTTTGCTGGCACTGACCGGATTTTACCTGCGGTATGTCGGCGGTAGCTGGTCCGAACTGTTACAAACCAGCTTTATTGTACTGGGCTTTGTGTTGATGTTGTTGTTGTTGCTATCAGCCACCGTCAGACGCAAAGTAAAGGTATTTATTGAAAAGCATTTTTTTGCCAACCGCTTTGACTATCGTGAACAATGGTTAAAACTGACTCAAGGGCTGCGACAGGTCGATCTGAATCAACCCAGCCGCTTTCAACAGATCCTGGGGGTGTGGCTGGATTCCATTCATTACCAGCAAGGTGCCTTACTGCAATTTCAAACGCCAACCCAGATCAAGGTCCTGGCCTTGCAGCAACGCCCGGCGCTAACAGAAACCGAACTCACACTGCTGGAGCGTTACTATCAGCAACATCAGAATGATGCCTGGCAACTTGACTTAAGCGAAAGCGATGAGCTGACCACCGGCTTGGATCTGGCAGAGCTAAAATTCCAGCTGCTGTTACCAATCAGGACTAAAGATCAACTCTGGGGCGTTTGTTTGATGCAGGCAAATGCCGGGCAGCCATTGAAACTCAACTGGGAATTGCGGGATTACTTGTCGGTGGTTTCAGAGCAAATTGCCGCCCTGCTCCAGCTGATTCAACATAGCGACAAGCTCAGTGAGAATGCCCAGTTCGCGGCCTTTAGCAGGATGTCTGCCTTTGTGGTGCACGATTTGAAAAACGTAAAGGCGCAATTGGATTTGCTGCTACGCAATGCCGTTAAGCATAAGCATAATCCCGAGTTTATCGAAGATAGCTTTACTACTCTGGCGGCAATGCAACAACGTCTGGATCATATGCTGTCACAGTTGACCAGCAAACAAAGCCCGACTCATCCACTGCGCAGCTTTACTGTCGCCTCGTTACTAGAGCAGGTGATCAGCCAACGTTGTGCGAATAAGCTCCCGACACCTGAACTTATCGTAAAACAGGATGCCAGTTTAACCCTGGATAAAGAGCGCTTTGCTAATATTATCTTCCACTTGCTGGATAACGCCCAGCACGCCACTGCAGATGATGGCCAGATCCGCTTAACCCTTGATGCCAGCGGGGAACAGTTAAAGATTGAAATCAGCGATACCGGTAGCGGTATGACAGCCGACTTTATTGAGCACCGGCTGTTCAAACCTTTTGATACCACTAAAGGTAATGCCGGTATGGGCATAGGCGTTTATGACGCCAAAACCTTTATTGAACAGGCCGGCGGTAGCATCAAAGTACAAAGCCAACCGGGGCTTGGCACTACCTTTCAACTGGAACTTCCGTTACACTTAGCTAACAATATTCAGCCAGCAGCA
Source organism: Alishewanella aestuarii B11 (assembly GCF_000280055.1). Classification (GTDB taxonomy): domain Bacteria; phylum Pseudomonadota; class Gammaproteobacteria; order Enterobacterales; family Alteromonadaceae; genus Alishewanella; species Alishewanella aestuarii. The sequence continues at coordinate 139,730 of NZ_ALAB01000039.1, read as the reverse complement.
ATCGCTTTGCTACAAGGATCGTAAGATGCATACCGTTTTGGTAATTGAAGATGATTTGGGTATCCAGAAACAATTAAAATGGAGCCTCAGTGATTACGAATTGGTCTTTGCTGCCGACCGGCAACAAGCCATGACGCAATTGCGCCGCTTTGAACCAGCCGTTGTTACGCTGGATCTGGGCTTACCACCTGATGCCGCCAATGCCTCAGAGGGCTTGGCTTGCCTCACCGAAATCTTAACTGCTAAACCGGAAACCAAGGTCATAGTACTTACAGGCAGTACCGATAATAATCATGCGTTGCAGGCCATAGCGCTCGGCGCCTACGATTATTATCAGAAACCCATCGATGCCGATGTATTGAACATTATTCTGCAACGTGCCTTTAAGCTAAGTCAGTTAGAGCAGGAAAACAAAGCTTTAAAAGCCAGTAGCTATCAGCAGGCGGATATTATTGGCAATAGTGAAGCTATCCAGAAAGCCTGTCGCACTGTTGAGAAAATTGCACCTACAGAAATCACCACCTTGTTGTTAGGCGAAAGCGGTACCGGTAAAGAAGTTTTTGCCCGGGCTATTCACCGGCAAAGCCCGCGTACCGGCAAACCTTTTGTCGCGATTAACTGTGCATCTATTCCGGAAAATTTGCTGGAAAGCGAACTGTTTGGTTATGAAAAAGGTGCCTTTACCGGCGCGGTAAAAACCACCCTTGGTAAAATAGAGTGCGCCAATGGTGGCACCTTGCTGCTGGACGAAATTGGCGATATGCCCCTTTCGCTGCAAGCTAAAATGCTGCGCTTTTTACAAGAACGGGTTATTGAGCGGGTTGGTGGCCGCAGCGAAATAGAAGTCGATGTCAGAGTGATCTGCGCGACCCATCGTGATTTACAGGATATGGTGGCCGCGCAAAGCTTCCGCGAAGACCTCTACTACCGGATCAGCGAGATTGTGTTGCGGATCCCACCACTGCGCAATCGCGGTCACGACATTATTCTGATTGCTAAAGCTTTACTGCATCGTTTTAATCAGGAATACAAAACCCAAATCCAGGGCTTCACTCCCTGTGCAACTGAAGCGCTGCTTAGCCACAACTGGCCTGGAAATATCCGCGAATTACAAAACAAGCTGAAGTCAGCGGTGATTTTATCGGAAAGTAAGCTGATTAATGCTGAGGATCTTGGGTTTCGCCCCACTGCAAATAAGAGCAGCTTTCAAACCTTACGCCAGATCCGCGAGCAGGCCGAGTCGGAAGGTATTCGTCAGGCTTATGTGCTGGCAAACAGTAATTTATCGAAAACGGCTGACTTACTGGGCGTAAGCCGCCCTACCTTATATGCTCTGATTGATAAATACAAGTTATACGATTTGAAGGGTACTGAAAGCGAAACAACCGAGTCCTAAATCAGCTCAGAGCTGACAACTAAAGGGAGGAGAAAAGCGCCCTTCTCAGGATCTCTGTGCCTTTTAGCGCTTATTAAGCTTCACTTTGTAATACAACAAATATAAAAAAGCCCGCTATTAAGCGGGCTTTTTGTTCAAGCGCTACTATTAGAGATTAATACCCTTAACCCGGGCTTTCTCTCTGATATAGTTTTCATAGCTATTCGCCTGACGGGCAGTCGCCGAGTCACGTTTTGCCTGCTGCAGTGAGGCATAAGCTTCACGCAGTTTACCCTGATTCAGGTAGGCCTCAACCATGCTCATATGTACACGACCGGCATTGCTCGAGTCGCGTGCCAGCGTAGCTTCAAAGGCTTTCAGTGCATCGTTATAACGCTGAATTGCCATAAAGGCCATCGCTTGACGACGGTAAGCATCTGCGTCGTTGGTCAGGGCAGCAAGCTCGCCGTAGTACTGCGCTGCTTTAGCAAATTCACGGGCAGCCTGAAAGTTAGATGCAATAGCAGTTAACATAGTGCGGTCTTTTTTGATTTTACCGCTTTTCAGGTATTTCTCGTAAATTGCTGCCGCTTTGTATGGAATATTGTTATTCGCATACATCTGGCCCAGCATTTTCAACTCAGCTTCGCTCTCCAGATAGCCATTGTTGTACGCAATTTGGAACGCACTTAACGACTTCTGGTAGTCCTCTACCAGCGTATAGAAGTTACCCAGATAAACCCAGAACTGCCGCTCTTCCGGGAACAGTTGTACCATGGTTTCCACCACTTCGACTGTCTTCGGATAATTACGCGACTCATACAGGGCACCCATCTTCAACATATAGTGGTTTTTGTTGGGTGTTTTGGAATAACGGATGGCATTATCAATTGGTACCAGAACGTTTTTATAGTCCTGCAATTGGTAATACGAGTTAGCTATCCGCAGATAGACATCCGGGTCGTTTTCACCAGTAAAACGGATCCAGGCCTCGTAATTACGAATGGCATCCTTATGCATGCCTTCCATTTGCTGCAAGTCAGCGACCAACTTCAATGACGACGCCTGATCAGTAAAGCTCAGTACATCGGGCTTGGTTGCCTGTTCCAGATAACGGATAGCTTGCTTGGCATCTTTCTGAGCGTACAGGTTGCCGATAAAACGCGCTAAAAAGGCGTTATCGAAATCATTGCCGCCACGGATCTCAAGCAATACTTTTAATGCTTCATCGACCTTTTCTTCGTTATACAGCTCGAAAGCGCGGGTCACACCACGCCCCACACGTTCGCCAGGAAGTGTGGTGCGGCGGTTTTTCCGCTCTTCAATCCGGGCACGGTCAGCATCAGTCAGGGTAACCTGAGCAAAACTGGGTACCGAAAAACTGACGCTGGCGGCGACCAATAACGCAGAAGAAATTAAAGACAGTTTTTTCATCTGTTAGCCTCCCTGAGCCATGTCAAGGGTAAAGTCCAGCTGCACTTGCTGGCCAGGCTGACGCACCGGCTTACCATCTACCACTTTCGGGCTGTACTTCCAGCGCCGCAGCGCACGGATAGCTTCACGGTCGAACACACGGCGTGGTTCAGCTTCAATGACTTCAACTTCATCGACACTGCCATCTTCCATAATGGTAAACCGTAAACGAACCCAGCCTTGCAGACCATCACGGGCAGCCTGAACCGGATAACGTGGTTCAATCCGCACGATTGGCGTAGCATCACCGTCACGTAACAGCGAGCCAGGATCACCCAAACCAGTGTTAGCGCCTAAGTCCAGACCTGGCAGGTTGAACGATACTGCACCGGCAGTATTGGTCATCTCCGGCTCCGGCTGTGGCTGCTGCGGCGGCTGAGCCGGTGGTGGCGGCGGTGGCGGTGGCGGTGGTGTCCGCGTCTGTGTATCTGAGTCCGGCGGCGTCGTATTAATCTCAATGACAATACGCTCCTGCTCAGGAGGCCGGCGGTCGCCGCTGCCCTCAATGAGCAGCGCCATAATCAGAAACAACAGGAACGTTACCACGGCACCGATAATTAACGATGTTAGGAAACGTACCATAGTTAGTTATTCTCCCCGGCAACAGTAATGACCAGCGATGGGTCAGCAGCTTTAATCTGATCCATTACTTCCATAACTACACCGTGTTTCGCTTCTTTGTCAGCCTGGATAATGATGGTATCCGTTGGTGACTCCGCTCTTAAACGCTCGATGTTGGCAGAAACCCGCTCCACATCAACCGGCCGCTTGTCCATCCACACTTCACCATTGGCACGGATCGCAATAAAGATCGTAGCGCTTGGTTTTTTCACAGCTTGGGTGGCCTCTGGTTTGTTGACATCAATACCGGCTTCCTTCACGAAAGAGGTCGTCACGATAAAGAAGATCAACATAATGAAAACGATGTCCATCATCGGCGTAATGTCGATTGCGGCCTCTTCGTCTTCGCGTATACGTTTACGTGCCATAAAAATTCTCTCTTAATGATGCGGTAAGCTGTCAACGAGATCTGCTTTTTCCCGTTTGACTTTCACTTCCAGCCGCGAACTGAAAAATACACCCGACAAGGCAGCAACCATACCGGCCATTGTTGGAATAGTTGCCATGGAAATACCCGCCGCCATAGTGCGAGGGTTACCGGTACCTTGGGTGGCCATAATATCGAACACCGCAATCATACCTGTTACCGTTCCAAGCAGGCCCACTAATGGGCACATTGCAACCAGTGTCTTTATCAGTAACATTCTTTGATCGAGTTTATCCGTCGCTTCAGAAATCCAGCAGTCACGGATCTTATGCGCATACCAGGAAGTGGTATCTTCCCGGGCATCCCACTTCGCAACAATTTCCCGTTTCATTTTCGGAAAAATCGAAGTGACATACCAGTAGCGCTCAATCATCAATACCCACATAATGAAGAGCACCGCGGCGACAACGTACAAGACGTTGCCACCCGTATGGATAAAATCCTGTACCGATTCCCACAGCCCTATTAGCTGGAGCATCATTAGGCTTTCTCCTTCTCCGCGTGAGCCGCTACGATACCAGCGCTTTGCTCATCCAGAACTTGCAGAATTGATTTAGCACGAGATTGTACAATGCTGTGTACGAATAACAGTGGCAGTGCAGCAATCAGACCCAGAGCGGTAGTTACCAGCGCCAGAGAGATTGAACCAGCCATCAGTTTCGGGTCACCGGTACCGTACAGCGTAATTTGCTGGAAGGTCAGGATCATACCGATAACAGTACCTAACAGACCCATCAGCGGCGCTACCGCAGCAAACAGTTTGATTAAGCCGATACCACGGTCAACTTTTGGCGTTTCACGCAGGATAGCTTCGTCCAGTTTCAGTTCCAGGTTTTCCACGTCAGCATCTTTGTTGTCGTGGTAAACTTTCAGGATCCGGCCCAGCGGGTTGTTAGTAGACGGGTTGTTCAGGTTTTTCAGCTGAGCACGCATCTTGGCACCAACAGCTGAAAGTACCAGTACCCGCTCTAACGCGATCAGTAAGCCGATGAACAGTAATACCGTGATCAGGTAACCTACAGTGCCGCCCTGGTGGTAGTATTCCATCAGTGTTGCACGTTGCTGGTTCAGACGTAACAGTGAGTTACCCTTAGTCGGGTCAACGTACAGGCTGGTTAATTCACCAGCGCGGGCGTTGTGGAAGGCGGCGACTGAACTGTGGATTTTTGACTGTGGAGCACGGCCCAGTGGTTGGATCTGGTCAGTGTCTACGTTGCGGATTAAATAGTCAGTAGCAGTCGTCAGGTGGAAAGCACCAAAACGGGTTACGCGCTGGGTAGAAGTACCGCCAGCCAGTTCAACCACTTCGGCATCAAACTTAGCGATCTTACCTGATTCAGTCATTTCAGTTAACATCGCTACCCACAGCTCTTCCATTTGCTCAATGGTTGGCAGTTCAGTAGCAGCAGCGATATCACGCAGTACTACGTCACGACCTGGATACTGAGCGCTAACGATGGAGCTTGAAATAGTACCAACGGTTTTGTTCGCTGTTTGACGAACCACACCGAATACCTCACCCATAGTACCCAGGGCGCTTTGCAGCTCCTGTTGTTTCTGAGCAATGGCGATATCGTTTTGGGCATATTGTTGCTGTAAACGCTTACCACGGGCTTCTTCTTCAGCCAGTTGGCGCTTAGCGGTATTTAACAACGCTTGCTTGTCTGCACGATCAGCCAGGAAAGCACGCTCGCGCTCTTGGTTGATCCGGCCTTCCACAGTGCGCTGTTGTTGGATTTGCTGTAATAACTGATCCAGCTTTTGAGTATTTGCAGTCGCGTTAAAGGCTACTGATGCAGAAAGTGTTACTGCCGCAGCGACGACTAAACTTTTAATTGCCAATTTCATCTATTCTTACTCCGCTGCGAAAAGTGGTACACGATCCATTTCAAGCGTGGCTTCACGACGTGCCATCTTGATAAAGTTACCGATTGACGGTAAGTATGAATCCGCTAACTTATCCCAGCTACCAGTGCTCTTGTTATACACCCAGCCTGAGCTGCCATCTAATGCCAGCGCCATCAGCGCTAAACGGCCCAGATGCACGAAATCAACAGTAATGTCGCTACCGCCAGTGCTCAGTGTGCCCTGGAAGGCAGCCAGCTCTGTGCCGTAACCCATTTCGATTTCATAGGCTTCTAAAATTTGACGGAATTGCTCAGAACGCTGCACGTCTGAACGGGCCATCAGATCACGCAAACGTTGTACGCGCTCTAAACGACGGTCGGTACGCAGTGGGATGTCAGCCTGGATAAATTGCTCTAATGAGTCAATCATGCGGAACATCAGTGGCACTGTGCCTTGGTTGGTTTTTTCTAAGCCGTCAATTTGACGCTGGATACGGTCGATTTGACGTTGCTGGTCAGCAACCAGAGTAGCCAGGAAGTCGTTGTAAACTTTCAGGTTGTCGGTTTGGTCAACGACAACACGATATTCACCCAGCAGTTCCTGAGTCTGCTCGTAAATAGTATTGATTTTTTCCTGAGACTGTACTGCTGCACGCTGGATTTGTGCATTTGCCTGATGCAGATCTTTTAAATCTGTCGCTGCAGCTGAACCAGCCAGGGCAAAACTGCCCGCCAGTGCAGAAGCAACAAGGCTCATATGGATTTTTTTATTAAACATAGTTCCCAACCAATTATTGCTGATTAACGTAACCTGATGTTGTAAGGGGTCGCCGTATAGCACGGCAGCAGCCCTCGTTTTAGAGGGTAAACCGCCCGCATCATTACAGGTAAAACGCCGGATGTCAACAGACAGCCAGCGCTGACAAGGCTTTCGCCACCTGTCCTGCACGGAAGGTTTAGCACCAATTTTAAGCTGCGTTAAACAGAGCGCTTACCTTGTTTAACGCGCATTAAAAATTCTGGTTATTTAATGTTCGGCGTTAATTTGCCTGCCACATATAAATCAACCATCTTATCCAATGACAACGGCTTGATTTTACTGCCTTGCCCGGCGCAGCCAAAGGCCTGATAACGGGCAACGCAGATATCCGCCATTGCTTTTACGGATTCCTGTAAATATTTACGCGGATCAAATTCGGCCGGGTGCTTCGCCAGATAGCGACGGATCGCACCGGTCGACGCCAGACGCAGATCGGTATCAATGTTGACCTTACGCACCCCGTATTTGATCCCTTGCTGGATTTGCTCTACCGGCACGCCATAGGTTTCCGGGATGGCACCGCCATATTCGTTGATAATTTCCAGCCAGTCTTGCGGCACCGAAGAGGAACCGTGCATCACCAGATGGGTATCCGGGATCCGCTCGTGAATTGCCTTAATCCGGTCAATCGCCAGAATATCATCTGTTGGTGGCCGGCTAAACTTATAGGCACCGTGTGAAGTACCACAGGCAATAGCCAGGGCATCAACCTGGGTTTCACGCACAAACTGCGCCGCCTCTTCCGGATCGGTCAGCATCTGATCATGGCTAAGCTTACAATCCGCACCAATACCATCTTCTTCACCGGCTTCACCGGTTTCCAGTGAGCCTAAACAACCTAACTCACCTTCTACTGAGACACCACAGGCATGCGCTATTTCTACGACCCGACGGGTTACTTCAACGTTATACGCATAGTCCATCGGTGTTTTGCCATCTTCGCCGAGGGAACCATCCATCATCACGGATGAAAAGCCCAACTGGATTGAGCGTTGACATACGGCTAATGAGGTACCGTGATCCTGGTGCATCACCACCGGAATATGCGGAAACTCTTCCACTGCCGCCAGGATTAAATGACGCAGGAAAGGCGCACCGGCGTATTTGCGGGCACCGGCTGATGCCTGCACTATTACTGGGCTATCCGTTTTATCGGCAGCCAGCATAATGGCACGCATCTGTTCAAGGTTATTTACGTTAAACGCCGGCACGCCGTAGCCGAATTCGGCGGCGTGATCGAGCATTTGCCGTAAGGATATCAGAGCCATGAGGTCCTCTCTTTTATACTAAGGTACAGTTTTAGGTAAAAAGTTTTCTTTTTTGTTATTGTTTAATTCTGAGCGCGTTCTTCTAAAATTGCCACTGCTGGTAGGGTTTTTCCTTCCAGAAATTCCAGAAATGCACCACCACCGGTCGAAATGTAGGAAATTTGCTCGGCTACACCATATTTATCAATCGCCGCCAAAGTGTCACCGCCACCGGCAATTGAAAACGCCTCGCTTTGTGCGATAGCTTCAGCCAGCGCCTTGGTACCGGCACCAAACTGGTCAAATTCAAACACACCGACCGGACCATTCCAGACAATGGTACCGGCGTTTTTCAAAATAGCCGTTAACTCAGCGATGGTGGCCGGGCCAACATCAAAAATCATATCATCAGCAGCTACGGCAGCCACACTCTTCAGCTCGGCAGGCGTATCGGCGCTAAAGGCTTTACCTGTTACCACATCGGTCGGTACCGGGATATTGCCACCCCGGGCTTTCGCCTGCGCCATTAGGCGCTGTGCTTCCGGGATCAGGTCGTTTTCACACAGGGATTTACCGACATTGTGGCCCTGAGCAGCAATAAAGGTATTGGCAATACCGCCGCCAACGATCAATTGGTCCACAATACCAGACAGCGATTCCAGTACGGTCAGCTTGGTAGAAACCTTCGAACCCCCGACGATCGCGACCAGTGGTCGTTTTGGATTTTTTAGTGCCGCGGCTAACGCATCCAGCTCTGCGGTCAGTAATGGGCCGGCGCAAGCAATCTGAGCGTATTTGGCGACACCATGAGTTGATGCCTGAGCGCGGTGCGCTGTACCAAAGGCATCCATCACAAACACATCGCAAAGCGCGGCCAATTTTTGCGCCAACTCATCGTTGTTTTTGCCTTCGCCTTTATTAAAGCGTACGTTTTCAAACACCACTACTTCGCCCTGCGCAACCTCAACACCCTCCAGATAGTCTGCCACCAGCCGCACCGGTGCCGTTAACGCTTTAGCCAGATAGTCTGCTACCGGCTGCATTGAGGATTCGGCGTCAAATACGCCCTCTTCCGGCCGGCCCAGATGTGACATCACCATCACTTTCGCGCCCTTGGCAAGCGCCAGTTCAATGGTGGGAATTGCGGCTTTTAAGCGCGCATCTGAGGTTACCACGCCGTCTTTAACCGGTACGTTTAAATCTTCGCGGATCAGTACACGTTTGCCGTGCAAATCTAAGTCGCTCATACGGATCACAGACATCTTTCTCTCCCTGGGATTAAACTCGAATTAAGGTTGCAATTAAAAATTTTGGCTCATCACTCTGGCCGTATCCAACATCCGGTTAGCAAAGCCCCATTCGTTATCGCACCACACCAGGCATTTCACTAATCTTTTGTGGCTGACTCGGGTTTGGCTGCCATCGACAATGCAGGAGTGCGGATCATGGTTAAAGTCGACCGACACTAATGGCGCTTCAGTGTAATCTAAAATGCCGCTCAGTGCGGTCTGACCGGCTGCACGCAATACCCGGTTAATTTCGGAGATGGTCACGTCCTGATGCAGGGTAACGCTAAGATCCATCGCCGTAACATTAATAGTGGGTACCCGCACTGCTATGGCTTCAAAACGCCCGGCCAGATGCGGCATAATCCGCTCGATCCCCAGTGCCAGCTTGGTATCCACCGGAATAATGGAGTGGCTGGCAGCGCGGGTACGGCGTAAATCCGGGTGATAGGCATCAATCACCTGCTGGTCATTCATCGAGGCATGAATGGTCGTAATAGTACCGCTTTCAACACCAAAGTGCTGATCCAGTACCTGGATCACCGGAACAATACAGTTAGTGGTACAGGAGCCGGCCGATACCACCTGCATCTGCGCGTCTAACAAATGCTGATTAATGCCGTAAATTACTGTTGCATCGATATCGGCGTCCGCCGGGTGCGAAAATAACACTTTTTTGGCACCGGCCTGCAAATGCCAGTTGGCATGCTCCCGGCTGTGAAAAACACCGGTACACTCCAGCACAATATCCACCCCAAGCTCGCGCCAGGGTAACTCCAGCGGATCAGGTTCATTAAAGAGCGCAATCTTGTCGCCGGCGACACTCAAGCCACCCGGGATCGCCGCAACCGGATAGCGAAAACGGCCATGGGCACTGTCGTAACGTAACAGATGCGCCACACCTTCGGCTTGCGCCAGCTCATTAATCGCTACCACCTGTAACTGCTGTTGCCAGCCGTTTTCATAAATGGCGCGCAAAATGTTGCGACCGATACGGCCAAAGCCGTTTATTGCCAGTTTAATTGTCATAAGCTCAGCATGAAAAAACGGGCCCGGTAAGGGCCCGTTACAAAACCAGAATTACGCCAGCAAGTTTCTGGCAGTCGCCAGCACGTTAGCGGCGGTAATACCAAAGTGTTCAAATAGCTGCTCCGCCGGTGCCGACTCACCAAACGTCTGCATACCAATCACGGCGCCATTTAAACCGACATATTTATACCAGGTATCCATAATACCGGCTTCCACCGCAATCCGCTTACTGACACTGGCTGGCAGCACGGCTTCACGGTAACTGGCATCCTGTTGTTCAAACACATCCGTCGATGGCATAGACACGACGCGCACGGCTTTACCTTCGGCTTGCAGCGTTTTAGCGGCCTGCATCGCCAGTTCAACTTCAGAGCCGGTGGCAATAATAATCAGCTCAGGCGTAGTGGCAGAGTCCAACAGCACATAGCCACCGCGTTTAATGGCAGCCAGTTGCTCTGCGGTACGGGCCTGTTGTACCAGATTCTGGCGGGTAAAGATCAGCGAGCTTGGGCCATCATGGCGTTCAATCGCTTGCTGCCAGGCCACCGCTGACTCCACCTGATCACAAGGGCGCCAGTTCATCAAATTAGGGGTGACTCGTAAGCTGGCCAGCTGCTCGATCGGTTGATGTGTTGGGCCATCTTCACCCAAACCAATTGAATCGTGAGTATAAACAAAGATCACTCTTTGCTTCATCAGCGCAGCCATCCGCACTGCATTACGGGCATATTCCATAAACATCAGGAAGGTCGCGCCGTAAGGCACAAAGCCACCATGCAGCGCGATACCATTCATCATGGCAGACATACCAAATTCGCGCACTCCGTAGTAAACATAGTTACCGGCGGCATCCTCTCTGGTCAGCGGCTTAGAGCCAGACCAAATGGTCAGGTTGGAGCCGGCTAAGTCGGCCGAGCCCCCCATAAACTCCGGTAATAGCGGGCCAAAGGCATTCAGTGCATTTTGTGAGGCCTTACGGGTGGCGATAGTTGCCGGGTTAGCTTGTAATTGCTCAATATACGCCTGGCTTTGCGCCGCCCAATCGGCAGGTAAGGTACCGGCATAACGACGCTTAAATTCGGCGGCCAGTTCCGAATAAGCTTTTTCGTATGCAGCAAAGCGCTGTTGCCAGCTTTGCTCTGCTGCCGCGCCAGTCGCCTTGGCATCCCAGTCAGCATAGATATCCGCCGGGATTTCAAAGGGGGCGTAAGGCCATTGTAAAAATTCGCGGGCAGCGGCAATTTCCGCTTCACCCAATGGTGAACCATGGCAGTCATGGCTGCCACCTTTATTCGGTGCGCCATAACCGATCACGGTCTTGGTACAGATCAGTGTCGGTTTGTCGGTCACGGCGCGTGCCTGTTCAATCGCCGCTTTAATCGCTTCCGGATTATGGCCATCAACATTAGCCAGCACATGCCAGCCGTAGGCTTCAAAGCGCGCCGGGGTATTATCGGTAAACCAGCCTTCAACATGGCCATCAATCGAAATACCGTTATCATCCCAGAATGCAATCAGCTTACCCAGGCCAAGGGTACCGGCCAAGGAACAGGCTTCGTGCGAAATCCCTTCCATTAAACAGCCATCGCCCAGGAACACATAAGTATAGTGGTCAACAATGTCAAAACCGGGGCGGTTAAACTGCGCCGCCAGCGCTTTTTCGGCCAGCGCCATGCCCACGGCATTGGTAATACCCTGCCCCAGCGGCCCTGTGGTGGTTTCAACACCGGGTGCATAGCCAAATTCAGGGTGACCCGGGGTTTTCGAGTGCAGCTGGCGGAATTGCTTTAAATCTTCTATCGATAAGTCATACCCGGTCAGATGTAATAAAGAGTAAATCAGCATCGAGCCATGGCCGTTAGACAGCACAAAGCGGTCCCGGTCGGCCCAGCCCGGGTTTTGCGGGTTATGTTTCAGATAGTCACGCCATAACACTTCGGCAATATCGGCCATCCCCATTGGGGCGCCTGGGTGGCCAGATTTAGCTTTTTGCACCGCGTCCATACTTAAGGCACGGATGGCATTGGCGAGTTGTTTACGAGATGGCATGCAGACTCCTGACAAATTGCGCTGATTATTCAGACTTGAGGTTTGCAGTGTAACCCGACACAGGCTGTTACCAAAATGATTACTGTGGGGGTTTAGATGGCCGTATTTTCACCCAGCCGCCGCCAGATGGCAAATGATTATCTGTGGCCTTTTTTGCAGCGCGGTGATCTGGCTGCTAGCGTTTACGTAATTTCCGGCATGAAAGACGTCTGGGCGTAAATTTTACTGGTAATCGCCGGGGGCTTTCACTAAAATAAGCGGCTATTTTTTTGGCGCCTGCCGGCTATACATTTGGAGTTAAATTGTGAGTTGGCAATAGTGGCGCTTGCTTAATCACAGCGCTGTGACAGGGTCACGGCGCTTTATGTATTAACTAACGTGGTGGAAACTAACAGATGGCACAACATATTTTCACGTCTGAGTCTGTATCTGAAGGGCATCCGGATAAAATCGCTGATCAGATTTCCGATGCGGTACTGGATGCGATCCTGGAACAAGACAGCAAGGCGCGTGTTGCCTGTGAGACCTTCGTTAAAACAGGTATGGTGTTAGTCGGTGGCGAAATCACGACTTCTGCCTGGGTTGATATCGAAGAGCTGGTACGCAAAACCGTACGTGAAATTGGCTATACCCATTCTGATATGGGTTTTGACGCCGACTCCTGCGCCGTATTAAACGCTATTGGTAAACAATCGCCGGATATCAATCAGGGTGTCGATAAAGCTGACCCGCGCGAGCAAGGTGCAGGTGACCAGGGTTTAATGTTTGGCTACGCCAGTAACGAAACCGACGTGCTGATGCCGGCCCCTATTACCTATTCCCACCGTCTGGTACAGCGTCAGGCCCAGGTGCGTAAAGACGGTACCCTGCCGTGGTTACGCCCGGATGCCAAGTCGCAGTTAAGCTTTATTTACGAAGATGGTAAGCCGGTCGGTATCGATGCCGTAGTATTATCTACCCAGCACTGTGACACCATCAGCACCGCTGATCTGCGTGAAGCGGTAATGGAAGAAATCATTAAGCCAGTATTACCGGCGGAGTGGTTAAGCAGCAAAACCAAGTTCTTTATCAACCCAACCGGCCGCTTCGTGATTGGCGGCCCAATGGGTGACTGTGGTTTAACCGGCCGCAAGATTATCGTAGATAGCTACGGTGGTATGGCACGGCATGGTGGTGGTGCTTTCTCTGGTAAAGATCCATCCAAGGTTGACCGCTCAGCGGCGTACGCTGCCCGCTATGTCGCGAAAAACCTGGTTGCGGCTGGCCTTGCAGAGCGTCTGGAGCTGCAGGTATCTTATGCTATCGGTGTTGCAGAACCTACTTCAATCAGCCTGGAAACCTTTGGTACCAGTAAACTGAGTGAAGACGAGCTGATCAAACTGGTACGTGAACATTTCGATCTGCGTCCTTATGGCCTGATCCAAATGTTGGATCTGGAGCGGCCAATTTATCAGCCGACGGCGGCTTATGGTCACTTCGGCCGTAACGAGTTCCCGTGGGAGCAAACCGATAAAGCTGAGCTGTTACGTCAGTACGCCAAATAACCGATAGCGGGTTAAATGCCGTAAAAAGGAGAGGTGACTCTCCTTTTTTGTTTTAATTTGCTGCCACAACCGATTTGCCGCTTACCCGAAGCGCGCTTTTGTGTATTATTAGGGCGTTTTCGCCTCCAGGGTCTGATTGCGTTTAGCAATCACACAATAAAAAAGAAAGAGAAAGGAACTGCTATGTCAGAACAAACCGCCGCCGTGAATAACGGCTGGATGAACCGTGCGCTCAATACCATTGAGGTGATCGGGAATAAATTACCCGATCCGGCCGTGCTCTTTGCACTGTTAATGGTGATCGTCTGGGGCCTGTCCTGGTTATTTTCCGGAATGACCTTTACCGAAATCGACCCTCGCAGCGGACAGCAGGTGCAAATTGTTAACTTGCTATCCGGGGCTGCTCTTACTCAGTTTGCTTCCAATATCGTAACAACCTTTGTTAATTTCCCACCGCTGGGTGTGGTACTGGTCGCGATGTTAGGTTTAGGTGTGGCGGAATATACCGGTTTTATTAATGCCGGCTTACGTTCTATTCTGGCCGTCACACCAAAGATGTTATTAACCCCGGTACTGATTGCCGTAGGTGTACTCAGCCATGTGGCGGTGGATGCCGGCTATGTGTTGGTGATCCCACTGGGTGCCGTGATTTTCTACGCTGCAGGCCGTCACCCACTGGCCGGTATAGCAGCAGCCTTTGCCGGCGTTTCCGGTGGTTTCTCGGCAACGTTCTTTGTCCCTTCCAGCCTGGATCCGTTACTGGCCGGTATGACTCAGGTTTCGGCTCAGTTGCTGGATCCAACTGTTACCATCAACCCGCTAAATAACTATATCTTTACCACCGCATCTACCTTCCTGATCGTATTAGTCGGCTGGTTTTTAACGGATAAAGTGATTGAACCGCGCCTGCAAGCCACTAAGGTTGATGGCGATACGTCACAGATGGTGAAAATGGATGCACTAAGTGCACAAGAGCGGAAAGGCTTACGCGCTGCGGTGATTTCGATGTTTGTCGTGGCAGCCCTGCTGGCTCTGAGTATTGTTGTACCTGCCGCAACGCCTTGGGCAGCACCCGCTGAGCAAGTTGCCGAGGGGATGAACCCGCTGCTGGTTGCTGCCTCGCCACTGATGAAGTCGATTGTAACGTTGATCTTTGTGTTCTTCCTGGTACCAGGTATTGTCTATGGCTATGTCGCCGGCACGGTACAAACTCACCGTGATATCATCAAAGGTATGAGCAATGCGATGAGTGGTATGGGCTACTATATCGTGATGGCGTTTTTCTGTGCGCTGTTCCTGTATGCCTTTAACCAGTCGAATCTGGGGGTATTACTGGCGTTAAAAGGCGCCAATGCGTTAAAAGCCATGGGACTACCACTGGCAATGACATTGGTAGGTATCGTGTTTTTATCCGGTTTAGTTAACCTGGTTGTCGGCTCAGCTTCTGCCAAATGGGCTCTGATTGGCGCTATCATGGTACCGATGCTGATGGAACTGGGTATTTCACCAGATCTGACCCAGGCAGCCTACCGCGTTGGTGACTCGTCGACCAACATTATCACCCCGCTGCTGCCGTACTTCCCGCTGATCGTTGTGTTCTGTCAAAAGTATGTGAAGAACAGCGGCATTGGTACTCTGGTAGCGTTAATGCTGCCCTACTCTATTGCGATGCTGGTACTCTGGACTGCCTTCCTGCTTGGCTTCTGGGCACTGGATATTCCGCTGGGCTTAGGTGCCTCATACGAGTATATTCCTAACCGCTAAGCAACAAGCGTTTTGACTAAGGCCCTGCGGGGCCTTTTTTTATCGATTAGCGCCGGGTTAAGACAAAACACTGGTAATATTAGCCTCAGGCTTTTTTCAGTTAAACAGAACCACAAGATGCGAACAATACGAATCTACCAGCCATCAGCCTTGCCAGCCGGCGCTAAGCTTGCCCTGAGTGACGATGCGGCCAACCACGTTGGCCGGGTGCTGCGAATGCAAGCGGGACAGCCGTTACAATTGTTTAATGGCGATGGCAAAAACTATACCGCTACCATAAGCGAAGTCGGTAAGAAACAGCTTTTGGTCACTATCGACAGCAGCAGCGACAATCCGGTCGAATCCCCGCTGCGTATCCACTTAGGTCAGGGCATTTCCCGTGGTGACCGGATGGATTTCGCCATTCAAAAGGCGGTAGAGCTTGGCGTGACCGAAATCACCCCGCTGTTTACCGAGCGCTGCGGCGTAAAACTGGATGCCGAGCGTTTGGCGAAACGTACCGAGCAGTGGCAAAAGATTGCGATCAGCGCCTGCGAGCAAAGCGGACGTAGTGTGGTGCCAACAGTGCATACCGCGGTTAGTCTGCAGCAATGGCTGGCCACCCCAACAAAAGCTTTACGGCTGACCTTGGATCCGCGCGCTGCCGCCACCATTAAGACCCTAACTTCGGCCAGCGATATTCAGTTGGTAATAGGTCCGGAAGGTGGCTTTACCGATACTGAAGTCAGCCAGACCGCGGCCGCCGGTTTTACCGGTATTACGCTGGGTCCGAGAATTTTGCGCACTGAAACGGCAGCGCTGACCGCGATCAGCGCCCTGCAACTGCAATTTGGCGATCTCGCCTGAGGATAAGCATGACAGCAATTAAACTTGGCATCGTGATGGACCCGATTGCGGACATCAATATCAAAAAAGACTCCAGCTTTGCCATGCTGCTGGAAGCGCAGCGCCGCGGCTATGAAATTCACTATATGGAAATGGCGGATCTGTATTTACTGCAAGGTCAGGCCCGCGCCCGTACGCGCTTACTGAGCGTCGAACCCAACCCGGAGCGCTGGTATCACTTTGGTAGCGAACAGGATCTGGCGCTGAGCGAGCTCAACGTGATTCTGATGCGCAAAGATCCGCCCTTTGATACCGAATATATCTATGCCACCTATATGCTGGAGCGTGCCGAAGATGCCGGCACTCTGATTGTCAATAAACCGCAAAGCCTGCGCGATGCCAACGAAAAGCTCTATACCAGCTGGTTTAGTCAGTTTACGCCAAAAACCCTGGTCAGCCGCGATCCTAAGCGCTTAAAAGCCTTCTATCAGCAAGAGCAGGACGTAATCTTAAAGCCTCTGGATGGCATGGGTGGCGCCTCGATCTTCCGCTTAAAACCTGAAGATCCGAATGTCAGTGTAATTTTAGAAACGCTCACCGCCCATGGCAGTCAGTATGCGATGGCGCAGCGCTATATTCCGGAAATTGTCGATGGCGATAAACGAATCTTAGTGGTTGACGGCGAACCTGTGCCATACTGCTTAGCACGGATCCCCGCTTCGGGTGAAACCCGCGGTAATTTAGCCGCCGGCGGCCGTGGCGAAGCCCGTCCGCTGTCAGACAGCGACTGGGCCGTTGCCAAAGCCATAGGCCCAACCTTAAAGGCCAAAGGTTTAATCTTCGTCGGTCTGGACGTGATCGGTGACAAACTGACCGAAATTAATGTCACCAGCCCGACCTGTATCCGGGAAATCGAAGCCGCCTTCCCGATCAGTATTACCGGTATGTTATTTGATGCTATCGAGCGTCGCCTGGCAGCAGGTTCGTAGTTAGTTGGTCGCACCACAGGTTGATCAAGGAGAACAGTATGCAAGGTTTCCAGAATCATTTCTTAATCGCAATGCCATCACTGGACGATCCGATGTTTAAACGCAGTGTCACTTACCTGTGTGAACATAACGAAGAAGGCGCCATGGGCATAGTGATCAATCATCCGATGAATGTGTCACTGGCTGAGCTGTTAGAGCAGTTGGAAATCAGCTACGATGCCAAGAGTCCGGCGGCACAGGCCAAGGTGGTTGCCGGTGGGCCGGTACAGCATGACCGTGGCTTTGTATTGCATACCGCCAAACCCGGTTATCACAGCAGTTTACAGCTGGAAAATGGTTTAATGGTTACCACCTCGAAAGATATTTTGCAGGATCTGACTACCGAGCAGGCACCGGAGAAGTTCTTACTGGCGCTGGGCTATGCTGGCTGGACTGCCGGCCAGTTGGAGCAGGAAATCGCCGATAACAGCTGGTTGGTGATCCCGGCCGACAACCGGATTATTTTTGATCTCAGCCATGCCGAGAAATGGCAAAAGGCCACTGCCAGTATCGGTATTCAACCATGGCAACTAACCGGTGAGGCAGGACACGCCTGATGACCGCCCGCACCATTTTATGTTTTGATTATGGTATAAAAAGCATCGGCGTGGCCGTAGGCTCAGAGCTTACTGGCAGCGCCACCTTGCTCGCGGCTTTAAAGGCCAAAGACGGGATCCCGGATTGGCAGCACATTGAACGCTTAATTCAGGAATGGCAACCACAGCTGTTGTTAGTGGGCTTGCCACTAAATATGGACGGCAGCGAGCAGGAGTTTACCGCCCGTACCCGCAAATTTGCCAACCGCTTACATGGCCGCTTTGGTTTACCTATCGCTTATCATGATGAGCGTTTATCCACCGCCGATGCGCGTAGCCGCTTATTTGCCGAGGGCGGTTATCGCAATTTAAGCAAGGATAAGGTGGATAGCCTGTCAGCGCAGATTATTTTTGAAGGCTGGTATGAACAACAAGGCTAAACCGGCGTTAGCGCCGGGTTATTATCAGCATTATAAAGGCGCTTATTATCAGTTGCTGGACCTGGCCAGGCACAGTGAAACTGAGGAGTGGCTGGCGATCTACCGGGCACTGTATGCTGACTTTGGCCTTTGGGCCCGCCCTGCCACCATGTTTGCCGAAAACGTTGAAATTGCCGGTGAGCTGATCCCGCGTTTTCAGTATATCGGCACTGAGCCGCCGGCAGGTTTAACCCTGCCAGTTGCCGATTAGGCCGCCAGCATTAGCCTTGCTGCTGCCGGTACCACTCGCCTAAAATCAGGCTGGCCGCGACACTGACATTCAGTGACTCTACCTTGCCCGAGCCCGGAATTTGCAGCGCAATATCGGCACTCTTAGCCACATTTTTCGATACGCCAAACATCTCCTCGCCAAATACAATCACCACTTTGGCTGGCAAGGCCGTGTTATAAAGTGAGCTGCCGCCGTGGCTGGAGGTGGTAATCAGCGTATAGCCCGCGTCTTTACAAAGCTTAAGCGCCAGCGGTAAATCATCACATGCCAGGCCATCGACAAACTCACCACCGCCTTCAGCTGTGCGTAAAGCGGCACCGGATTGTAATAACTGCGGCTCGCGCATAATAATGCCGTTTACGCCAAAGTGGGCGCAGCTACGGGTAATAGCGCCCAGATTGTGCGGATTGCCGACCCCATCTAAGGCAAGTAAACAATCCTGTTTACGCTTTTCCCGCAAATACAGCGCCAGGCTGGTGACCGGCTTGCGCTTCACCAGCAGCACTATGCCACCGTGGTGCTGACTGCCGGCTACTTTTTCCAGCTCAGTCTCATCCACCAGATGATAGGCGCGCTTTTGCTGCGCCAGATATTTCATTAAGTCCGAAAATTTGGGCGCTAACTCGCTGTTGATATAAAGCCGGATAATCGCTTCCGGGCGCTGGCGGAATAGCTCGCGACAGGCATTTTCGCCATATACCTTGGTTTCCTCCTGCCGCGGCGCCTTTGCCGTTTCTTTAGCAGCGGCTTTTGGCGAACTTAGCCCAACCGTAGCGCTCTGGCTAACTGCGGCTTTCGCTTTTGTCTGGCGCTGCCAGGGCTTTTGCAGTGGGTCGCGGCTTTTGGCGGCGGATGATTTCTTGTTGCTGACAGACATGCGGAGTCCTGACGGATTAACTAAGCTTAAGACCGGCGGCTATGATACTTGTTTTTTTACGCTAACGCAGTATCCTTGCCAGCCTGAACCCGTTCTAAGGTTAATGCATGCTCAGTTACCGCCACAGTTTTCACGCCGGCAATCATGCCGATGTGTTAAAACATCTGACCGAAGTTGCCATTCTGGATTACCTGCTGCAAAAAGATAAACCGCTGTGCTATCACGACACCCATGCCGGTGCCGGCCTGTACAGCTTGCAAAGCAGCCAGGCGCAGAAAACTGCCGAATATACTGAGGGTATCGGCAAGCTGTGGCACTATCAGCCGCAAAGCCCATTACTTGGCAAATATCTGGATGTCGTAAAGCAGTTAAACCCGGATGGCGAACTGAATTTCTATCCCGGTTCACCTAAGATTGCCGCCATGCTGCTGCGCGCCGGCGATCAGCTGCAGGCCACCGAGCTGCATCCAAGTGATTTTCCGCTGCTGCAAAGCCAGTTTTTACAGCGCCGTTTAACACGGATTGAGAATATTGATGCCTTCGCCGGTATTAAGGCGATGCTGCCACCTTTAGTTAAACGCGGCCTGGTATTAATTGACCCGCCGTATGAGCTGAAAACCGAATATCAGGATCTGATTAAAGGCCTGCAGGAAGCCTATAAACGCTTCCCACAAGCAACCTATGCTATCTGGTATCCGGTGATTGAGCGCCATAGTATTGAACAGTTTATCGCGGCCATTGTCGCCACCGGCATTAAGAATCAGCTGCGGATTGAATTTAACCTGCATGCCGACAGCCCAGGCCATGGTATGACCGGTAGCGGTATGCTGGTGATTAATCCGCCCTATACCCTGGCGCAAAGCCTGGCGCCGGCACTTTCCGAAGTGCAGCAACAGCTGGGCAACCCAGCCAGTCATTATCAGATTATGCAACTTGTTGGAGAATAACCATGCGCCTGGCGCTTATCGTTTTATTGTTAACCCTGAGTAGCTATAGCTATGGCTTTGGCCGCACCGGTCATGCCATGGTGTGTGATATGGCCTTGCAGCTGTTGTCCGCTAAGGCACAGCAGCAAGTCGCCAGCCTGGTTGAAGCCTCGCCGCACCATGAGTTTGGTGCCGCCTGTGCCTGGCCGGATGAAGTGCGTAGTCAGGAGGAGTTTCGTTGGACGGCACCGCACCACTACGTCAATATGCCACGCGGCGAAAAACAGGTGAAGGCCGAATATTGCCCGGAGCATGGCTGCATTTTATCGGCGATTAGCATGATGCAGCAGCGCCTGAGCGCCGATAGCAGCGACTGGCAAGCACTGCTTTTTTTAGCCCACCACCTGGGTGATCTGCATCAGCCATTGCATGTCAGCTATGCTGATGACCTTGGCGGCAACCGCACTGCAGTCTATTTCTACAGCCATGAACTGCCAACCAATCTGCATGGCGTCTGGGATAGCAATATGCTGCATAAGCTTGGCTATGACGAAGATTTTCTGCTGCAGGAGCAGTTATTTGAACAAATTACCGCTGAGCAGCGCGCCAGCTGGCAACAGGGCGAGGTACTCGATTGGGCCAATGAGTCGGCGGCCATTACCTATGATATTTATCAACATTACCGCCCCGGCATGTTGATTGACGATGCCTATCTGGAACAATACCAAGGGGTGCTGCTAACCCGCTTGCAGCAGGCAGCAGTGCGCTTGGCGCTGGTTCTGGAGCTGATTTTCGGTGAATAACTTGGCGTATCTGACCCCGAACCCTGGTTCGGGGTCAGATACCTTTGGTTTCGCTGTTAGTGTCGCTGTTAGCGGATCCAGCCTTTACTAATTTGCCGGAATAACTTGGTGCCGGCCCGCTCCAGCCATTCAAAGGCTACCATTTCACGACTGACCAGCACTGCTCCCGCTTGCTGCATCCGGTTTAACCCCAGTTGCTTGTTTTCAGCCGTACGGGAGCCTACCGCATCCGTCACCACAAATACCTGATAGCCCGCCGTCAGCAAATCCATAACAGTTTGCAGCACACAAACATGGGTCTCAGTGCCTATTACCACCACCTGACGGCGACCACTCTCTGCCAGGCGCTGCTGAATATGGGCTTCGCGACAGGCACTAAAATGGATTTTCTCCAGCACCGCATCGGGCGTCAGCCATTCCAGTACCGAAGGTAAGCTGTGTCCCAAGCCTTTGGGGTAATGCTCAGTAGCCAGTACCGGCACCTGACATAAACCGGCGACCTGTAACAACCAAATCGCTGCGCGTTCCACTTCATCAGTCAAATCTATAGCGGGTGCCAGTTTGGTTTGTAAATCGATCACTAGTAGCTGACATTGTCCGGCGTTAAGTAACATGAAGTACTCCTGAACTGATTCGGCTGACTTAAAACAGCTAACTTAAAACTGACCGCGCCATAAGGCATGACACAGGGTTTCGTCTTTATCACGGCTTAGCAGAATGCGCGCCAATATCTGATCTTCCGCGCCTGCTTCACCACTGAGACCAATTTGCGCCTCAAAATGCAGTTCCGGATCCAGCTCGCCGCCGGCTAATTCTTCCCAGCCGGCACCCGGCGGCAGCAAATCGACATAACTACGGTCTTCATAGTGTTGCTGATAGGTCTGATAATCACTGGCGCTTAAATTATCCGGCGCCAGTTCATCAAAAATATCAAAGGCATGGTCGCACAATTCATCCAGCGACCAGAGTTCTAGGTGTTGCATCTTTGTCTCCTGCTTGGTGTACCTCAGTATAACACTGCTGCCCGGTGCAAACAGCTTTTGCCACCAAACAACGCATTATCAGACAGGTAATAAGTGTATAATTGCAGCCAACTTTGGGTAACTTTGGGGATCTGACCCTCAACGAGGTTGAGGGTCAGATCCCAGAATCAGGCTTGGTTATGTATATCTGTCCACTTTGTCAGGCGCCACTGCTACAACAGGCACAGCAGTTTTGCTGTCCACAGCGCCACAGCTTTGATCTGGCCCGCGAAGGCTATGTGAACTTACTGCCGGTACAGCAAAAAAAATCCAAAGATCCCGGTGATAATCAGTTAATGATGCAGGCCAGACGTCAGTTCCTGCAAGCCGGCTGGTATCGGCCTGTCGTGACGGCTCTGATTGAGCAGCTGTCAGCCTTAGCAGTAAGCGAACTGTTGGATTTGGGTTGCGGTGAGGGCTATTACAGCGGTCAACTGCAGCAGGCACTGCCGGCGTTGGCAATCAATGGCGTAGATATTTCTAAAGCAGCAATTAAAGCCGCTGCCAAACAGTATCCGCAAGTTAGCTTTGCCGTTGCCAGCAGTTACCAGTTACCTTTCGCAGCCGCCAGTTTTGATGCTATTTTGCGCATCTACGCCCCTTCGCTGGATGCAGAGCTATGCCGGGTATTGCGTGACGGTGGCGCTTTGTTTAGTGTCAGTCCGGCGCCGGAGCATCTAAAGGAAGTCAAGGCGGCGGTTTACCCGCAGGTACGGTTACACAGCGCTGAGGTGGTCGCCATCGACGGCTTACAACATGTGCAGCGACAGCGGCTAAGTTTTAGCTTACAGCTGCCGACCGATGATCTGAAGGCGCTGATTACCATGGTACCACTGGGCTGGAAATTCAGTCCGCCGGCGCTGGAGCACTTTATCGCCGGCGCACCGGCGATAAGCTGTGACTTTTATCTGGATCGCTATCAAAAACCGCTGCCCTGAACCGGCAGCAGCGCTTTAACAGTTAACAATCTGCCGCTTTGGCTTGAGGTGGCGAGGCTTGAGATTGCGAAGCTGGCGCTTTGCACCCGGCCAGCATCAGCTGCCGGTCCTGCTGCTGCAAAGCCGTAAACATCGTGGACCAGAAATGGGTCGTTAATTCGGTGATCACTCTGGACTCGGCATTCATCAGGATCACCAACCCCAATTCGCGCTCTTTGGAATAGGCCAGTTCGGCGCGAAAACCCTGCACCCAGCCACCGTGAAATACCAGCTGTTCCTGTCCAAACTTATACAGGCGCCAACCCAGACCATAGTGTGCATCCTTCAGGTGAGGCCGCCACATCTGGCGATTTAAGTAGCGCGGTGTCCTGACCTTACGGCTGGTGATTTGCTCCAACAAGGGTTCAGGCAGCACGTCCGGGTTATATCCCAGTTGGGCAATCAACCAGTAGCCTAAATCAACCGCACTGGCATTAACACCGGCTGCCGGCGCAAAGCGATAGTAGCTCTCATTCACCGCGCGGGCGTGCCACTGGCCCCGTGCTTTAACATGGGGTGTGGCCCGGTTTGGGCTATCCAGATAGCCCTGTAACCCCACCGATGCGGTCGGCATTTTTAACGGTTCAAAAATATTTCGCTTCAGCAAGGTGGCATAGTCCTGCTTGGTCGTTTGCTGCAGCACCGGCTCAATCAGGCTAAATAACACATTCTGATAGCCATAACACTGCCCCGGATTACACAGCGGATCGAGCTTATTAAAATGCGGAATAATCCGCTCTGGCGGGTAATTAGCCTCAATCAGGTTATCGTAGGCATTGGCTATCACCCCGGTACTTTGCGATAACAGGTGTTCAACCTTCAGCTTATTGTTAAAGGAGCGGGTTTTAAAGCTTAGTTCCGGTACATAACGCACCACCGGATCGTCCCAGCGAAAATGGCCTTGCGCTGCCAGTATTGCCGCCAGACCGCCAGCAAAGGTTTTGGATACGGAAGCAATCCGGAATACGGTATAGGCATCTACCGGCAAATTCGAGCCCACTTCACGCACACCATAACCATTGGCAGCGATAATGCGGTTCTTATACACGATGGCATAGGCGGCGCCGGGAATGTTTTGCTCCGCCATTTGTTGTTGAAAAAACTGCTCAAACTCCCGTACCAAAGGATCGGGAACGGCGGCATTGGCAAGACTACTGGTGAGCAGTAACACCAGACTACAGACTCTTTTCAGCACTGGGACCTCGGCAACGTCAGGTTGCTTATTCAGTTTTCTTATATTGTTAACGCCGTTCACACCAACACAGCGTCTTATCTTATGTCACTATCATAGCAGTAACTTTTAGGCTTGCTCCAGCCGCAGCCAGCGAAAAGCCGCGATTAATCGTATTTTTTCGCCTTCTCAGCCGGCTTTACACAACCTTTACCCTACCCCCTCTTTGTCAGTCTGGCGTAACTGGTTATAGTAAAACCAGAAATTTTATGGAGTTATTTCTATGCGCCTTTGGCAGATCCTGATTGTTGTCGCCTTGCTGGCCGGGCTGGGCTGGTACCTGATGCCCGATAATAAAGAACAAATTCAATATCAAACCCAAAGCGTCAGCCGCGGTGATATTGAGAGCGTGGTCAATACCGCCGGCACCACCCGTGCCGTGGTCACGGTGGAGGTCGGTACTGAAGTCTCGGGTCTGATCACCGAATTACTGGCTGATTTTAATGACGATGTGACTCAGGGTCAGCTGATCGCGCGCCTCGATGACCGTACTTATCTGGCCAGATTACGCCAATCCGAGGCCGACGTGGTGATGGCCAAAGCCAATCTGGAGCAACAGCAGGCCAACTTATTAAAAGCCGAAGCAGAATTAAGCCGGGCCGAGCGCGCCCACCAACGCCAGCAACAACTGATGAGCCAGGGGCTGACCAACCAGAGTGAACTGGACACCGCCTTGGCTAACTTTGAAACGGCACGGGCGCAAATCAGTGTCGCCCGTGCTCAGATCAGCAGCGCTCAGGCACAATTGCTGCAACGGGAAGCGCAGTTAGAGCAGGCCAAACTGGATCTGGATCGCACCCAAATCCGCTCCCCGGTCAATGGCACCATTATTGACCGTCAGGTTGATATTGGGCAGACCGTTGCCGCCAGCCTGTCAGCACCAACCCTCTTTATCATCGCTCAGGATCTGCGGCAGATGCAGATTGAAGCCGACGTTGACGAAGCCGATATCGGTAAATTAGCTGAAGGCCAGCAAGTCAGATTTCAGGTCGATGCCTATCCGAACCGCCAGTTTAACGGCCAGGTGTCGCAGGTACGCAAAGCTGCGACCAACGTTTCCAACGTCGTGACCTACAAAGTGATTATCGATGCACCAAACCAACAGCAATTACTGTTACCCGGCATGACAGCCAATATCAATGTCATTCGTGGCCAGCAAACTGACGTGCTGCGGGTACCTAATGCCGCGCTGCGTTTTCGGCCCGCCGGCGCGGCCAACCCCGCAGCTTCGCAACCGGATCCGGCTGCTGAGCTGATCCGGGAGCTGGGATTAAGCAGCGATAAAGCCAGTGCGGTGCGCCGGGTCTTTGCTGACTTTACCAGTGGCTTACAGCAGGCGCGCAGCGCCAGTGCCAATAACCCGATGACTGATATGCGGGCGCAGATGCAGCAACTGCGACAAAAGCTAAACAATGAGTTACAGCTGGTACTGTCGGAGCAGGAGTATCAGCGCTATAGCGAAATAAACGCCCAGCGCCGCCAGCAACGGGGCCAGGGTGACAGCGGTACGGCAGCCACTGTTTGGGTGCTGGATAGTAAGCAACAACCCAAGGCCATCAACCTTAGGGTTGGCCTTAGCAATGACGAGTACAGCGAGGTGTTGTCCGGTGAACTCAGCCAGGGCGACAAGGTGATAGTCCGTGCAGTCAGGGTGGAATAAATGCAAAACGCGGTGATGGCAACCCTGAAGGTTGAAAAGCACTACCGGATGGGTGAGCAGGTACTTAAAGCCTTAAAAGGGGTCAGTGTCAGTATCGGGCAAGGTGATTTTGTTGCGGTGATGGGGCCTTCCGGCTCGGGTAAGTCCACCTTTATGAATATGCTCGGCTGTCTTGACTCTCCGAGCAGCGGGCAAATATTACTGAAAGGCACTGATGTTACTAGGATGAGCGCCGCTGAACTGGCGACAGTGCGCAACCGGCACATCGGCTTTGTGTTTCAGCAGTTTAATTTACTGCCACGCACCACTGCACTGGACAATGTGATGCTGCCACTGCTGTATACCGCTATGCCAAGGGCACAAGCCCGGGAGCGGGCCCAGCACTGTCTGGAGCTGGTTGGTCTGGGTAAACGCCTTGACCATCATCCATCACAGCTTTCTGGTGGTCAGCAACAACGGGTGGCGATTGCCCGGGCACTGGTAAATGAACCAGATATTATTCTGGCGGATGAGCCCACAGGGGCCCTCGATACTGAAACCGGGCTTGAGATCATGGCTTTATTCCAGCAACTGCATCAGCAAGGTAAAACGCTGGTACTGGTTACCCACGAGCCGGATATCGCCGCCTTTGCCAGCCGGCAACTGGTATTTCGCGATGGCTTACTGCTGACCGATCGGCAAAGTTCGCCACTGGATGCGCAGCAAGCACTGGCAGACTTCAGGCAACACCGATTGGCGGAGGCACTGAAATGAATAGTCTGATGCTGTTAAACGTAGCCTGGGTGGCACTGCGGGTCAATTTACTGCGCAGTATTCTGACCATGCTGGGGATTATTATTGGTGTCGCCGCGGTTATTATTATGCTGGCACTGGGCTCCGGTGCCCGTTACGAAGTAGACCAACAGATCAAGAACCTTGGTGGTAATGTCTTTATTGTGTTTAGCCGGATGCGTTTTATGGGCGGCGCCCAGCAAGGTGGCACCGGTCAGAGCCTGACCGAGATGGATGCCCTGGCTATTGAAAATCAGATCCCGCAGGTAACAGTGGCCGCGCCCATGGTGCAATCGTCGGGTCAGGTGATCTACGGCAACCTGAACTGGGCTCCCAGTATCCTCGGTGTCGATAATAAGATTTATCAGGCCCAAAGCTGGTCACTCGCCGAAGGCCGCACCTTTACTGAAACCGAGCTAAGCAGCGCGGGTCGGGTAGCGGTAATTGGCCAGACCGTAAAACGTGAGCTATTTGGTGCCAGTGATCCGCTGGGGCAAACCGTGCGCATTAACAAGGTACCGGTCACCATTATCGGCGTATTAAACGGCAAAGGGCAGAATACTCAGGGCAACGATCAGGATGATATCGTCTTTATGCCGATTGATACCGTGCGTAAAAGGATCTCCGGTATCACGCTGTCGAGCCCGAAAGCCGTGCGCTCCATAGTAGTGCAGGTGGCCTCCGATCGGGATATGCCACTGGTGGAACAGGAGCTGGATGCCCTGCTCAGACAGCGGCTGCGCACCACCGCTAACGACCCGCCGTTTCGGATCCGTAATTTATCCGAGATGGTCGAAACCCGTGCCCAAACCATGCAGATTTTTAATGGCTTACTGGCGGCTGTAGCCTCAGTTTCGCTGTTAGTGGGAGGCATTGGCATTATGAATATTATGCTGGTATCGGTAACAGAGCGGACCCGGGAAATTGGCCTGAGGATGGCGGTTGGCGCCAGGCCGGCCGATATTTTGCGCCAGTTTTTGATTGAAGCCGTGCTGCTCTGTGCCCTCGGTGGCGCCCTGGGTTTAACGCTGGCACTAGGCACCACCTGGGCGGTGGAGCACTTTTTGGGCTATACCGCTATTATTGAGCCACAAGTGGTGCTGATGAGTATTGGCTTTTCGGCCTTAATCGGCGTCTTTTTCGGTTATTATCCGGCGCGCAAAGCCTCACGCTTACAACCGATAGAAGCACTGCGTTACGAGTAACGAAGCCTTCGCAAGGCAGCAAGATAAGAGAGGGCGTAGTTTCAAGTTTGATGCTACGCCCTGCTGGCGCTGTCGGTCAGATTAAGGCCAGCAGCAATAAGCGCAGCCAGATAATCCAGAGCACCAGACAGCCAAGTAAAAATACCCGGAAGCGGCTACGCAGCACATTACTGCCAATGTGGATCAGGCTATGCCAGTAGCGAAGTACCACAAAGGTTGCACCCAATAGTACAAAGCCAAGATCGGCAAGACCGAACTGCAGAATAAACAATACCGCGGCAATGTATAACAGCGGCATCTGGAACTGATTATCAAAATTACGGCTGGTCGCTATCACCTGCTCGTTGGCACCGCTCAGGTCCATAGTGCGAAACGCCGCCATCTTAATCTCTTTATTTTTGGCCGCCTGAAACCGCCGCCGCCCCATCAGGATCATTACGCCACTGGTCAGTAATACCTGGGCAAATACCGTCAGTAACAACCATTTTTCCATTTTTATTCCTTAGATTCTGTGGTTTACTGCCGGCAGTATGCCGCGCTCAGCCAGAAGCATGCAACTTTTTACTGTGAACCGGCTCTTAGTTGACAATGAACCGCGACTGAATCATCGGAACAAGGAATTAATGGAACAAGCTAATGCTCTGATGCTGCTAAAAAGTCTGGCCGCCGAACAAGATGGTCTGGCCTTGTTAAAAACCCTGGTTAAGTGGCTACAGGGGCCACGTTTTAGTTTTGAGCGCCGCAAAAGAGCGCAAAAGTTGCTGGAAACCCTGGCCTTGTACCCGGCCGAGCAACGTCAGATCGCCGATACGCTGCTAAGTTGGCTCTGTCAGGTGCATCTGTATCCGGCCTTGGTCAGTCTGGGCGTATTTTCCCGCCGCGGTTTTTTACGCGAGCTGTCCAGCCGACTGTACGAAAAAATCAACCCTGCGCCACGCGATCTGACCGAGCTAAAAGATGTGCTGGCGGAGCTGTATAAAGAGGTGGCTCACGACGAAGAGGCTGACGATAGCAATGAAGGACTGCTGCTAAAGCTCAGTCAACTCTTGCTGCCAGCGGCCAGCCCGACGGTATTAGCGCAATTCGATGCTCATCTGCGCGAAGAGACATTATGCGCCCTGGAGATGCTAAGCGTTTGGATCGCCGCCGAAGAGATGGAGCCGGATCTGATGCGCCTAGATAAGCGCCTGAATAATATCGACTCGGCCTTTATCGCCCTGCACCGTGAGCTGACCGCACTGGTGCAGCACTGCCGCCAGCAGCAGGAACAACCTTATGATGTCGCCCATTATCATGTGATGATGGCGCAGTGTAATGAACAGGTTGACCGGCTACGCCGGCGCACAGCAACAGCGGGGAGCTCTGTTGCTGTAGCTCATCTTCTGGAGCGACTGGAGCAAACGCTGCAACGGATCACCCAACTGGTCACACTGGTTACCTGCGGACAAGCGCCCCAGTTACGCCAGCTAAGTATTGAACTGGCCGGGCAGTTGCTGGATACCAGTCGCGATAATAGCAGTGTCCGGGCCCTGTGGCGCAGTAGCACCCAGTTATTATCGAAAAGCATCAGTGTCAATAAAAGTAGTCATGGTGAGCACTATATTGCGCGCGATAAAAAGCAGTATCTGCGCTTATTTGGCTCAGCTGCCGGTGCCGGTGTGATTATTGCCTCTATGGCTTTGCTGAAGATTTATATCGAAAGCCTGCCATTATCGGCTTTTAGCAATGCGCTGCTGGTTAGCCTGAACTATGGTCTGGGCTTTGTGCTGATCCATTTATTAGGGCTGACGGTAGCCACCAAGCAGCCAGCGATGACCGCTGCCAGCTTTGCCGCAGAAGTTGAAAAAGGTGAAAACGGCCGCGCTGCCCATAAAAAACTCGCCACTCTGCTGCTCGATGTAAACCGCTCGCAGTGGGCCGCCGTCTGGGGTAACGTCAGTGTCGCAGTAGTGACCGCCAGCAGTATCGCGCTGGCATACGCTGCCTGGCAGGGTAAGCCGCTCCTGGACAGCGCCGCCGTCAGCTATCAGTTACAAGCGGTCGCTCCCTGGCATGGCTCGTTGTTTTTCGCCGCTATTGCCGGGATCTGGCTGTTTTGCTCAGGTATCATCGCCGGCTTTTTTGATAACAGAGCCAATTATCTGGATCTGCGGCAACGGCTTTATCACCACCCGTTGCTGAAGAAACTGCTGCCGGAACGCCCCCGCCACGCCTTTGCCAACTACTGGCATGATAACTATGGCCCCTTGGCCGGTAATTTTATCTTCGGCCTGTTACTGGGCATGACTGGCTACGTCGGCTATTTGCTGCAACTGCCGCTGGATATCCGCCATGTCGCCTTCGCCTCAGCTAATCTGGGTTACAGCACCATCAGCGGCGGCCTGGGGCCCTTTAGCTTTTTGTTTTATTTATCTCTGGTGCTGCTGATTGGCTTTGTTAACCTGTGGGTCAGCTTTACGCTGGCCTTAACGGTCGCACTGCGCGCCCGCGGCAGCCGGATCAGTAAATTCTCGCTGCTGCTAAAAGCGGTAGTGGAACAAATTAAACAAAACCCGCTAAATCTGTTTGTGCCGGTTACGGTGCTGGCAAAAACCACTGCCGCGGTTAAAAAAGCCGAAGATAACCCTGCTGCTGTTAAAAAAGCAGAAGACAGCCCTGCTGAGCCCAAACAACAGTCCTAGCTGCCGGCCCAGGTGCCTGACGTGATGCCTAATTACACCGCCGCTCAACGTATTGCGCGGCGGTGTTTCGTTTAAACCGCACTGTCTTACTGCTGTCATATTGCTACTTTATATTTTCTGCCAGAGTCTTGTTATACTGCGCCTTCAACTGCAAAAGGTAAGCTTATGGCGCAACTCTATTTTTATTATTCGGCAATGAATGCCGGCAAGTCGACCTCGCTGCTGCAAAGTGCCTACAACTATCAGGAGCGCGGTATGACCGTCGCGATCTATACCGCAGCGCTGGATCATCGCTTTGGTTTAGGTAAGGTCAGCTCGCGGATTGGGCTGTCGATGGACGCCCATATTTTTGACGCGGACTTTGACTTTGTGCGACACATTGACCAGCTAAAACAACAAGGCCGGCTCGATTGCGTGCTGATTGACGAGGCGCAGTTTTTAAGTAAGGCCCAGGTCAGGCAACTCACCGATGTGGTTGATACTCTTGGGATCCCGGTGCTGGCATTTGGCTTACGCACCGATTTTCTCGGGGAGACCTTTGCCGGCAGTGAGGCGCTGTTAGCCTGGGCCGACAAATTGATTGAACTGAAAACCATCTGTCACTGCGGCCGTAAAGCCAACTTCGTAGTGCGGCTGGATGAACAGGGACAACCGGCCAGAGCTGGCTCCCAGGTACAGATTGGCGGTAATGAAAGCTATGTTTCAATGTGCCGCCAGCACTTTAAAGCGCTTGTCTGGCAAGTCGACGACGATTAATGGAGTAAAGTATGCGGATCCTCTATGGTGTGCAGGCAACAGGAAATGGTCATATCAGCCGCGCCCGAGCCATGGAGCCGTATTTACGCCAGCAGGGTGCCGAGGTCGACTTTCTGTTTTCCGGCCGCCCGGCGGAGCAGTTTTTTGATATGCAGGCCTTTGGCCATTACCAGCTAAGACAGGGTCTGACCTTTGTCACAGCGGCGGGCCGGGTAAATTACTGGCAAAGCTTCCGCCAGGCCTCTGTACGGCAACTGTGGCAGGATGTCCGCCAATTGGATCTGAGCCGTTACGATATTATTCTGAACGATTTTGAACCGGTAACGGCCTGGGCAGCACGGCGGCAGAAAAAACCCTGTATCGGCATTGGCCATCAGTACGCGTTTTTGCATCCGATCCCGATGGAAAACGCTAACCTGCTCAGTCAGGGCATCTTTCGTTACTTTGCCCCTGCCAACTATAGCCTGGGATTACACTGGCATCATTTTAACGCCCCTATCCTGCCGCCGATTATTCATACCACCTTTGAAGCGGTGGCCAGCGAACCGACACTGGTGCTGGTCTATCTGCCGTTTGAAGATCAGCAACAGGTGTTACAGTTATTGTCGCCACTGACCGAATATCAGTTTAGTGTGTTTGGCCCGGGCCTGCCGGCACAGCAGCTGGGGCACATTCAAACCCAGCCGCCTAGTCTGGATGCCTTCAAACAAACGCTGGCGCGCTGCAGCGCAGTGCTGAGCAATGCCGGTTTTGAGTTAATTAGTGAAGCGCTGCAATTGCAAAAACGCATTCTGGTTAAACCGCTACAAGGGCAGATGGAACAGCAGTCAAACGCTCTGGCACTAACGAAGTTAGGTTTGGCAGAGCGCAGTGATAGCCTTAACAGCGCCGTGATTGCCAACTGGCTGCATAACGATAGTCAACTAAGACAGGTACAGTATCCGGATGTCGCCAGGGCCATTTGCCAGTGGCTGGCAGCTGATACGCCGGATCAGGCGGCGAGCCTGAGCAAAGCGTTATGGCAGCAGGTATCAGGTTTTTAGGTCTATACGTTGGTGAATATTGTGCCAGTTATCCGGGAACTTGCCCTGCAGCACATAAGAAAACGCAATCAGCTCGGCAATAATCAGATAAAGCTCGCGCGGGATCTGTTCGCCCAGTTCTAGCTTACTCAGCAGTTTACTTAGCTCAGCATCTTCATGGATCAAGACACCATGCTCGCGGGCCAGCGCAATAATATCGGCAGCTAACTGACCATGGCCTTTGGCAATGATCAGCGGCGCCTGACTGCCGTCATACTTTAGCGCACTGGCACTAAGTTCGGGATGGGGATTATCGGTTTTGTCCGGCATAGTGTCACCTGCGCCAGCGCAAGCTTACTGACCGCGCTGCTGGCGGTGTAAATTAAATAACAGTTCAGCTTCAGCCCGTGGCAATTCACACTCACGGATAATTTCTTCCAGATCGGCGCCAAGCTCTACCATTTTCACTGCCCGGCTGTAGATCTTGCTTTCAGGATCGCTTAAAGCAATAACTTGCTGTTGCTGTTGTAACTCATCCAGGCACTGACGCAAGCCCTGTTGCTGCTCCTGCATCTTCAGCACCCGCTGCCCCACGCCAATCAAGCCAGAGCGCAGCTCCTCGAGTTCGGCGTGTAGCTGCTGGTTCTGGCTTTGCGCCGCGTCAAACTGTTGCTGCAAGATGCCCAGCTGCTCAGCTTGCTGGCGCAGCCGCTGATACCCGAAGGCGGCAGTGAGCAGCAGTAGGATCGCCAGCGCGGCCAGTGCAACAGTAATCAGTATGATATTCATCAGATGCTACTGATTTCGTCCCATTCTTCGTCATTCAGTAATTTATTCAGATCAACCAGAATTAACAGCTGACCATCGCGGTTAGCAACGCCTTGAATAAAACGGGCACTCTCGTCAGTACCGACATTAGGCGCGTTATCAATTTCAGATTGTTTCAGATAGACCACTTCCGCCACGCTATCGACCAGAATACCGATCACCTGCTTCTCAGCTTCAATAATCACTACCCGGGTATTATCGCTGACTTCTGCCGGCGGTAAACCAAAACGGGCGCGGGTATCAATCACTGTTACCACATTACCACGCAGGTTGATGATCCCCAGCACATAATCCGGTGAACCCGGTACCGGTGCAATTTCGGAGTAACGCAACACTTCCTGCACCTGCATCACGTTAATACCGTAGGTTTCTTCCTGCAAACGGAAGGTTACCCACTGCAATACCTGATCCGCGGCCTGGTTCTTATCAGCTTGCTCTGAAAACTTACTATTCATCTACAGCTCCTTTGGGTCTGCTGGTTCAGGCGTTAATATCAAGGCCCTGGTTTAATAAATTGACCAGCTCATCAACATCAACGAGTACACATTTTTGCTCTTTAATCAGGCCCGCCATCCAGGGACGTTTCCCCTCGTGCTCACGCCATTTTATTTGTTCTGGTTCTAGCGTAATGGTGTCAATTAATTGCTCACAACTCAAGCCCCAATCGCTGGTTCCCAGCATAATAACATATTGATAGTTTAGCTCTGTTGCCAGCTCCGGGGTATATTTTTCCGGCATCACCCAACGGGCAGTATCCACCAGCTGAATTTTTTGTTGCCGATGCAGCATAATGCCTTTAAACCAGTCTGGTTTGCCAAATAACGCATTCACGGCACCGACTTCATGAATACCGCCAAGTTCGGTCAGCGGCACCGCAATTTTTAAACCGGCGACACTGAAAAATAATGCCTGAAAACGCTGCTGGCGATAGGTTTTTTCGGTTTTCAAAACGGTCGCGGCTACCGTAGGTTGCGCCAGACGCTCGGCGATCGGAATAGCGCGTTGCAACATCTCCGGCGTATTCAGCACTGCGGGTGCGCTCTGAACCTCTGGTGTGGTCTGCGTTTTCGCCGTGGTTTGCACTTTTGCTGTAGCAGGCACCACCGGCTCTGCGGCCTTGG
The DNA here is from genome assembly GCF_000280055.1 of Alishewanella aestuarii B11. GTDB lineage: Bacteria > Pseudomonadota > Gammaproteobacteria > Enterobacterales > Alteromonadaceae > Alishewanella > Alishewanella aestuarii. Next base: position 105,268 of record NZ_ALAB01000039.1, on the reverse strand, counting down.
CAACGGGCACGGCCTGAGCCAGCAACCGATTTAATTCTGCTTTACGACTCTGTGCCAGCTCGGCTTCAGCAAGTGTCGGCGCCGCTGTAACAGGGACTGCCGCTTTCGCTGCGGCTGGCTTGGCCACAGCTGCTGGCGCCGGCGGCTGCTCAGCATCATCCTCGGTTAACAACGCCTGCAGATAATGCTGGATGACCTTCTGACTCGCAATAAGACTGCTCATTTCAGGCCTCCGGACTTAACTGTAACAGATAGGTCAGTAAGGTATTATAGGCAAAGACGCCGCGAGAATTACCGGCAAAGACATTGGGCGGGGTTTGTGCCAGAGAGGCATCACGAAACTTGGTATCTACCGGCACTACGGCAGACCAGACCCGATCCTGATATTTAGCTTTCAGCTCTTTATAGGCCTCCAGTGAGGCTTTGGTCCTTTTATCGTACATGGTTGGGATTATAGTAAAGGTCAGCTCCTGCTTCGAGCTACGCATCAACGCCATAGTAGCAATCATCCGGTCCAGGCCCTTCAGCGCCAGAAATTCGGTTTGTACCGGGATCAATACCCGATCACAGGCCGCCAGTGCATTAACCATCAACACCCCCATTACCGGTGGGCAGTCAATCAGGACATAATCATAATCCTGCTCTATCAGCTTCAGACCTTTCTTTAGGATCAGGCCCATACCACTCTGGTTTCCTAACGAGCGGTCCAGCGTCGCCAGTGACATTGAAGCCGGCAGGATATCGAGCCGTTCTGCCGTACTGGGGCAAAGTGATTGCAGAATTTCCTCACGGCTGATGGCTTTACCCCGGGTGAAAATATCGTAGACACTGACTTCAAGTTCTTCGGCGTCAATACCAAAGTAATAGGTTAAAGACGCGTGTGGATCCATATCGACCAACAACACACGATAGCCGCGCTCAGCTAACAAACCACCCAGTGTGACAGTAGTGGTGGTTTTACCGACGCCACCTTTTTGATTCGCAATAGTCCAAATTACCACGTTATGGATCCTGTTGTTCGGGTACCGCGTCGGGGTTATCACGACGGGTAGTGATCCGGATGCCGCCACCTGGCAGGCTAATCACCTGAATGGTTCCATCCTCGCTTTGTATCTCGCCAGGCTGTGGCTCGGCGATGACTGCCGGCAGCTCGGCAGGGCGCACATTATTATCAGGCCGGTAACCGTAGCGGGAAATCGCAATTTCCACCTTACGGTTAGCGGCCCGTCCCGCAGCCGTACTGTTATCCGCGGTCGGATAATACTGGCCGTAACCCTCTATCGCCATACGCTGCGGCGGCGTGCCCTGACTTTCCAGCAATCTGAGTACTGAGGTCGCCCGCGCCACCGACAGTTCCCAATTCGACGAGAATAGCTCATTCGCGATCGGTACATTATCAGTGTAGCCGCGTATGCGTAAAAAATTATTGATCGGGTTTATAATTTTACCAATTTCCTGCAGTACTACCCGTGCCGAATTGGTTGCCGCCGAACTGCCGGATGGAAACAGCAAGCCACTACTCAGTTCAATCACTAACCAGTCTTGCTCCAGTCGAACCTTGGCTAAACCCTGGTCCAACAGTTGCGTCAGCGACTGGGTGAGTTCCTGCTCCAGCGATTGTAGCGGACTTCCCAGATAATGCTGGCGAAGATCGGTCAACTCTTTGGCATCAGCTAATAGCTCCGGGCCTTTTGCCTGCTCTAATGAGCTGCCATAGCGTTCAAAGTCACTTTGCGGTACAGTCTGAGTTAACACGCCAGCGCCGCTGAGGCCGGTTTCACTTTGCCGCGGTTTATCAAAAATCCGGGTCAAAGACTCTGTTAAAACACTGTATTCTTCCTGCTTTAACAGCGACAGGGCGTAGAGCACCACGAACAAGGCAAACATCAGGGTCATATAGTCAGCATAGGAAACCAACCAACGGTCAAGATCTTCGCGCTCTGTAGTTTGCTGGTGTCTGCGCTGCCGGTACATAGCTTAGCCCGGTAAATAGGATTGCAGTTTAGGCTCAATGGCTTTGGGATTCTGGCCCTGAGCGATAGAAACCAGCCCTTCAATAATTAGCTCGTGGTACAGGCTTTGCTGTTGGATCAGGTTTTTTAGCTTATTGCCTATCGGGATAAACACCAGGTTGGCAAAACCTACACCGTATATGGTTGCAACAAAGGCAGTGGCAATGCCTGCGCCGAGCAACTTGGGATCACTGATATTGGCCATCGCCTGGATCAATCCCAACACAGCACCAATAATGCCGATAGTCGGGCTGTAGCCCCCCATGGCTTCAAAGATTCTGGCACCGCGCAGTAAACGCTCGCGCTCCAAGCTAAGCTCGGCATCAAGCGTCGCTTGCAATTGCGCGGCATCGGCACCGTCAACCAGTAAGTTCAGCCCGCGATGTAAAAAGGGATCACTTTCCTGCAGCGCAGCATCTTCCAGAGATAAAAAACCATTCGCCCTGGCGGCAGAACCCCAATCGACAATCCGGCCGATGGTGCGTTTCACGGGTAAGCGCGAGGACTGAAACACCCAGGGTAACAGGCGAAAACCAAGTTGAAACTGGTTAAAAGGCGTCTGCAGCATCACGGCGCCGAGGGTACCACCGAACACGATGATAAAGGCCGGTAAATGCAGCAAGGTAGCAACAGCACCGCCCTCCAGCATAAAGCCACCGGTCACGGCAAGCAGCGCCAGCAGCAGACCGCCAAGCGCCAGCTTATCCATGCTTTAATTCCTGCAGTATGCGGGTAGCGACATCTTCCAGACTTACTTCCTGATCCATTAAACCTGCTGCAGCAATGGCTTGCGGCATACCGTAAACCACGCAGCTGGCTTCATCCTGGGCCCAGATGGTAGCGCCCTGCTGTTTCAGTAGTCGGGCGCCTTCCCGGCCATCGGCGCCCATTCCGGTCAGTACTATTGCCAACACCTTGTCCTGGTATACACGGGCAGCAGTGGCAAAGGTAATATCGACGCTGGGTTTAAAAGTGATCCGTGGCGAATCATCTTCTTTGATCCTTAAGCGTGCCTGACCTTCTGAACCTTCCACCAACATCTGCTTACCACCAGGTGCCAGATAGGCGACGCCGGGCCTTAACAGATCATTGTCTTCGGCTTCTTTTATTTCAATTTTGGCCAAACTATTCAGTCGCTGTGCAAAAGCTCCGGTAAAGGCGGCCGGCATATGCTGGATCAGAATAATCGGCAACGGGAAGGTCGCTGGCAACGCGGTCAGGATCCGTTGTAACGCGACAGGCCCGCCGGTCGAGGTACCGATAGCGACAATTTTATAATCCTTGCCACTAGCGCTGAAATGACTGCGTGGCGTTAAAGCCGGCCGTTCGAAACGACCGCGCTCTGCTGCCCCAGACTCCGTTGTCCGCTCTGCCGGTCTGCTACCAAGTGGCTGGCGCAGCGTACTGCTCTGGCTATTACGGGCTAAGGCTGAACTACTAAAGGTTGAACGCCCCAATGGCCTGCGTCTGGCTACCGCCCTGACCCGCTCGCGCAGTAATTCACCGGCTTCCTGTTTATCGCGGGCAATATCCTCAAATTTCTTTGGCAGAAAATCAACGGCACCGGCCTCCAGCGCATCGAGCGTGGCTTTAGCTCCCTCGTGGGTCAAAGATGAGAACATCAGAATTGGAATACGCTGGACCTTTAAAATCTCACGCACTGCTGAAATGCCGTCTAAAACCGGCATCTCAATATCCATGGTGATAACATCGGGTTTTAGTGCCAGCGCTTTTTCGACCGCTTCGCGGCCGTTCACTGCACTGTCGATAACTTCCAGCTCTGCATCAGCCGACAGGATCTCCTGTAACCGGCGGCGGAAAAAGCTGGAGTCATCAACGATTAATACCCTAATTGCCATAGATCACCTGCTTATCCATGCAGCTGCTTAAACTGTTCAAACTTAATTTTGGATTTTTTAGCATAATGCTTAAGCAAGTTAGGCACATCCAGAATTAGCGCAATACCACCATCAGAAGTAATGGTCGCGCCAGCCATACCCGGTGTTCCCTGCAACAGGGCGTCCAGCGCTTTAATCACAACCTCTTCCTGACCAATCAACTGATCAACCACAAAACCGACCTGCTGTTGACCAATTTGCACTATGACCACATGACCTTGGGCCCGACGCAGTTTTTTATCCGAGTTTTTCACCAGCCAGTGCTCGAGGTAGAACAATGGAATGGCTTTGTTGCGAACAACAATTGTTAGCTGACCGTCAACAATATTGGTTTTTGCCAGATCGAGGTGGAAAATTTCACTCACACCTGCCAGAGGTAAGGCAAAGGTTTGCTTACCGACAATTACCATTAGCGTTGGCAGGATCGCCAGCGTCAGAGGTACCTTGATTTCCAGCAAGGTACCCTCACCCAGTTTGGAGTGAATATGCACAGTACCGTTGAGTTGGGTGATCTTGGTTTTCACCACATCCATACCGACACCGCGGCCGGATATATCTGAGATCTGTTCTTTGGTTGAAAAACCCGGTGCGAAAATCAGGTTAAAGGCATCGGTATCTGACATCCGCGCTGCAGTATCGGCATCAATAACGCCGCGCTTGATCGCCAGGTTTTTCAGCTTCTCCGGATCCATACCGGCGCCATCGTCCTGAATTGTCAGCAGGATATGGTCACCGGCTTGTTGCGCGGCTAACTTGACCACACCTGTACGCGACTTACCGGCAGCCTGACGCACATCTGGTAATTCAATACCATGGTCAACCGAGTTTCGCACTAAATGCACCAATGGGTCGGCCAATGCTTCGACCAGGTTCTTATCCAGATCGGTCTCTTCACCTTCCAGCACCAGATCGATATCTTTTTTTAGTGAACGGGCGAGATCGCGCACCACGCGCGGGAAACGGCCAAATACTTTCTTAATTGGCTGCATTCGCGTTTTCATTACCGCGCCCTGAATATCGGCAGTCACCACATCCAGGTTAGCAATGGCTTTACTCATTTCCTCGTTTTGCGCAGAGCCCGATAAACTGACCAGCCGGTTTCTGACTAATACCAGTTCGCCGACCATATTCATAATCTGGTCCAGGCGTTTAGTATCAACCCGCACCGTAGTCTCTGCTGCGACGGCACCTTTATCTGCCGCAGCGGCATTACCGGCAGCTGGTGCAACCGGTGCCTCTGTGGCTTTGACCGGCGCGGCAGCAGGAGCGGCAACCGGTGCTGGCGGCGGAACTTCTGCTTTAGCCGCTGCCGGGGTTACTGGCGCCTTGCCTTTGCCGTGCAGCTGATCCAACAGGGCTTCAAACTCGTCATCAGTAATTTCATCAGCCTTGGCCGCGGGCGCGGCCGGCTCAGTAGCTGTCACAGCTGGTGCAGCAGGCACTTCCGGCTTAAAGCTCCCCTTGCCATGCAGCTGGTCAAGTAAGGCTTCAAACTCATCATCAGTAATATCATCGCCTGCGCTCACTGGCGCCGCTGGCGCACTGGCAGCCACTTCGGTGCGACCAGGAGCGGCCGAACCGTGTAACTCATCGAGCATACGCTCAAATTCATCCTCGGTGATGCTATCGACATCATCGCTATCGGGTGAAGCGGTTGGTTGCTGTACCTTTGTAACCTGTGGCGCAACCGGAGCTGTAACCGCAGGTGCAGCCTTGGCTGCCTGAGGTGCTGCCTCGCCGGGTGTTTCCGGCTCGGAATAGAAATGCAGTGCCGCTAATAGCTGAGGATCGGCCGGGGTCAACGGCTGACGTGCTTTCACCTCAGTAAACATTTCATTGACCACATCCAGAGCCTGTAAGATCACATCCATCAGCTCGGGGGTGATACTGCGCTTACCGGTGCGAAGTATATCAAACACGTTTTCAGCGCCGTGACAGGCATCAACTAATTCGGTCAGTGACAGGAAACCAGCCCCACCTTTTACTGTATGGAAACCACGGAAAATGGCATTTAACAGAGCAGTGTCATGAGGGTTATTCTCAAGCTCGACCAGCTGTTCCTGCAACAACTCTAGTATTTCACCGGCTTCGACCAGAAAATCCTGGAGGATGTCTTCATCCATATCAAAACTCATCAGTAAACACCTCTGTTAAAAACCTAAGCTCGACAGTAAGTCATCCACATCGTCCTGACCACTGACGACATCATTGCGGCCTTCTTTATCAATAATAGGCCCCTCAGCTTCATTAGCTTCAATCTTTCGTTTGGCAGCTTTGGGTTCCATTACCTGCACGTTACTGTTACCAAAAGCAGTAAGCAGGCCGATCAGGCTCTCTTCGACTTCACGGACTAATTCGATGACCCGGCGTAAAATCTGACCGGTTAAATCCTGATAATCCTGCGCCATTAATACGTCAGTCAATAATTGATTCAGTCGGTTTGACTCCGTCACCGTCTCTGCCAGAAAAGCATCAATGCCATGACAGAGGGTTTTGAATTCACCCAATTCCAGATCGCGCTTCATCAGTTTCTGCCATCTTGGCAACAACTGATTGAGTTGCTGACTGATTTGATCGGCAATAGGTAAGCATGACTCTACGGCATCCATAGTCCGGTTAGCCGCTTGCTCAGTCATATCAATAACGTGGTTAAGGCGCTTTTTGGCATCGGGGATATCTTCAACCAAAATATTGTTTAGCGAGGGATCAATCTGAAAGTTTTTCAATGACTCGTGTAATTGCCGGGTCAGTTTGCCAACCTCGGCAAATAATTCCGACGAGCCGGGCATACCGAGTTGCTGTACCAATTGGTTGGCGATGTCCTGCTCGCCCATCTCCAACAGTTGTACCAGCTCTCTGGCTTGGTCTAGCGTGATTAACGGAGCCGAATTGGCAGACATGGCGTCACTCCTTGGTCAGCTCCGGCTTAGCCGATCCGTTCGAATACTTTCGCCAGCTTTTCCTGTAATGTTGCTGCAGTAAAAGGTTTGACGATATAGCCATTCACGCCAGCCTGAGCGGCAGCAATAATCTGCTCTTTCTTGGCTTCGGCAGTCACCATCAATACCGGTATATGCTTAAGTTTCGCATCTGCCCGGATCGCACGTAGCAGGTCAATGCCCTGCATCCCAGGCATATTCCAGTCGGTTACCACGAAATCAAAATCGCCATTCTGCAACATCGGCAAAGCCGTGCTGCCGTCATCCGCTTCTGAAATATTGGTAAAGCCTAAATCGCGTAACAGGTTCTTGATGATCCGTCTCATGGTCGAAAAATCGTCGACTACGAGAATCTTCATATTCTTATCCAAAGTCCCCTCCGAAGAGCACGTCATCCCATTATTCAGGATACACTACAACCAAGCCTGCATTCGGGCTTTTAACCGCACTAATGCCTGACTATGAATCTGACTGACCCGGGACTCACTGACATCCAGTACAGCCCCAATTTCTTTTAAGTTTAGTTCGTCATTATAATACAGTGATAAGACTAATGCCTCTCGCTCCGGCAAACTACTGATATGTTTCACCAGTGCCGCGTTAAACGCCTCATTAGCCTGCTCATGGTACAGCTGATCGGTATCTGAATCCTCAGCCGTCACCAAAACATCTTCGGAGATACCGAGGTCTTCGATGCCGATAATCCGACCCGAACTCACATCACTAAGCATATGATGATATTCATCTAAAGAGATAGCAAGTTTTTCTGCAACTTCATAATCACGAACATCACGCCCAAGTTGAGCTTCGAGCTCAGCAATGGTATCGGCGATTAAGCGGGCATTACGATGCACCGAGCGCGGCGTCCAGTCGCCACGCCTTATTTCATCTAGCATGGCACCCCGAATACGAATGCCGGCAAAGGTTTCAAAACTGGCCCCTTTGCTACCATCAAAATTTTTGGCGGCTTCAATTAAGCCAATCATACCGGATTGGATCAGGTCATCGGCCTGTACGCTGGCCGGTAGCCGGGCTAATAAATGATAGGCGATGCGTTTGACCAGTGGTGCATGGCGCTCCACTAGTTGCTGCATGTGATCAATACCACCATATGCGGCCAACTTACTGTTCAAAGAACCCCCTACTCAGATTGTGGCTGGACAAGCTGCTCCAGAAAAAACTCCAAATGGCCGGAAGCATTTTCAGGCAAAGGCCACTTAGCTGCTTTTAGCGCCAGCGCTTTCACCGCCATACTGGCTGCGGTGGTTGGGTAAGCATCAATAAAGGCTTTTTGTTTACGCGCCGCCCGGCGGACATTTTCATCCTGCGGTACGGTTGCAACCAGCTCCAGCGTTACATCCAGAAAACGGTCTGTTACCCGGGTTAGTTTAGCAAATAATTCCAGACCTTCTTTGCTACTTCGCACCATATTGGCAACTATTTTAAATTTTTCAACACCGTGGTCGCGGCTGAGGATTTTCATTAACGCATAAGCATCAGTGATGGATGACGGTTCATCGCAAACCACCACCAACACATCCTGCGAGGCGCGGGAAAAGCTGAGCACCATGTCGGAAATTCCGGCAGCCGTGTCAACCAATAACACGTCGATCGGCGTTTCCAGCTCGCTGAAGGCACGGATTAGGCTGGCATGCTCCACCGGCGATAATTCAGTCATATCCTGATTACCCGAGGTGGCGGGGACAATTTTAATGCCAAAAGGGCCTTCTACCAGAATATCGTCCAGACTGGCTTTACCACTTAATACGTGAGAAAGATTGCGTTCAACCCGCAAACCCAGCATCACGTCACAATTTGCCAAACCCAGATCAGCATCCAGCACCAGGACTTTCTTGCCCATTTGCGCCAATGCCATCGCCAGGTTCAGCGTGATATTAGTTTTTCCGACCCCGCCCTTACCACCGGTAACGGAGATCACTTTTACTTTTTGTCTATTCATGCGTCTGAGGCCGCTGGCCTGATCTTCTGCTATTGACTTCTTATGCATATAAGGCATCCGTCTGCTCTTGCGGATACCACTGATGAGCTGGTTGGCTATGCGCCAGACGTAACTGTTCGGCATTATCGACCAGTGTCTGCGCATCAGCGATCTGTAAATCTTCCGGCACCCGTTGGCCATCGGTCAGATAGCTAATGGGTAGCGCATGCTGGATAGCGATATTTAACGCTTCTCCCAGGCTGAGACACTCGTCCAGCTTAGTAAAAATACAGCCTGCCAGTGGCAAACGTTTAAATTGCAGCACGGTTTCCTGCATCACCCGGGCCTGCGCTGTCGCTGACAATACCAGATAACTGCGAATTTTGACACGGGTGTTGTGCACCAGTGACGCCAGCTGCTCAGCCAGTCGTAGATCGCGCTGGCTCATGCCGGCAGTGTCAATCAGGATCAGTTTACGTTGTTGTAGTTGATTCAACAAGATAGATAATTCTTCACTGTCTTTAGCCTGCTTAACCGGACAGCCAATAATACGACCAAAGGTCGCTAACTGCTCAAAGGCACCAATGCGGAAACAATCGGTGGTAATTAACGCGACCTGATCGGTACCGTGACGTTTGGCAAAGGCTGCGGCCAACTTGGCTACGGTGGTAGTTTTACCTACGCCGGTAGGGCCGACCAGCGCCACCACGCCACCGCGGCGCAAAATATCGTCCTGAGTAGTACTCACCTGGCCAGCCAGTAACTCGAGCGCAGTTTGCCAGGCATCCTGCGTATTTAAATCTTCCGGCATAAAACACGCCAGTTGATCGGCGACCAGCTCTGATAAACCGAGCTGACGCAGATTTTCAATGACCAGTGCCCGCACCGGCTCACGCCGCGCCAGTTCCTGCCACATCAGGCCAGATACCTGATGCTGCAGCAATTGCCGCATCGACAACATCTCAGCCTGCATCTTGCTAAACTGCTGTTGCATCAGCTCAGCCTGTTGTTGTTGCAGTTTACTGATTTCCTGCCATTGCGGCGCTGGGGTCGCAGCGACAGGATTTTGACGTTCGAACTGACTGGCTTTTTGCAGCGTGGGTTTGGGCGCAGCGCTGGCAGCTTTTGGCGCGTCCGGCACTTGCCCTTGCTTTTGCATTTGACGCTCCAGCAAGGCACGTAGTGAATCTGCTGGCTCTGCTTCGTCGGTAATGGCCAGATTAACTCTGGGTTCATTGCGCTTAGCCGGAGGTGTAATGTCTTCGACCTGTGCAGCAGCAACTTTAGCTTTCGGGACAGCCGGCTCAGCATCAATGGCGGCAACGATTTCCACGCCTTCAGCGACTTTTTTATTGGACAGGATAATGGCGTCCGGTCCAAGGAACTCCTTAACGTCGGCCAGGGCACTGCGCATATCTTTGGCAACAAAGCGTTTAATTTTCATGAGTTACTCCTAGTTCGACTGACCGATGACACTGACAATGCGGATCTGCTTATCGTCCGGAATTTCCTGATACGACAACACCCGTAATCCTGGAATGGTGTACTTCACAAATCGTGCCATCACTGAGCGTAAAATTCCTGACGTCAGCATCACCGCACTTTCACCGGTTAATTCCTGGTTCTGATGAGCTTCCTGCAGCGACTGTTGAATGCGATCGGCCAACCCCGGTTCTATACCAGCGCCATCATTACCGGCGGCCTGCATCGATTGATGCAGCATTTGCTCCAGTTCAGGTGCAAAGGTGATAACCGGAATTTCCTGTTTGCTACCAACGACCTCTTGCACAATTAACCGGCGCAGGGCAATCCGGCAAGCAGCGGTAAGGACGTCAATATCCTGACTCTTAGCCCCGTACTCGACCAGAGTTTGCACTATGGTACGCATATCGCGGATCGGCACCCCCTCGTGCAGCAGATTCTGCAGTACCTTCACTACGGCGGTTAGCGGTAGCGTATCGGGTACCAGACCTTCTACCAACTTCGGAGAATGCTTAGCCAACATATCCAGCAGATTTTGTACTTCCTCATGTCCCAGCAAACTGGCCGCATTATTGGTCAGGATCTGACTGAGATGGGTCGCCACTACTGTCGCAGCGTCTACTACGGTGTAGCCCAATGTCTGCGCATGCTCTCGCTGATCTTTGCTGATCCAGACCGCATCCAGGCCAAACGCCGGATCCCGGGTCGCAATCCCCTTCACTGTACCAAATACCTGGCCCGGGTTGATTGCCAACTCGTTATCATGGCGCAGCTCACCCTCTCCGTTGGTGACTCCCATCAGGGCCACCCGATAGCTGTTTGGCTCCAAATCCAGGTTGTCGCGAATATGTACCGGCGGGATCAGAAATCCCAGCTCCTGGGATAACTTTTTACGAACACCTTTGATTCGATTTAACAGCTCCCCACCCTGAGCTTTGTCTACCAGTGGGATCAGACGGTAACCAACTTCAAGCCCAATCACATCCACGCCTTGCACGTCATCCCAGCCAATTTCTTTTACCGGTTGCACATCACTCATCGCATTGCTGGCACTGGTTGGTCGCTGCTGTAACTGGGCAGCCTTAGTGGTTGCCAATTTTTTCGTATACCAGGCCACCCCACCCAAAAGCGCTGCCAATGAAAGAAAGGCGAAATGTGGCATGCCTGGGACTACCCCCATCAAGGTCATAACCCCTGCGGCAACAAAAAGCACATGGGTATTATCACCAAGCTGGCTTTGCATCTCTTTACCAAGATCGCCCTCTTTATTCTGGCGGGTGACAATAATGGCGGTACCGATTGACAATAACAGGCCAGGGATTTGGGCCACCAGGCCATCACCGATGGTCAGCAAGGTATAGATTTCCATCGCTTGGCTAAAACTGAGGCCATGCTGCACCATACCGATAAAAATACCGCCAACCAGGTTAATCACCAGTATCACGATACCAGCAATGGCATCACCTTTTACAAACTTACTGGCACCATCCATCGAGCCATAGAAGTCGGCTTCACTGGTCACCTCCTCGCGGCGCTTGCGTGCTTCTTCCTGGGTAATCAAGCCTGAGTTTAGATCGGCGTCAATCGCCATTTGCTTACCGGGCATCGCGTCCAAAGTAAAGCGGGCTGATACTTCGGCAATACGGCCAGCGCCCTTGGTAACGACGACAAAGTTAATAATAATCAGGATCAGAAACACCACGATACCAACGGCATAGTTGCCACCGATAACCACGGAACCAAAGGCTTCAATCACAGCCCCTGCGGCATCCCCGCCATTATGACCTTCCAACAGCACGACACGGGTACTGGCGACATTCAATGCCAGACGCAGAATAGTGGCAACCAGCAATACACTGGGGAAAATACCGAAATCCAGCGGTCTGCGGGTATATATCGTCACCAACAGTACCACCAGCGCCAGCGCAATATTAAAAGAAAACAGGATATCCAGCATCAACGGTGGCAGCGGTAGCACGACCATCGCCAATGCGGCCAGAATCAAAATGGGCGTCCCGATCCCTTTTAGGTGTTGAAGATGAGCTTTATCAAATTTACTGAAATACTGAGCAAATTGCATGAGCGGCCTGACAAGGTATTGACACTACCCCTGCTTAGGCAAGAACTATTCCAGTCTGTTAGTGAGCTGTACTAAGTGCTGAAAATTACAGCGTTAGTGACGCACCTCTGGTGGGATTGGCAACTCTTTAGCCAGTGCTTTCGGCCTGCTCCCCTTGCCTTTGCGATAAAGGTTAAGCTGATAAACATAAGCCAGTACCTGCGCTACTGCGGCGAACAATTGTTCCGGGATTGGATGATCAAGCTTGGTAGTGTAATAAATTGAGCGCGCCAGTGCCGGTGATTCAATCACCGGGATCTTATGCTCTCTGGCAATATTACGGATATGCATCGCAACCTCATCCACGCCCTTCGCAACCACGGCCGGCGCGCGGAACTTGCCTTGATCATATTTCAGCGCCACCGCATAGTGCGTTGGGTTGGTGACGATAACATCCGCGGTAGGTACCTGTTGCATCATCCGCTTCATCGACATCTGCATCTGGGTGCGGCGGATCCGGGCTTTGATTTCCGGGCTACCCTCAGTATTTTTGTGCTCGTCTTTGATTTCCTGCAACGACATTTTCAACTGCTCGGTGTGATGCCACTTTTGATAGGGTGCGTCGACCAGCGCTATTACTGAAATACTGGCACACAACCCTAAAAACAACCAGCCAAGAAAATAGAGTGCCGATTCGATATTATTTGGCTCACTCATTAGCGACAACGCCATAATATCCATAAAGAACAGCTTTAGTAGCAAATAGGCAATGCCGACCACTACCGCTACTTTTAGAATGCTTTTGCCAAGCTCCATTAATGCCTGTAAACCAAACATCCGCTTGAACCCCTGGAGCGGGCTCATTTTGCTGGCTTTCGGTGCTGCGGCTTCCCAACTAAAGTTATAACCACCTAACAGAATATTGCCGATAAAGGCCGCAATCAGGATCAGTAAAAAAATGCCGGCCAAGGGTGCCGCCAGCTCTCTGCCGGCGTCCCCCCAGGCGGTAAACATACTGTTGGTTTCAAAGATATCTTTTTGGTCTAAGCGCATCAGCCGTTGGCCGATGTTTAACATCGCCATCGCTAACATCTTGCCAAAAATCAGTAAGGCGGCGGCGCTGCCGATTAAAACAAAAGCCGTGCCAAGGTCTTTTGAGCGGGCGATCTGGCCCTTTTTCGCTGCGTCTTGCAGCTTCTTGGGCGTGGGCTGTTCGGTTTTTTCGGCGCCGGAATCTTCTGCCACGTCAGCCTCCTAACAGCCTATCAGCCGGCAGCTATAGTCGATGACATGCTCCCACTGCTTTTCGTAATGAAATAAGAAAGTATCCAGCGTCAACCATAAAATCAGCAAACCGGATAGCATGGTGATTGGAAAACCAATCGAGAAAATATTTAACTGCGGCGCGGCACGGGTCATAATACCAAAGGACAGATTCACCACTAACATGGCGACAATAGGTGCCAGCGCAATAGCCAGAGCAGTAGCAAACATCCAGCCACCGAATTCAACAACGGTCCAGTAACTGGTTACATCCCACCATTGACCATTGATCGGCAGCGTCTCAAAACTGAATACCAGCATTTGGATCATAATCAGGTGGCCGTTAAAGACAAAGAACAGCAAGGTAGCCAGGATCAGATAAAACTGACCAATAGCAGGCACCGAAATCCCGCTGGCCGGATCTGCCATCGAAGCAAAAGCTAAACCAGTTTGGGTTGCCAATAACTGCCCCGCTAAAATAAAAGTATTGATAAACATCAGTGAGATAAAGCCCAGTGCAAAGCCGATGGTCAGCTGCAGCAATACCTCCAGTAACATCGCAAATGAAATGAGTTCAGGGTAGATGGTTTTCGGCAGCATCGGCATCATTACCAGAGTAATTAACACTACTAATCCGGTTTTAATTCGGGTTGGAATTGTCCTGACACCAAGACCCGCCATAATCATTAGCATACCGGATACCCGACACAGCGGCAGTAAAAAATCTGCTATGGTCTGCATCAGGGTTGCCATCAAAATTTCCATCGGTACTGCCCTACCCGACTATCTGCGGAATGCTTTGATAAAGTTCAGTGGTGTAATCCATAATCACCCGCACCAGCCAGTGACCACCGAAAATCAGCGCCAGCAGGGTGACAATTAGGCGTGGTAAGAAGCTTAAGGTCTGCTCGTTAATCGAGGTAGCCGCCTGGAAGATTGCTACTATTAAGCCGACAAACAACGATGGCAGAATAATGGCGCTGACCAACAGGATAACGATAAACAAGGAATCCCGTAATACGTCAACAAAGGTTTCCGGACTCATGTGCCGACTCCATAACTGGTCGCCAGGGTGCCCATCACCAGGATCCAGCCGTCAACCAGTACAAACATCATCAGTTTAAACGGCAACGAGATAATCATTGGCGATAGCATCATCATACCCATCGCCATCAGTACGCTCGCCACCACCAAATCAATAATCAGAAATGGGATAAATAACATAAAACCAATCTGAAACGCCGTTTTCAGCTCGCTGGTGACAAAGGCGGGTACCACCACCGTCATCGGGTAGTCCTGCGGATTTTCCGCAACCTCTAAACCGGCGATCTGAGCAAAGGTATCCAGATCTCTTACCCGGGTCTGATGCAGCATAAAAGCTTTTAACGGCACTATGGCTGCATCCAATGCCTGCACCGGGTTTAGGGTTTCTTCCAGATAAGGTTGAATCGCCTGCTCATTAATGCTCTTAAAGACCGGCGCCATGATAAAGAACGTCAGAAATAGTGTGATACCAATTAACACCTGGTTAGAAGGCGTTTGCATTAAACCGATAGCCTGACGCAAGATCGCTAACACTACGATAATACGGGTGAAACTGGTCATCATAATGACCATCGCCGGAATAAAGCTCAGCGCCGTCATAATGGCCAGCACCTGCAGCGTCACGCTGTAGGACTGAGAACCATCTGGATTAGTCGTAACAGTAACGGCCGATAAGGTGCCGTTATCGGCCAGCAGTTGTGGGCTTAACAGCACCAGCAACAGAATAAACAACACTCGCAGCATGCCAACTTCTATTTTTTCAGGAATGACTGCAGCTGTGTATGAAAATCTGATGCCAACTTTTCTTCAGGAAGTGGATTTTCTAATTCAAAGAGGAAATTAACACTATGTGGAGTGACGCCAATAACCCGCTGTTTTCCTTGTATTTCAATAACTAACAGCCTTTCTCGCTGCCCCAGTGGCATAGCCGTTACCACCTTGATATGGCGTCCACCGGGCAAGCGTAGCGTCAATTTCTTGAATAACCAGCCCAAACCCAGTACCAGTAAAATAACCAGCGTCAGAGAACTGGCTATTTGCAGTATCGTCATCGGCGAACTGCGTTGCTCGCTGCCCGGATTAAGCACCGCGCTGCGCTCGGTGAACTGATTCGGACCAGTAGCTGGTGTGGCGGTCTTACTGGCAGTGGCTGGCGCTGGCGCACTACTCTGCTCATCTTTTGCCGGCTCTGCTGTTTCTGTCTGCTCTGCAACTGCCTGCGCTACGGCTGTCGGATTACCAGTTTCGGGCGATATTGCCTGCACAGCACTAGCAGAGAGTAGCACTGCCAACAACACGCCTTTATTCAATGATCTGCAATCAGTATTGGCCATTAACGTAACTTCTTAATACGTTCGATTTGACTGATTACATCAGTAAGACGGATACCGAATTTATCGTTAACCACCACCACCTCACCGTGCGCGATCAGGGTACCGTTTACCAATACATCCAATGGCTCACCGGCGATACGGTCCAACTCCACTACCGAGCCCTGGTTTAGCTGTAACAAATTACGAATACTGATTTTTGAGCGTCCGACTTCCATCGAAATGGTAACCGGAATATCCAGGATTGTATCCAGCTTGCGCCTGTCCACCTCAGAACTTTTATCATCGCTCAGCTCTTCCAGCTCAACCGCTTTAGCACCGCCTTCGGCTTCCGCCATTGCGGCTGCCCATTCATCCATGGTGTCCTGATCATTTGCCATCTTCGTTACCTTCTGTCTCGTTCGCTGATATTTAAATCAGCCTCTAATTCTAAAATATCGGCATCGTTATCCAGGCGCCTGCCGCCCTTGGTAAAGACCTGCATTTCGGATTTCGCCGACTCTGGCCGCTTAATTTTCTCGGTGATCTTCAGCGCTACATTGTCCCGTGAGCGGCCAAGCTTAGCGCGGAAGGTGGGTAAGTCCTCGATTAATACCGTGATATGCTCCGGGATCTCAACCGGGATAATGTCACCGGCTTTCAGTTCCATAATGTCACGCAAGGTCAAGTCCACGTCCAGCATCTTGGTACTGAGGTCAACTTTCACATCCATAATCTCGTCACGCAGCGCTTTTGACCAGCGTAGATCAGTATCTTCCTTATCGCTCTGCACACCCGCATCCAGCAGTTCGCGGATCGGTTCCAACATCGAATACGGCAAGGTGACATGAAAATCGCCGCCACCACCGTCCAGTTCGATATGGAAGGAGCTAATCACCACCACTTCTGTCGGGCTGACGATATTCGCCATTGCCGGGTTGACTTCAGAGTCCAGATACTCGAACGAGACATCCATTACCGGTGCCCAGGCTTCTTTGTAATCTTCAAAAATCAGTTTTAACAGCATTTGAATAATACGCCGCTCTGTTGGCGTAAATTCGCGGCCTTCAATCTTGGCGTGATAACGACCATCACCACCAAAGAAGTTATCTACCAGAATGAACACCAAACGCGCTTCCATGGTGATCAGGCCGGTACCTTTTAATGGCCGGAACCGCACCATATTTAAGCTGGTCGGTACAAACAGGGTATGAACATATTCGCCGAATTTGATCATCTGCACGCCGTTGATTGACACCTCGGCAGTGCGGCGCATCATATTAAACAAACTGATCCGCATATGACGGGCAAACCGCTCGTTTACCATTTCCAGCGTAGGCATACGACCACGAACGATACGGTCGTGGGATGAGAAGTCAAACTGCACCGTGCGCCCGCCATCGGCGCCATCGCTGCTATCTACTTCTTCTTCTTCGACTTCATCGACGCCATGTAACAGCGCATCAATTTCATCCTGCGATAGTAAGTCAGACACTGTTATTCACTCTTGTTATTGCATCACAAAACCGGTAAACAAAACTTCTGCGACGACAGCACTGCCCACCACATCCAGCATCGCGGTTTGCAAATCGATCAGCGCTTTGTTCTTTAATTGTTCTTTCCCGGTTGACGTTATTAATTCATCAGCACTGGCGGTACTAAAGGTCGCCAGTAAAGTTCCTTCAATTAATGGGATATGCCGCATCGCCAGCGCCTGATTGGCATCGCCACGGACCATCAGTTGCACCCGGATCTGTACCAGCCGATCCCGGTTTGCCCCCGCAACATTAAACACAAAAGGTCGTGGCATCTGCACATAAAGCGCCGAGCCCTGCGCCACGGTTGGGCCAGCGCCGGTTTCAACACCAGCTTGCTCAGTGGTTACAGGCGCACTGCTGTCACCGCCACTTAACAGAAAAAATGCCACCACCGCCAATACCAGTAGCAGGCCGGCCGCTGCGCCGATAATGATCAGTTTTTTCTTTTTTGCACCCTGATCGACCAATTCCAGTTCATTTTCCGCCATACCACGGCTCCCTCAGCCCCACTGTAAAGATGTTATTATGCTCACCGGCCCGAAACTTTGTAAATGAAAAGTCAGACAGTTGGCTGTTGCTTAAGCATAGTAGTCAACCAAACGCTCAGAAAGCTTAACCTTAATTTGCTGGGTCGGCATTGCGTCATCGCCTGTATCAGCCAATTCTGTGCCTTGCTGCTGCCCCTGACTATTCTGACCGGTTTGCTGCCGCTCTTGCTGCTGCACCTGGCCTTCTCCCAATTGGATCCCTTGTTGCTGTAACATTTCCCGTAAACGGGGCATTTGCTGCTCCAATAGTTCTTTTGCTGCTTGCTGCTGCACGATAAATTGCACTGACGCTTGTTCCTGCTGCAGATTTACCCGGATCTGCATCTGACCAAGCTCTGCAGGATCAAGCCGGATTTCGGCAACCTGAATATTTTGTCTGACCATTACATGCACCCGCTCACGCAGCTGCAAAGTGGCATCCTGCTGCTGCAGATTCAGTTGCTTTAATTTCGCACTCAGCTCTGGACTGGCAACCGGAGCATCCGCTTTCTGTTGCTGTATAAGCTGCTGCTCAAACCGGTTTTGTAATTGGGTCGTCGTTTCAGCTAAGTTGCCAGCTTGCACTTGCACTGCGCTGGCGCTGTTTGCGGCTAGCACGACCTCCAACCGACTAATCGGCGGCAAGGCTTTGTCTGCGCTGGTTTCCACTGGCGGAATCGCATCTGTCAGGCTGACGTTACGACCAGCACTGCGTTCGCGTGACGCTGTTTCGCTGTCAACTTTACTATGCCGCTCCGCTGTTCCCTTTGCTGCCGGCGAGGTTCCCGCAACACGGCTAACCGCAGCTTGCAGCGGCGCCGCAGACTGGCTGACAGCCTGAGGCGCTGCCGTAACAGCCAGGGTAGCGACCTCAGCTACATCGTTAATAACAACAACTGGCTCAACCGGCGTTTTATCCACTGGCACTGTTGGATCCGCGACGGCTTTACTGCTACTCAACGGGGCTGTCTGCTGAGCCGCTTGGGACGGCAGCATCTGTTGCATCAGTTCAACAACTTCTTGCTCCGGCGTAAGCAGCGCGGCAGAGGTAGTTTCCGGAGCTATCGCTGGCTGAAGTGGCGTCTGCGGCACAGCAGAAGTCGGCGTGCTGACTATCGCTTTATCAGCCTGACCGTCGGTAACGCCTGCAGCTTTGGCACTGACCACCGGCTGCATGATCGTACGTTCTAAATCAGCCGCTGCTTGCGTGACAGCGGTTCGCTCCGACTTCGCCTGAAGTTGCAGCACGGGGTCGAGGTTGGCTTGAGCCGTTTCTTGCTCAACCTCGGTGCCTGATGGCTCAGTAGCCGACGCCGCTATAGCGGGCGCAGATATTACAGGCTCTGATAATTGCTGCGCCGTGCCAACTTTAGTTGTCGGGCTGCTACTGCTCTGTTGTCTTGTGGTGTCAAACTGCTGACTGAAAATTAACTCTGCTTGCTCTGCCGGTAATAATGGCGACTCTGGTACAGGCCCGATTTGCTGTTCAATTACCTGGTGCTGCATTAACTGCTGTTGGATCGCCATAAAACGCTTTTTATCCAACTGTGCACTGGTTTGGTTTGCCTGTTCAATTAAGCCCAACCAGGAAATAGCCGCCTGCTGTGCAACCGGCTCAGGTTCAACAGGCGGTAACGAAATTTCGGACCAGACGGCAATGTCCGCATCAGACAATTCTACTGGTATTGATTCAGCAGCTGCTGCCACTGATTGCCCGGCCGGATCCGCTGCCACAACGGCTGGTACCGGTAGCGGAGTCAGCTCAGCTTCTGCAACGGGTTCAGGGGAGGCAAGCTGGCTGGGTACAGCGGCAACAGACTGCCGCTGCGGCAACTGTTGTTGTTGTTCGTCACTGAGCAAGCGGGCAAAAGTGGTTTCGCCGTTATAGCCAGCCTCCGCCGTAGTGGCAAAACCCGGCACTTCGCTAAATGCCAGCGACTCTGCCGGGTTTAACAGCATTGATATCTGCACACCTTGCGTCATAGAGATATACCTGTAATCCGTTGCTACTTGCGCCTGCGGTCAGTATTAGCTTGTGCACTGACTGACCTTGGGCTTTATTTGTTCGCCATCTTTGCGCTGCAAAAATGCTTGTCACAGTACTGCTGACAAATTACATTCAAAATTCGCGCCAGTTTTCAGTGACCCGGGGTAATGACATCGGCGCGCCAGCTCACGCTGTCGGTTTGACCCGCTGCCTCTGCTTAGTCACTGTTTAGCAACAGCCGCTGCTGCATAAAGCGCTGCAGGGCATAATCATCTGCCAGTTTTTGTTGCTGCCGCTCCTGCGTCAGCTGTTCACGTTCAGCTGCTAACTGCAGCAATTTCTCTAATGCCTTACGTTTGGTTTGCATCTTCAACCAGCTTTGTTTGCGTTGTTCAGCTGCGTTTCGGCTTTGCTGTACCACCCGCGCTTGCTGGCTTAATGCCTCATCTAATTTGCTGATAAAGGCCAGAAACTGGTTATACTGCCTGCCGCCCAGCCCTATTGAGCCCTGCTGCTGGCTTTGTTGGATGTAGTCAGTGCGGTATTGCGCAAGCCCCTGATATTTTTGCTCGGCTTGCTGGTACATCTGTTGTGCCCGGACAAAATTTGCCTGCAGTTGCTCTTCGCGTTCTTTCTGTACTTTGATCAGCAGGGCCAGTTTACTACTCATGCTCTACCCCGCTGATTTGGCGCCAACTGGCTTAATGCGCTCAGGCAATCATCGTAAGGCACCACATCTTTCATCCCCTGCTGCAGGAACTGATTGATCCGCGGTAACAACTGAATAGCCAGATCCAACTGGGGATCACTACCGCGAACATAGGCGCCGATAGCGATCAGATCTTTACTTTGCTGGTAGCTGGCATAGAGTTGCTTAATACTGCGCGCCAGTAACTGATGCTCTTCGCTGGTAACGGCCGGCATCACCCGGCTAATTGACTTCTCAATATCAATGGCAGGAAAGTGTCCAGCGTCAGCAAGTTGCCGCGATAACACGATATGACCATCCAGGATCGCCCGCGACGCATCGGCAATCGGATCCTGTAAATCATCGCCTTCAGATAATACCGTGTAAAAGGCCGTAATTGAGCCCTGGTGGCCAGAACCGTTACCGGCCCGCTCAACCAGTGCCGGTAATTTGGCAAACACCGAAGGGGGGTAACCTTTAGTCGCGGGCGGCTCACCAACGGCCAGCGCTATTTCACGCTGGGCCTGGGCATAGCGGGTGATCGAATCAATAAGTAATAACACATCAAGCCCCTGGTCCCGGAAATACTCCGCAACCTGAACCGCAGTTTCACAGCCTTTTAGCCGCATTAGCGGCGAAACATCTGCCGGCGCCGCCACGACCACAGCCCGGCTTTTACCGTCTTCGCCCAGGATCTCATCGATAAACTCTTTTACCTCCCGACCACGCTCACCGACCAGCCCGACCACGATAACATCTGCGGCAGTGCCGCGGGTCATCATGCCGAGCAGTACGCTCTTTCCGACCCCAGAGCCGGCAAACAGGCCCATACGCTGGCCTTTTCCCACTGTCAGGATGGCATTGATAGTGCGGACGCCGACATCCAGCGGCTGTTTAATCGGACGCCGGTGTAAAGGGTTTATGGCTTTACCTTTGCCACTGCTAAACTGCGTCGCCGCGATGGGGCCTTTACCGTCCAGAGGTCTGCCAACACCGTCAATCACCCGCCCCAATAAGCTCATACTTAGAGGTACCCCTTTGTACTGCAGTAACGGAGTTACCCTGGCACCCGGTACCACGCCCTCGATATCCTCTTGCGGCATTAAAAACACTTTATCCTGTGCAAAGCCAACCACTTCAGCCAGCAGATCGCCACGGGCACCCTCAACTAAACACGCCTGACCAATGGCAGCGCTGCAGCCGGTGGCTTCCAGGGTCAAACCGACGACCCGCACCAAACGGCCGGACACCGCAGGCTTGCTGGATTGAATAAATTGATGTTGTTGCTGCAAAAACTGCTGCAGTTTAGCGGGTTCAGCCATCTTAGCTCACTGTCACAACGGCCGGAGGGCCTGATTAGTGTTCGTTATCGGCCTGATGCAGGAAGTGTTCCAGACTGCTGTTAATGCGTTGCGTCAAACTTCTGTCAACACTGGTTTTTTCAGCTTCGACCAGGCAACTACCGCGCTCAAGCAAGGGATCGGCCAGCAGTTGCCAGTGTTGGGCTTGTATTTGCTCGTCACTGTAATGACTACGGATAATGGCGAGATCATCAGGATGTAATTTAATCCGCATCAGTTCGGTTTTCAGTGGTAATGCGGCAGTTGCTTCCTGTACAGCCAATAGGATCACCTGCGGATTGGTCTTGACCTCGACCCCAATCACCGCCTTGGCCATTGCCAGGGCTAACTCCAGCAAGCTCTGCTCTACCTGCTGGTTCAAACCGGCCAACGGTTGTTGTAGCTGGTCCAGCAGCAAGGTCAGCTGGCCCAGTTTTTCATCAATTTCCGGTTGCACTGCCATCAGGCCTTGTTTCTTACCCTCAGCCAATCCCTGCGCCGTGCCATCCTGCAGACCTTGCAAACGTCCGTCCTGATAACCCTGACTAAAGCCTTCTTCTTTACCCTGAGCTACACCTTCTTCATACGCAGCCTGCCGGATCTGTTCAATCTCATCCGCAGTAAGCGGCTTGATTTCGCTGCTGTCTTCTTCCTGGGCTACCACTGACGAGGTCGGCCGTTTCAGGTTCAGTGCGTTGGTGGTCTCATCCTGCTCCACCTCGGCAGTCAGATCCAGCGTCTGCCAGGCACGCAGCAGATCTTCGACCTCTGCGTCTGGTGAGAACGGTTTCTTGTAACGGAACGCATCTTGGTTACTCATTCAGCTGGCCTTAGAGGAATTCTTCACCGCCACCGCCACCGAGCATAATTTCACCGGCATCAGATAAGCGACGGGCAATCGACAGAATTTCTTTTTGCGCCGTTTCCACTTCGCTGACGCGCACCGGCCCCATGGCTTCCAGATCATCCTGTAACAGCTCAGCTGCGCGTTTCGACATGTTTTTGAAGATTTTCTCTTTCAGATTCTCGTCCGTGCCCTTCAGTGCTTTCATCAGCACATCTTGCTGCACTTCCCGCAGTATCGTCTGAATACCACGATCATCGACATCAATCAGGTTTTCAAACACAAACATCAGATCCTGAATTTGTTGTGCCATTTCCTCGTCATGCTCACGGATAGCATCCATCAGCTGACCTTCCAGGTTGGTATCCAGATAGTTCAGAATATCGGCAGCCGCTTTCAGGCCACCCATCTTCGCGGTCTGGGTACCGGCCTGACCAGCAAACTGTTTCTCCATAATTTCGTTTAATTCTTGTAACGCCGCCGGTTGTACCTCTTCCAGGTTGGCGATCCGCATCGTCAGATCCAGCCGCACCTTCTCCGGGAACTGGGATAGAATTTCGGCTGACTGCTCCGGCTCCAGATAGGATAAAACAATGGTTTGGATCTGCGGGTGCTCATTGCGGATAATATTGGCAACCTGTTTTGAATCCATCCACTTCAGCGAGTCCAGACCGCGGGCGCCACCGCCTAATACGATTTGGTCTATCAGATTAGCGGCTTTTTCCTCACCCAGCGCTGCTGTCAGAGCACGCTTGATAAATTCCTCGCTTTGGAAGCCAATGGTACTGAAGTTCTGGATCTGCTCAATAAAGCGCCGGTGCACCGCGGCAATTTTGGCCTGATTCAGATCAGTGGTTTGTGCCATCGCCAAACCCACTTTCTGTACCTGCTTCGGCTCCAGATGTTTCAGGATCTGGGCAGCATCTTCTTCTGATAAGCTCAGCAGCAGGATGGCAGCTTTCTCAACACCGTCAAGCTTGCTGATATCAAATTCTTTAACGGCTTTTTTCTCACTCATCTTCAGCTAACCAGTTCTTGACGACCAAAGAGGACAGTTCAGGTTCATTGGCAACCAGAGCCCGCACTGCGCGTAACAAATCTTCATCACCATGTAAGTCAGGTAACATTAGGGTACCATCCGGGGCAAAGCCCACCGCTTTATCGTCAAACACCGAGGCAGTGGCATCAAAATCATCGCCCAGATCCAAGCCCTGTGATAATGAATGCTCGTCATAAGTATCGCTGGTATCTGCCGGATTCATCAGTTTTTGCAGCATAGGTCTGACAATCGCCAACATAATCACGATCACCAGCAAACCACCGACTACGACCTTCACCACTTGCAGGAACCAGTCCTCCAGATAGAAAGGTGTACTGACGTCAGCATCGACAGCTTCACGTACAAAGGGTACGGCAATGACTTCGATAGTATCACCACGCTGGGCGTCAAAGCCAACCCCACCTTGCAATAAACGCCGGATATTTTCCAGTTCCGCCTGGCTGCGGGGTGTCATCGCAACCGAGCCATCCTCGGCAGTAGCGGCTTTATAGTCAACGGCGACTGAGACACTCAGCCGGCGGATCACGCCGCTTTGTTGACTGGTATGGCTGATGGTAGTATCCAGCTCAAAATTACGGGTCGCTTCACGACTATTCCGCCCTGGTACTACGGCTTGTGATGCCGTACCTGTTGCTTGTTCAGGAATAGCGGACGGCATCGGTGGTTGATTGGACAGCGCACCGGGAATACCACTGCTGCCACCACCGACACTGTTTTCCTCAATAATCATTTCACTGCGCACTGCCGGCAGATCCGGGTTAAAGCGTTTTTGCGTTTGCTCTACGGCAGTAAAGTCCATGACCAGATCAACCTGCGCGGTGTAGTTACCTACGCCCAGCACAGGCATCAGGATAGAGTCAACCTTCTGACGGTATTCGTCTTCGCGGCTACGTTGGATCTCCAGTTCGCGGCGGTTGCGTGCTGCGCTGCCATCAATAGAACCGGAATTTAATAAGCGGCCATTCTGATCGGTCACAGTGACACGGCTGGGTGCCAGCCCTTGTACCGCAGAGGCGACCAGATCAACAATCGCATCCACTTCGCTGTCTCGGATCACCCGCCCGCCGCGCGCTGTTACCAGCACGGTCGCCGACGGCTGTGCTTGTTGGCGGGCGAACACATTTTCTTTCGGGATTGCCAGTAATACGCGAGCACGAGCCACACTTTGCAGCTCTTCAATGGTGCGGGCTAACTGTTGCTCGCGACTATGCTTCAAACGCTCCATTTCCAGCCGCTGACTGACGCCAAAGCCACTGTCCTGCAATAAAAACTCCGTACCCAAAGACGGTTCGTTACTCATACCGGCGCGGGATAAACTAAGCCGTACCTGTTGCAGTGTATTCTCCGGAACCAGAATGACATTACCTTCCAGTTTGTACTTAAACTTCTGCGCATCCAGATGATCCAGCGTTTGGATTAATTCCTGAGTGCTATAGGTACCCAGTGGCCGCAGTTCCGGCGCTCTGGCCCACAAAATAATCAGAATGGCAATCGCCAGACAGATCGTCAGCGCGATCACCAGCGTCAATTGCCGCATCAAGTCGCCACCGCTATTGAAGGCGCCCATGATACCGGTTTTTGGTTGTGCGGCCGGCTCCGGGTTAAAGTCAGTGTTGCTCAGCGCCAGCTCTGTTGATTGATTTTCTGCCACAATACTCTCCTAACAGGCGCCAATTTAAACCGGCATCGACATGATTTCTTTGTAAGCTTCGACCAACTTGTTGCGAACCTGCACCGTGGCTTCAAAAGCTAACGAAGATTTTTGCGAGGCAATCATGGCCTGCGCCAGCGATACCCGGGGATCGCCCAGCTCAACAGCATTGCGCATAGCACCGGCCTGTTGCTGCAGAGTATTAACGTTGCCCAAGGCATTTTTAAATAGGGTAGTAAAATCAGACTGGCTACCATTAACCGGCGCGATATCCATGGCAGGTTTAGCGTCTGCCGGTAAGGCTCTGGCCTGGCTGGCCATGGACTGCATTTGTGCGTATAACGCCTGACCTTTGATTTGCATAATAGTGCCTGTCAAAAATTTGCTGCTTCTGACAGGGACTAAAGCAAGGGTTATGCCACCTCTATACCATGCTCGCGCATTCTGGCTAGTTTATAGCGCAGGGTACGATCACTGATACCAAGCCGGGCCGCCGCCTCTTTACGTCTGTTGTCGCAGGCACGCAGCGTTGCCAATATCAGCTTATGCTCCTGTTGATGCAGTTCGCTTTTAAAGTTGCTGTCGCTTGCGGGCAGCTCAGTATGGTCGTCAAGCGCTATGCTAGGAACAAAGGGCAGATCTTCCAGCAGAATATCGTGCTCGGTGACTTGCGGGCCAGTTTGCAGGATCAGCGCCCGCTGTATCACATTATCCAGTTCCCGGACATTACCCGGCCAATGATAGCTGAGCAGTCGCAGCTCTGCGTCCTCGCTGAAAGCTGGTGTAGCCTTGCCGTGCTGTTTGGCATAGCGCGCCAGTAAAAAACTGGCTAGTGGCAGAATATCGCCCGGCCGCGCGGCTAGCGCTGGCCAGCCAAGTGGAAAAACATTTAACCGGTAGTAGAGGTCTTCGCGCAGTACGCCTTCAGCCACCGCCTGGCGCAGATCCCGGTTACTGGTGGCTAGGATCCGTAAATCCAGTTTTAGTACCTTGCGACCACCAAGACGCTCAACCTCGCGCTCCTGCAACACCCGTAACAGTTTAGCCTGCAGGTTAAGCGGCATTTCTGTCACTTCATCCAGTAGCAAGGTGCCACCATTGGCTTGCTCAAACTTGCCGGGACACGCCTGCACTGCCCCGGTAAAGGCGCCTTTCTCATAGCCGAATAAGGTTGCTTCCAGCATATTTTCCGGAATCGCCGCACAGTTAATCGCGATAAAAGGCGCCTGACTACGACCGGATTGCTGATGGATATAACGCGCTAACACCTCTTTACCGGAGCCACTGGGGCCGGTAATCATCACGCTGGCATCACTTTTGGCAACCTTTTGCGCCAGTTGCAACAGCGCCAGGCTTTGCGGATCGGCCACTACCGGCTGCTGTGCACTCTGCGTTGCTGGCTGCACATAACGGCTAACCATAGCAACCAGCACTTCCGGCGAAAAGGGCTTCGCCAGATAGTCGATAGCCCCCAGGCGGATGGCCTCTACCGCATCCTGCACCCTGGCATAGGCTGTCATCAACAATACCGGCAACTGCGGGTATTGCTGCCGTAGTGTTTTCAGCAAACCTAAACCTGATACCGAGCCGAGCTGAACATCAGAAATAACCAACTGCACCTGCTGTTTTTGCAGTAGCAATAACGCTTCCTCGGCACTTGCCACGCTGAGCGGCGTAAAGCCGGCCAGCAGCAGGGTGTCGGTCAGGGCTTCGCGCAAGCCGTTGTCGTCTTCAACAATCAATAGATTAAGCTCAGACATAGGCAATCTCCTGTGCAGTCGGGATGAGATCGGCAGCCAGACAAGGTAAACGCAACTCAAAACAAGCGCCGTTGAGTGTCCCTGCCGGCCGCTGTGCCGGTTTAAGATAGCTAATCTGGCCATGGTGGCTTTGCAATACCGCCTGCACCACGGCCAGGCCAAGACCGGAGCCTCCGGCTTTCTGACTGAAAAAAGGCTCAAAGATTTGCGGCAGAATCGCATCCGGGATCCCCAGCCCGTTATCGCTGAGCAGCAACACCAGTTCAGTTCCCCGCAGCCGAGCCTCAATGCGGAACAGGCAAGGTTCAGTGCAGGCCTGCAAGCTGTTTTGCAACAGATTAAGCAGGGCTTCACACAGGGTTTGCGTATTCCCCAGCAACTGCACCTCAGTGTCTGGAGCTGTCAGCTGCAGCCTGGCATGGTGCTGCATCAATAGGGTTTCGCTACGTTCCTGAAACAGCTGTAGCAAAGCGCTCAGCTGCAACGGCTGCACCGCCTGGGCACTGCCAGAGCGGGCAAACAGCAGCATATCGTTTACCTGCTGCTCTAACTCCTGCAGCCGTAACACCAGCTTCTGCTGAAACTGGCCACGTTGTGCCGCGGCCAGTTTACTGTTAGTCAGATTTTCGGCATACAGCATTGCTGAGGATAAAGGGGTACGGATCTGGTGTGCCAACGTGGCCATCATCTTGCCGAGCGTCGATAAGCGCTGTAAATGATGCAGCCGGTGCTGCAGAGCCCGGGTCTCGGTTAAATCCGTCATAACAATAAGTTGCCCGGGCTCCGGGTGTAGTGCGCTGATGGCGATCTTTAAGCGCCGGCCATCCTTTAGCGATACCTCCAAACCATCGTCAGAGCGGGGTTGAAATACCCGACCAATCACCTGTAACCAGCTCTGCCCCAACAAGGGTTCGCCTAACATGCTACAGGCCTGAGGATTCGCTTCGGCAACCCGACCTTTGGCATCGAGGATAATGACGCCAGAGGGTAAGGCGCGCAGAATATGTTCCAGCCGGGCAGCGTTTGATATGACCAACGGCTGGGTCTGGCCAGCCGATGGCACAGCGTCTGCCTTGGCAACAGTACAAACAGGATCTGACATAACACAACATACTCTCTAGCCTTGCATAACGACTGTATATGCAGAGAGCATGCCAAGCATAAGGCATTAATTATTAATAGATATTTAGAGTCAAAAAAACGTCAGCCGTGATTTGCCTATTAGGGCGTGTTGACGTTTACTACTTAGCTTTTGTTCACACTGGACACCGGAGCGGCGGCGTTACTCTTCTTTCCCCAGATTATACTTGCGCATTTTTTCGACTAGGGTAGTACGACGCAAACCGAGGATTTCAGCAGCTCTGGCCACAATATAATCATGGCGCTCTAACGCCTGTGAAATAAACCGCACCTCAAGCTCAGACAAAAACTCCTTTAAATCCAAACCGTCGGCGGGCAAATCCTGCATTACCGGCTGCGCATAACTTTGCGCAAAAATCAGCTGCAGCTCGGCGCTATCAGTTTGCTCTACATTGTCATTGTCAATATCAGGCTCGGGTTCAGAGCTTTGGAACAGTGAATTCAGTAAATCCCGCTCTTGCAGTGCTTCCGGATACACCGGCTGATAGGAATCGACTTCCAAATGCTGATACTTTTTTGGCAACTCAGCGACATCTACCACCTGATCCGGATACATAATCACCAGCCGCTCCAGCAGGTTGGCCAGTTCACGCACGTTACCGGGCCAGCTATGTAACTTCAGGCTTTCAATCGCCCGTTCGGTAAATTTCACCCGGGCCTGATGCGCCTGATATTGCCGGTTCAAAAGTTCGTTAATCAGCAGCGGCAAGTCATCAGCGCGTTCGCTTAGTGCCGGTGTTTCAATCGGAAAGACATTCAGCCGATAATACAGATCTTCGCGAAAACTGCCATCAACGATCATGGTTTCCAGATCGCGGTGGGTGGCGGCAATAATTCTGACATCCGCCTTGATAGTCTGAGCGCCCCCTACCCGTTCAAAAATACGCTCCTGCAATACTCGCAGTAATTTCACCTGCATCGGCTGCGGCATATCGCCGATTTCATCTAAAAACAGAGTGCCACCCTGCGCCAGTTCGAAACGGCCTTTGCGGGTAGAAATCGCGCCGGTAAAGGCGCCCTTTTCATGGCCGAACAGCTCGCTTTCTAACAGTTCTGCCGGTATAGCACCACAGTTAATCGGCACAAAGGGCCCGCTGGCACGGTTCGACAGTAAATGAATATTGCGCGCTACCACTTCTTTACCGGTACCGGAGGGGCCGAGCACCAGCACATTGGCCTCGGTTTTCGCTACTTGCTGAATTAAGAACCGCACTTTTTGCATCGCGGCAGTCTGCCCCACCATGCCATCAAACTTCGCCAGTAATTCCGGTTGTTTATGGGTGGGGAGCAGGCGGTGATATTGCTGGGCATCGCGCAGTAGCTGTGTCAGGCTGCTGTAAACAAAGGGCTCGCTTAATACGCCAACCACATTGGCATGCTCGAGCAGATAAGACAGGGCGTCGCCAATCACCAGAAACGCCGAGGCCGGAAATTGCCTGACCAGCACCGCGGGTTCAACCACACCTGTCGCTCCCAATATCACTACGGATTCAGGCTGTTGCTGCAATTTATCCTGTAAAGTATCGGCACCGAGCAACTGATGCGGTTCGGTCACAAAGCTCAGTACAGTAGATAAACGTTCAGCCCGTTGTGGCTGTAAATCAAAGATATATAGCGGTGGTGTGAGAGACATAACAGCGCGATTTTTCTGATTATTTATTTTCATTGTACAAGCTAAGCGCTGGCTTGCAAGGTAAAATGCTGGTTTTTTGACGCTTACGCTTAATCGACGTCAAAAAACCAGCAGGTAACGCGGTGCTGAAACTAGCTTAGTAAGGATAACGCTCGCTCAGAGGAAATGCGGGCTTGCATGGCCACATTGATTGAGCTTTGGGTCAGAATATTGGCTGCCGCTCTGTCACTGCTGGCGCGGGCATAATCCAGATCAGCAATCCGGCTGCGGGCAGCAGATTCGGCAACCTGCTGCCCTGATGAGTTACGGGCGGCGGCGGCAAAACGATTCGCTTCCGCTCCTGCCTCTGCCTGCAAAGCACCGATAAAATCGCGAGCCTGCTCAATGCGCCCCAGCGCCTGGGCGGCCCCCGCCGGATTAGTCAGGTCGAGATTAAAGGCATTTTGGCTTTGCAAGGCCGTGCCCAAATCAGTAGTGGTTAAACTCAATGCCCCGTTACCAGATTCGAAATTGATACTGGCATCGGCACCGAAGAGCTTTTTACCAGCAAACTCCGTGTTATCAATAATTTGTCGGGCGTTATCCAACAACCCGTTGGCTTCCTTTTGTAGCGCCTGCCGCTCCTGGGTGCCGTAAATACCGTTTCCTGCGGCGACAGCCAGCCGGCCAAGCTCGGCAAAGTTATCGTTAACCCCTTGCAATGCCTGTTCATAAACCCGGGATAACGAGATACCATCATACAGATTGCGTTCGCCCTGAGCTTTGGCGTTAATACTGCTGCTAAGCTGGTTGGCAATCTGCAAACCGGCGGCATCATCAGCCGCACTGTTTATCCGCCGACCATTAGCCAGCTTCTTTAACAAATTTTCCTGCTGCAGTTGTGCCTGATTTAGCGTATTCAGACCCGTTGAGGTATTAAGTTTCATTGGCCATGCCCCGCGCTCTGTGTTTAACCTTAAGTATAGTCAATCACCACAGCGGCGACCAGCGCTGTATGAAATATCAACGACAAAAGTAATTGCAGCTTGATTTTACTGACACTTTTATTGGTTTCGGCATAATTTATGCTATCGTTCAGTTAACAGAGGATGGCAGCGCCAACAGCCACGTTAGAGGGCGGACTATGTTTGATAATAAAACGATACTGATTACCGGCGGCACCGGTTCCTTCGGACATAAATACACTGCGACCTTGCTGGCCCGCTACAAACCGAAAAAAATCATTATTTTCTCCCGCGATGAGCTTAAGCAGTATGAAATGCAGCAAAAGTATCACCAAAGCTGCATGCGTTACTTTATCGGCGACGTTCGTGATGAACAGCGGTTAATCCGGGCTATGCATGGCGTTGACTATGTGATCCATGCCGCGGCATTAAAGCAGGTCCCTGCTGCAGAATATAATCCGACTGAATGCATTAGAACCAATATTAACGGCGCGGAAAATGTGATTAATGCCGCCATAGAAACCAATGTTGAAAAAGTTATCGCATTATCCACGGACAAGGCCGCCAACCCGGTCAATTTGTACGGCGCAACCAAACTCGCGTCCGACAAACTTTTTATCGCTGCAAATAACATGACAGGTGGCAGCCGACCACGATTTTCCGTCGTCCGCTATGGTAATGTTGTGGGTTCAAGAGGCTCTGTCGTGCCCTATTTTCAGCAATTAATCAATCAAGGAGCCGATCATCTGCCGATCACCCACCAGGAGATGACGCGCTTCTGGATCACCTTACAACAAGGTGTAGATTTTGTATTGAAGAACTTTGAACGTATGCTCGGTGGCGAAATTTTTGTACCTAAAATCCCATCAATCCGCATTATTGATCTGGCTAAAGCTATGGCACCGCAATTAGCGATTAAGCTAGTGGGGATACGCCCCGGAGAAAAACTGCATGAAATGATGTGTCCGGGAGATATGTCATTCCATACTTACGAATTCAATGACCATTTTGTTATTGCACCAGCAATAAAGTTTTTTAACCGAAGTAATGATTTTACCACCAACGCACTGGGGGAATCGGGTAAATTGGTTCAGCAAGGCTTCGAATACGTCTCAGACACTAACCCCCACTTTTTAAGTGTCGATGAGATCCGACACTGTAATCTGGTAGCTGACTTATGATTCCCTATGGCAAACAACAACTCGATGCGGAGGATTTGGCAGCCGTTCAAGAGGTATTACAGTCAAATTGGTTAACACAAGGCCCCAGGGTTCCAGCCTTCGAACAAGCCATTGTAGACTATTGCCAGGTTCCGTTTGCCGTCGCAGTAAATAGCGCCACCTCCGCTTTACATCTTGCCTGTCTGGCACTGGGCGTGGGGCCTGGTGATCGGGTTTGGACATCCCCTAACTCTTTTGTTGCCTCAGCTAACTGCGCATTATATTGTGGCGCCAATGTCGATTTTGTCGATATCGAGTTACACACCGGCAATATCTCGGTGAGTGCGCTGGAAGAAAAGTTAATACTGGCTAAGAGAGAAAACGCCTTACCCAAGGTTGTGATACCGGTACATTTTGCCGGCCAGTCGTGCGAGATGAAGCAAATTGCTGCCCTGGCTGAACGCTACGGATTCTATGTCATCGAAGATGCCTCGCATGCGATCGGCGCTCGCTATCAGCATGACGTTATCGGCAACTGCCGCTATTCCGATATTTGTGTGTTTAGCTTTCACCCGGTAAAAATCATTACCAGCGGTGAGGGTGGGATGGCGACTACGCATAATCCGAAACTTGCCAGAAAAATGCAGATGTTGCGTAGCCATGGTATCACTTCTGAGAGTTCAGAGCTGACTGAGCCCAGTCATGGCGTTTGGTACTATCAGCAACAACTGCTGGGTTTTAACTATCGCTTAACTGATCTGCAAGCGGCCCTTGGTCTTAGTCAGTTTGCTAAACTGGAGTCCTTCGTCAACACGCGCCACCAGTTGGCCAAAGTTTACGATCAGGCCTTTGCGTCAATGCCTGGCGTTTGTCCTCTGACACAACTACCGGATAGTTACAGTAGCTATCACCTGTATGTCGTTAGACTGATTAACATCGATAAAACACAACATAGAGACTGTATCAGTTTTCTAAGGCAACACGGCATCGTCGGACATTTGCACTACATTCCGATTTACTTACAGCCTTATTACCAGCAACTTGGTTTTAAAGCAGGTTACTGCCCGCAGGCCGAGCTATATTATCAACAAGCTGTGACCTTGCCGCTGTTTCCCGGTTTAACCTCGCAAGATCAACAATTGGTAATAAACACCTTGCAGAGCTTGCTAGAGAGCATCTGATGAACGTTGCAATTATCCCTGCCCGAGGCGGCAGCAAGCGCATCCCACGCAAAAACATTAAGAATTTTGCTGGCCAACCTATGCTGAGCTACCCGATCCAGGCAGCGCTCGCCAGTGGTGTAGTCGATAAAGTTGTGGTATCGACAGACGATAGCGAAATTGCCGACATCGCTGTCCGCTTTGGCGCTGAAGTTCCTTTTATCCGCGACGCCAACCTCGCGGACGACTATACCGGTACCAGTGCGGTGATCCGGGATGCCATTCTGAGACTCAGACAGCTGAACTGGCAATTAGATCATTGCGCCTGCCTTTACGCTACCGCACCTTTACTCAGCTCCGACGTTGTAAAACAGAGCCTAAACCTGCTACATGACACCGCAGCTGATTATGTCTTTACCAGTGCCCGCTTTTCTTTCCCGATCCAGCGGGCTCTGCTACAAACCGAACTGGGCGGAGTCACGCCATTCGACCCACTTGCCATCGGCAAACGGTCGCAAGATTTACCACCGACTTTTCACGATGCAGGACAACTTTATTGGGCTAAAGCGGATACCTGGTTAGATCGCAACAAAAAGATATTCGGGGAGCGCTCCCGTATGTATGTCTTACCTGACCATTTGGTGCAAGATATCGACACTATCGAAGATTGGCGACGCGCGGAAGTGCTGTATCAGATATTACTACAGGAAAGTCGCTGAGATGCGCGTACTGTTTCGTGCTGATGCCTCAATAGCGCGTGGCAGTGGCCATATTATGCGTTGTCTGACGTTGGCAAAAGCGTTACAGCAACGGGGTGCAGTTTGTGATTTTGCCTGTCGGGTTGAATCCGGACATTTAATTGCCTGGCTGCAACAGCAAGGCTTTAATGTTATTTCTCTAATATCAGAGCCTTTAAACGAAGAACACGAGAGTCAGTTGCTGTTGGCGGCGTTGCAGCACGACTACCGCTTATTGATAGTAGATCACTATCAACTGACTGCGACTTTTTGCCAATTATTACGTCAACGCTGTCAGTATGTCATGGTCATAGATGATCTGGCGAACCGAGCGCTGGACTGCGAGCTGTTACTTGACCAAAATCTGCTACCAGACCAACACCTGCGTTATCAGGGACTTATTCCTGCTCACTGTCGTACTTTGCTCGGTCCTAAGTTCGCCTTGCTACGTGATGAATTCTATTCTGCGTCCGCGACACCTTTGGCCAACCACTTATTGATCAGCTTCGGGGGGAGTGATGCCGATAATCTAACCAGTATGGCAATTAATGCGCTAGTAATGCTAAAGCCTCGGGGTATAACAGCCGATATAGTGATTGGGGCAAATAATCCGTGGCGTGCTATGTTGCAACGGCAACTGGCGAACCTGCCTGATGTGCAATTGCATATTCAGACAACTTCAATGGCAACACTGATGCGCAAAGCACGACTCATGCTGGGTGCGGGTGGTACCACACATTGGGAAAGGAGTATTTGTGGCCTGCCAGGCTTAGTCGTAACCGTTGCCGAAAATCAGCAGGCGACAACGGCGTATCTGAACAAGCTTGGTGCCTGTGTCTGGTTGGGTCAGGCTGCTGAAATGTCAGCAGAGTTCTTTGCAGAGCAACTATGCTATTACCTGTCCCAACCAGCACTGCTGGACGAGATTGGCCGGCGGGCGAAAAACCTGGTACCGGATAATGCCGGAACGCCTTTAGTGGTAGAGCAAATATTAAACGTGGTGGCGAATAGATAATGTTAGAGATAAATATAGGTAACCGTCTGGTTGGGTCAAATCAGCCCCCTTTTATCATTGCCGAAATGTCTGGTAATCACGGTCAATCACTGGAAAAAGCGATGGCGCTAGTGGATGCCGCCGCAGCAGCAGGTGCACATGCACTCAAACTGCAAACCTACACACCAGATACCATTACTCTGGATGTGCACGAGCGCGAGTTTTTTATCGCTGATAAAAATAGCTTGTGGCAAGGTCAATCGCTGTATAACTTATACAAAGTTGCTATGACACCGTGGGAGTGGCATAAATCGATTTTTGATTATGCCAATAACAAAGGAATGTTGGCATTTAGCTCGCCGTTTGACTTAACGGCAGTAGATTTTCTTGAGTCACTTAATGTGCCTTGTTACAAAATCGCATCCTTTGAAAATATCGATCATGGTCTGTTGGCGGCTGTGGCTAAAACCGGCAAGCCAGTTATTATGTCAACCGGAATGGCAACACAAGCAGAGTTATCCGAGTCCGTGCAATTATTGCGGGATAACGGCTGTAAAGATCTTATTCTACTTAAATGCACCAGCAACTACCCTGCCCGCCCGGTAGATGCGAACTTACGCACCATTCCCCATTTAGCTCAACTGTTTAATTGCCAGATCGGCCTGTCGGATCACACTCCTGGAGTAGGCGTTTCCGTCGCAGCTGTCGCATTAGGCGCTACCGTCATTGAAAAACACTTTGTACTGGACAGAAACGGCGGAGAAGTTGATGCAGAGTTCTCGCTGGAACCTCATGAATTAAAAATGCTGGTAGAAGAAACTGCCCGCGCGCATGACGCGCTTGGTACTGTGCATTATGGTTGTACCGAGAAAGAGATTGCTTCAAGGGTACACCGTCGTTCACTCTATATTGCTAAAGATATGAAAGCCGGTGATATGTTTACTACAGAAAACCTGCGCTCAGTGCGCCCGGGGCTCGGTTTAGCACCGAAATATTTGCCACAATTTCTTGGCCGTAAAGTAAAACAGGATGTGACGATGGGCACACCGCTTAGTTGGGATTTGCTGTGACAGAGCCACTGTCCGGCAGCGCATTGCTGTTAACCAGTGCCGGAGCCAAAATTCCTATGTTGCAAGCAGCCAGGCAAGCTTGGCTGCGGCTGTTTCCAACCGGCAGCATTATTGCTGGCGACATGCAGCCTTTAAGCGTAAGCAGAGCTTTTGCCGATAGTTTCTGGCAAATGCCTGCCACAATCCATGCCAATAAAACCGAACTGCGCCGTGGTTGTATTGAACGCAACATCAAGGTCATCTTACCCAGCCGGGACGCAGAGTTATTGTTTTGGGCGCAAAACCGCGATTACTTTGCTGACGCCGGCATTCACATTATTGTGTCGCCTGAGGCCGGCATTAACTTGTGCCTGGATAAACTGGCCTTCGCTGAATTTGGCCGGCAACATCAGTTAGCCATTATTCCGGCTTCATTACAGATCGACGATATCAACGCAGAGCAATTTGTGGTGAAAGAGCGTTTTGGTGCCGGGGCCAAATCTATCGGCCTGGCCCTGACGAAAACTCAAGCCAAACAGCATGCCAGGCAGTTGCAGGCACCGATTTATCAGCCCATGCAAAGTGGCAAAGAAATCAGTATCGACGCCTGGCTGGACAGAGACAGCTGTGTAAAAGGCCTGATACTGCGACAGCGGGATAAAGTTGTTGCCGGCGAATCGCAAATCAGCACCACCTTCAGCGATGCTGCTTTAGCACAGCAGTTCAGCCATATATTGGCACAGCTGAACCTAACAGGCCCAGTGGTAATGCAGGCCATTATTGATGCCAGCGGCAAGCCGCACGTTATAGAGTGTAACAGCCGTTTTGGCGGTGCCTCTACCCTGAGCATAGTAGCGGGGTTGGACAGCCTGTATTGGAGTTTTCTGCAAGCCATAGAGCCAGAAGCAAAGCTTAGCGATTTTACCGCAGCAACGCAGCAAATCAGGCAATTGCGCTACAGCATGGATACCTATCAGTATGATCCTGATTTTTGACTTGGATGACACCCTATATGACGAACGTCAGTTCGTCGAAAGCGGTTTTCGCACTGTAGCCGCTATGGCGCAACAGCGCTGGCAACTAGATGCAGAATCCAGTTTTCAACGTTTATGCCAACTGTTAGACAGCCATGGCCGCGGACGTATTTTTGACGAGTGGTTAGCACCGTACAACCTGGCTACGAAAACCAATATCCGTAACTGCGTAAGTCGCTACCGCCTGCACAAACCGGCTCTGACAATGCCGCAAGCACACCGGCACATGCTGCAAAGCCTGCAAGCTCCGCTGTATCTTGTTACCGACGGCCATAAAATAGTGCAGCAAAACAAAGTAGAGGCGCTTGGTTTAGCGCCTTATTTTAAACGTATATTTATTACTCACCGTTTTGGCATAAAGCATGCTAAACCTTCTACCTATTGTTTTGAGTTAATCCAAAAGGCAGAACAATGCCGCTGGCAGGATCTGGTTTATATCGGCGATAACCCGGCAAAAGACTTCGTTAATCTGAATAAAAAAGGTGCCCAAACCGTCCGAATTTTGACAGGCTGCCATAAGGATGTGCAGGCTAAACCAGGCTATGACGCTAAAACGCGGCTGCATACTCTTACTGAGCTGATGCCACTGCTAAAAGGTAACCGCAATAATGTCTGACCAAGCCAAATTTACCGAACAACGCCATGCGCTGGGTTTTATTGAAGCGATGCCGAAACCGTCTGAAGCACAGCTACAGGCGCATTATAATGCTAAGTACTATCAGGTACCTGAAGGCTCTTACCACAGCACTTATACTGAGCAGGAACTGCAATACTTTCACAATATCGCCAGTGTCGCCCACCAGGTAGCAAAACAGAATAATCTGCCGCGAAGCTTACTTGACCTGGGCTGCGGTGAAGGTTTTTTTGTCAACGCATTTGAAACTTTTGGTTGGGAGCTTGCGTGCTGTGACTACTCCGATTTTGGCATCAGTAAGCACAACCCGCATTTGTTACCATATTTTCAGCAAGGCAGCATTGAACAAAGCCTGACAAATTATAAAGGCCGCACCTTTGGCCTGATTAACCTGCAAAACGTGCTGGAGCATGTGCTGGACCCGTTCCAAACCATGGCCATACTCAAACCCCTGTTGTCAGCCAATTCCGCCCTGAGAATTAAAGTACCGAATGACTATTCAGACTTCCAACTAGCTTTGCAACAACAAGGCTACACCGACAATACATGGTTTGCGCCACCGGAGCATCTCAGCTATTTTAATCATGAAAACTTAATCAGTTTTATCTCGGCGTGCGGCTATCGCTTATTGTCGCTGCAAACCAACTTTCCTATCGAAGTTTTCCTGACCAATTCGCATTCTAATTACTGGCAGGACAGAAGTCTTGGTAAGCAGGCACATTTTAGCCGGATATTTTGTGAAAACTTTCTGATTGGCAAAAACATCGACAACTATATTCGCTATGCTGAGGCTAGTGCAGCCTTGGGCTTTGGCCGCGAGCTGATCGCTTACGTCACGCCTGAATAGGCTTTACTTCTCGGGAATAGAATAATGAACGTCAGCGTAATATCAACCACACCTTGCGGTGTAGTTGGTGTTACACTCACTAATGAACAACAAAAAAGTAAGCGTAACGCCAACCACACATTCCAATCCTAACTGATCAACTTTACCCTGACTGCCACTATCAACTGTCAGGGTAATCATCATGCACCGCACCAAAGAACAATGGCTGGCCTTGTTTGCCGAGCAAGCCCAAAGTGGTCTCACCCAAACTGAATTTGCAAAACGCCAGGGCATCATTCCTACGTATTTTAGTTATCGCAAGCGTCAGTTGCTGGCGTTTCAGGATGATGACGGTGGCTTTGTTGAGCTCACGCCACAGGGCTTGCAGCTGAATCAATCCATTTTACTCCGTAAGCGTGATGTGGAATTGCAGTTTCCAGCCGGCACCGATGCCCTGTGGTTAGCGGCCTTGCTAAGAGCGCTTTGATAATGAAAATGTTCCTCGATGTGCCCAAGGTCTATTTGCATAAACAGCCAGTCGACTTTCGTAAATCCATTAATGGCTTATCGTTGCTGGTCGAGCAAGAGATGCAGCTCTCGCCTTTTAGTGGCGCACTGTTTGTGTTCTGCAATCAGCAGCGCACCCGGTTAAAAGTGCTGTACTGGGATAGCACCGGCTTTTGCCTGTGGTACAAACGGCTTGAAAAAGACAAGTTTCGCTGGCCACGGCAAATGCCAGGTAAAGTGTTAGCCATTAGCGAGCAGCAGTGGCATTGGCTGTTGCAAGGTGTCGATATTCAAAAAATCACCGCACATCAGCCACTGCATTACCAAAGCGTCGGTTGATATGCCGATCGGCTATAAATCCTTGTGATCGCATCCAAAACAATCTAAATCTTACCAAGCACTTAGCCCGATTGGCCGTTACAATAGCGGCCATGAAAAAGACACCTCAATCCTTACCTGACGATATCGAAACGCTTAAGCGTATGCTGCTTGAGCAGACGCAAAAGCTTGAGCGCAAACTGGCGCAAAAAGATAAACGCATCGCCAAATTAGAGCGGGTTAACCAGCAGCTGTCGGACAAGCTGCAGCAATTGCTGGAGCGTTACAATCTGACGAAGTACCAGAAATTCAGCCCCAGCAGTGAAACCTATGAAGGTGAAGGCGAGGTGTTAAATGAGGCCGAGCAGCTGATTGAAGACGATTCAGTAGCGACAGAGCCAGATACTCAGACGACCGAGAGCGCTGAGAAATCCGCCGCTAAGCCACGCCGACCAAGGATTGCCCCTGAGCTGCCGCGCGTTGACGTTATCCATGACATTGACGATAAAACCTGTGCCTGCTGCGGCCATGCGCTGCATAAAATGGGCGAAGAAGTCAGTGAGCAAATCGAGTTCGTGCCAGCACAAATCCGGGTGCTGAGAAACGTGCGGCTCAAATACAGCTGCCGGCAGTGTGAGACCAATGGCATGAAGGTGGACATTAAGATTGCCGATGTGCCACCGGCGGTTATCCCGAAAAGCATGGCCACACCGAGTCTGCTTGCCCAAATCATCAGCAGCAAAATGCACTATGGCTTGCCGCTGTACCGTCAGGAGCAGTTGTTTAATCAGGCCGGTATTGAGCTTAGCCGTCAAACGATGAGCCGCTGGCTGATAACCTGTGCAGAGAAACTGAAACCGCTACTGGCGTTAATGAAAGCCGAGCTTCTGAAGCAGCCGGTGCTGTGGGCAGATGAAACCACGGTTAATGTGCTGGATGTTGAGAAAAGCACCTGCTACATGTGGGTATATGGCTGTGGCTTAGAGCAAAGTACCGGCCCCAAGCTGGTGCTGTTTGATTATCAGGATAGCCGCAGCAGTATACATCCCACCGACTTCCTGGCGGGGCTTAGCGGTTACCTGCAGGTTGATGGTTATGCCGGATATGAGAAAACCCACGCAACCTTAGTCGGCTGCTGGGCACATGCCAGACGTAAGTTCGTTGAAGCACAAAAAGCGCAGGGCAAAGGCAAAACGGGTAAGGCGGATGTGGCCCTTAACCATATCCAGAAACTTTATGCACTGGAGAGTAAATTAAAAACCGTGCCGCCTGATAAGAAATATGACGCCAGACAAACGCTAGCCAAGCCACTGTTGGAGCAATTCAAAAGCTGGCTGGATAAATCAAGCGAGAGCGTCACGAAAGAAGGTTTACTGGGAGCCGCTATAACGTATAGCCTGAATCAGTGGCCTAAGCTTATCCGGTACTTGGATGACGGCAGATTAAATATCGACAACAACCGTGCTGAGCGCGCAATCAAACCGTTCGTGATTGGACGTAAGGCATGGTTATTTGCCAATACCAAGACGGGAGCACAAGCAAGTGCGGCACTGTACAGCCTGGTTGAAACCGCCAAAATCAACGGTCTGGAACCCTATGATTACTTATGCCGGTTGCTAACAGAGTTGCCCAAAGCCAATACCCATGAGCAATTACAACAACTTCTGCCTTACTGAACAGCAGCCACACTGCAAGGTGTGGTTGCTGTTACGCTTACACAAAAAACACACCAATCCCGTGGCATCAACATGTTCGTCAGCATCAGAAGCAGACAGCCGCAAACATTTTTTACCAAACCTTTAGAGATTATCCAGTGCCCCGGCAGAAATGCTGAACAATTTAGGTCTATTTATACGCCGTATGGATCTGGCGCGTATTAGAATTATGGAAGAGTTATATAAAAAGTCCAGTTCGCGTAACTTTAAGAAAACAAGTGAGAAACATCCACATCATCAAATTTCATAGGTTCTTCAAAAAACTCTGTACTTGCAACTTCAATATACTCTCTCCAAATCTTTTTAATTTCATTAAAACAAGCCAATACTTGGGGGTTGTTATTACTTATATTTGCCGCTAATTTTGTCATGATGCCCCCAAAGTAGTAAAAGCTCCCTTGCAAAAGAAAAGGTGTTGGATCGTCTAGACAGGCTATTTTTCTATGTAACAGGCCCCACTGCGCCCTAATTATTTCTCTAGCTCCATTCTGGTCTATAACCTCTTGTTCAAGAATAGCTAGCCATTCTTTTACGCTTATGGAAAGCTTTTCCATACTAAGATTAGAAAAAACGAGCTCAGAGCTTCCTTTTAAATCTGAATAATATGCTTTGTCACAAAACTCTACTATTCCGTGCTCTTTATCAAAACCTAAGTTTTTAATTAAAATATTATCAACCTTAAGCGGTATTGCCCCATCAATCTTCACCCCATCACTACAGTTATAAATCTCTGCAGCTCCTTTATTACTCTTAATAGCGTCTTCAATAAGTTTTCTAGACAAATTGAACTCCCTTTTTGTATATACATAGGGGCGAAAATTACCTTTAACTCGATCGCCGGAGCCATGAGCTTTTTCATAGCTAAATATCTCTGACCCATCTTTTTTATAATAAGCAGAAGCTTTAGAGTGATGATACTTTACATCAGCATAGCCCAAATCTACGCCAAAGAGATAAATTGTTTTGAATCCAACATGCAAGGCAAAGTTTAATGCTAAATTACTTACTGTAGGATAAGCATATGATATCTCAGATATTTTAAAGCCTAACCTCTGTAAGCCATTTCTAAAGAGATTTGCTGATGCTTCACCGCTCTTGAAGCATAACATAACATCTTTAAATAACGACGCCGTTTCAGGATGTATACCATTTATACTTATCAACCTAATCTTGCGCAAAAATGATTTATCTTCCACCCTATTAATCCAGCAGTAAGTAGCTCTGTTTTGTTCTAGTTCTGCATGAAAATCAGGTGTTATACCATATTTATAAAGCGAGTAGAGAGCCGTGCCGCAACTGATAACAATTACTCGATCGCGATAACTTCTTATATAATCAAAATTTACATCTAATGACGGTCCGTTGCCTACTATAAAAACGGGCATATTTAATATTTCTAAATCTTTATACGAAGCGTTATTTTCTTTAAGGAATAGATGATTATGAGTCAAGCTGTGGTAAGTGTGCGCTACTCCATATCGAACATGGTCGAAATATTCTCCAAAAGCCAACACCACTTTTAACTCTTCGCGAAGCTCTGCTATAGCTTTACTCATCCTATTATTGTAATAAGAAGTTAAGATATAGGTGTCGGCAATAGAATAAGGACCTGCAAGATAAAACTGAGCAATTATATCTTTGAAATAATCAGAACCATCGCCTCCAAGATTTAGATAAACTCGCTGACCTCCCTTAGCAGCCGCGCTAAATAAACCATCCCAATCAAAAACATGAAGGCTTGCATAAAAATAATCTAGATTCGGTTCAAAGATATATAAATTTTGTATAGTATAGCTATTAAGCAAAACATCAATGTGCCTGCCTAGACATATA
Organism: Alishewanella aestuarii B11; assembly: GCF_000280055.1. Taxonomy (GTDB): domain Bacteria; phylum Pseudomonadota; class Gammaproteobacteria; order Enterobacterales; family Alteromonadaceae; genus Alishewanella; species Alishewanella aestuarii. The sequence continues at coordinate 62,243 of NZ_ALAB01000039.1, read as the reverse complement.
CCAAAAACCACAAGTGAACTTACTTCAGCTGGCAGTTCGAGATGTCCGAGGATATTTTTTTCGATTAATTTCTCAACTTTCTCAGCATAAGAAAAATGAATATAGTGGTCAAATTTACCAGTCGAGCTTTGGCGCAAGGCAACATTATCTTTAGATGGATTAAGTGAGAAATAAGAAACCAATTCTTCGGAATCTTGCTCACTATCATGGTAAAAAAACGCCCTACGCGTTTTATGAAATATATTATCTTTTCCGGAATCATCCAGTATACACACCCAACTATGAGTTTTATACTTTTCTATCTGACAAAAGATATTTGGGTAATATTTTTTGAAAGCAGACAAATTTCTATCGTACAGCTGGCTTGCTTCTCTTTTCAATTCAAATTTTTTGTTACCGAGTACATTGCCAGCCCGCTCAGAGACTGAATCATTAAAATCATCATAAGGCAAGAACGAAGCAATCTCGACATTCTGTTCTCCTAATTTAAAACGTCCAGATAATAGATATTCAACAACCCTATCCATTGTTGCATGAAAATAATGCCGATAAACATAAACTCGCTCAAATTTTATAACAGCGCTTAGCTCAATTAAGTCTTCAGACAACGAATTGCCAGCATTTTCTAGTTGCAAAAAAATCTGCGTACCACTCTTGGTTAAGATATCAAAGGTTTTCTGCCAATCATTTGCTTGCAAACTACAAAATAAAACATCTAAGCTTGGCTCATAAATGATTAAGTATTTTATTTTTACTTTACTAAGTAAATCATTTAACTGATAACCTAAACCAAGACCAAACATAATCAACACGTCTATACTGGTTGGTTTAGATTCTGTTTGCCAATCTTGTTGTTCAGATGGATGAATAGTGCTTAAAGCTGTAAAGGGTGCTTTTTGACAAAAACTTTTAACCTCCTCAGCAACTTCGCTAGTAGCGTTATCACTATACCAGACCCGACCTGTGGCAAAATTGACGATATTCATTTCGCCTTGTTTTGTGCAAAACAACGAGTATTGCTGAACTTTGTAAGCCTGTATTAGCGGCAAAATACTGGGCATATGCTGAGAAAAAGCCGCAAGGTTTGCTTTAAGGCGTTTATCAATTTGAATTGCAGCGTCACGTTCAAGCTGCTGTTGGATTTTTTGATCAGAGTGTAGCTGGTAGTTGATATACTTCAGCATGCGGTATGCCTGATTTTAGTTAGTTGTGTTGACCATAGCTACGCAGAGCTTTTCTACCCTGCCTGATGTTGTTCATGCTGACAGCTACGGCGTCTTTTTCTGCTGACAGTTGTGCCATGATTAACTGCAGCCAGTCAAGATTTAGCTGTAAGAAAGCTGAATATTCAGCGATGTTGTCATCTGGGCTAGCAGGTTGATTGAGCGTAGCATTTAACTGCTCAATAAGTTCTACCAAGCTCTCAACTGGGTACATCTCTTTACGTACCAACTTTTCGATTTGTTGGCGCAGCTTTTCACAACGCTGCGCTCTGTTTTTTAAATGCATTAAGCGCCCACTGCTTGCTGCTGGTGTTTCTGGGCCTGCAACTGATAGCCTTTCTCACGTTCTGCAACCGGAATTTGATCCCAAGCACCTTTTATAGTGAGCAGAATTTCCATTACTTCATTAAGCATTTCAATGCTTTTCTCACCGCTGGCTTGAATTAACCGGTCAAGCATAAAATCGTATAAAGCAAAGAGGTTATCGGAAATCTGTCCTGCACTCATATCCAAACAACCTTGTAAAGCAGAAATAATGTTTATCGCCTTCGAAATTGACTCTGATTTGCCAACAAAATCTTTGCGTTCAATACAACCTTTGGCTTTAGCCATATTTTCCAAAGCACCTTGCATTAACAACTGAATAACACGGTGGGGGTCTGCCACCGCAAGATCATCTTTAATACCAACTGATTTGTATGCTTTAATGCCATAGCTCATGATGCACTCCACTATTTAGATTTATTGGTAATAAAACCGGGCAGACTTGTTAGTTGAGCCGTCACAGTAGAGGCCATATTTTGCATTGAGCCAAGTAAAGCATCTAATGCAGTGTAACGGCTACGCAAAGTTTGCTCGAAACTAGCTATATATCGGTTAGCTGCGTCTAAATCTTTAGTGTTTTTATCAATTTGTGTTTTCAGTGAATTTTCTTTACTGGCAATAATTCCGCCTGACTTTGTAAACTCTTTTAAAAAATCATCTAGTGTTGTTGCCAACCCCGTATCGCCGCCAAAAAGCTTAGCCACAGCGTCGTAGTTTTCACTAAGTGCTTTATCAAAGCGTTTACGGCCAGAATCCGCCCCAAACTGAGAGCTACTGGAAATCTCAAGCTTACCATCTTCGCGAAATGTAATGCCCAACGAATATAAGGTTGATATTGATGCATCTGCACCACCAATGGCATTACCTAATAAACCACGTAACTGCGACATAATGTTTTTTGGTAATTGATCCGTAGCTAATGCCCCCCCCTCTGCAGTCACAGTTTTACCGTCTGCGCCTAAAGTACGTTTTTTCGTCAGGTTAGCAATTTGGTCAACCAGCACATTATAGTTATTAATAAAATTCTGAATGTTTGCTTCTGCACTGGCATTATCAGTGGCAATATTCACACTGGCATTGTTACCATCAGGCGTCACCGCTTTAACGGTAAGGGTGACATCCTGGATAACATTACTAAAGGTATTACTGGCGTTGTTAGCAGTGATACCATCAATTTCAATAATGGCATCTTGTGCTGCCTGGATGACACTTAAACCCGCTGTGGTGCCTGTTGCCACGGTTGAGACGTTATCAAGCTCGGCATTGTTATTGGTGATAACCAAATCATTGCCAAAGCCTGTTTCGTCAGAGGTTAATACCAGCTTAGTACCAATAGCACCGCCAGCATTAATAATATTGGCATTTACGCCAAAATTATCACTTTTTGCATTAATTTTTTGTCGTAGCTCATTAAGTGTCATGCCTGCGGTTACTTCGACATCAAAACTTTTACCGTTGGCGGCAAATGTTAAAGTGCCATTAGTTGTGGAAATTACGTCGTTAGCAGACGAAAAGGTTGCATCAGCGCTTTCCAAACGGCTGCCTGATGCCAGCTGGTTCACTTTAATATCAAAGCGCGCTGCCGCGGCCGTGCTGGAAGCAGAGGCTTCTAGGTAGGTTTTATTCTCTGTTGGCTGAGTAACGGTTGCGATTCGGGCATTTAAGGTGTTTCCACTCAGTTTTTTTACCGCATCCTGAAACGCAGACAAAGCAGATTTTAGCTGCCCAACCCCAGACAATGAGGTGTTTAATGTCTTTTTCGTAGTATTAATGCGCCCGAGTTTACTGTCACGCTCTACTTTTACTAAAGTAGATACCAGCTCCTCAAGCGGTAAACCTGAAGCTGCCCCCAGAAAGTTAATACCAGACATAATCCACCTCTATACTGTTTTATCAATTAACAGGCCTATAGACTGTCCCATTTCTTCCTGTAACCGTTTGATATCCTGCGCTACTTTTAACAGCTCCTCTGACGGGATCTGTTTAATTAGCTCTTCTGTTTCAAAGTCTACCACTTTAATTACAGAACGGCCTGATACATCATCAATGGAAAAGCTTAAAGAACGCTGCTCTAACGCGACGGCCTGGTTTACTACATCTACCGCTTGCTGTAATTCAGCTTTGCTTATGGGCTGCACACCAGCTACCGCCAATGCTCCGGGCGACGTTTCATTCACTACGTTAGGCTCGGCTGCAACAGCTTTAGCAATTTTATCAGCAGTGGCCGTATAACTGAAAACCGACGCACTATTGGCATTAATGCTACTCATCTTCAGACTCCTTATCGGCGCGTAGGGTGAGAACTTTACCCAAGTACCTCACCGCTACGCGTATTAGTTTAACCCAATAACGATAAAGCTGCCTGTGGCCGCTGATTAGCCTGCGCCAACACGGTTGTGCTGGTTTGCTGCAGGATCTGCTGACGAGTCAGCTCAGCGGTTTCACGAGCAAAGTCAGTATCACGAATGCGACTACGAGCACCTGATACGTTTTCAGAGATGTTGGTTAAGTTTCGAATTGTCGCTTGAAACCTGTTCTGCAACGCACCTAAATCGGCTCGTGCGCCATCAATAGTGCCTATTGCTGTATCAATTAGCGCTAAAGCTGAACCTGCTGCAGTGACTGAGGCTACACTTAAACCAGAAAGTCCCAGTGCAGCAGTACCATATCCACCAGAGTTTGTCAGGGCAATAGTAATATTTTGTCCAGCATTTGCCCCAACTAAGAAATCGGCAGTATAAGAGCCTGTCAATAGATTAGTTGTGCCGAACTGGGTATCGCTAGCGATCCGAGTCATTTCAGATTTCAACGCATCAACTTCTTTTTGCAAAGCAGCTCTGTCATCCGCGCTATTGATACCGTTTTGCGATTGAATCGCCAGGGTTCGGATACGCTGTAAAGAGTTAGTAATCTCCTCCATTGCGCCTTCCGCTACCTGAGCTACTGAAATACCGTCGTTAGCATTACGCGCAGCCTGATCTAAACCATTTACCTGGCTGGTTAAACGGTTTGAAATCTGCAAGCCGGCTGCGTCATCTGCCGCGCTGTTAATACGAAAACCTGAAGACAAACGTTTGAACGCCGTATCCAAGTTATTACCTGAGTTAAACAGCTGACGCTGCGCATTCAGCGACGAGGTGTTGGTGTTTACATATAAAGCCATGAGTCACTCCTTAGTTGTCGGTGAAAGTACTACCTTCAACTGATATTTAAAATACGGGTATCCCGTTAACTGAGCCAAGCTGCAACTTGACTTATTAACGTTATCGACCGGCTTATTAAGAACTTTAGAAAAATTATTACTTTTTTTGAAAAAAAACTTGGAGTACCGAAAACGTAAAAAGTAGGGTTATTTAGATTAAAAAAACCACCTTTGCAGGTGGTTGTAGAGACTATCAGACCGATTCAGGTGGTCACTCCGGGATATTAGCCTGAATGTTGTCCGATATAATGGAGCGATATGACTGCAATCAAACAGCACCATTTTTTCTAGTTACAAACATTAATTTAAAACACTTAATGCAGCCTGAGGCCGCTGATTTGCCTGTGCCAACATTGTAGTACTGCTTTGTTGTATAATTTGAGTGCGGGTTAACTCGGTTGTTTCTCTGGCGTAGTCAGTGTCGCGGATACGGCTACGTGATGCCGATACATTTTCACTGATATTGGTCAAATTACGTATTGTTGTATCCAACACATTTTGCCAAGCCCCCAGCTCAGTTCGACCATTGTCGATAGCTAAAATGGCTGCATCCAGCGTGCTAAGCGAGCTAGCAACATCATCCACACCTAATTGCACTGCTGCAATATTAAGACCCATCACTCCGCTACCATAGCCAGCAGACAAATCAATTTCAATTTTTTGTCCGGTATTAGCCCCCACTTGAAAAACCAAAGTTTGAGCACTACCATCAAGTAATTTCAGGCTACCAAACTCAGTATTATCGGCAATGTTCTGGATAGAAGCCGCCAGCTCATTATATTCTTGCTGGATAGCCGTGATGTCGGCTGCTGTATTAATGCCGCTCTCTGACTGTATAGTTAATACCCGCATACGCTGTAAACTGACTCCAATTTCATCCAAGGCCCCTTCCGCCACCTGAACCAGTGAAATGGCATCGTTAGCATTACGTACCGCCTGATCTAAGCCATTAACCTGGCTGGTCAATACATTGCTTATCACCAACCCGGCAGCATCGTCAGCTGCACGGTTAATACGAAAACCTGACGTTAAGCGTTCAAAGCTGGTGGTTACCCCCGAGGTCGCATTGCTAAGTAAACGCTGTGATGCGAGCGATGATTGATTAGTATTTACCACTAACGACATGCTGCAATTCCTTCTCGGTTAGAGAGTGATGAGCCGCCTTATAGCAGTTCATCACTCTACCTCAGTTACTGCAGTAAACTTAATGCGGCCTGTGGCCGCTGATTAGCCTGCGCCAGCACGGTAGTGCTGGTTTGCTGCAGGATCTGCGTGCGTGTTAACTCTGCGGTTTCTTTGGCAAAATCCGTATCCCGGATCCGGCTGCGGGCGCCTGACACGTTCTCTGATATATTGGTCAGGTTACGAATAGTGGCCTGGAAGCGGTTTTGCAATGCACCTAAATCCGCGCGCGCACCATCAATAGTCCCGATTGCTGTATCAATTAATGCTAACGCCGAACCCGCAGCTGTAACGGACGCGACACTTAAGCTAGCCAAACCCAATGCCGTAGTTCCATAACCACCACTATTTGTCAGCGCTACATTTATATTCTGTCCAGCATTAGCACCGACCAAGAAATCAACATTTAAGTTTCCGTCCAGCAGCAGCGTCGTGCCGAATTGAGTGGTATCCGCAACACGGGTAATTTCGGTTTTTAATGCACTCACTTCTTTTTGCAGCGCAGCTCTGTCATCCGTACTATTAATACCGTTCTGTGATTGAATAGCCAGAGTACGGATGCGCTGCAATGAGTTGGTGATCTCTTCCATGGCACCCTCGGCAACCTGCGCCAGAGAGATACCGTCGTTGGCATTACGCGCTGCCTGGTCTAAGCCGTTAATCTGACTGGTCAGGCGGTTTGAAATCTGCAGACCGGCAGCATCGTCGGCGGCGCTGTTAATCCGGAAACCGGATGATAAACGTTTAAATGCTGTATCTAATGCACTACCTGAGTTAAACAACTGGCGTTGTGCATTCAGCGATGAAGTATTGGTATTGACATATAAAGCCATCTTAACTCTCCTGCTACCTAATTAAACACTGACAACCGCCATAACTGACGATGCTACTATATTTTCGTGTTACTTATGTATCGGAAAAAAAAGAGAATACTTTAGATAATTTATAAAAATAACGCTTAAATATTGATTTCTTATCGAAAGGCAAAAAGCCGCAATTAAGCGGCCTTTTATCCGAATGATTTTACTAACCTTGCAGTAAACTCAGCGCGGCTTGCGGACGCTGATTAGCCTGCGCCAGCACGGTAGTGCTGGTTTGCTGCAGGATCTGCGTGCGTGTTAACTCTGCGGTTTCTTTGGCAAAATCCGTATCCCGGATCCGGCTGCGGGCGCCTGACACGTTCTCTGATATATTGGTCAGGTTACGAATAGTGGCCTGGAAGCGGTTTTGCAATGCACCTAAATCCGCGCGCGCACCATCAATAGTCCCGATTGCTGTATCAATTAATGCTAACGCCGAACCCGCAGCTGTAACGGACGCGACACTTAAGCTAGCCAAACCCAATGCCGTAGTTCCATAACCACCACTATTTGTCAGCGCTACATTTATATTCTGTCCAGCATTAGCACCGACCAAGAAATCAACATTTAAGTTTCCGTCCAGCAGCAGCGTCGTGCCGAATTGAGTGGTATCCGCAACACGGGTAATTTCGGTTTTTAATGCACTCACTTCTTTTTGCAGCGCAGCTCTGTCATCCGTACTATTGATACCGTTCTGTGACTGAATAGCAAGAGTACGGATGCGCTGCAATGAGTTAGTGATCTCTTCCATGGCCCCCTCGGCAACCTGCGCCAGAGAGATACCGTCGTTGGCATTACGCGCGGCTTGGTCTAAGCCGTTAATTTGACTGGTCAGGCGGTTTGAAATCTGCAGACCGGCTGCATCGTCGGCGGCGCTGTTAATCCGGAAACCGGATGATAAACGTTTAAATGCTGTATCTAACGCACTACCTGAGTTAAATAACTGGCGCTGAGCGTTTAATGAACTGGTGTTGGTGTTTACATATAGAGCCATGATTATTTCCTCTCATTCTGACCGTTCTAGCGCAACCAGCACATGTTTTTGTCTAGCGTTGCCGTGTTAATTAGTTATCGGTTAGTCTGAGAGAAACTTTAGAAAAACTTTCCATATTTCCGATTTGCTTCTACGCCCAATTGTTGATAAATCGGGCATAGAGGTATTAACGTAAATAATCAAATAGGGTCGTCGTACCTATTTTACTAAATACTGTAGAGGCAGCCTGCAACGCTATTTCTTGACGTTTAATCTCTGTCAGAGCAGCAGCAAAATCGACCTCGGAAATGTCGGCTTTATAGCCTTTATTGTTGATAATTAGGTCTTCATTACTTGAGAACACGCTATCAAGTACATTCACACGGCCACCTATACTGGCAAGAGTATTATCGACGTTTCTCGCGCTGTTGTCAGTTTGAACTAACACATCAGCTATTGCTTCATTGAAATTGACACCAGTCACAGATGGGTCTCGGAGTGCAGTGATAAAATCATTAAGTGTATCGAGAATATTTCTCTTCTCAGGTGTCGGCAAAGTAAAATCAATTTGTCCAGGAGCTGCGGCAGCGCCATCGACACGTAACTCCAAACCTGAGAACCTGATAGGTTCTCCAGAGACAAAGACTCCGTTCACTGGTGGTGTTAAAGGAGCGCCATTATTCAGTACTTGATAATTGCTTCCGGCATCAATCTGCAAACTATATAAATTGTTCGCCGGGTTCTGACTGTCGTATTTCTCTCTATAAAATTGATCGAAAATCTGCTGGTTATTAACACGTAAAGCTACAGAATCAGGAGTACCTGATATCACTACCGGATTATCAGGTTTGAAACGTCCGAAGACGTCATCAAAGATCTGCTTGCCACTGTCTCTTCCGGAAAGACTAATCGATGGTGAAATTTGCAATCTGCGGCTACCATCATCACCTCTAAATTCATAACGACCGGTCGTAGCGTTTAATTCATACGCCGGTGACTTATCTTGGAAACCAGCGAATATATAACCACCATCAGAATCACGAGTATTCATCAGATCGAAAAATTCGGTTTGAATGTTCTCTAACTCTAAAGCGACAGCTTGGCGTTCAGCAATAGTAAAAGTACCATTACCAGATGCAATCGCTAACTGACTTATCCGATCAAAATTGACACGCATATTAGTCAGAATGGTCTCCTGTAACGCCAAGCCATTTTTTAACAGCACACTGTTAGTTTGAAACTGCTCAATTTGCGACAAGTTCTGATCTAAAGCTAGTACTTTAGCAGAGGCAGCAGGATCATCTGCCGGACTTAAAATGCGGGTTTGCTTGGTTAATTGCTGCTCAGCAATCGACATCTTCTTCTGAGTGTTGAGGATGCCATTCAGACTCTGAGCAAACTGCATATTAAAGGTTAACCGCATACTCTTACCTCACTGCCTGTAACAGGGTATCAAAAATGGTTTGCGACGTTGATAAGATCCTGGCTGCCGCAGCATAAGTTTGCTGGAAGCGCACCAGGTTAGCCGCTTCCTCGTCCAAACTGACGCCTGACAAAGACTCGTACCACAGTGTCGTTTGTTCCAGAATAGCCGCGTTAGCCTCTTCCAACGTACGTCCCTGTCGGGTTCGTTCCCCGATACTGCCTACCATAGTGCCATAAGACTGGTTAAAGCTGTATTCATTAACTGCATTGGCAACCGATACGGCATTACGCCGGGTGGTTTCTGCTGTTTGTAGCCCAACCAGCGCCAAGCCGTTGCGGTTATCACTAAAGCCGTTTTGGTTGAACTCCAGCGTAAAACGATCGCCGGGGCGTGGTACGCCGCTGATATTAAAATCAAAGCCGTAAGTACCTGCCAAACCCGCTTGAGCCAACACATTATTGTAATTATTATTGCTAAAACTGGCGGTACCTAACAGGTTTGGCACCGGCAGTGTATTGTCGTAAATCTCAAAGGTGTCACTGCCGGTGAACACCAGGTTCAACGGTAAATTACCGATAAAGGGCGTTGCGGTATCAGTATTAGTAACTACAAGCTGCTCGACTCGGCCATTGCCCAGGTTTGCGACATTAAAACCACCCCGTACCGGACTGGCCAACGCAATATCTTCACCTCTATTGGTCGCAAGTTGCAGCTGACTGGCCGATTCCTGTAATGGTTTTAACAAAAACCGATCACCCACTGCTGCACCGCCGGCACCAATAAAAATATTGATTTCAAGACCGTAGAGATCATCACCAGGCGGCATACTGGCGGAATTAAGCGTCAGGTTTGCGGTTAAATCCAGACCACCGATAACCTTATCTGAGCCCGGAATCACCTGCCCTCTGCTATCAACGGCTTGCACGGTAATTTCGTTAGCGCCGGTAACAGTAACCAAAAAGTCATTGGGCGGCAGTTTTTTACCTTGCCCGGCTTCTAAACCAACCCGGATCGCCATCTCACCAGTGTTATTGCGATAGGCTAAACCATTGGATACCGGCAGTCGGAATAAGTCACCGCCGAGGGTGCCGTTTAGCGTCATGCCAAGCTTGTTTTGATTATTTAGCGCATCCCCCAAAGAGAGAGCAAGCTGACCCAGTTGGATCTGGGTTGGGTCAAGAATTTCTTCCCGAAACGCCACCAAAGCGCCAAGCTTGCCGCCTATGGCTTTGGAATTAACATCGCGAACAACGTTACTGTTAGAATTTAACTGTAACTGTAGTTCTTTACGCAATGGATCAGGATCACCGCGCAAGGATAGCAATCGAAACTCGCCCTGCTCTACCACCAACGACTGGCCGTCATTCATAAATACCAGTTTTTCGCCGTTTGCCGCGTCCAGCACGTTAATTTCGACCATTTCCGATAACTTCAGGATTGCCAGGTCGCGCTTGTCGAGCAGTTCCAGCGGCAGCTGCCGGGTAGTACCATTGCCGTAAGAAGCAATATCTTTGTTGTAAATCGCAATTTGTTTAATCAGATCATTAGCTTCATTAACGTAAATATCGAACTGGTCATTAATAAAGGTTTCTTGATCCTTTAATAGCTTGGACATGCCTTCAAAGCGATTGAGTAGTGATTGCGCACTACCAATCACCAGCTGACGACTGGCCGGTTGTACCGGATCGTTGTTAGCACTCTGCAACTGAGCAAACAAATCGTTCATGCCAGTGGCAATACTATTGGCGGGATTAGAAAATAAGGCATCAATCCGGTTTGCTTCAGACACATATTGCTGTGCAAAGGAGTACTGCGAGGTATCCCGGCGCAGTTGTTTGACGGTGAACTCACTAATCAGTCGCTCAGTCGTGCCACGACCCACACCGATCCCCAGTGGATCAGGCGCAAATTCGGTGCGTTGGCGCACATAGCCCTGCGTATTAATATTGGCAATGTTGTTACTGGTGGTGTTTAGCAGCAGGCTGCTGGCCCGGATCGCTGAACTACCAATTTTTAACAGATTGTCTGACATGCTCTCTCCACAGCGTCTTGACTAAGCCGCTAGCTTATTCATCGGCCGCAGCCGGAACTTCTTGAGCCGTTTCCAATTCAGCGCGAATTTGCTCAAATGCCGAACTGCGGTAAACCGCCATAATTTTTTGTGCATAGTTCGGATCAGTGGCATAACCGGCAGCTTGTAACTCACTGAAATAGGCAGCCGGCTCAGCTGCGACGGCAACCGCCTGCTGATAACGGACACTGTTACTGATAAAATCAGTATAGTCCTTTAAGCTCTGCTCCGGTGAGCTGTAGGCGCGGAATTTTGCCTGCTCTTTACGGGCCACCCCCTGCCGGTACTCCAGAGTATCGACGACAGCAGTATCGCCCTGCCAGTTGCGACTGGCTTTAATGCCAAACAGGTTAAAGCTATTTTCGCCATCATTGGTACGGATCATTCGCTTTCCCCAACCGGTTTCCAGCGCGGCCTGTGCAATCAGCGCCAGAGGATCCAGGCCCAGGGCGCCGGCTGCTTTGCGGGCTGCCGGTAACAAGGCACGGATAAAGTCGGTGGGCGATTCAATCTGCCAGTGGTTGGTCGGCGCCACCTCGCTCTTTGCCTGATTAGCTGCCGCTTTTTGTGCTTGCTGTTTTGCGCGCTCAGCGCGCTGCAATTCCAGCTTTTCCAGTAACGGTGCCAGTACCGACTCATCCCGCCGCCCCGGCTGTAGTACGCCACTTTGTGTTAGCTGTGCCGCAGCCTGAGCTTGTAACAATCCCAAATCTGAGCTGTCCTGATACTGTTGCGCCTGTGGCATGCTCAGGCTTTCCGCACGCTGCCCAGGCATCAGTAACTCGACAGCTTTTCGCTGCTTGGCTGCCGCAGCCGGATCTAACTGTTGCACTAACAGCTCGGCCAGCCCCAGCCCGCCTTTTTGTGCCAGATCAGTGGCCAGCTGGTTATCGTGCATATCGCGGTAAAACTCGGTGGTCTGACTGTTCATCAGCCCCTCGGCTTCAAACGCTTTATTTGCCTGGCGCATACTTTTCAGCAGCATATTAAAGAAAATGGCTTCAAACTGTTCGGCAGCCTGACGCAGCGCCCCCTGTTCATCACTGCGGGACGCGGTGCGGATCTGCTGCAAACTTTGCAGATCATGATAGGAGTGCTGAAGCTTGCCGCTGTCCATCTTAGATCACCACCAATTCACCATGAATGGCACCGGCTTCTTTTAAGGCTTCCAGAATCGCCATCAGATCGCCAGGCGCCGCCCCTACCGCATTGACGGTACGCACTAACTCATCCAGCGTCACGCCGGGATCAAACTTAAACATCCGGGAGTTTTGCGGATTAACATTAATAATGCTGTCTTCTACCACTACCGTTTCACCATCGCTAAAGGGATTGGGTTGAGAAACTTGCCGATTTTCTTCAATGGTGACGGTTAAACCACCATGGGTTACTGCCGCCGGGAACAAGCGCACATCTTTGCCAATCACAATGGTACCAGTGCGGGAGTTAATAATGATCTTGGCTGCCTGATCCGCCGGTTGAAAGGTCAGATTTTCCAGGGTCGCTAAATAGGATACGCGCTGGCTAATATCCCGTGGCGCCCGCACCCTTACCGAAGAGGCGTCCAGTGAAAACGCCGTTTCCGGTCCCATAAAGCCATTAATGGTCTCAGCCAGCCGCTTAGCGGTAGTGAAATCGGGACGTTTCAGATTAAAGGTAATAAAATCGCCATTGCCAAAGGGCGACTCCACTTCGCGCTCTACCACGGCACCATTCGGAATACGCCCTACTGTCGGAGTATTGACGACGATACGTGAACCATCCAGCCCTTCCGCTCCCAGGCCGCTGACTATCAGACTACCCTGTGCTACCGCATAAACATTGCCGTCCAGACCGGTTAAAAAGGTTTGCAGCAAGGTGCCGCCACGTAAGCTCTTGGCACTGCCCACCGACGAAACGGTAATATCAATACTCTGTCCTGGTTTGGCAAAGGGGGGTAATTCGGCGTGTACCGCAACGGCAGCCACGTTCTTGATTTGCGTGCGGCCTCCGGCCGGCAAATTAATGCCGAAATTTGCCAACATGGTACGAAAACTTTGTTCAGTAAAGGGGCTTTGCTCACCGGTGCCAGGCAACCCCACTACCAGTCCGTATCCCACCAGTTGGTTTGAACGCACACCCTCGATATCGGCGACATCTTTGATCCGGGCACTCTGTGCCGCCAGCGGCAAACAACTGGCTAGCAGCAACAAACAGACAGTGACAATATTAGCGCTACGCATGTGCTGCTCCTAGAACGGCCACAGCGGGCCATTGAAAAACCGACTTAACCAACCAGGAGACTGGCCATGATGATGTGCGCCCGTGCCGCTATATTCAATGCGGGCATTAGCGATCTTGGTAGACTCAACCGTGTTATTCACATCGACATCCTGTGGCCGGATCACACCGGTCAGCCGGATGTACTCTTTACCGGTATTTAAGGTTAACCACTTTTCGCCACGGATCACCAGATTACCATTGGCCAGCACCTGCAACACATTGACCGAGATATCCCCTACCAGGCTGTTACTTTGATTGGCTTTGGCATCGCCTTTAAAATCCTGATTACTACTGGAACCAAACTGCAACACGTTACCACCGATTGAGGCATTGCGACCCGCGATATTGATCGGCTCAAAAGCGACGTTACTGTCTTTTTTACTCTCGGTCTTGGCATTCTTTGAAGCCTGGGTCCGTTCGCGCAGCACCACGGTAATAATATCGCCTTCATGCCGCGCACGATTATCGGTATACAGACTATTCGAATGACTTTGCGTAAACAGCGAACCATTACGCAGCACCGGCCGCGGCGCTGGCTCAGGTGGCAAGGGCGCAAAAAAAGGATCGTCAGGTTTGGCTTCCTGTGTTGCCGCACACCCGGTTAGCAATAACAGCAAACTGAGCCCTATCAAGTAAGCAACGTTACGCATCGTAGCCCCCGTTATAATTGCTGAATAACATAACCAAGCATCTGGTCGACGGTAGAAATGACTTTCGAGTTCATCTCATACACCCGCTGACTTTCAATCAAGCTCACCAGCTCTTCCGTGACATTGACGTTGGAGGTTTCCAGCGCGCCTTGCACAATGATACCAAGCCCCTCCAGACCCGGAATGCCCTGCACCGGATCTCCGCTGGCCGGAGTTTCCTTAAACAGGTTTTGGCCAATCGGCTCTAAGCCTGCCGGATTAATAAAATTAGTGACCGTCAACTGCCCTAATACCGCATTTTCTACCTGGCCAGCCAACCGCACCGACACCTCACCGTCCTGTGATACCATGATGGCAGTCGCGTCCGGCGGGATTACAATATTCGGCTGCACCTGATAACCGGCACCTGAGGTCACCATATTGCCATCACCGTCTACAGTAAACTGACCATTACGGCTGTACGAAATAGTGCCATCCGGCATCAGTACCTCAAAAAAACCATGACCTTGGATCATCAAGTCCAGGCTGTTTTCCGTGGTAATCATATTGCCCTGAGTAAAACTCTTTTGCGTTGCCACTACCTTGGTACCGGCGCCAATCATTAAGCCATTTGGTAGCTCAGAGTTTTGCGACGAGCGCCCGCCCGGCTGATTAATATTCTGATATAGCAAGTCTTCAAAAATCGCCCGGCTTTTCTTAAAGCCGACAGTACTGGCATTCGCCAGGTTGTTAGAAATAACCGAGATATCGCGCTGTTTTGCGTCGAGACCGGTTTTACTGATCCACAAAGCCGGATGCATTTGTACCTCCCGGGCCTAAACCCTGTTAACGGCAACGACAGCTGTAACAGCGGCCGTTGTGAAAAATAATTAGCCGATGATCCGCATTAGCTGATTCTGCTGCTGGTCCATCTGTTCCGCTTTTTTCATCATTTTCACCTGCAGCTCAAATTGGCGCTGCAAACTGATCATGGTAGTCATTTCGGATACCGCATTAACATTGCTGCCTTCATAAGCACCGTGTAGTAGCGTTACTGCGGCACTTTGTTGCGCTAGTTCGCCGTCTTTACGTCGGAACAAACCGTCACTACCTTTTTCCACCGCCCGGTATTCGGTATCAACCAGCTTGATCCGGCCAACTACTTCCAACACATTGGCCGGAGCACCCTGAACTCTGGCGCTGACGGTCCCATCCTGACCAATTTCCATTTTTGCAAGGGGTAAGGGCAGTATAATAGGACCATCCTCACCTAACACCGGATGGCCATTGGCGGTGCGCAGCATACCGTCTGGCGTTAACTGCAAGTTACCTGCACGGGTGTAGGCTTCGTTACCGTTTTTGTCCTGTACCGCAAACCAGCCATCGCCCTGGATCGCGATATCCAGCTCGCGCTCGGTAATGATTAGAGCGCCGCTGTCAAAGTTTTGACCAGGGCGCTCTGTCATTGAAAACACACGGGTTGGCAAGCCGGCACCAAAGGCCTGCATCGAGCGGGCCTGCTCAAAATCAGCTTTAAAGCCAACGGTCCCGGTATTGGCCAGGTTATTCGCCCGTACACTGATGCCATGCATATTTTCTTTGGCACCGCTCATGGCGATATAAAGCAAACGATCCATAACAGACTCCGTTTAGCAACTTTCGAAGTTAAGTGTGATATGTGAAGCAATAAAAGTGCCAACAGTAAATGGAATAAGCCAGGGCGGCCAAAAAAATAAAATCCAAAAAATACCCCGGCAAAGTGCCGGGGTGTCAGTGAAGGGTTGCTGTTTACCAGACTGAAAATAATTACCGGATCTGCAGAATACTCTGTTGCAGCTGACTGTTCACTTCCAGTGCCCGCGAATTAGCCTGGAAATTACGCTGCGCGGTAATGAGATCGACCAGTTCCGTTGTTAGGTTAACATTTGACTGTTCCAATGCGGAGGCGTTAATAGCACCGAAGGTCCCAATATTAGCCTGACCGGCAATGGGTTCACCCGACGTGATAGACTGCTTCCAGGAGGTATTGCCGACTTGCTTTAAGCCTTGCACATTCGCAAAACGCACCAGGCTTACCTGAGCAAGATACGCAGAATCTCCATTACTATAACTTGCCAGCACCCGGCCGAAGGCATCGATATCCACACCGGTCAGGAAACCCACCGTTGTACCGTCCTGGCTAAGATTGGTGACATCAAAAGCAGCCGCATACTGCGTTGGTAACCGCACGCCAGAGGCATCGCGGAAGTTTACAACGATATCAGCAGCAAACTGCGCACCATTAGTCAGATAGCCAGCTGAAGGATCATTTAACGTTGCAGCTGGTAGCGTAATGTTGGGTACCGGGGGTGTATCGATAAAATTACCGCTGGAGTCAAACTGAATGTTATTTCCCTGGATGGGAGCACTGGTCAAACCATCCCAAACAACCCAGGTTTCCCATTCTGAGTTCGCCGGTGGAGTGGTTTGTATCTTTCTGAAGTAGCTCGTTACAGTATGAGCCTCACCGAGACTGTCATACACCGTGACTGAGGTGGAGTGGTTGTAAGTTGAGCGATCGGCTGCGTTAAAGGGAACCGCAGGATCCTTACCTATTTCCCGGGAATCCAGGTTCATACTCAAAAAGATATTGTTGGTCGCTCTTGGCGCACCAGCAGAAGTTGGAATTGAGATTGGCGAGGTCGTACTTAAGCTGACCGATTGGTTCTCCCCTGTTACCGGATCTACCGAAAACCCCTGGAGAAAATTACCCTTATTATCAACAATAAAGTTATCTTTATTTAGCTTAAAGGCGCCAGCCCGGCTATAGGTCATATCGCGGGATACCCGATCCGGTGTCGTTGCAAAAAAGCCTTCACCGGTGATCGCCAGATCCAGTGAATTATTTGTAAATTGTAAAGACCCCTGATTGAACTGCTGCGCAACAACGGCAGTCGTTACACCATCACCAACCTTAGTACGCCCGGAAGCAAAAATAGACGTGGCATACACATCCGCAAATTCAGCACGAGATTCCTTAAAGCCCGTGGTATTTACGTTGGCAATATTGTTCGCTGTAACATCCAGATCTTTTTGTGCGGCAGCCAGGCCGCTTAGTGCAATATTAAAACTCATAACAAACCTCGCTTAACCGTAAGATACTTCTAACACATCACCCAGTTTCACCGCACCAAGTCCCAGTAGATTCAGCATGATGCCTTTACCATTACTATTCATACTGACACTGCCCACCGGCGTATAGACATTCGCCGGAACACTGGCACGGGAGCCGTCGCTATAACTCGCTTCTACTTTTAACTTGTAAGTACCCGCTCTGACCCGCTCCGATAGCTCACCATCGATCAGGTCGGCACTGCTTTCTCCCGAGGGTAAATAGGTGCCATCCCAGATAAAGCTATTACGGCCCATTTTCGGGTTTTCTACACTGAAACTCTGAATCAGCTCGCCTTTTTCGTTTTCAATCATCACTCGTAGTGAGCTGGCTGGCCGCTCCAAATCAATAACACCGCGCGCCAGACTATCACCGGTAAACACGAGCTGGTCAGACTGTGTCAGTACTGAGCGTCCCACCAGAGAAGAGGCTTGCAGTGCCTGATTAGACGTCATACTTTGCGCCAGGCTGGAAAAGTTCTCATTTAACTTCCCGATACCATCGGCAGTAGTAAAGTTGGTCATTTGCGCAATCATCTGATCATTTTCAACTGGTTTGGTTGGATCCTGATAAGCCAGTTGCTGCGTTAACAGCGCAAAAAAATCTGCCTGGGTTAGCGCACCGTTATTTCTATCCTGGACTTTAGGCTTTTCTTCCCAATACAGGTTATTCAGTGCCGAATTATTACTTACGCTACTCATCCGTTACTCCTTAGCCAGACTGGCCCATACGCAAGGTGCGCATTAGCATTTGCTTAGCAGCGTCTGCCGTCTGTACGTTCGTTTCATAGGAGCGGGAGGCCGAAATCATATTCGCCATCTCTTCCATAATGTTCACGTTCGGCTTGTATACATAACCATTTTCGTCTGCCATCGGATGATTAGGCGCATATTCCATTACCGGTGGCGCGTCAGACTCGACGATACCCAGTACTTTTACACCGCTACCGGCATCTTGTTGCCGTTTTGCCTCCGACAGCTCCGCGGCAAAGACCGGATGCCGGCCTTTATAAACCTGATCAATACTGCTACTGACACTGTTGGCATTTGCCATATTGCTGGCCGTGGTATTCATCCGTACTGATTGCGCGGTCATACCGGAACTGGCAATATCGAAAACTTTAAATAAGCTCATGATTATTGTCCCGTACCTGTGATAGCCTTTTTCAGGCCACTGATTCTGCTGTTTAAAAACTGCAAACTGGTTTGATACTGAATAGCGTTTTGCATCATCGCATTCCGCTCGTGATGCACGTCGACACTATTACCATCGCCGGTATCCGGTTGATCCGGGTTACGGAATTTTACTTCCTGCCGGCTCTGGGTAGAGATGGCAAAATGCCCTTCGTGCGTGCGACTCACCGGCCGGCTCTGCCGCGACTGCGCATTGTTCAGCGCCTGCTGAAAATCCAGATCTTTCGCCTTATAACCCGGCGTATCTGCATTAGCGATATTTTCTGAAAGCACCTGCGCACGCCGATCCCGGGTTAATAATGCATCCGGGTGCATGCCAAAGGCTTTGTCAAAGCTGATAGCCATTTTCTTGCCACCTCTTGTTACACGTTAAATATGAGGAAGCAAAAAGCAGGCCAAATTGAAAAGTCAGGTTTTCTTGCGGTAAATAATGCCTGGATTACAGCGTAACATTTCAAAGTCCTCGTTCAGGCTGGACAAGGACTCTGAGGCGCCAAGGATCAAATGGCCGCGACTGTTTAATGCCTGCGAAAACTGGCGGATAATTTTTGCTTTAACTTCAGGAGAGAAATAAATCAGCACGTTACGACAAAATATAATATCGAATTTACCTAACAAGGTATAACTATCTAACAGGTTAAGGTGCCGGAAACTCACGTTTTTTTTCACTTGCTCCTTGATCCGCATCATACCTTTGCCGCTGTCTTCAAAAAAACGGCTGCGCCGCTCCGGTGATAAACCACGAGCTAAAGCCAATCCATCATATTCGGCGCGCTGGCAGTGTTCTAACATAGTATTGGAGATATCCGTGCCTAAAATACTCACTCCGGCAGGAAACGCATTGGGCCGGCCTTGCTGGTATTCCAGAACTGTCATGGAAATAGAATACGGTTCCTGACCGGAAGAACTGGCAGCTGACCAAATTTTGACGCTGCGGCAAGTTTTTTCCAGCTCCGGAAAAATTTGGTTCTTTAACAACTCGTATGGGTAGGTATCACGAAACCACAGGGTTTCGTTAGTGGTCATCGCGTCAATTACTGCTGAACGTAACTGCCGTTCAAACGGATTCATCGTTTTTGTAAGCAGCTCAGACAGCGTAGCGATGCTAAAACGCTGCATAAGTGGCGCCAGCCGGCTTTTGACCAGATATTGCTTATTATCACCCAGCACGATGCCACACTGCTGTTCCAGAAAATCCCGGAATTGCCGGTACTCTGCGTCCTGTAATTGCTTATCTGACACGCGACGTCCTCAGCCTTTAATCAACATGTAGCCATTTTTGCACCGATTGTGCGAGCTCGTCCGGGTTAAACTTGGCGATAAAGTCTTCCGCCCCCACTTTCTGTACCATCTGCTGATTAAAAACCCCACTTAGCGAGGTATGTAGAATAACGTGCAGACGGCGCAGTTTAGGGTCGGCCTTTACTTCTGCGGTCAAGGTGTAGCCGTCCATTTCCGGCATCTCGATATCAGAGATCAGCAAACCTACTTTTTCAGTAATAGACTCCTGACACTCTTTCGCCTGTTGCTGTAAATAAGTCAGGGCCTCACGACCGTTATTTACCAAATGCATCCTGACACCCAGTGGTTCTAATGACCGTTTTACCTGATTTCGGGCGACAGCCGAATCATCGGCAATTAAAATCACCCGACCGCCAAGATCAGTAGTAATACTCTGGGTGACGGCCTCATCATGAATCATCGTCGGCGAAGGGGAAATCTCTTCGAGGATTTTTTCAACGTCCAGGATCTCAACCAACTCTTTATCAATTTCGGTCACCGCGGTCAGGTAACTTTGCTTACCGCTGGTGCCCTTGGGTGGTGGCATAATAGATTCCCAGTTGGTATTAACAATACGCTCTACCCCACTGACCAGAAACCCCTGCACTGAGCGGTTATACTCAGAAATGATAATAAAGGCAGTCGATAAATCGGCGATTGCCTTACCACCTGTGGCCAAACTTAAATCAATCACGGAAATCGTTTGGCCACGGATATGGGCAATGCCCCGCACAAAAGGATTTCGCTTCGGCATCGCCGTCAGCTTTGGACATTGCAATACTTCCCGCACTTTAAACACGTTAATGCCGTAACGTTGGCGGCCATTGAGCTTAAAAAGTAATAATTCCAAGCGGTTCTGCCCAACCAGCTGCGTACGTTGGTTAACGGAATCGAGAATACTGGACATCAAGCTCTCCTTAGGCAGCCAAACGGCTTGGTATTTGCATACTGTCGTGGAGCCATAGTCAAAACTACGGCACTGTCTATCTTCAGGCATGTTATAACCCTTTATTCGTAAAGCATAGCCAAACTATATGAAAAAGTACGAAAATTTTATCCGCAGCTGCATCCTGCTACTTGCCTTCACCATCAGTCCCTGGTGTCAGGCGCAAGTGCAACAATTTAGTCCATCGCAACTGACTGATGCGGTAAAGGACTGGCTGCAAACGGCATGGGCAGTCGATGAGCTGGAGAGCGAAATCCACGTCACGGCACTTGATAGCCGGATTGGCAGTAAAGACTGCGCCCATCAGCCACAAATCAGTCTGCCGGCCAATGCTAACCCGCGTCAGACGACGGTGCAGATTAGTTGTAGTGCGCCAACCAGCTGGCAGCTATTTGTACCGGCCAGACTTACTGAATGGTTGGCCCTGGTGGTGAGCAGGCAAAATATCGCTCCAGGAACCGTCATCACTGCCGATATGTTAGAAGTGCAGCGCCGGGAACGTCGGTTGGTACGTGGTAATATTGTGCAAGACATCGCGACGGTTGCTGGCAGCCGGAATAAACGCAGCCTGAGTGCCGGCCAAATCCTTAGTCTGCAGGATCTTTGTCTTGTATGCCGGGGAGATATTGTTACAATAGAAATCAGCCAGGGTGGCCTTGCCGTATCCGCCACAGGCGTTGCACAACAGGATGGTACCCTGGGTGAAGTCATCCAGGTGCGTAATCAACAATCTGGCCGTGCCATTAGCACCGAAGTGACCGGTGTCAATCAGGTAAAGGTCCGGTTTTAAATTCTGAAAAAAGTGCTAAAGTTTAGAGGCAAACTGCCGTTAACCTAAGCATAAGGACTGTGTTTAAGGTGATGAGGTTCTACTATGGCTATAAATATCAATAACCTGCAGCAAAATGCACCGCAGGTCAAAACTGACAAAGCCGGCAATGCCGGTAGCACTGAGCAATTAGTGCAACGCCAACAAACGGCGGTGCAGCAAAATGCCAGCAATCAGGCAGTACAAAAGCAGGATTCGGTATCCATTACCCCGCAAGCGCAGCAATTTTCCAAATTACAGGAAAAGGCAGCCAATAGCTCAGGTATTGATCAGGAGCGGGTGAACAAAATCAAGCAAGCTATTGCTGAAGGCAAATACAAAGTGAATGTAGAGATGCTGGCAAAACGCATTATGCAATTTGAAGGCGATTTGTTCGACCGTAAATGAATAGCAGCCACGATCTCATCATCACTGTCCTGACCAAGCAAGCAGCGCAATTGGATGCGCTGTTGCTATTGTTAAAAAATGAACTCTCTGCCCTCGCTGAAAGACAGGTGGAAACCTTAGAGCAGGTTATTGCCGAGAAAACGGCGCTGTTAACACAAATCAGTGCCACTGACGCTGAACTTGCCGCACAGCCACAGTTGGCAGCGGTAAAAGCTGAAGCCTGGTTTGTTGAACAACGCGCACTGCTGGAACAAAAACTGGCTGACTGCAAAGCTCAAACCGCCGTTAACCAGCAAGCACTGGAACAAAGTCAGCTTATTTTACAACGCTTTAAGAACGAATTATTGGGCGCTAAGGGCAAATCCGGCCTGACCTATACCAGTAAAGGCCAACCGGCTGTTGAGAATAAAGGGCCAGGCATTAAAGCCTGACCGGCGCTACCACAGGTAGCGCACACTCCTGATGCTTTGTTTTGGTTGGGTATGTTGCAAGGTGGCATACACTTCAGCGAAATTCAGCTCCAACTCCGTCACGTAAGTATCATCCACAGCATAGCTTTTCACTACTCTGGCGCCACGGATCAAGCCCTGCACCGACGCTTCCAGCACATCATTCTTTGCCACCATTGCACTGACGGTGTTCTGGCTGTCAATTCTTTGACCATATACCCGCTCCGCCAACTCGCGATAGGCTTCCAACTTCGACGCCCGCATCGCTAATAGCATACGTTGCGTCTCATTACTGCCTTGTTGTAACGATATGGGCGCGGCACCCAAAGCAGTGATCACCGGAAAACTGACAGGTGTTTCATGCTGGTATTCAATATGCCGATCCGCGAATTGGCTACAGCCTGAGATCATCAGGCCGCTACCAAGCAATACGAAACCTATAACTTTCATAGTACTTACCCTTAGCAAAGTGACTGTGCTCACTGTAATACTGCCATGCTGTTGTTGCCAGTTGCCGACAACTCGACAAGCCCGGCGACAAAACCTATTGCTACTGTTTTTGTTTAGCAAAAAAAATGCCAGTTAGGCATAAACTTTGCTTTATTAAACACAGCACTCTTTTGACACGAGCGAAAGCGGGATGACGATTAAACCTATGACAAAAGCGCTTCTGACAGCGCTGAGCGGCCTGAGTCTGCTGTTCAGCCCATTACTGCACGCCAATTGGTATGAAGCCACCGGGCAGGCGGCGATTGAACGGGGTGACCTGAACAGCGCACGCAAAGCCGCAATTGAAGATGCATTGCAACGGGCCAGCTTATTTGCCGGCGCCAGATTACAAAGCCAGCAACAGGTGATCCAGGGCATTATGCAGCACAGTCAGATCACCTTAAGCAGCGCTGCGGAATTAAAAGAAGTACAGCTGCTGTCAGAGGTTCAGAGTAAAAACCAGGTGACGATCACGCTCAAAGCCCATATTGTCGCTGAAGGCAAGGCCTGCCAGGCCCAGTACCGCACACCGCTACTTGTAAGCGAAATTCAGCTTCAGGCCCGGCAGGATGCGATTTCAGGCCAGCTGTTTCAACTGGGTAGCGATAGTAGCCGGCAATTAAACCGGCATCTGCGTGACTTTGCTCCGGCACTGCTGGTGGAGCCATCGCCTCAGCCAATCCCGTTACAGATGCTGGACCAGGCAACCGCAGATGCCCTGTTTAACCGCGGCCATCAGTTTATTCTAATAGCCAGTATTAATGACCTGTCGCTTGGTAAAAAATTGAACAAGTTCTGGCAAAGCAGTCAACATGAGCGCTTCTTCGCCTTCGAACTCTGGTTATATGATACCTTTGAGCGGCGGGTTCGCTACCAGCAGGAATATCGTACCGGAAGTTACTGGCCTACCTCTGACACCACGCCAGCCAGTCACAGCATGGCATTCTGGCAAATGCCTTATGGTCAGAGAATTGACCAGGTGCTGCGTACTGCGGCCCAGGATATTGGCCAGCAGCTGCAGTGCCAGCCTTTGCTGACCCAGATCCGTCAGGTTCGCCAACAACAGCTGCAAATTCCTTTGGGTAGCAATCACGGTTTGCGGGTGGGTGATCAGATCCAAATCATCCAGTTGCAGCGGGATCCACAAGATAATCAAATCCGGCGCCTGCTACACAGCCCCTTACAGTTGCTACTCACGGAAGTTACCCCTGATGGCGCCTGGGCCGCATCACCGTCACAGCAATTACTTAATCATATTCAGCCTGGTGATATCGTCAGTCTGGCAGCAAACTAACCACAGCCTGAAAAGATTCACAGAATCTTTTCAGTCTGTTAGACTCTGCGCCGCCCGCCCCATAGTTAAATGGATATAACGGCCCCCTCCTAAGGGGCAGTTACAGGTTCGATTCCTGTTGGGGCGGCCATCTCCTAGCGCAGTATTTGCGGATACAGCGAGCTGACCACAAAATGTGGGATCAACTGCTGTGAACTGGCAGCAACTACTTTAGTGCGAAAGTTAATCACTCTGGCATTCACCATAATACCTCTTGGGGTAAATACCATAGTTCCTGATAACACATAATCAATTTGCTGCATCATATCAAGCTGGTTGTGCTGCCGGCTAAAGACAAAATCACCGCTCGGTGTCACCTGAATATCGCGGGTGGTTTTAAAATCGACAACCTGGATACCGAACTGCTGGAACTGATGAATAAAGGCTTCAGCCAGTTGGTTACCAATAATATTGGTGCGGTTTAACTCACTGTCTAAATCAACAAAGGATGCCACGGCCACGCGGGATTCGACCGGGAAATAATGAAAGGTTTCAACCAGCTGCATCGCCATCTGCGCCACATAGTCATTAAGCTGCTTATTAGCATTTAAACTGGTGACATACTGGTGTGGCACCATCCAGCCATTCTGCCGCAGCGGGCTGGCGGCCTGACCAGAAGATACCGGCATAACCCGGTCGGCAGGCGCCTGGTCCTGTACCTGGCGGCGGACCTCAGTCCGGCAATTGCCTTTGCTATCACACTCCGTTCTTTGGTAACTGTAACAGCCGCTTAGCAAGACGGCACCGGCAAGCAATGCCAGATAGTTGCTTTTCATCATACGCTCCTGACCCCAGATTTAGGCTAACCTCTACTTGTCGGCGGCCTTGGCTTAAACTTTAGCAAAGCCTCAGAAAAATAACGAGGTTTGTACGGAGCATATTGATGTTAACCGCTAAGATTGTGTATTGCCGGGTACAGCACCGGCAATCAACCCTGTTTCAGTTTTAGACTGTTGTCCTGACGTTGTTGCAGAATAGCGTTATAAACCGCCGCCGGCACAAAGGTACGAGCCGCCGATACCACCCTTTTATTGTCGATCTGGATTAATCTGGCGTTTAACATCACTCCAGCCTGATGCCGCGTTACAGTACCGGTAACCACGTATTTGATCGGTAACTCTGCCGATAACTCGCTAAAATCACGACTCAGTACAAAGTCACCTTTCTCCGTCACCCGGATATAATCGGTGACTTTAAAATCCAGTACCGGCACGCCAAACAGATGCAAGTCATAGATAATGGCTTCGCTCAGGTGATTGGTAAATACCGAGCCGTGCTGCAGATCTGAGTCCAGAAATGCCAGATCCGTCACTGCAACCATGGCTTGCTCTTCTACCCGGTGATGATTTGCCATCAAATCATGCACCAGATTACGAGCATAATGGTCCAGCGTGATAACCGGGGTTTGTCGCTGCTGCGTCGGGGCCGACTCAACCGCGAACGCCTGCTGCTGTAAAATACGCTCTTGCCGTGCCAGGTCGCCGCGCATCGACACCGCATTTTCCGGTACTACCTTGGGTTGTGCCGTTTGCTGGGCGCAACCGCTTAATGCCAGCAAGATAGCGACACTGATAGCTGATTTGTTCATGGGCGCTCTCCAATTCGATCGCTACGATATAAAAAATTGCCTCTTTTCAGCATCTTCTCCGCACTCCACAACACATTATCCGGCACATAGTCGGTGGCCGCAGCCAGCACCTGCTGACTTTGGATATCAATCAGTCTGGCATTGACAATCCAGCCATCCTCCTGCGGTATAAAGGTACCACTGAGTAATACCCGGGCTTGCTGTTGTTGCTGTAGCTCGTGCAATAAGCGGGAAAAGGCTTGTTCATGATCCTGTTGCAGTAGTACTGCAGCACGTAACCGGATATCGACGACTTCATAGCCGCGCTGTACCGCTTCGGTGAGTAAGCTTTCCGCCAGCTGATTGGCTAAATCCGTTTGCTCTGTACCAGCATTGACCAGTGACAATTGCCGCACCGGTACAAAACTACTGATGGCAATTTTATGCCGCAACTGCGGTTGTTGTCCGGCAGGCGTTTGAAAAAGCTGTTCCGCCAGACGCTGAGTATAAAATCCCAGTGGCTGTGGGCTTAAGCCAACGGCAGAGACCTGACGAACCGGCATCGACACTGTCGGTTCAGGTTGCTGATGCGCGCAGCTGGCAAGCAATGCCACTAGCGGCAGGCCAAGACACTTGTTCATAATCACCTCTTGCTGGTTATCAACTTGCTTCAAGCAAAAAGCAGGCCACAACAAGAGATGATTTTTTGACTAGACGCTAAAAGGGTATTTAATTGGCGGGTGGCACTGATAATCGTGTAGCACAAAATCATCCGGTGTTACCCAGGTTTCCAGATCGGCTAAGCTTCGGATCTGTGGGTTGATGGTCAACCGCGGTGACGGGTAAGGCTCGCGCTGCAGCTGTATTTTCATCAGCTCCAGTTGATTCTCATAAATATGGGCATTAACGATCTTATGATACACCTTGCCCGGTTTAAGACCTGTGATCTGTGCCATCAGCGCCAGCAACACAAAGCATTGTACCTGATTAAAATTCAGGCCAAGCGGCACATCACAGCTGCGCTGGTAGGACGTCAGATACAGGGTATCGCCAAGCAGGCTGAAGGTATGGGTGTGCATACAAGGCCGCAGACAACCCAGCTCGAACTCTCCCGGATTATAAAAGGTCAGGATTTCCGCCCGGTCATCAATGCCCTGACTAAGATTAGTCACCACCTTTTGTAGCTGATCCAGGGTGGTACCATCTGGTTTCTGCCAACGCCGGCCCTGCACACCGTACACCCGCCCCATATCATCTTCACCTTTACGATGCGGATTAGCCAGCCAGGCGCGATTTTCGTTCGCATTGGCATTCCAGGTATTGCAACCGAGTGCACGGAACTGTGCCGCACTGTCGTAGCCGCGTAAATAACCCAGCAACTCGGCAATCGCCGCCTTGTAATAGCTTTTGCGGGTCGTCAGCAGTGGAAACTGATTATTCGCCACATCATATTCCAGATCGGCATTAACCACGGTTAAGCAGCGGGTACCGGTGCGGGCATTCTCCACCCAGGTTCCCTGCTCAATGATCCGCTGACATAATTGAAGATACTGCTTCATGCTTTAGCTCCGGCAGTTGCGGCACGGGAGCGGGCGAAAACAATAATCGCCAGGCCGGCAATTATCATCGGCAAGCATAGCCACTGCCCCATCGTCATGCCCAAGGATAAAACGCCAAGATGTGCATCCGGCTCACGGAAAAACTCGACGCTAAAGCGCGCCATGCCATAACCGGCCAGAAAGACGCCGCCCAGGGTGCCGGTTGCCGGTTTAGCACGGCGCACCAGCATAATGATCGCAAACAGCAACAGCCCTTCCAGCGCCACATGATAGAGTTGTGACGGGTGGCGGCCGATGTCGCCACCGGTCGGGAACACCATTGCCCAGGACACATCGGTCGGCCGGCCCCATAATTCACCATTAATAAAATTACCGATCCGACCGGCAGCCAACCCAAGCGGGATCAGTGGCGCAACAAAATCGCCCAGAGCCAGGTAAGACTTGCGATACTTACGGGTAAACAGCGCCATTGCCGCCAATACCCCAAGTAAGCCGCCATGGAACGACATGCCTCCTTCCCAGATCCGCACCAGATAGAGCGGATCCTGCAGCAAATAACTAAACTGGTAGAACAGAATATAACCCAGGCGGCCACCCAGCAGCACGCCGAGAAAGCCGTAGAACAACAGATCGCTGACTTGCTCCTTGTCCCAGCCGGAACCGGGTTCCGCCGCCTGACGATTCGCCAGCCACCAGGCGATAGCAAAGGCCACCAGATACATCACACCATACCAGTGAATTTTCAAAAACCCGAGGTCAAGTGCCACCGGATTAATTGCATGGGTGTAAAAAACTTCAGTTGTCATAATGTCCCTACTTTAATGCGGTTGACGATCTCAGCTCAGTATCATCCGCGCCGCCACCAGTAACAAAAATACGCCAAATACCCGCTTAATGGTCAACACCGGCAACCGCTGCGTCAGCGTGGCTCCGACAGAGGTGGTAAACACCGAAGTACTGATTACCCCCAGTAATGCAGGTAAATAGATATAACCAATAAAGCCCTGCTGCAAGCTATAATGCTGCCAGCCTGCGCTGACGTAGCCGACGGTACCAAATACTGCTATCGCAATACCGCTGGCCGCCGCACAACCGATAGCCCGGCGCATGTCGACACTAAAATAGTTCAGCATAGGCACAATCAGCGCACCACCGCCAATCCCCAGTAAGGCGGCGAAACTGCCCAGTAATGCCGACAGTACGGCCAACAGCGGCCTTGCCGGCAGTGGTAGCTTGCCGGTGGCACTTTGCGCACTTAACATTCTAAGCGCCAATAAACCGACAGCGACACCAAAAATAAGTTGCAGCGTCTTGCCACTTAAATTGTGCGCCAGATAGCCGACCAATAAGGCGCCGCTCCCTGCCCCCAGCATCACCGGCACGGCGATATGCCAGCTGACGTTATTCCGTTTGTGATGCGCCCGCACTGACGAGAGGGAGGTAATAATGATCGAAGCGAGCGAGGTTGCAATGGCCACCAACATCGCATGTTCAGCCGGCACTACTGCAAAAGCCGGCAGCATCACCACCAGCACCGGCACTATGACCAAACCGCCACCGATACCGAGCAAACCGGCCAATAACCCGACCAGTGCGCCCAACAAGGCAGTTAACAGGAAAATGGATAGCAAAATGACAACTCAGTTAGAAAAGTACGCCCAGTGTAGCAGAGGCGACTGCGCTTGTTGAGCCTTGGCCGTTCTGTTTGTCAGCATTATCGGGTTGGAGGTACCGTAAATTCATCTGGGCTATCAGCTTCTTGACCATTAGCTCCCGCACTGTCAGGTTCTGACCTGGGTTAGCAACTGCTTGTGCTCGAGGAAACGTTGAACCTGCAACCGTACCTGTTTTGGCGAATGACAACACAGCACTTCCGGCAGCAATAACGCCAGTTCAGACAGTTCTACCCGGCGCAGTAACCATTTGATCCGCGCCAAATTGCTGCTGTTCATACTAAAGCGCCGAAACCCCATCGCCGCCAAAAGTAAGACCCCAGCCGGTTCACCGCCAAGCTCACCACAAATACTGATTGGAAACTGCAGCGCCTGCGCCTGTTGCCCTAATTGGTGCAAGGCACGTAATACGGCAGGATGCAGCGCATCATACAGGTTTGCCACCCGGGCATTATTGCGGTCAACGGCTAATAAGTATTGGGTTAAATCGTTGGTACCCACGGAGCAAAAATCGACCCGGGCCGCCAACTCAGGCAACAGATAAAGTACCGAAGGCACTTCAATCATCACCCCCACTTTCGGCCGGGGTACCGCAATGCCTAACTCGTCACCAACCTCGAAGCAGGCTTGGCGGATCAGTCGGATGGCTTCATCAACTTCCGCCAGATCCGACACCATCGGCAATAAAATATGTAGATTATCTTGTCCGACATTGGCTTTTACCATCGCCCGGATCTGCACCAGGAAAATTTCCGGATGATCCAGCGTCAAACGGATCCCCCGCCAACCCAGAAACGGATTTTCCTCAATGATACTGAAATAAGGTAAAGCTTTGTCGCCCCCAACATCCAGAGTGCGCATCACTACCGTTTTCTGCGGGTAGCTGCTTAATACCTTGGCATAGAGTTCGATTTGCTCTTGCTCAGTCGGGAAGCGGCTGCGGATAATAAAAGGAAATTCGGTTCGATACAGGCCAACGCCATCGGTGTACTGCGCATGCTGATTCTCCAGCTCAACCGCCAGACCAGAGTTGACCATTAACTTAAAACGTTCGCCACATTGTGATTGTGACGGCAGCGCGATTTCTTGCTGATAGCGGGCATGCATGGCCTGATCTTCACTGATCAGGCGTAAATATTCGTTGCTCAACGCCTCAGTTGGCGACAACAGGATCAGCCCCTGATAACCATCGACAATCAGTTTCTGCTCATGCCAATGCAACAGCGGCAGCTCACTGACGCCCATTACCGCCGGGATCCCGAGGGCTCTGGCCATAATAGCAGCATGTGAGTTAACCGAACCACGCAAAGACACTACTGCAACCAGTTGTTCACGCGGGATTTCTGCCAGCATGGTTGCTGTGACTTCATCAGCAACCAGCACCACCTGCTCGGGTAATTTCGCACGCCGCTGTTCCGTATCCAGCAGATTATTCAGCACCCGCTGCCCCAGATCGCGGATATCCAGGCCACGCTCGCGCAGATAGGGATCTTCCATATCATCAAACTGGCGGGCAAAGCGCTCTACCACGCGTTTTAATGCGCTTTTTGCACACCAGCCTTCTGCGATCTGCGCTTCAATTTCCCGCCCCAGGCTGGCGGCATCCAGCAGCTGATGATACACATCAAAAATAGCCAGCGCATCTTCCGGTAAATGCTGCGACATACGCTCGGCCAGCCGGTTAAATTCAGCCTTGGTGATTTTGACGGCGCGGTAAAAGTGCGCCAGTTCTTTTTCCGGATCCTCGGCTTTTTTCAATGAGATCGCCGCAAAGTCACTGGCCGGTTGCAACACATAAGCCTGGCCAATGGCCATGCCGGGCGCACCGGGCAAGCCAGCTAGCTGAGAAACCTGTTGCTGGTAACCGGAACTGCGACTGGCCGCGTCGCGCATCTCGGCGTTAGCCAGTACAGACGCCAGCTGTACGCCCAGGGTAACCAGAAAAGACTCTTCATCTTCGCTAAATACCCGCTCGGCCGATTGCTGAATTGTTAGTACGCCTAATACTTTGCGGTGGTGGATGATCGGACACCCAAGAAAAGCTGAAAAGCGATCCTCGCTGACCTCGGGGGTGACTTTAAAACGCGGATGCAGGTGAGCCTGCGCCAGGTTGATCGGCTCTTCACGCTGGCCAACCCAGCCAATCAAGCCTTCAGAAAAACCAATGGAGACTTTGCCGACCGCATCCTGATTCAAACCATCGGTTGCCATCAGCATAAAGTGCTGTTGCTGATAATCAGCCAGATAAACCGAACAACATTCGGTTGCCAATGCTTGCTTGACACTACTTACCAAGCCAGCGAGCGCCTTGTTAAGTATCGGCTCCTGTGCCACATCCTGAACAATTCGCCGCAACTGGCCTAGCATGCTAACCTCTTCACATTAAAGGTTGTTTATACTTTACGTTTACTGCTGTCCCGACGAACAAAAGGCAAAGCGACCGGAGCGAATTCTTTCATAACCTTGCGATAAACTTCCCGTTTAAAGGAAACCACCTGCCTGACCGGATACCAGTAACTGACCCAACGCCAGCTATCAAACTCCGGGTGACTGGTTTTCGCCAGATTTACGTCTTCTTCCCGGCAGGTCAGCCGCAGTAAAAACCACTTCTGCTTCTGCCCGATACACACAGGGTTACTGTCTTTACGAATCAGTCGTTTGGGTAATTTATAGCGTAGCCAGTGTTTGGTTGTCGCTATAATTTCCACATCTTCAGGCCTGAGCCCAACTTCTTCGTGCAGTTCACGGTACATGGCCTGTTCTGGCGTTTCGCCATCATCAATGCCACCCTGTGGATATTGCCAGGAATTCTGACCGTATCGTTTCGCCCAAAACACCTGTCCAAAGGTGTTACAAATCACTATGCCGACATTGGGCCGGAAACCCTCGGCATCGATCACACAAACCTCAAGCATCTAAATTTCTGCTATACAAGGATTCTTTCATAAAGTTGTCGTGGCGGCAAACGGTATTTTCAGCCAAACATCACACAACTTATCCACAATGAGCAGAAGATAAGCAAGGGTACTGTGAGTTTTTTCACAGCTGCTGTGCATAACACTCTGGATAAGCCTAAGTTAATCACTGAATAACTTTAGGCACTTTAACAACCCGCATCAAAATAAATGCTTTTTTACCATTAAATTCATAACATTAAGTGAATCAATCAAGGTGTGATTATAAATTCTGACTGTGCATAAGTTAGTTTGTTGGCTTTTTAAGCAGCCGACAACATAAAAAAATGCTAGGGTAATCATTCATTAAGTCAAAGAATTGTCATATGCCCACCTCGCCTGCTTCTGTTACAGAGTTATTAGAGCGCTGCGCGCTGATTGCCGGTTTAACCCTGGGTCAGTTAGCGGCGCAATTGCAGGTACCCGTGCCGGCCGATTTACGCCGTGAAAAGGGCTGGACCGGGCAATTACTGGAGATGGCACTGGGTGCAACTGCAGGTTCGCAGGCGGTACAGGATTTTCCCGAGCTGGCCGTCGAACTGAAAACGCTACCGATTGACCAATATGGTAAACCGCTGGAAAGTACTTATGTCTGCGTGGCGCCGTTAACGGGCGCTACCGGTCAACAATGGCAGGAGTCGTGGGTTTGTCGCAAACTAAGCCGGGTGCTCTGGCTGCCAGTCCTGGCTGAACGGCATATCGCGCCGGCAGAGCGCATTATCGGGCAGGGCTTTTTATGGCAGCCCAGCCCAGATGAGGCGGCGCTGCTGCAGCAAGACTGGGAAGAGTTAATGGAGTTAATCGCGTTCGGGCGCCTGGACCAGATTAAGGGCGCCCATGGCAAGGTGCTGCAGTTAAGACCTAAAGCCGCCGACAGTAAAGCCCTGACAGCGGCCATTGGGCCGGACGGCCGCCCGGTACAAAGTCTGCCGCGGGGTTTCTATCTGAAGAGTCAGTTTACCGCGGCGATCTTACAGCAGCAGTTTGCGCTAGCGCACCGGTAATTCAAACTTACTGAACATCCGATCTATTTCTTCCTGGCTACGCAACGCATTGGCCCGCTCTACCACATCTTTGGTCAGATGCGGCGCAAAACGCTCAATAAAGTCATACATATAACTGCGCAAGAATGCGCCTTTGCGAAAACCAATCTTAGTCGTCGAGGCTTCAAATAAATGGCTGGCGTCAATGGCTACCAGGTCTTGATCCAGTTGTGGGTCGATCGCCATCGACGCAATCACCCCAACTCCTAGCCCCAGCCTGACATAGGTTTTAATCACATCAGCGTCGGTTGCGGTAAAGACAATTTGTGGCTCCAACTGATGGGCAGCAAAAGCCCGGTCCAGCTCGGAGCGACCGGTAAAGCCAAATACATAGGTGACGATAGGAAAACGCGCCACATCTTCAATCTGTACCTTGGAAGTCAGTTGAGTCAACGGATGGTCTTTGCGGACAATAATGCTACGATTCCAGTGGTAGCAAGGCAACATCACCAGATCACCATACAGATGCAGTGCCTCAGTGGCGATAGCAAAATCCGCATCACCACGCGATGCAGCTTCAGAGATCTGCTGCGGTGAGCCCTGATGCATGTGCAATGACACCCGCGGAAATTTTTGCATAAAGGTGCGGATCACCGGCGGTAATGCATAGCGGGCCTGAGTATGTGTGGTGGCGATATTCAGCTTGCCCTGATCCGGGAGGGTATGCTCACGGGCGATGGCTTTGATATTTTCTACCTTGGCCAGGATCTGCTGCGCAATATCAATCACCTCACGGCCGGCTGGCGTAATATGTGTCAGGTGCTTGCCACTGCGGCCAAATACCTGGATCCCCAGCTCATCTTCCAGCATACGGATTTGCTTACTGATCCCCGGTTGCGAGGTGTATAAACTTTCTGCTGTCGATGACACATTTAAATTGTGATTCATCACTTCAACAATGTAGCGCAATTGCTGTAACTTCATCGATAAGGATCCTTTCAAACGCAGCAATCTACTATACCGGATAGCTGAGATATTCCAATAATTTTCTATAATAGCAGCACCTAGAACAAAATGTTGTTAGACAAAAGTGCTACTGGCGTCAGAAAAATATAGTGGATTCTGGTGCGGATTTTGCTAGTCTGACAGCTAACTAGCTGACAATACCGCACACTGCCTGGCAGAGCATCTGTTCAGCTGTAGGGTTTCCGATTAAGATACTGCTTATGCAGAATAAGACAGAGGTATAAATGGTCTTACCCCTGATCATCACGCTAACGATAGCTCTGGTGATTATTGCCGTTACCGTTAACGTGGTGCAACAGCACCGCGAGCGGATCCGGGCATTGAAGCGTGCGGAATATACCAAGCTGCGTCATGCCCTGGAAGAAACTGAAGAAATTCTGTTTAACGCAGCAAATGTCCCATTATCGACCGGCCTGTCCCTGATGTTACTGCGCCGCAATGCTTACCTGCTGCGGGCCATGGTGGAGTTAGAACCAGACGTAAAGGATATCCGGCAACGACTGGAAGACACCGAAAATCGTATCAACGAACTCAGTAAAGCAACGCCTAGCGTGGCTGAAGTACCGCCACTGCCAGATAATGATCAGCAGTTGCTGGCGATGATCAAAGGTATTAAGAAGCTACGTACCATGTTACGGGCAGAGCACGCCAGAGGTAATGTGGAGACGCAGCTGGTGATCGACGAAGACAAGCGACTTGATTTGCTGCAGTTAAGAATCAACGTTGAGAGCCAGTTAAAACGTGGCCGCACCGCACAGTCCAACAATATGCTTGGCTCAGCCCGGCAGTATTTTGAAAAAGCACTGGCGTTTTTACGCAATACTAATCATCAGCATGACTATATAACCAACCGCATTTCAGAAGCCCAGATGGCTTTGGAAGAAATTACTCAGGCACTTAAACAGGGTAATGCCAAAGATATTGAAAAGCGCGGTGAAAAAGACAACAAAGATATTGACGAGTTATTTGCGCCGAAGCGTAAATGGTAACAGGGGCCTTAGCCCCTGTTACTGTTAGTTAGTCTTACTTACTACTGACCACCCAACGCCCATTTTCATACCAGGCCGACCAGGCTGTGGCTTTACCATTTTGCTCCGTCATCACATATTGTTGTTTGGTCTTGCGGCTATAACGTACAATCGCCGGGTTACCCTGTGGATCCTGCTCCGGCGCTTCGGCCAAATAATGGAACTTCGGCGATAGCCGGTCTTTAAAGCGTTTTAACTCGCTGACCAGAGGTGCCCGGGTTTCGCGGGATTTCGGAAAATTCGCCGCCGCCAGAAACACCCCCGAGGCGCCATCACGCAACACAAAGTAGGTATCTGACTTTTCACATTTCAGTTCCGGCAGATGCACCGGATCTTCTTTTGGCGGTGCCGCTTCGCCGCTACGTAACAGCTTACGGGTATTTTTACATTCACTGTTGGTGCAACCAAAATACTTACCAAAGCGGCCGGATTTCAGCTGCATCTGAGCACCGCATTTATCACACTCGATCTCTGGCCCTTCATAACCTTTCAGTTTAAAGGCCCCTTGTTCGACCTGATAACCATCACACTGCGGGTTATTACCACAGACGTGTAGCTTCCGGTGCTCATCCAGCAGATATGAATCCATTGCGGTGCCACATTTTTGACAACGTTTTTTCTGCCGCAGCGCTTCGGTTTCCAGCTCGTCATCAGCCGCTAACACCGCCTCTTCACCCGACACCAGGTTCATGGTGGTGGTACAGCGCTCTTTTGGCGGTAAGTTATAGCCTGAGCAACCGAGAAATACCCCGGTAGAGGCGGTACGGATCCCCATCTGCCGGCCACAGGTTGGACAGGCGATATCGGTTAATACAAACTGATTCACCCGCATACCACCGAGCTCCGGCTCCTGCTCAGCGGTCTTTAATTTTGCGTTAAAGCCCTGATAGAACTGGTCCAGTTCTTTACGCCAATCTAATTGCCCTTTTGCAATATCATCGAGCTTCAGCTCCATATTGGCGGTAAAATCATAGTTCATCAGATCATCAAAGTTTTCTACCAGACGGTCGGTAACAATTTCTCCCATTTTCTCGGCGTAGAACCGTTTGTTGTCAACCCGCACATAGCCGCGCTCCTGAATGGTAGAGATGATAGCAGCATAGGTCGACGGCCGGCCGATGCCCCGTTTCTCTAACTCTTTAACCAGACTGGCTTCGCTAAAACGGGCTGGCGGCTTGGTGAAATGTTGTGCCGCATGCAAATCAACCAGCGCCAGACTATCTCCGGCTTTAACATCCGGCAATTCCAGCTCTTCTTCGCCTTTGCGCTTTACCGCCGGTTGCACCCGGGTCCAACCGTCGAAACGCAATACCCGGCCTTTGGCTTTTAACTCAAAATCCGCGGCTGCGACAGTGATATTGGTTACATCGTACTGCGCTGCTGGCATCTGACAGGCAACAAATTGACGCCAAATGAGCTCATAAAGCTTTTTCGCATCGGCTTCCGTATCGCCAAGTGCTGAAGCCAGAACAGACACATCTGATGGCCTCACGGCTTCGTGCGCTTCCTGCGCATTGGCTTTGTTACCGTAACTTACCGGCTCTGCCGGCAAATAGGCGGCGCCAAATTGTTTTGCAATATAATCACGGCAGCTGGATACCGCTTCCGCACTTAAGTTGGTGGAGTCGGTACGCATATAGGTAATGTGGCCTGCTTCATATAAACGCTGCGCCAACATCATGGTTTTCTTCACGCCATAGCCCAAACGGGTACTGGCTGCCTGCTGTAGCGTCGAAGTAATAAAGGGCGCCTGCGGTTTGCTGCTACTGGGCTTATCTTCCCGTTCCAGCACCTGATAGCTGGCCTGCCGTAATATCCCAAGTGCGGCATCGGCCTGGGCTTTATTAACCGGATTAAACGCTTTGCCGCCTTGTTTGACTACTTCCAGCGGCAGTGCCTGCTTGGCCTGGGTCAGTGTATCGGCATCAATACTCCAATACTCTTCGGGCACAAAGGCTTTAATTTCCCGCTCCCGCTCGACTACCAGGCGTACCGCTACAGACTGCACCCGCCCCGCAGACAGGCCCCGGGCGACTTTTTTCCACAACAGTGGTGACACCATAAAGCCAACCACCCGGTCCAGAAAACGTCGCGCTTGCTGCGCATCAACCTGATCCAGGTTCAACTCACCCGGCTGCTCAAACGCCTGGGTAATGGCGTTTTTGGTGATTTCGTTAAATACCACCCGCTTAAATTTATCAGGTGTACCGCCGATCACTTCGCGCAAATGCCAGGCAATGGCCTCTCCTTCACGGTCTAAGTCGGTTGCCAGATAAACGGTATCCGCCTTTTCTGCCAGCGCCTTGAGCTCTTTAACGACTTTTTCTTTGCCCGCGAGAATTTCATAACGCGCTTTCCAACCGTGCTCGGGATCAATGCCCATCCGATCAACCAGCGCCTGATATTCTTTCTCGGCTTTACTTAAGCTTTTATCTGAGCTTTTGGCCTTGTCTTTACTGCTGCTACTGGGTAAATCCCGGATATGCCCGACACTGGATTTCACGACAAAGTCGTTACCCAGATAC
This sequence comes from Alishewanella aestuarii B11, assembly GCF_000280055.1. Classification (GTDB taxonomy): domain Bacteria; phylum Pseudomonadota; class Gammaproteobacteria; order Enterobacterales; family Alteromonadaceae; genus Alishewanella; species Alishewanella aestuarii. The sequence continues at coordinate 24,718 of NZ_ALAB01000039.1, read as the reverse complement.
TTATTTATCGTTTTTGCCTTAGCCGGTGATTCAACTATTACCAGTGATTTTGCCATTTTTAATCCAAAGATCCTTAGCATTTGGCCGTAAACGGCGCCCCTTTTTAAACGTATATCCGCAAACCGCTGTTGTGACAAGTGCTCAAACTGATTATTATGCCTGTTGGCTGGTTTTTTCGCTGAATCGACCAGTCTCTGACCATAACAAAATGAAGCACATGATCCCGCGACCGTAAAAAAAACAAAAACAGCGTCGCCACAAATAAGGATAAACTTAATGCAAGCTTATGAAGCCAATTTCGACGGCCTGGTTGGGCCGACGCACAACTATGCCGGTTTATCAGTAGGCAATGTTGCCTCACTAAACAATGCCCGTAATACCTCCAGCCCCAAGCAAGCCGCCAAACAAGGACTGCAGAAAATGAAAGCCCTGCATGACCTTGGCATGGTACAAGGCGTGTTAGCGCCGCAGGAGCGGCCTGACATTGCCGCGCTGCGCCGGCTGGGTTTTACTGGCTCTGATAACGAGGTTATTACCCAGGCGGCCAAACAGGCGCCGGAAGTTTACCGGGCGGTCTGCTCGGCGTCCAGTATGTGGACCGCCAATGCAGCGACAGTCTCACCCAGTGCCGATACCGCTGACGGTAAAGTACACTTTACTCCGGCTAACCTGACCAATAAATTTCACCGCTCGTTAGAGCCGGAAACAACAGGCCGGATTTTGCGTGCCATGTTCAGTGATCAGCGCCACTTCGCCCATCACCAACACTTGCCAGATAACGATCACTTTGGCGATGAAGGCGCTGCTAACCATACCCGCCTGTGCAGTGATTACGCCAAAGCCGGCGTCGAAATCTTTGTTTATGGCCGTCACGCCTTTGATAGCAGTAAGCCGGCACCGTCGAAATATCCAGCGCGGCAAACCCTGGAAGCCTGTCAGGCCGTCGCCCGCTTACATGGCTTAAGTGAGCGTGGCACCGTCTATTTACAACAAAATCCAGCGGTAATTGATCAGGGCGTGTTCCACAACGATGTTATCGCTGTGGGCAACCGCAACGTGCTGTTTTACCATCAACAGGCGTTTTTGGATACGACACAAAAACTGTCTGAGATCCGGCGTAAATTTGGCGACGACAGCAGCCTGCACTTTATTGAAGTGCCGGATCAGCAAGTGTCGGTTGCCGATGCGGTTAATACCTACTTATTTAATACCCAGCTGATCAATTTACCCAACGGCGAGATGGTGATTATCGCGCCAACCGAATGTCAGGAACATGCCGGTGTACACCGTTATCTGACCGAGTTATGCCAACAGGATACCCCCATTCGCCAGGTAAAATACTTTGATGTTAAACAAAGCATGCGTAATGGCGGTGGTCCAGCCTGTCTGCGGTTAAGAGTGGTCCTGAACGAGCAGGAGCGCCAGGCCGTTAACCCTGCTGTGCTGATGAATGAGCAGCTATTTGCCACGCTAAATAGCTGGGTTGATAAGCATTATCGCGACCAGTTAAGCGAAGCGGATCTGGCGGATCCACAGTTAATGATTGAATCCCGCACCGCTTTAGATGAGCTGACGCAAATTCTAAAACTGGGGTCGGTGTACAGTTTCCAGCGTTAGTATTTAGTGGATAAGTTTATAGCAGTTTAGTGTTTTAAACTTTTGAAACAAAAACCCCCTGAGTTAACTCAGGGGGTTTTTACTAGTTTTGTTATATAAACTAGTTAGCGGTCATCTTTTACAGGTATTGTCAATGTGCTAACCAAACCAGAGGGTGCTGTGGCAGTGATTGTCAAGAAGCCATCTGTTTTGTTATTCCCTTGTCCAAAGGGCTCTCTGGTAACACCAAAATTGAGACTAACCGGAATAAAACTGGTAGTGTTCGGGAATGTGTAGGTAGTATTGCCCGTGACAACCCCATTATCAGAACTAATCTCAATCAGTGTTCCAACAGGCAGTGGGTTATTGTAAATATCAGCAATATAAATCCTTAAATCTCGATTTGTTAATCCAACGTCTGGGCCTGGAAGACCAACCCGTGATAGATCAATAGATCTCACATTACACATCCGCTGTCCACCGATAATGACCGGATCCGCATTAACTACACTCAACTGAACTTGTGAGGTTTCGAGTCCAATAATACTGCCATTGGTGCAATCTGAGGCGAAAGTAACAAGACGGAAATAAGCTACATCACCAGACATCACTATTTCACGATTCTGGAAAATATGCTTAAGATCCCTTGAGCAAAGCCCCTGAACCTCTAGGGCCAGAGGACACAGCAAACCATTATAAATACCATCAGCTCGGTCAAAAACACCGTTACTATTGAAGTCAATAAACTCTTCAAATTCATCACCGACAGAATTATCTGCACTACATGGTCCAGTATTCATATCAGTACCACAATCAATAGCCGCACCGTTACTTGATTTGGCAAAAAGGCCATCTTCGTTATGATCAGTAAAAGCTTCCGTTAAGTCATATAACCCGACAAATTCACCTTCGTCAAAACGACCATTACCATTTCTATCAACAAAAGACTCTTCACCAACAGCATAAGCAGTGATCGTTGCACGGCCTCCAAGGGGTAAATCAATATCTCCGTTTATATCAAGAATACCAAGCGGGCACGGTAATCTATCATGACATTTCTCTAAAATTGTATTCTTATACATTGGACTAGTGAAAGGTCGCGGATTTTGACTGCGCCATTTAACTGAACAACGTCCATTTTCCGTTAAACAACCAGGCTCAATTGACCCACCCTCGGCAATAAAGCTGACTGCAGTTCCATCTGGAACGGGGTTATTAAAGTGGTCCGCGAGAAATACATTAACATCAACCTCATTGCCGTCAAAATCAAGTGCATGGACGTTGAACGCAGAACGGGACAACGAAAAGCTATTTTGATCCGCCACGCCGGTACTGATCAACACATTATCAGAAGGTGCCTGCACCTGAATGGAATTATTCTGATCCTGTGCTCTTGCAATAACTCGCACGGGAGTAGGCACTAAACCAGATCGCACAACAGTTTGTACAAAACCCTCACTATTGGTGAATGCAGAAACAGGATCCAGGTCTATACCTCCAACTGCAGTGCTCAGCGTAAAATTGACGGTTGTCGCTGGAACAGGATTCCCATTAGCATCTAATAAGCGGAAACGGACAATAGAGCTCTCTGTACGATTGGCACCACCTGTGCCCTTGAGGGCTAGATACGACTCAGATGCATCTACAAACTGAATAGAACCTACATTTGCTGCCGACACATCAATATTAACGGAATCGGTTACAGTGTTCCCACCTGCGATTACAGTAGCAACAATGGTATCTAAAGTTTGACAACCATTCGCTCTGTAGGTCGAGACTGCTGTACCACCAGTGCTAAATACCGACTGATCTAAAACAGCCAAGCCCGCTATAGCACAACTAGAACTAAATTGAACTTCTAGCGGTGGTAAGTAAGGTTCTGAGGTTGCAGCATTAGTAATTGCAACTTTTATTAATGCTGTAGAGCCGGCCGGTAACTTAGTCAAGCTAAGATCAGGAGTAGTTGAAACTTGGATCCGAACATTTGCCGCGCCAATTTCAAACGCCTTTCGACGCTGTGCGTTCAATAAACTGACAGTAATCTCACCGGCCCCGACATCTCGTCCAGCCAGAATATCCAGTAAAGCTATACCATTAGTATCTGTAATAGCAGTACCTGTGTTAGGACTAATCGTTCCAAGCGTGGTGGTGGCACTGACTAAATACTGCACCAGAGGCTGAGTTGTGCCTGCACGAGTCGTCTGAATAAATAAGACACCAGGTTTTTCCGCGGAGATACTGGTAACCTCGGTACACAGTGCAGGATTTCTGGAAGTTCGGAACTCTGCAGCACAATCAGTTAGAATTCTAAAATCAACTGCCGCATTCAACTGACTAGGATCTACCTCGTCACCCCTAGTATAAAAACCTAACGTCTCTGTTACGCCTTCATACTGAGCTCTTACTGAACCGGCGCCTTCTATAGTTCCAGCAGAAATATTTATGGTTGCTCTGCCATTAATATCAGTAAGTGCAGTGCCGATTGCTGGTTTCAGATTACCTAAGGTGGAACTAAAAGATACAACTTTGTTTACTACAGGCTGGTTGTTGAGATCGGTAACCAGAGCAACAATTTGACCGCTACTGTTTGCACTGATTTCACTTACATCTTGCAAAGTCGAAGTAGAAATTAAACGTAATGCAAGGTTAAAGTCACCTGAATCTCCTTGGACTGGAGCATCACCAGCGGTAGTAAAAACGAAATCATCACCTGTAATTTCGGTGTTGTTACTCGTAACAAATTTTGCAGTAAGCTTGCTTGCACCTGCTTCAGTACCTGCGAGAATATCAATACGGGCGAAACCATTCGCGTCGGTCATAGCGGTGCCATTAGTGGGATTAAGGACACCAAGGCTATCAAGTGAAAAAGATACTAATCTGAAAGCTACAGGCTGGCCGTTAATTGTCAATCTAGCGAGACCAATTCCGGGATTAGTATGTGAGATGTTTCGAGTTTCGTTTCCTGCACGGTCCACAATCGATAGTTTAAGCTCGGTTGTATTCGCTGAGACAACTACATCGTAAACATATGGAGTTGATGAAATCGATATTGCGCCATCGTTAAATGTCGCTATAACTTGACCGGCCCCAGCAACAGTTCCAGCCGCAATTTTCAACTCAGCAACTCCACTTTCGTTTGTTCTAGCTGAACCATCGGTTGGATTCAAAACACCGACGGAGCCATTAAGCGTGAAAACAATTAATTGGTTCGCAGCAGGTTGACCGTTTCTTCTTAAAGTTGCTCTTATAGTGCCGTCTTGCTGTTCAGAAATCTGCCTAATTTCCTGCCCTGCAGAATTAACTATAGTTACACTTAGGGTGTATGTGCTGGTATTTCCGCCAGAACCGCCACCTGTTCCACCGCCACTCTCTAATGTGCCTCCACCGCCACAGGCAGCCAAGACTAAAGTGAAAAATCCAATTATCAGATACTGGATCAATCGCATGAAAACTCTCCCTAGCACTTTCTTATATAGTTTTGTTAATTCTGTATCTTAAACTAATAAATATCCAGCCGGCAGCGATATTTAAAAAAAATTATTCCCTGACTGCAAAGCTGCCTGACAACCTGCTACCCTAGGAACCTTTGCGAACAAACTGATTTTCAGCCTTATGACAACCAAAAAAAAACTTAGTCTCACCAGCCGCATCGTAATAGGTATGCTTGCCGGTATCGCTGTCGGTATCTTCTTTCAGTTTATTCTGGCCGGTGCTGAAGAGCGTCAGCTATCACTGTTGGGGCTGTCGATACCGCTGCGCGCCTTCTTTGTCGATGGTATCTTTCATATTGGTGGTGAGATCTTTATCGCCAGCTTGCGGATGCTGGTAGTGCCGCTGGTGTTTGTATCCTTGGTCTGCGGCACCTGTTCTTTATCCGATACCAGTAAACTGGGGCGGCTTGGCGGTAAATCGATTGGGCTTTATCTGATCACGACCGCGCTGGCAATCAGCCTGGCGATGGCCTTGGCACTGCTTACCGGGCCTGGCGTGGGGGTTGAGCTGCAGGCTGAGTCGACCTTTGATGTCAGTGCCGCACCGTCACTGGCGCAGGTGTTTATCAATATCTTCCCAACCAATCCTATCCAGTCGATGGCCTCTGGCAATATGCTACAGATTATTGTCTTTGCATTACTCTTTGGTATTGCCATGGCGCTTACCGGTAAAGCGGGAGAGCGTCTGGCGGGGATCTTTAACGATTTAAATGAAGTGATACTGCGCCTGGTCACCATACTGATGAATCTGGCACCCTATGGTGTGTTTTTCCTGTTAGCCAAACTATTTACCTTTATCCGCTACGAGACCATCCTCAACCTCTTTATGTATTTTATGGTGGTTTTAACGGTGCTGCTGGTGCATGGATTATTGGTTTATCCGGTCATTTTAAAAGCGCTGACCGGCTTAAACCCGATTATCTTTTTAAAGAAAATGCGCGAAGCCGCACTTTTTGGCTTTAGCACTTCCAGCAGCAGCGCCACCTTACCCATCACGATGGAAACCGTAACCAAAAAGCTCGGTGTAAAAAATACCATCAGCTCTTTTACTGTGCCTCTTGGCGCCACCATCAATATGGACGGCACGGCCATTATGCAGGGTGTTGCCACCGTCTTTATTGCACAGCTATTTGGCGTCGACCTTAGCTTTTCTGACTTTCTAATGGTGATTCTCACGGCAACACTGGCGTCAATTGGCACTGCCGGAGTACCGGGCGCGGGTTTAATTATGTTAGCCATGGTACTGCAACAGGTGGGGCTGCCGGTTGAGGGTATTGCGCTGATTATCGGTGTGGATCGCCTGCTGGATATGACACGCACTGCGGTCAATATTACCGGCGACGCCATGGTGTCAGTCGTCGTCGGTAAAAGCGAGGGCGAGTTTGATGAAAAAGTCTTTAACGATCCGCGCGCTGGCTTAAAAGAAGAAAGTATCGACTTTCATCACCTGCGCGATTCCTGAGCGTAACAACGCAGGAATAGCAATGGCAGCTCGCCATTGCCAGCGCGTGTTGACACGTCAACACGCGCTATTCTATTAACCAAATTTTTTCCCATAGTTGACTGGTCGCCAAGCGTCGGCGGCCAAATCCCTGACCGGTAATATCCTGGCTTTGCAGCAACGTTAGCTGATAGCCTGAAAATAGTTGCGCTAATTCATCCGGCAATACCGCAAAAGGTGGCCCCTGACGCTCTGCCTCCGGATATTCAAGACTAATCAACAACAGCGAGGCGCCCAGCGCCAACCACTGCTTTAATTTATCTGCATAGGCCCGGCGCATCGGTGCGGGTAAGGCAATCAATGCGGCACGATCGTACAGCAAAACTGACCGCTTAATTAATGCCGCCGGCACCTGAAAGAAGTCACCCTGCCAAAGCACTATGTCTGAGCTTTGATAATGCACAAAGTCCGGCGCAGCAGTGGGTGACCTATCCACTGTCACGCCAAGCCCCTGTTCGCTAAAGAAATCATGGCAGGCAATAGGTGATAGCTCGAAACCTGTTACCGGCAAAAACTGGCGACAAAACATCAGATCCGGGCTTTTACCGCATAATGGCAGCACTATGCTGTTTAGCGCACCCGCTTTGCTGGCAAGCACCTCTGCCAGATGTGCCTGTAATAACGGATGGGGTTCTGCGAGCTGAAAACCAAGTTGCTGCTGCTGCCAGCATTGATGCCAAAATGCCTGCTCCATTGTGCTTAGTGCCAACGCCACTGCTGCAGCTTCTGCCACAATGCGGCGCCAAAACTGGCCCCCGCTGTACCCAGTTTTTCTGACAGACGCTTTTTCTGGCTGTATTTAACCTGCAGCACCTGTCGCTGCTGACAAGCCTGACTTAAGTAACTATCACTGGTGCTCAGCTCATCAATCAAACCCAGCTCAAGTGCCTGGTAACCAAACCAGTGCTCACCGGTCGCCACTTTATCCAGCGTTAAGGCTGGCCGATGCCGGACAACGAAAGCTTTAAATAGCTGATGGGTCTCTTCTAATTCTTGCTGGAATTTTTGCCGGCCTTTATCGGTATTCTCGCCGAACAAGGTGACGGTACGTTTAAATTCACCGGCAGTAAATTGTTCAAAATCCACATCATGCTTTTTCAGCAAGCGGTTAAAATTAGGTAACTGCGCAATGACGCCAATGGAGCCGATAATCGCAAAGGGCGCAGCGAGGATCTTATCGGCAACACAAGCCATCATATAGCCACCACTGGCGGCCACCTTGTCGACTGCCACGGTAAGCGGGATCTGTTGCTGTTTTAGCCGGTCCAGCTGCGACGCTGCAAGGCCATAGCCATGTACCACGCCGCCACCACTTTCCAACTTCAGTAAGACTTCATCCTCTGTGGTAGCAACCGCCAGAATCGCCGAGACTTCTTCACGCAAGGCTTCAGCCTCATGCGCGTCGATACTGCCATTAAACTCAACCACAAACAGACGCTTGGGTTGCTCAGTTAACTGGTCATAGCTTTTCTGCGCATTCTTCTGCCATTTTTTAAAGGCTTTTTTTGGCAATAAATAGTGCTGTAACAACTCTTGCTGTTGCAGGTAGGCTTCATTCAGATCATGGATCTCAAGCTGGCCTTTGCGGGGGCGCTGTTTCAGCGCGACGCCGGCGATTAACGCAATAATAATGGCCACAGCAAGAACCAGCGTTGCCGCCTTGGCCAAAAATAAACCATATTCGTAGATAAATGCCAAAATATTCTCCTGCTGCCACTGACGTTATTGCCAAGCGAGTTAAAGATGGCTGCTAAGCCGCTATTATGCTTAACTGCTAAATCATAAAGCAACAGCCCGGCGCATTCTGCAGCCGGGCTGTTAGGGGTAAGGTCACTCAGACCTTAATTGCCGGCAATAACCGCCGGATTCTGTACACCAATCTGCTTACCGCGATTCAGGAAGAAAGTTACAGTCTGGAACTGCATCTCACCGGTCGCTGCTGCGCTGGATGCCGGGTTCAGAATAGAACTATGGTCACCCGCTTTAAAGCGCGTCAACGCATTACCTGTCAGCGCTACACCCGGTGCCTGTGCTGGTACAGCAGAGGCATTCAGTAACCGCGCCAAAGGCTCAGTACCGGCCAGCGCCATACGGCCCTGAGCCAGAGCGGTCAGCGGGCTAAAGAAACCATTAGGAACAACCTGATCTGGCTTATTATCCGCCCCGTCGCCAACAACCTCAATAATATAGGTTGGAGTACCACCGGCAACCAGCATTTGTGCGTAGTTATTCGGATCACCACTGTCTGTTACTGTTTGCGCAGCAAAGGCAAACTGCGTCAGGGTCGCAGTAATACGGTTTAACTGTGCGGTATTACCGGTCTGCTGCAAACTGGCAAGATACTGGTTGACGATTGGCGCAGCACAAGCTGGCCAGGTCGCCAGATTTGCCGCAGAAGGCGTACCACAACCTGTATTAGTGGCAACATAGGTTACAAACTGACTGGTCAGTTCACCACCGGCACCTAACATCACGCTGGCTTTAATCAGCGGACCAAAGGATGGCGAATCTAACAGGAAGTTAGCAACAGCACCGCCTGGCATTGCCAGCACAGCGGTTTCCACCTTAAAGGCGGCATCTAAAGCTGCATTACCCGTTGGTGCATTCGCTAATGCCACCATACCAGTGCCGGTAATACCACCTAATGAATGCCCCAGGAACTGAATGCGGCTCTTGTCGATGGTCACACCGCTGATATTATTCAGCGCAAACCGCAGTGCCAGCATATCGGCAATACTTTGCCGCAGGTTATCCCGCGTCACCAGCAGGTTTGACAGGTTCATATAGTCGGTAGCGGCATTAGTCGACGCATTAAAGTTAAAGGTGCGATCGGCCGTTGAGAAGCTAAAACCACGGCTGCCGTGTAACGGATGGTCAATAGCAACAGTGGCGAAACCCTGTGAAGCCAGCGTGCCGGTAATTGCCAGCATATCTTCTTTGCGGGAGGTGATACCGTGCTGCAAAATCACCACCGGCCAGCCTGCTGCCGGCATCGGGATCACATTGCTATCAGGCACTGTCATCTGCACCGCAACAGTCTGGTAGCTATTAATCTTCGGAATAATATTAAATTTCGTCAGATGACGGGCACTGTCTACGCCCAAATCACGTAAGGCGCCATTACTGACCGCCTGACAGAAGCCATCATTTTCTGACACTGGTGTCGATGGTTTCATGCTTGGTGGTAAGGCAGCGATAATGGCACCACTATCACAACGCGCCAACCAGCGTGTATTTAACGGTGCTGTTACATTCTCAGCAGAGGGTACGCCGAGGAAGTATGGCAGCGTCAGACTACCCTGATATAAACGGGTGATCTGGAAAGCCTGGGATGATGCAAAAGCCGGGTTAACCTGAGATACTGTTAATCCGGTGTTCTGCACCACTAAAGCGCCAGGTGCGTAACCGGTCGGGGTTGGCGAAGCCATCAGTTGTTTCAGATTAGCCAGTACCGCCCCGGTAGACTGGGTCGTAATGGCGGCAGAATAGATAATACTCTCGGATGGCAAGCCCTGACCGCGCATCGTATTTTCGAAGCTGTTGATCACCGCTTGCAAACCGCGCTGGGATTCTGTTGCCAAAGGCAAGGTTGCCAGATCTTGTTTCACCAACTCATAGGTTGTTGAAGGCTTAATTGCCGCGCCTGTGCTGTCTTTTAAGCCATTTGTCAGCGCCAGCAAATAGGTAGTCGCCGCTTCCAGCGGTTTTAACGGAATCACCGCAACACTGTTACCACTGCCAGCAGAAACGAAATCAACGCCATATTGTAATTCAGACACGATCTTACACGCCAGGCCACGTGGTACCGCACGGCAAGCGGTATCCGGAGACGCAGGATCACCCATCAGCGCTTTAAATAACCGCACTGAACCCGGAGCTCTGGCGGAGTCCATATTCAAACTCACACCAGCAGGGAAGCTTAAAGCGATACTGAACGGGTTCTGCGTTGACCAGCCATCTAATGCGCCAAGCGCGACCTGTGGGTTAGTGTAATCGGGTGCGGCACCGGCATCCAGAGTCAGAGTACCATCGGTAGTACCCTGAAATAATAAATCGTTCGGAACTGAGACTTGCCCGGCGGTAGGATCAAAAACAACCCGGGCACTTGGAATAACATTACCACCTTGCCCGACATCCTGTTTGATGTCGTCTAACGAATCACCACAAGCTGCTAAACCGAGCGCCGCGGTGACAGCAATACTGATTGCCAGCTTCTTCATAATTTCTCCCCTGTCCATCACTGGTATTTTTTTATTGCAAAGCAAAATCTTACTTTACTTATTCTGAATTTGGCGACTGTTAGCGACTAACAGCTACGACCAGTTAAAGTTAACCCAAAGTTTTCAAGATCGCTAGAGTAAAAACACAGATATCGTGAAGAAAGGTGCAAAATAGTGTTATTGGGCGTATCCTGTCGCCATTTTTTACACGACGAGTCTGTTATGCAAATACCTCAACACTACAGCGCAGTGCCTGGCGTGCTGCAAGATAAAGTGATTCTGGTGACCGGTGCCGGCGATGGTATCGGTAGAACCGCCGCTATGACTTTTGCCCAGTATGGTGCGACCGTCATTTTACTGGGTAAAACCACCAACAAACTCACCGCAGTTTATGATGAGATTGTAGCGGCAGGCTATCCGGAACCGGCGATAGTGCCGCTGGATCTGAAAGGCGCGACCAAGAAACATTATCAGGATATGGCCGCTACCATTCAGGCAGAGTTCGGGCGCTTAGATGGCCTGTTACATAATGCGGGCTTACTGGGCGTGCTAACCCCTTTTGAACATATCGACCTGCCAACCTGGCAGGATATTATGCAGGTTAATGTTACGGCACCGATGCTGATGACACAGGCACTGTTGCCGGTACTAAAGCAAAGCGCACACCCCTCTGTCGTCTTTACCTCTTCCGGTGTTGGCCGCAAAGGTCGTGCTTTCTGGGGCCCTTACGCGATATCAAAGTTTGCCACTGAAGGCTTAATGCAAATTCTGGCTGATGAACTCGATCAAACCAGTTTACGGGTTAACTGCATTAATCCGGGCGCCACCCGCACCAGTATGCGCGCCAAGGCCTATCCCGGTGAAGACGCACAGAAGTTGAAAACGCCGGCTGATCTGATGTGGCTGTATCTCTATCTGATGAGTGATGACAGTATCGGCGTGACCGGGCAGTCGCTCGACGCCCAACCGAAATAACACAGCTTTAAATAACAAAAACCCGGTCATGCCGGGTTTTTTCAGCACTGCTGTAAGGATAAAGCTTAGCGGCTTTGCAGGATCTCACCACCATTGGCTGCAGCCCAGGCATTCCAGATGGCAACTTTCTGATTAAAATTGGCCACCGCTTGCTCTGTGGCTTCAGTAAGTAAACGCTCAATATCTTTGGCAAACTTTTTGTCTACCTTGGCGGCTGGTACCACATCAATACCCCGATCCTGTAGACCTTTTTTCATTGTATGAGTCCGCAATAATTGTAACTTGCCATTCTCAACATAAAAATACTGGCTATCTTTATTCAGTGTTTTAAATTTAGGCTTAACCGGCTTTTTGTCATCACTGCTTACTGACGCCGGTGTACTGGCAACCACCTCTTGTACCTGTTTATAACCTAACTGCTCCATTGTAAATCCTTTTTCACGGGCCAAGCGTTCAATTTCATTGATCGCATCCAGCTCAGACTGACGTTCTGCCAACACTGATTGTAACGTCTCCAGAACATCATTTAACTTAGCCAGCGTTAATTCTCTTGCGGCTTTCTTTAACTCGCGTTTATCAAGTAATAAAGACATCTTAGACTCCCGTTTAATAATCTGCGACATGATAACGGAAATGATTTAACAACAAAAGTGATTTTATAATATCGATATTATTCAGCCATCATTCATTTAATATTGCCTTACTAATTTGTACCCATTAGTTTTGATATATGCTATCTAAATTTATTGTAAACGCCTGTGCTGCCAATACAGTAGCTGAGTCCGTTTTGGCTGGTCAGTGTTGTAGTTTGCAAAAAATCCGTTATTGTGTCGCGATTTCGTCTTCGTGAGCGCTAAGATGCCAGACTTTACTGAGGTATCCCCAGAAATTTTGTAGTTAAAATAAAAATTTAGGTGATTAGGGAACATTCATGGCGGTTCCCGATCTGATCATTCGCCAAAAATCCCACACCGCGGATGCTCGCCATGAATGTTAAAACTATGCTCGCTGATTTCCTCCGATTTGTCACCCCAAAAACCATGCATAAAGCCAGATTTTCTGTCTTGTTAGATGCGGTTACTGCTCTTGCTAAAGACGCTCGTTGCACCGTTACAGCAATTGGTCGCGCTATGCCAGGACCCTCAGACAAAATCAGCATCAAGCGAGCCGACAGATTACTCAATAATGCCAATCTGCAACGAGAGCTACCATTGATTTATGCCGCGTTGACTGCTTCTGTTGTAACCCCCCATTCCCATCCAACGATTTTAGTCGATTGGAGTAATGCGGATACCGCCAAGCGTCACTTTATTTTACGAGCGAGTATTGCTGCGGACGGCAGAGCATTAACGTTGTTGCAAAAAATCGCTGCTGAAGAAGAGTACACCAGCCCCCGTTTGCATCAGGCATTCTTAGAGCAACTTAAAGCCATGTTACCAGAAGGCTGCAAACCAATTATCGTGACAGACGCCGGATTTAAAGTGCCTTGGTTAAAACAAGTACGCGAATTCGGCTGGCATTATGTCGCCAGAGTCAGAGGGAATGTGAAGCTGAAAGTGGCAGGGCAGGAAGAGTTTATCTCTGTTAACCAATTTTATCGTAAGGCCAAAGCCAAGCCCAAGCATGTCGGCAACATCTTACTCACCCAATCTCAGAGCTATGAAACACAAGCTGTTTTGGTTGGAAAAGGTTACAAGTTATTGAAAAGAGATAAAAACAGGCAATACAAAGAGCCTTGGCTATTAGTTTCCTCTTTACCAGAAAGTCATGGATATGCCGAGAAAATTGCCAAATGCTATAGCTGCCGAATGCAGATAGAAGAAAGCTTCCGGGATCAAAAAAGTCACCGTTACGGGTTAGGTAGCGAGCTACATGGTACTCGCAAGAAATCACGCTTGGAGATCTTACTGCTCTTGGCAGCCCTAGCTAACTGGTTTCATTACCTGCTTGGCAGTGCGGGTGAGAAGGCTGGCTTACAACGACGTTATCAGGCTAATACCGTTAAGCATAGACGAGTGCTCGCTCTTTGTTCCCTTGGGATACTGCTCTGTAAAGAGCAAAAGCTTAATATAAGTAGGCGATATTATCAGCAAGGGCTAAAGCAAATTTTGCAGTGGATAGCTCAGTGGTGCTGGACACCGGACGATCTGATAGAGTGTGGATAATATGGGGGAGCAATTTGTGGGGATCCCTCAGCAGACTTTAACAATTTGTTTATTAACAACCGCAATTGGGCCGATCGTATTGAACGTGAACAGCCTGGCTTCTTTAAACAACTCTCCGAGCAACAGGCACCCGAGTATCTGTGGATTGGTTGCTCTGACAGCCGGGTTCCTGCTAATGAAATCGTCGGCCTGATGCCGGGCGAACTCTTTGTACATCGCAACGTCGCTAATCTGGTGGTGCATTCCGATATGAACTGCTTGTCGGTATTGCAATACGCTATCGATATTTTGAAAGTGAAACATATTTTAGTGGTTGGCCATTATGGCTGTGGTGGTGTTAAAGCAGCGCTATTAAATCAGCGGGTAGGTTTCGTCGATAACTGGCTACGTAATGTAAAAGATGTTTATGCGCTGCACCGCCAGCAAATTGATTGCCTGGAAACCGAGGATCAACGGGTGAACCGCTTGATTGAACTCAATGTCGCTGAGCAGGTAAAAAATCTCTGCCATACCAGCTTTGTCCAGGAAGCCTGGGAACGCGGCCAACAACTGAGTGTTCATGGCTGGGTGTATAGCTTACGTAATGGCCGGGTCAAGGATTTAAAAGTCAGCCATTCGAGTCTGGAGCAAATTGACAGGATCTACGCACTGGATCCGCTGGAACTGCCAGACAGCGACTAGGGCTACAAAATCACCGTTTTGTTGCCGTGTACAAAGACCCGATCCTCAGTAACAAACTGCAACGCTTCGCTAAGCGCGGCTTTTTCAACATCACGACCGGCTCTTTCCATATCTTCCGCGCTGTAGCTGTGATCAACCGGCAGCACTTTCTGCTGAATAATCGGACCTTCATCCAATTGATTATTTACAAAATGCGCTGTTGCTCCGATGATTTTCACCCCACGCTCAAACGCTTGCTGATAGGGTCTGGCACCAATAAAGGCAGGCAAAAAGCTGTGATGGATATTGATAATCCGGTTTGGAAACTCGGCGACAAAGGCCGGCGTTAGAATTCGCATAAATTTGGCCAGAATTAAATACTCCGGCTGATAGGGCTGAATCGTCTGCAGTAACGCCTGCTCATGCGCTTTGCGACTTAATCCCTGATGGCTAACGTAATGATAAGGAATCGCAAAGCGTTCCGCGAGTGTGGCCAGTTGCGGATGATTCCCCACTACCGCCGCGATATCCAGCGATAACGAGCCATCGTAAACTTTTATCAGGATATCACCGAGGCAATGTGCCTCTTTGGTTACCAGAATCACTACCCGCTTTGCCTGACGACGCAACAAACTGCGGGAGCTGCCTGCCGGTAAAGCCCGATCCAGATCGGCGAGTAAGGTGGTTTCGTTAAAAAAACCGTCCAGCTCGGTTCGCATATAGAACTGCCCACTGACCGGATCCACATATTCAGTATTCCGACTAATATTTAACTGATGCTTGTAGCAAATATTGGTGATTTGGGCGATCAACCCTTTCGAGTCCGGGCAGGCGGTAAGCAGGATCCGTTGTTCCATCTGGTTAACTTCCAACTCAACTATCATGCCTGTCATTTTGACAACATATCCATCTGGCGTCAAAGCCATTTAGACAGCTAAAATTAACTTTTCTTGTTGTTTCAAGCCGGTGCTTGCATAATAAAGTCCGAATAAAACCCACAACTTAACTGCTAAGGCCGCATGACTAACCCGTATCAGATGCAGGTGATTGGCTATATCGAGTCACCCTACAAACAAAAATTTGCGATTCCCCGGCAGCCGGGATTAATACCAGAGGCCACCGGCAAGCTTAAACTGCAGGCACCCTACGCCAGCGAAACGATGATTCGGGGTATCGAAGCATTCAGTCATCTGTGGTTGGTATTTGTGTTTCACGAAACCGCCGATAAAGGCTGGTCGCCAATGGTGCGCCCGCCACGCTTGGGTGGCAACACCCGCAAAGGGGTCTTTGCGACCCGGGCAACTTTTCGGCCTAACCCACTGGGTTTGTCGGTAGTCAAACTGGACGGGGTTGAGATCCATAATGGCGCAGTAACGTTACTTATTAGTGGTATCGATCTGCTCGATGGCACGCCAATCCTGGATATTAAACCCTATCTACCCTACTCTGATGCCTTGGCTGATGCCCGGGGTGGTTTCGCTGACGCGGCGCCGGAAACCAGTATGACGGTTGAGTTTAGTGCAGCAGCCGAGCAGTTTTGCCGGCAACAAAGCGCCTACCCGAAGTTGCAGCAGTTGATAGAGAAGGTGTTGAAACAAGACCCACGCCCGCCTTATAAAAAACAGCGCGAGAGTGAACAAACCTATGGTATGACGCTGTATAACTTCAATATTAAGTGGACGGTAAACGGAGAACATAACTATGTTACTGAAATCATTAAGCTGTCTGAGCCTGCTGGCTGCCAGTAGTATCGTACTGGCCCTGCCTGACTTGCCAGAGCCGGTCAGTAACAATGCGGTGGCGAGTACCAGCATCCGCGATAAAACCTATGTTTTGTCAGTCGGAGGCATAGCGCCGGGAAAAAACACCGCTGATCAGCATAACAAGGTCTGGTTGCATACCGTCGGCGAGTTTAGCTGGAACAGTTTGCCAGCCCTGCCCAGTCAGCAACGCCTGGCCGGTCGGATTGGTATTAGCGCCGTTGCTCTGAATAACAACTTTTTTATTTTCGGCGGCGCTTTTATGCAGTCCGATGGTAATGTGACCACCGCCTCAGACAGTTACCGGCTGGACCCTGTCACCCGGCGCTTTACCCGTCTGAATGATATGCCAGTGCCGGTTGACCATGCTGCGGCAGTGCCACACCAGAACCGTTATATTTATCTGGTCAGCGGCTGGAGCGATCATGGCACCGTCAATCTGGTGCAGGTATTTGATAACTTTACCCAGCGCTGGGCGCAGGCCACACCTTTTCCCGGTGCGCCGGTATTCGGCCATGCTGCCACCATCGCCGCCAATCAGTTAGTTGTCTGTGATGGCGTCACCCTGCATTACGCCAAAGACCAGGCGCCAGCGTTACAAAAATCGCCAGCTTGCTGGGCCGGTACTCTGGGTAGCGATCCGCTTAAAATCAGTTGGCGCCAGATCCCGCACCCCGATCAACAAGGTCGGTATCGTTTAGCCGCCAGCACAGTGCGCTTCAATGGTGAAGAATTTGCAGCCTTTATTGGCGGCAGTAATACCCCTTATCGCTTAAATGGTGTCGGTTATCAGGGCGAGGCCGCAGAGCCCTCGGCTGCGGTATGGCTATATTCGCCCAAGCAGCAACGCTGGTTTAAAGGCGAGGCCGCCACCGCAGTGATGGATCTACGGGCTTTGGTGGAGATCAACGGCAGTTTTTACAGCCTGGGCGGGATGCTCGCACAGCAGCAAGTGACCAATCAGGTAATTAATCAGCAGATTAAACTTCTGCCCGAGTAAAAGCGTTGCTAGAATAGCCGCCACTTAAGAATCAGCTTTTTGCAGAGAATCGCATGCGCACCAGTCAGTATTTATTATCGACCATGAAAGAGACCCCGGCCGATGCCGAGGTGATCAGCCACAAACTTATGCTGCGCGCCGGGATGATCCGTCGTCTGGCCTCGGGTATGTACACCTATCTGCCCTCTGGTATGCGGGTGCTGCGTAAAGTTGAGCAAATTGTCCGCGAAGAAATGAATAAAGCCGGCGCCATTGAGGTATTAATGCCGCTGGTACAACCGGCTGAGCTGTGGCAGGAGTCGGGGCGCTGGGAAAAAATGGACGCTGAGCTGCTGCGCTTTGTTGACCGCCACAAGCGCGACTTTGTGCTGGGGCCAACCCATGAAGAAGTGATTACCGATCTGGTACGCCGCGAAATCACCAGTTACAAACAGCTGCCACTGAATCTGTATCAGATCCAAACCAAATTCCGCGATGAGCGCCGGCCACGCTTTGGCGTAATGCGCGCCCGTGAATTCCTGATGAAAGACGCCTACTCTTTCCACTTAAGTCAGGAATCGCTGCAGCAAACCTATGACGCGATGTATAGCGCCTACTGCAATATTTTTAACCGCTTAGGTCTGGACTACCGGCCGGTGCTGGCTGATACCGGCGCTATCGGTGGCAGTGTCTCGCACGAGTTCCATGTCCTTGCTGCCTCAGGTGAAGATGCGATTGCCTTTTCAGATACCAGCGATTACGCCGCAAACATCGAAATGGCGGAAGCCAAGGCACCGGCAGGCTCCCGCCCTGCCCCGACGCAGCAGCTGACACAGGTAGCAACCCCTGGCGCGAAAACGGTCGCTGAAGTTGCCGCGCTGTTACAGCAGCCGGCCAGTCAAATCAGCAAAACGCTGATAGTCTATGCCGCCAAACCCAGTGACGATGCGCCCCAGACGTTGGTCGCCCTGGTACTGCGTGGCGATCACGAATTAAACGAAATCAAAGCCGAAAAGCTGCCACAAGTTGCCAGCCCGCTGGTGTTTGCTTCGGAAGAAGAAATCCGCGCCGTAATGGGTGCCGGCCCGGGTTCATTAGGCCCGGTAAAGTGCCCGCTGCCGCTGATTGTCGATCGTAGCGCGGCGCATCTGGCCGATTTTAGCTGTGGTGCTAATCAGGATG
The DNA here is from genome assembly GCF_000280055.1 of Alishewanella aestuarii B11. Lineage (GTDB taxonomy): Bacteria > Pseudomonadota > Gammaproteobacteria > Enterobacterales > Alteromonadaceae > Alishewanella > Alishewanella aestuarii. Next base: position 6,189 of record NZ_ALAB01000039.1, on the reverse strand, counting down.
GCTTCCATCTGACCGGTGTTAACTGGGACCGCGATGTCACCGATTATCAGGTTGCCGACCTGCGCAATGTGGTGGAAGGCGATGCCAGTCCCTGCGGCTTTGGTAAGCTGGTGATCAAGCGCGGTATTGAAGTGGGCCATATCTTCCAACTGGGTGACAAATACTCACAGGCGATGAAAGCCGGTGTACTGAACGAAGAAGGCAAGCACCAGATCATGACCATGGGCTGCTATGGCGTTGGCGTGTCACGTATCGTCGCTGCAGCCATCGAGCAAAACCATGACGAGCGCGGTATTATCTGGCCTGACGCGATAGCGCCATTTCAGGTGGTGTTAATTCCGATGAATATGCACAAATCAGTACGGATCGCCGAAGCCACTGAACTGCTGTACCAGCAACTGACTGCTGCCGGTATTGAAGTCCTGTTTGATGATCGTAAAGAGCGCCCGGGTGTGATGTTTGCCGATATGGAGCTGGTCGGTATTCCGCATCATATCGTGATTGGCGAGCGTAACTTGGATAACCGTCAGGTGGAATATAAAAACCGCCGCAGCGGTGCCACCGAGTTGCTGGCTATCGATGAGGTGCTGGCCTTTGTTAATCAGCAGCTCAAACGCTGAGTGACCGCTTGATAGCATAAAGGCAGCCGAGGCTGCCTTTATTTTTTTGAGATGTCAGAGCGCACTTTTTAGCGGGATCTTAATATAACGGCTGCCGTTTGCCTCCGCCTGCGGTAACTGCCCGCCGCGAATGTTCACCTGCACCGAAGGATAAATCAGCCGTGGCACCGCCAGGGTTCTATCGCGCGCTTCACGTCTGGCGACAAAATCTGCCTCAACCGTATCGGCTTTGACATGGATGTTGTGCTGTTTTTGCTCGGCGACGGTGGTTTTATATAACAGCTCGCGGCCATTTGGTTGGTAATCGTGGCACATATAGATCACGGTTTCCTCCGGCAGCTGATAGATACGCTGGATCGAGCGATACAGAATATGGGCATCGCCGCCCGGGAAATCACAGCGCGCTGTACCTGCGTCAGGCATAAACAAGGAGTCACCCACAAACAAATTACCGGCTATCAGATAACTGACGCTGTCGTTGGTATGGCCAGGCGTATTGATCACCTTAGCCTTAATGGTACCAATCTGAAATTCCTCATTATCAGCAAATAACTTATCAAAATAATCGCCCTTGGCCAGCAGCTCCTGATCACTGAGATTAAATACCACCTTAAAGGTTTGCTGCACCTTACGGATCCCTTCGCCAATAGCAATGCTGGCACCGGTTTGTTGCTTTAAATAATGTGCTGCTGATAAATGGTCGGCATGGGCATGGGTTTCCAGCACCCATTGCAGCGTCAGGTTGTTAGCCTTTAAAAACGCCAGCATCTTATCGGCATCAATGGTGCTTACGGCGCCAGCTGCTGCATCATAATTTAATACCGGATCGATAATCGCAGCTTGACCTGTTGCTTTATCTGCTACCACATAGCTAAAGGTGGAGCTGTCGTGATCAAAGAACATTTCAATCAGCAAATTTTGTTGTGACATCGCATTCAGCCTCTAAAATTAGTTAATACTAAATTTTAGTTGCAGCTTAGCGAAAAGGCGCCTAGAATGCAAACAAGTTATAAGCATATTCCAAAATAGAATATAAGGTGATTATGTTAGTTCTGCTTGGTGCACTTATTATCGGTATCAGTTTAGGTCTGTTCGGCTCGGGCGGTTCTATTCTGACGGTGCCGGTGCTGTTGTATTTACTGCAAATGCCGGCGGAGCTGGCCATTGCCTCCTCCCTGCTAATCGTGGCCGGAATAAGTTTACTGGGATCCGTGCAAAACGCCTGGCAAAAGCGCATTAGCTGGCGTCATCTGTGGTGGTTTGGCTTACCTGGCATGCTCGGTACTTACGGTGGCGCCTGGATCGGAACTCTGGTCGATAGCCGCTGGCAGCTACTCGTCTTCGCAATCCTGATGGTGGTTGCTGCTATTTTTATGTGGCGTAACAACCAGCAGGAAACAGCAAATCAACGACCATTTCAACCGGTCAAAGTGGTGGCCGACGGTTTAGTTGTTGGTGCCATTACTGGCTTTGTCGGTGTCGGTGGTGGCTTTTTAATTGTACCTGCACTGGTACTGATGGCTGGCTTGCCATTGGGTATCGCCGTGGCAACCAGCCTTGGCATCATTGCGATGAAGTCTTTTGCTGGCTTTACCAAGTATTATCTGGCTTTTAGTGCCGCCGGCATGAGCTTTAACTGGCAGGTGATTGCAATAATGGTGGTGGCGGGTTTTATTGGCAGTTTTGCCGGCAACTGGCTCGGTCAAAAATTGCCAAAAGCAAAATTACAAAAAGGTTTTGCACTCTTCCTGGCGGTGATGGCGGTAGTCGTGATTAGCCAGTCGGTACTGAAATAACTTAATGCTTGCAACTTAACGGAGATCTTTATGAAAACCTCACAACAGCTGGTCGCCGAAGCTAAAGCGGCAATTAAAGAAGTCGATGTTGCTCAGCTGGCTGCTTACCTGCAGCAGCAAAGCGAACCCTTACTGATTGATGTGCGTGAACCGGCTGAGTTTACCCAGGCCCATATCGTTGGCGCGGTAAATTACCCGCGTGGCGTGTTAGAAATGCAATTACCTAATCATCCACTGGTCGCCGCCAGTGGCTGCGCCGCTGAAGTGGCGTTAGCGCAACTAGCGGAGCGACCGCTCTATCTGATTTGCCGCTCCGGTGCCCGCTCAGCCCTGGCAGCAGAATCATTACTGCGCATGGGCTTTAGCGATGTCTATTCGGTTGCCGGCGGTATGCAGGCCTGGCAAGACGCCGGTTATCCTGTTAAAGCGTAGGAGGTTTAAATGGAAAACTTTACCCCGGTATCTGCACTATTAGGCGGTGCGTTAATCGGCTTGGGCACCTTATTATTATTGGTTGGCCTGGGTCGGATTGCCGGTATCTCCGGCATTACCAGTACTCTGCTATTTCAGAAAGAAGATAAGCTCTGGCGGCTGGCCTTTGTGCTGGGCTTAGTTGCAGGACCACTGTTAACAACCCTGTTTTATAAGGACTTTAGTTATAGCACCCCTGAGCTTAGCCCCTTTACGCTGGCCGCGGGTTTGCTGGTTGGCCTCGGCACCGCTTGGGGCTCAGGTTGCACTTCTGGTCATGGCGTGTGTGGGATTGGCCGCTTTTCGCCACGATCTTTAGCTGCCACCCTGGTTTTTATGTTGTTTGGTGTGCTAGCCGCCAGCCTGCTGTTTTAAGGAGTCAACCATGAAGTTATTAGTCGCTTTTATCGCCGGTTTGTTGATGTCAGTGGGCATGGCGATCTCGAAGATGATTGACCCACAGAAAGTCTTGGCCTTTCTTGATCTGAGTGGCAGCTGGGATCCGAGTTTAGCACTGGTCATGGCTGGCGCCCTGGCGGTGTATTCTGTCGGCTACCGGTTATTTATCCATAAACCGGCGCCATTGTTTGATAAACAGTTTTATCTGCCCACAGCCCGTTATATCGATAAACCCTTATTGATTGGTGCTGCTGTATTTGGCTTAGGCTGGGGTATGGTCGGTTACTGTCCGGGACCTGCTATCAGTGCTTTATCCTCGGGTAGCAGCGGTACCCTGGGTTTTGTTTTGGCGATGACCGCAGGCTGGTTTATTGCCCGAAAAATCAAACTGCCGTTTTCACAGGCATAACCTTCTTTGTCTGACTCCCGGCTAAACCACCGGGAGTATCTCTTCTTATCGTAACGCTATCTTGGCGCCAGCGAAAAACTAGGCTATTGTCTGTAGCAACAGTCTGAAACCAGCGTTTTGGTCCGGGTATACTATTTGTTTTGTCGCCACAAGACGTTAAACAACAGCGAACCCCGCCGAGATCAAAGTTTCGCTTATCCTTTATGTTATGCTGCTTGAAAAACAGAAGAGGTCTCAGTCGTAATGGAGAGATTCATGGCCCTGTACAGCTTTATTGAGCGTAGTTTTTTCTTTACCCTTAACCGAAAAATTGCCGGCAATATGCTGTTTATTGGTATTTTCTTTGGTTTGGCATTATGGATGGCGTATCCGGCCAATGGCGATGCGACACTTTGGTGGTTGTTATTGTTAAGTGGCGCAGCCGCTTTTTTGTTTACCGGGTTTTATCTGCGGCACCTGATTGTACGGCCGGTACAGGCGCTGGTTGGCACCCTACATGAAAGCAATCGTCAGGGCGCAGATCTCAGTCAGCGCTTGCCCGCCTTCACCTTTGACGAATTCCGCACCCTGTCGGAAGAGTTTAATCATTTTGTTGGCCAGCTTAGTGAGGTATTAACAAAAGTTCACGTACAAGCCAGTGACAACCATCAGATCAATGAAAAAGTCTCTGATGCGGTTAAGCAGACCCGCCGTAATTTACAGGATACTGAACATCGGAATCAGCAGATCCGTAAAGATAGTGATGAAGTGATCGAGTACCTGGCCAGGATCGTGCAAAGCAGTGACCAAATGGGCCAGGTTACTAATCTGGCAGCGGATAAAGCCAAAATCGCCAGTGGCCAGATGCAGCAGTTGAATCGCCAGTTAGCCGCTATCGCTGGCTTACTTGATTCCTTTGGCGCCACCATCAATGGCCTGCAGAAAAACTCGGAAAACGTGCGACAAATCCTGGTAATGGTCGAGGGCTTTTCTGATCAGACCAATCTATTAGCGCTAAATGCCGCCATTGAAGCGGCCAGAGCCGGTGATGCCGGCCGTGGCTTTGCCGTGGTTGCCGATGAAGTCCGCACGCTGGCCGCCAAAGTTAATGATGCCACGAAACAAATTTCAGGCTTCCTTAATGATATGGAACGGCTGGTCAAGGAAACCAAGCAAGAATCGGATAGCTTGAATCAACAGGCCAAAGATGCCAGCAGCCAGATCCATGACACCAATCACGAATTTTCATTGCTGCAAACCGAGTTACAGTCAGCTCAGGGTGGCATGAAAAATATCAGTGGCAGCGTATCCAGTCTGGAACAAAAGTATCAGCAAACGCAGGGACATTTGAGCGCCATCGAACAGATGACCAATCAGGCCTATCAACAAATGGCTGCTATTGACGAGGCTGCCCGCAACTTACTGAGTGGCACAGCGGCAACGCAGGCGCAATTAGCGCGCTTTGCCCGCAAGAGTTAGTTATGGGCTTGCCAGGGCAAATGCAACGTCCCTGTAGCCCGGACCATATTGGTACCGCCTCGATAGTCAGGCGGTGCTGACCATGCTAGTAAGATTGCTCAGCCGTCGCCATCGTTGGTTACTTGGTTCACTCAGTGCGCTGCTGTTTGCTGGCAGCATTATGCTGGTTGAATTTTTTCACCAGAACCTATTACAGAAACTGACGCTTGAGCAACAGCAAAGCCTGAGCCGGCAGTTATCCTTGGTCAGAGCTAATATTGAGTCTGAACTTAATGCCAATATTTTTCTGGCCGATAGTCTGGCCACCATTATCAGCGTTAACCCCTCTTCTGGCCCTGACGACTGGGAGCTATTAGCACAGGCCCTGATGCGAAAAGCAACCAGTATCCGTAATATCGCCGTGGCTCCCGATAATATCATTCGCTTTATTTACCCAATAGAGGGTAATCAGGCCGCGCTCGGTCTGGATTACCGTACTGTCCCGGCACAATTTCGCACAGTGGAGCTGGCTCGACAGCGTCAGGATATTATGATCGCCGGCCCCCTGACCTTGGTGCAGGGTGGCACGGCGGTGATCGCCCGGATGCCGATTTTTAATGATGCGCCAACTAATCAGCAATATTGGGGCACCTGTAGTGTCGTTATTGATATCGACAAACTGTTCCAAAGCACAGGGTTGTTCGCACTGGCAAACCAGGGCCAGTTGGCGATGCGTGGCGTGGATGGCACCGGTGCTGAAGGAGAGCTGTTTTTGGGGAATGCCGCCGTCTTTAACAATGCCTTTGCCATCGAGAATATTCGTCTGTTAAGTGGCAGCTGGCAAATTGCTCTTGCCTTACCTCAGGACCAACAAGGGCGGTTTGGCTTAAGTAGTCTGTTAGTCAGGCTGGTGGGTTACAGCCTGTGTATCTTGCTCTTTCTGGCACTATTTAGTCTTTACTACGCCTATCGACAAGCTCGCTTAAATGCATTGCAAGACCAGGGCAAGATCACGAACATTTAACGCGCACTTTAACATAACTGATTGACCGCGATC
>NZ_ALAB01000038.1 GCF_000280055.1 Alishewanella aestuarii B11 | reverse complement strand
CCGACTACCTGTTGACGGTTAAAGGCAACCAAGGACAGCTGCATGATGCCGTAAAACAAGCCTTTGCGGGTAAAGCGCACAAAGATACTGCCGCGCAGTCACTAGAAAAGAACCGTGGGCGCTTGGAGTACCGTGAATTCCAGGTATGTGATGCCAGTGAATTACCGGAAAAACTCAAAGCTGCGTGGCCAGGGCTGACAACCCTTGGCATGGCAACGACTTACCGGGTGGAAAAGCACAAGCGAGCCGTATTAGAACAGCGTTATTTTATCAGCTCAGCCGTTCTTAGTGCCGAGCGGCTAGCCAGCGCAGTTCGCGAGCATTGGAGTATCGAAAACCAGTTACACTGGGTGCTGGATGTAAGCTTAGGTGAGGATGCTTGCCAGATATATCGTGGTAATGCAGCGACTAATCTTGCCACGATGCGACACTTTGGTTTGAATATGTTACGCGCTGAGAAGCGAAAAATGAGTATCAGAAGAAAGCAGCGTCAGGCATTGATGAATGAGGCTTATTTGGATGCGGTGCTTGAAGCTGGAATGAGTATGGTTATTAAATGACCACTCGTAATCTCACCCTGATTGCAAGACCCGCTTACCTTGCTGCCGAATCGTCGCTTTGCCATGCAATTACTGGAAAGGCTGGTTAATGAAAAGGCGGAGTTTAGTATTCTTAGCCTGGATCTGGATAAATTTAAAGAAGTGAATGACAACTATGGTCATGCTGTGGGAGATGCTCTGCTACAAGAGGTCGCCAAACGACTGCAGGCCGGCTTGCGGGCTTCAGATCACGCCTGTCGCTTATCTGGTGATGAATTTCTGGTAATCTTACCTCGCGTACATCGCGAGAAAGACTTGCAGCACATTATCAACAAGGTATCGGCACGGCTTAGCGACACCGTTTTCGTATTTAACGACAAGCAGTTTCAGATCCAATACAGCCTGGGTTATGCCAGCTTTCCAATTCATGCGACTGAGCTTGATAAACTACTACATTTTGCCGATCTGGCGATGTACCAGCAAAAAGCCGCACATAAAGCCAATGCTTAACTGACTAGCCAGTTGATTTTTAACAGAGAGCAACCGACTGAACTACCGCTTGGCGGCTGTAAATTGCATGGAACGTAAAGTGGCGGAGCGGACGGGACTCGAACCCGTGAACATTTTGGCGCTGGCGTGACAGGCCGGCTGATTTTTAACAGAGAGCAACCGACTGAACTACCGCTCAGGCTTACTAAATTGCTTGTGGAATTAAAGTGGCGGAGCGGACGGGACTCGAACCCGCGAACATTTTGGCGCTGGCGTGACAGGTCGGCTGATTCTTAACAGAGAGTAACCGACTGAACTACCGCTCAGGCTTACTAAATTGCTTGTTGAATTAAAGTGGCGGAGCGGACGGGACTCGAACCCGCGACCCCCGGCGTGACAGGCCGGTATTCTAACCGACTGAACTACCGCTCCGCGCTGGAGTGAGCTACTGCTCAGGTGAAAACTTACTGAAGTGGCGGAGCGGACGGGACTCGAACCCGCGACCCCCGGCGTGACAGGCCGGTATTCTAACCGACTGAACTACCGCTCCGGATCAGGAAGCTGCTTCGATGCTAGTGGCGGAGCGGACGGGACTCGAACCCGCGACCCCCGGCGTGACAGGCCGGTATTCTAACCGACTGAACTACCGCTCCGGAAAGCATCGAAAATTGGCGGAGCGGACGGGACTCGAACCCGCGACCCCCGGCGTGACAGGCCGGTATTCTAACCGACTGAACTACCGCTCCGCGCAGTGCACCAAACTATCAGATGGGTATCGTCTGGTGCGGCGGGAATGATACGGATATGCCCCAAAGCCGTCAACATCTTTTTTGTCGCTTTTGCCTATTCCTTAATCATCCGGTAAAGAAAGGTCCAGAATATCGTCTTTTTGTGGCGGCTTACTGGTAGTTGCCGTGGTTTTCTTCGCCGCGACCGGAGGTTCTGGCTTGGCTTTGCGCCAGAACAACAGTGCGTTCAACCCCTTACCAGTCATCACCAACCAGAACAATACGCCCCCCAGGGTAACAATAATCAGATTTGACAGAATTACCAATAACCAGGGAAAGCCAGCTTCTGGCGCGGCGGGAGGAGTATCAGCAGCCTGGTTGACCGGCGTCTCAGTTACAGGCTCAATTGCCAGTGCTTCCTGAGCCTGCTGTATAACCAAAAACCGCTCTTCCGGCAGATTAAGCACAAATTCACGACCGTCCTGCATATTACCAAATACCGACAGATTCAACAGATAGCTACCATGACCACGATTTTCTACTGTGACCTCCCGCGCCTGCTCAGGCTCGGTTATTGCAAACTGAAAACTGTCACCGTCCGGATAACGGATCAGCCCCTGAAACAACAATGTATCCGCATCGACCAGTTCAGAGGTTTTGGTCAGTCGCAGCAGATGCGGTTGTGTCATCTCCCGGGAATAAACAAACTCGATTGCCACCGGAGCTGGCGCCACCCGCACCGGGGCTTGCTCCAACTCACGGCTATATAGTGGCGTACGGACAATAAAACGCGGGATCCATTCCCCGGCACCGAAGTTAAGATTAACCTCACCGGTAAAAATACCGTCCCGCGCACTGGCATCGTAACCACGACCATCATCACGAAAGGTCGCAACCTCCGCCAAGCCACGGCCATAGTTCTCCATATCCGGATTATTGGTGCTGACAAATAACACCTGCATGGTCAGGATTTCACGAAAATCCCTGGCATTCACTAACTGGTCGCCGTCCATCAACCGGGCGGTCAATTTAAAGGTTTCACCCACCATTAAGGCGCTGGGAAGAGGGTCAACGTCCAATTCAATATCAGTGAGGACCAGTACCCGGCTTTCTGGCAAAATCCGCCCTACTGCCTGCCAGGGACCTGGCATCGGTTCATTGATCTCAATCAGATCGTAACTGGCTGCATCATGCCAGCGCATATTGTGATCTTTCGCTGTATTGTAGAAGACTTTACTGCCGTCAGGACGCACTAATACGATAGACGCGGTGCCCGGGCGACGGAAAAATACTAATGTAATGCTCTTTACACCATCATCAATCCGAAAGCGGTTATCAAGCAGCGGGATCTGATTACGGGTTGGCAGTTGCTCCAATATCGTCAGACCAGGTTCATCCCGTTTTGGCGCGGTATCGTCCTGAGCCTGAACCGGCAGCAGTAAAGATAAAAATAGACACAGTACTAGACGCGCCACAGGCAGGTTCCCCCTTTTTTCTGCACCAAATCCAAACGGCTCTCATGTGCAGCGACTTCCGACTCTGACGCCCGGATCACCTTTAAACGCCCCTGGCGCTGAATATGCAGTGGACTTTGTTGCTCGAGCTGTTCGGCTTGCTCTTCGGCCGCCAGATTAAGGCTGACCTGACCACCGGTCATCAGCAGATACACATCTGCCAGAATTTCCGCATCCAATAAAGCGCCGTGCAAGGTACGATGGCTATTATTAATATCGTAGCGTCTGCACAGCGCATCCAGATTATTTTTTTGCCCCGGGTGCAGTTCACGAGCTAACAGCAAGGTATCAACGATAGTGCAATACTGGGCGACCGGCGGCAGCGCCGGCCGGAGCAAAGCAAATTCATGATCAATAAAGCCGACGTCGAAGGCCGCATTGTGGATCACTAACTCGGCACCCTGAATGTACTGGTAAAAACTCTGCGCTATTTCCCGGAACTTCGGCTCAGCAGCCAGACGCTCATTGGTGATACCGTGTACCGCTATCGCCTCTGCATCAATTTCCCGCTCCGGATTGATATATACATGGAAGTTGTTACCGGTGAAACGGCGGTTTACTAGCTCGACGCAACCGATCTCAATAATACGGTGGCCTTCTTTTGGACTGATGCCGGTGGTTTCAGTGTCGAGAATAATTTGTCGCTTTGCCATCTACTGTTTCGCTTTTTCACTGGATTTACGCTAGATTATACGCCGTTTTCAGCTTAGGAAAGGCCAAATGCAGAAAAGTGTTGCAATCTATACCGATGGATCCTGTCTCGGCAATCCCGGACCCGGCGGCTATGGTACCATTCTGTGCTACCAGCAACATCGCAAAGAGCTGAGTGCAGGCTTTCGACTGACGACCAACAACCGGATGGAACTGCTGGCCGCAATCGTCGGCCTTGAAGCATTAAAAAGTCCTTGCCGCGTCGATTTAACTACCGATAGTCAATATGTCAGGTTGGGTATCACCCAGTGGCTGGCAGGCTGGAAACGCAATAACTGGAAAACCAGTCAGAAGCAAGCGGTGAAAAATCAGGACTTATGGCAACGCCTGGATGCAGCCTGTCAGGGTCATCAGATAAGCTGGCACTGGGTAAAGGGTCACAATGGTCATCCGGAAAACGAACGCTGTGATGAATTAGCCCGCAATGCCGCCAGTGCGACACCGGCGGCCATTGATAGCGGCTTTGAAGCGAGTCAGGCCGCTATTTAGCTATTCGGCTTGTAGCAGCTGTTCCAGTTCCGCGATAAATTTCAGATCCGTTGGATTCACCCGGCTGCCAAAATGCAGCACTTTCTGCTCGTCTTTGCTGACCAGATATTTGTTAAAATTCCAGGACGGAGCTTCACCCGTTTTGGCAATCAGCGCTTTGAATACCGGATTAGCCTTATCACCACGCACACTGGTAGTAGAAAACATCGGAAACTCTACACCATAAGTCAGATAACAGACTTCGGCAGTCTTTTCTTCGTCACTGTGTTCTTGCCGAAAATCGTTAGATGGAAAACCTAACACCACCAGCCCCTGTTCTTTATAACGCTGGTACAGCTGCTCCAGTGCTTCAAACTGCGGCGTAAAACCACACTTGCTGGCTGTGTTGACGACCAGTAAGGTTTTGCCCTGAAATTGTTCACAAAGGTCAACCGTTTCACGGGTTTTTAGTTGTTGCACCGAGTGGCTTAACACCGCACCACATTGTGCCGCACTGGCAGTTTGTGGCAATAAACTCAGCCCCAGTAACCCCATGCCTAGTACTAGTATTTTCATTATTAACTCCAGTTTATGTTATCAGTTCAGCTCATTACGCCAAGCAACTGCTCTCAGATCGCTTTTATCAGCTTTATCGTATATCAACAAAAATATTTATCGATACCTAAAAAAATTTTCACTGTTGTTTCAGCTGCTTTAGCGATAAATAAGCAGAAAATTGTGAGGTAATCAGTATGTCTGCACTACAGCCAATCGAGTTGGATGAATTTAACGAGCCAGCAGAGCTGGAAGCCGCAGTCAATGTGGTTAAGGATAGCAAAGCCAAACAAAAGTACGAAGCCAGGCGACGCATTGACGAAATTATGGAGCAAAAACGGCTTAGGGAACTACTGGACGACTGGGAACTTAGCGACGACTGAAGACAGACGCTACCTCGGGCGAGCGTTAAATGCTAAACTGCTAAATTATTCAACTTAGCAAAGCATAACGGGCCGCCACACTGTGTTGAGATCGAGAGCTTTTCATCTGGGATTTATTGTCCCGATATTGGTTTTATTATTAAGTGGCGCCGTAAGTTATAGTTTATTGCAACATCTGAGCGACCAGCGCCAGCTGCAACAGCAAAACCAGCTCAATGATCAAGCACAATCCTATGCCAGTGCCATTCAACAAGAGCTGGTAAGAACGGCAACCGCAGCTTATGCGATGGCCGGCTGGCTGCGCTTACAACAAGGTGATCTGCAACAATTTGAACAGTTTGCTGCGCAAATCTATCCTTATTACCCACAGCTAAAAACCTTATCAGCTGCCCCAGCAGGCATCATTAGCGCCGCTTATCCGGAGCATACTAAACAGCAGGTATTGGGTTTCGATATTCTGCAGGATCCCATTCAGGGCGCCGCTGCCAGGCGCAGTTTACAAAGTAAACTAGTATATCTGACCGGCCCCTATCAACTGCGCCAGGGCGGTGTAGGTGTTATCGGACGCCTGCCAGTCCAGCTGCCGGATGACACCGGCAGCAACCACTTTTGGGGGTTTATCAGTGTCACTTTCGAACTGGAAGCACTGGAAAGTATCAGACAACTGGTACAACTGCCGGCCCGCGGTATTCAATATCAAGTGTGGCTGGATGACACGACGGAACAAAGTCTGATTATCAGCAGTACGACGTCTGCGTTCAGCGCGCTAGCAGAAGCGAAAATTCAAACCGGCACCGTCAGCTGGCGTTTGTTGCTCAGCGCACCGGCCGTGGCTCACTACAGCACAGTTGCTTACTGGCAACAGTTTCTTGCAGTAGTCTTTAATCTGCTACTCGCGGCATTGAGTTACTTTTTAGTCCGCACCCTGAATTCTAAACAGCTGCTGAGCCAACAAGTTGCGGCCAGAACTGCGGATTTGCAAACCCAGTTGGCGCGCCACCGCAGCTTTATTGTTGCCAGTAACACTGGTAGCTGGGAATTTGATCCCGAACTGCAACAATTAACTTGCAGTCCGGAATACTTTTCTATGCTGGGTTATCAAAGCCAGGATATTCCAGCAACTACACCTCAGAATCTGGATACAGTCTGGACGGATTTATTGCATCCGAGCGATCGACAGGCCGCCAGCCAAGCCTTCGCTGACTATCTGGCTAGCCCGCAACAAGAGCTATATCAAAATCATTTCCGGATGCGGCATAAAGATGGCCACTGGGTGTGGATTCTATCCCGCGGCCGCACTATCGTCACCGAGCAGGGTAAACGGCTGACGGTCGGGACTCATATTGACATCAGTGATCGTAAAGAATCGGAGCTTAAATTACAGCTGTTGGCACGCTTGTTTGAACAAAGCTCAGAGGGATTACTGATCACCAACTCTCAGCAACAAGTGGTGATGGTCAATCAGGCATTTTGTAATATTAGCGGCTATCGGCCGGAAGAAGTGGTTGGTAAAGATCCCAAATTGCTATCATCCGGTAAACATGACAAAGCCTTTTACCAGAAAATGTGGCAAGCCATTCAGCAGCAAGGCGTTTGGAAAGGTGAAATCTGGAACCGGCGCAAAGATGGTACTCTTTACCCGGAATGGTTATCGATTAGTAAAATCGATGGTCCTGAGCCGGGTGAAATTTATTATGTTGGTTTATTCAGCGATATCACCCAGTACAAAGAAGACGAAGCACAAATTCGCTTTTTAGCGCAATATGATGCCCTGACCTCACTGCCAAATCGTGCCTTACTGATGGATCGGACTGAACAGGCACTGGCGATCGCCAAAGCGCAACATCAGGCCCTGGCGCTGCTATTTATCGATGTAGACCGTTTTAAACAAATTAATGACTCGCTCGGCCATCAGGTTGGTGACCAGTTACTGATTCTCATCGCGCAACGTCTAGCCACCCTCTGTCGGCCGGAAGATACACTCTGTCGACTGAGCAGTGACGAATTTGTTTTGTTACGCCCTCATACCGATGCTGATCAAGCGGCACAATTGGCCGAGCAAATTCTGCCCTTAATGCTTACGCCTTACCAGGTGAGTGGCCAGGAATTGGTGCTCTCCGCCTCTATTGGCATTGCACTCTATCCGGAGGATGGACAACACTTTCATGAGCTGTATCGCCATGCTGATATAGCAATGTATCGTGCCAAGGAAAAAGGCCGTAACACATACTGTTTCTTTACCAGCGAGATGCAGCGCTATCTTGCCCGCCATCTGCTGTTGGAAAACGCCTTGCGCCGTGCCATCGATAATAACGAATTGAGTTTGGTTTATCAGCCACAGTATTCGCTGCAGCAACAAAAGCTGATTGGTTTTGAGGCCCTGCTGCGCTGGCAACATCCGGAGCTGGGTTTTGTCTCTCCCGGTGAGTTTATTCCGCTGGCCGAGCGCAGCGGTTTGGTGATCCCGTTAGGTGAATGGGTACTAAAAACGGCGTTGGCAGAACGCGCAGCGTGGCAACAGCTTACGTCCAGCGAACTGACTGTCGCAGTAAACTTATCGCCGGTACAGTTCCGCCAGCCGGGCTTACTGACATTAATTGATGCCCAGCTACAAGCACATCAGCTATCGGCTGCTGCGCTGGAATTAGAAATTACCGAAAGCGCTATGGTCGAAGATCCGGCACAGGCGGCCAGTCTGTTAGACGCATTCCGGCATCGGGGCTTACGCATTGCCGTTGATGATTTTGGTACCGGCTATTCATCGCTTAGCTATTTGAAACGCTTTGCGCTGAACAAACTAAAAATCGACCAATCCTTTATTCGTGATCTGTTAGCGGATGCCGATGACCGGGCAATAGTACAAGCCATTATCAGCATGGCAAACAGTCTGGAGCTGGAAACTATTGCTGAAGGGGTAGAAACCGCTGAACAACAAGCTTTGTTAAAGCAGCTGGGTTGTCAGGCGATCCAGGGATACCATTATGGCAAGCCGATGCAGGCAACTGCTGCCAGAGAAATGATTAGCAGGGAACTGGGGCGTGAACCGTAACGAACGGCTCAGGCACCAGCGTGACCGCTCTAGCAGGCTAAAAACTCAGCGCGGGTACGGGCGTCGTCTTTAAAAATACCGCCCAGAGCCGTGGTTTGGGTTTTCGAATTCACATCCATTACACCACGCGATTTAACGCAGTAATGCACGGCATCCATGGTCACCGCCACGTTATCGGTCTCCAGCAACGCTTGCAGCGCAATCAGAATTTGCTGCGTTAAGCGCTCCTGCACTTGTGGCCGCTGCGCAAAAAAGCGCACGATCCGATTGATCTTCGATAAACCAATAATCTTCTTTGCCGGAATATAGGCCACAGTAGCGCTACCATCAATAGTCACAAAATGGTGCTCGCAGGTACTGGTAAAGCTAATGTCTTTCACCTTGACCATTTCGCTAACTTGCATCTTATTTTCAATCAGCGCAATTTTCGGAAAGTTGCGGTAATCCAAACCGCCAAATACCTCATCAACATACATCTTAGCAATGCGATGCGGTGTTTCTCTAAGGCTGTCGTCGTTTAAGTCCAGCCCGAGCGTCTGCACTATTTCGGTCATCAGCTGATTAATTTTCTGATACTTTTGATCGCGGGATAAGCCGTTATCACGCATTGGCGTTTCCAGACCTCTGGCTTCCAATGCACTACGGACTAACATCGCTTCTTCAGTTAACATATTCACTTCCAACACCTGACTCTGATGCAGCTTCTACGCCCTAACCCGGCATCCAGTTTAGTGGCTATTGCACAATAACTGCTATTTTACACCCATAAAACACGAAAGCCCAGCAAAGCCGGGCTTGGGTAGGCTAACCGACAGGCTTACTGCACGCGGGCTAAGGCTTCCAGCAGCTCACGCGGCTCAACTTCCGGGCCATTTAACGACTCATCCCAGTTAGTCCCAATCAACACACCGTCGTCGTACATTTCTTTTAACCAGCCTTCACAGAACACATCCAGCGGGATGGCTTCCGGCTTATAATTTTCCCATTCGTCTGAGCAATGGGCCTGAGCATCCGCTTTATTCGACCAGAACGGCATCACGTCAGTTTCTTCAAATTCTACCGATTCCACTACCAGTAAATCTTCACCATCCGCCAGGGTCCAGACCACCCCTTCGGTTTTAGCTTCTTCGACAAAACGCTGAAAACTTGGATCATGTGCAAACTCAGACATACCTAACCTGCTTTAAAAGAAATTCACCCTGCTATTAAAGCAGAGATCGGCAACGAAAAGCCAACTTTATTAGCAGTAATGCCCCTTGCCTACCCCCTGGCATGAAAATGACGTACAATCAGCCCGATGTATCAATCCATCTGAACGGTAATTGAAACCATGGCGCAATATATTTTTTCAATGTATCGGGTATCGAAAGTTGTACCCCCGAAACGAACCATCTTAAAAGATATCTCCCTGTCGTTTTTCCCCGGCGCGAAAATTGGCGTCTTAGGTTTAAACGGCTCGGGTAAATCCACGCTGTTACGCATTATGGCCGGCGTAGATAAAGAATTTGAAGGCGAAGCCCGGGCACTTAGCGGCACCAAAATTGGTTACCTGCCGCAAGAGCCGGAGCTGGATGCCAATAAAACCGTAAAAGAAATCGTCGAAGAAGCGGTAGCTGATGTGAAGCAAGCCTTCGCCCGTCTGGACGAAGTCTATGCCGCTTACGCCGATGAAAATGCCGACTTTGATGCGCTGGCGCGTGAGCAAGGTGAACTCGAAGCCTTAATTCAGGCTAAAGATGGCCACAACCTGGAGAATACGCTGGAGCGCGCCGCAGATTCACTGCGTTTGCCGCCCTGGGATGCCAAAATCGAACATCTGTCGGGTGGTGAACGCCGCCGGGTAGCAATTTGCCGCCTGGTACTGGAACGCCCGGATATGCTATTACTGGACGAGCCAACTAACCACCTGGATGCTGAATCCGTGGCCTGGTTAGAGCGCTTCCTGCACGACTACCCTGGCACTGTTGTGGCCATTACCCACGACCGTTACTTCCTCGATAACGTCGCCGGTTGGATTTTAGAGCTGGACCGCGGTGAAGGTATTCCATGGCAGGGTAATTACTCCAGCTGGCTGGAGCAAAAGGAAGCTCGCCTGGCGCAGGAAGAGAAGTCCGAGAATGCCCGCCAGCGCTCTATTAAGCAGGAATTGGAGTGGGTACGCACTAACCCCAAAGGTCGCCATGCCAAGAGCAAGGCACGGATGGCCCGCTTTGAAGAGCTGCAAAGCCAGGAATTTCAAAAACGTAACGAAACCAATGAGCTGTTTATTCCGCCTGGGCCGCGCCTGGGTGATAAGGTGCTGGAAGTTAGTCATCTGCGTAAAACCTTTGGCGATCGTGTGCTGATTGATGATTTAAGCTTTAGTATTCCGAAAGGCGCTATCGTCGGTATTATCGGTCCGAACGGTGCCGGTAAATCGACGTTGTTTAAAATGATCACCGGCACCGAACAAGCAGATGGCGGCAATATTGAAGTAGGTGAAACGGTACAGATCGCCAGTGTCGATCAGTTCCGCGATAAGATGAACCCAAAAAACACGGTCTGGCAGGAAATTTCCAACGGTCAGGATATGCTGCAAATCGGTAACTTCCAGATCCCAAGCCGGGCTTATGTCGGTCGCTTTAACTTTAAAGGCAATGACCAGCAGAAATTTATCGGTGAGTTATCCGGCGGTGAACGTAACCGGGTGCATTTAGCGGCGCTACTCAAAGCCGGTGGCAATATGCTGCTGCTGGACGAACCGACCAACGATCTGGACGTAGAAACGCTACGGGCGCTGGAAAACGCGCTGCTGGATTTCCCGGGCTGTGCCATGGTGATCTCGCATGACCGTTGGTTCCTCGACCGTATCGCCACCCACATTCTGGATTACCGCGATGAGGGTAAGGTGAACTTCTTCGAAGGTAACTACTCGGATTATGAAGCCTGGCTGAAGCAAACCTACGGCGCGGCGGCATTAGAGCCACACCGGATTAAATACAAGCGGATCTAAGCGCCGTCTTTTCGTTAAAACGCCTGCACTTGCAGGCGTTTTTGTTCGTACAACTTGTCAAATAGCAAAAAAGGCGTACAGTAACTGAGAATCATTATCAAATAGGAGTTTTATGATGAAAACACTTATTGCAATTACCCTGCTCACAGGCATTGCTCTGCCAACGATAGCGTCAGAGCGTCCGGCCCATTTTCAGGGCACCGAAATTACCTCAGCCGCGCAAGCAAAAAGTATTTTAAAACAGTACAACGCTAAGTTAGCGGCGTTGTTAAAAACCGAGTTAAACCCGACCAGTATGACCGAGATCCACCAGCTGACCTATACGCTGGAGAATGCATTGGCTAAGCTACCCGCTGCAACAGACGACATCAAAGCTGTGCTGGAAGAAGTGCATCTGGGTTCAGAAAGTATGGATTATCAGCGCGTAAAAACCAACGCAGCGGCCTATTTGCAGCAAAGTCAGGCGCTGCTTAACTAGCCCTCTGTAATATGGCCTGGCAGCTGCCAGGCTTTGATAAAACCAAAAACTGGCAAGCGCTTGGCACAGCCGTTACAATAACCGCACCCACGTTACTGATTGTACTGTAATGAGCAGCTGGCAACTTTTAAGCTGGATCCTGTTTGCATTTATCCTGCTGCGTTTTTATCCGCGGGAACTGTTACCACGGCTGCTGCAGATCTCAGGCTATCAACATCTGGTATTCGCTTCGGCTGTGGCGCTGACGCTGCTCTGGTCGGTGCGGGCCGGTATCGCACCGGGGTTGGAATTATTCTTTCTTGGTGTGACAACACTGGTACTGTGTCATGGCTGGCGTATCGCGATCTGGATTAGTTGTCTGCCGCTGCTGCTGTTAATGCTGTTTGGCGTTATCGACTGGCCAGATGGCGGCGCCTTTGCCTTAACCACCTTTGTACTACCCGGCTTGTTTAGTTACGCCGTATTTGTCTGGTCTTATCACTATTTAAGCCGGCACCTCTTTGTTTATATCTTTGTTGCCGGCTTTATCAGTGCTGCTCTAACGATCTGCGTGAAAATCTTGCTAACGTCTTTGTGGTTCTATACCCAGTTTGATTACGGCTGGCATACCATCTATCAAAACTATACTCAGCTGGCGTTACTGATTTGGTTTGGTGAAGCTCTGCTTAATGGCATGGCCATCACCCTGATGGTGGTGTACCGGCCACAGTGGCTCAGAACTTTTTACGATAATGAGTACCTGTCGCCGGATCGCTAGGGCGTTTAAACGCCCCAGGTCGCTAGACCACGCCCTGCTCGATCATCGCCTCAGCGACCCGCTTAAAGCCAGCGATATTGGCCCCTAATACTAAGTTACCCGGTTGACCAAATTCTGCCGCGGTATCACGGGCGCGCAGATAGATATTACGCATTATCACCTGCAGCTTGGTATCGACCTCCTCAAAGCTCCAACGTTGCATACTGGCATTTTGTGCCATCTCCAGTTGACTGGTGGCAACACCGCCGGCATTGGCTGCTTTGCCGGGGCCATAGGCAATACCGCTTGCTAAAAAGACTTCTACAGCCTCTTGCGTAGAAGGCATATTGGCACCTTCTGATACCGCCAGACAGCCATTCTCTACCAGGGCTCTGGCATCAGCGACGGTCAGCTCATTCTGGGTGGCACAAGGAAACGCCAGCTCGGCTTTAAAGCGCCACACCGCATGACCATCAGCCGGATAATCCGCTGTACTGATATATTCGGCGTCCGGATGAAACTTTAGATAAGCCGTTAAGCGTTGTGGCTGCGCTTCTTTAATCTGCTTTAAGGTATCCAGATTAATACCGCTGGCATGATAGACAGTGCCTGAGGAATCGGAACAGGTAACCGCTGTGGCACCCAGCTGTTGCAGTTTTTCGATGGTATAGATTGCGACATTGCCCGATCCTGAAACCAAACAACGTTTACCAGCGAGCTGCTGCTGTCGGTCTGCCAACATATATTGGGCAAAGTAGACGCAACCATAACCGGTTGCTTCCTTGCGCGCCAGTGAGCCGCCCCACAATAAGCTCTTGCCGGTAAAGACACCATCAAAGCTGTTGGCCAGCTTTTTATATTGGCCAAACATATAACCAATCTCGCGGGCACCGACACCGATATCGCCGGCTGGCACGTCAGTGGTGGGCCCGATATGCCGGTACAGCTCATTCATAAAAGACTGGCAAAAACGCATAATTTCGCCGTCAGATTTGCCTTTCGGATCGAAGTTAGCGCCACCTTTGGCACCACCAATCGGTAAGCCGGTTAGCGCGTTTTTAAAAATCTGCTCAAAACCCAGAAATTTGATAATGCTGGCATTAACAGAAGGATGAAAGCGAATTCCCCCCTTGTATGGACCTAACGCCGAATTAAACTCAACACGATAGCCTTTGTTAACCTGAATATTGCCCTGATCATCAACCCAGGGCACCCGAAACATAATTTGCCGCTCTGGCTCGACCATCCGTTCAATAATAGCTTGTTGCCGGTATTTAGGATTGTGTTCCAGGATGGGTGTCAACGACTCCAGTACTTCTTCAACGGCCTGATAAAACTCTGCCTGGGCCGGGCTGCTCTGTTGTAAACGGCGAATGGTATCGTGAATATAGGTCATGATTTGGCTTCTTGCTGCAATGTCTGGCGCAATAATGATTTCTAGCCGTATAGATGTCAAGAGAGAAAGACCCCCAAATAGAATATTAAAACAAATTACGCGCATAACTATATGGAATAGTAAGTTTATTGCGCATAAAAAAACGATCATCATCGGATTTCCGCTTGCCATCCCAGATTGAAAACAAAAAGCCTAATTTTTAGTCAAAAACGCTACTAATTAGTATTAAGTAATTTTCACAAATTAATAAAAACTGGCATATAAAAATAATTATATATAAAACATGATGTTAAGTTAGTTACAAAGTTGGCATAACGCTTGTAATAGTAAGGGGGTAGTAACCCACTAACCCTTAACGAAGCGAGTAGCATATGAAAACCTTAACTAAACTGATGCTGACCACTGTTGTAGCTTTAACCTTAGCCGCCCCGGCCAGTGCCAATAGCCTGAGCGAACTCAGTAGTGAATTACTGAGCAAACAGCTGAGCGAATTACGTGAATCGGTAAAAGTACAAGCGAAACAAGCGCTGGAAAGCAGCGTGCGGCAAGTTGCAGAGCAAATTGGTTTGGCATCCGCTGTTACATCAGAACAGACTGACGTAGCAACGACCAGTACAGTCGCTAAGCCAGAGGCTCAGGCTAAGGCAGAATAATGCAGAATAACGGACGGGCGATAATGCAGTACGCCTTCAGGCCCCAGTGGTATTGCGCAACCGGGGCCTGTTAGCCAGCAAGGTTAGCCTTTTAACACCGTCGCCACGGCTTTGGCGAAATAATCGATATTAGTATGATTTAACCCGGCAATACTGACCCGGCTTGACCCCACCATATAAATGCTAAATTCATCTCTTAGGCGATCAATCTGCGCTTTGTTAATACCGAGGAAACTAAACATACCGTGTTGACGGGCAATAAAGCTAAAATCCTGCGTAATGCCTTCGGCGGCAAACTTATCGATAATTAACTGCCGGTAGTTATTGATCCGATCGCGCATTTCCGCCAGTTCCTGATGCCAGAGTGCCGTTAATTCCGCACTGTCCAGAATATGGCTAACGATAATGGCACCATGTGCCGGTGGCATAGAATAGATCGAACGGACCACGCTCAGCAGATTCACTTTAGCCAGCTCCATCACCTGACTGTCAGCAGAAACGATACTCACGGCGCCGATACGCTCACGGTACAGGCCAAAGTTCTTCGAGCAGGAGCTGCACAGCAGCAATTCAGATACCCGTTCCGCCAGATAACGCAGGCCCTTTGCATCTTCATCCAGGCCGCTACCAAAGCCCTGATAGGCCATATCAACCAGCGGCGTAAAGCCCCGCTCCAATGCCAGCTCGGTAAAACGCTGCCATTGCTCAAAGTTCAGATCCATACCACTTGGATTATGGCAGCAGGCATGTACCAGTACCACATCGCCGGCGGGTACTTGCGCCAGTTCAGCGAACATCTGCTCAGTCTTCAGGCCCTTGGTATCATAATCGTAATAGGCGTACTCTTTAACTTTTAAACCCGCCGCCTGAAACAATGAAATATGGTTAGCCCAGGTCGGGGTGGTAACCCAGATGGTGGCATCTGGATTAGCGCGCTTAATAAACTCGGCCGCCACCCGCAACGCACCTGTGCCGCCAGGCGTATGCGCTGTGGTTACCCGGTTTGCCAGCAACACCGGATGGCTATTACCAAACGCCAGCTTTTCAATATGGGCGTTAAAACCCAGATCACCGGCCATGCCGATATAGGTCTTGCTGTCTTCCTGTTTCAGGCGCAGTGCTTCTGCTTCCTT
Source organism: Alishewanella aestuarii B11 (assembly GCF_000280055.1). GTDB lineage: Bacteria > Pseudomonadota > Gammaproteobacteria > Enterobacterales > Alteromonadaceae > Alishewanella > Alishewanella aestuarii. The sequence goes on along the minus strand of NZ_ALAB01000038.1, from coordinate 50,607 downwards.
AACGCACTTCAGCACCGCCGTATGGCCCTGCTCGTCTTTATATACCCCAACACCTAGGTCAACTTTCAGTGGATTCGGGTCTTCACGGTAAGCCGCCATCAGACCCAGAATAGGATCAGTGGCAACGGGTTTTAACTGAGCAAACATAATGTTCTACCTGGATTATTGTGCTAATAAAAGGCCATCTTATACGGCCGGTAAATAGTCCGGAATGGTCAGACACACCGCCACCAGTAACGCCAGCGCGCGCTGATCAAATACCTCTGCTTGAAAATCTTCGGCATCGACAATGCCCAGTATTCTGCCCGATTGCGCATAGAGTGGCAAACAGGCTTCGGCCTGGACTTTCGGATCACACGTATAGTATTCGCCACCCTGTTGTAAATAACTGGCGACACTGTTAATCACCCGCGCTTTGCCGCTTAAGCCAACACTGCTGTTGTTACTGATGGTGGCAAACTCAGGGGTGAGAGGGAACTCGGCGCGCGAGGGCGCACCAAAGTAGCTGAGTTTGACCAATACCGCTTCGCCAGCTGGATTGGGTCGCGCCTGGTAGATACCAAACCAGGCCACGCCGGCCTGCTGTTGATAAAAAGCGGTAATTTGGCTGAGCCTGGCCAGTGCCTCTTGATTCGCCGCCGTTTGACCGCCCAAAATAGCGGTTAAATCATAAGGCTCGGCTGCCAACACGCCAAATAATGAACAGGCCCCACCCTCGCCAAGCTCGGGCACCTGGTACTGCCAATTTACCGTTGGCGCCGAGACTTGCTCAAGGTACTGCCGCAAGGCCTGCTGTTGCTGTGCTACCGCGGCAGCAAAAGCTGGCGTTGTCAGCTCGGTTAAGCCACTTAACTGCAGATACTGGGTCAGAGAGACAGAATTACTCAAAATATAGCCGTCCAGATTTCTAAAATAATGCGCATCATTCTACCAGAAGCCACTAAAAAACCAAGCTGACCACAGAAAAACTTGCCTCTGTTCATCGCGCTCAGTAAGCTCTGCGCTATTCGAACTGACAAGCCATTTTCCGATGAGTAAAAAGATCTCGCTTGCCGACTGGCAAGCTCAACTTGGCGCCAGCACAGGCGCGGAGCCTGCAGCGCCAGCCCATGCCGATAGCGATCTGGTTTATTCTACTGCCAGTGGTCGTATTAACAGCAAGGCAGCGCCAGAAAACCTGGGTACCGCCTACGCCGATGGTGCGCTGCGGGTAAGACGTGAGACCAAAGGCCGTGGCGGCAAAACTGTGCTCACCATCAGTGGTATAACCGGCAGTGCAGAGCAACTGAATGCCCTTTGCTCAGAGCTAAAAAAGAAATGCGCCTGTGGTGGTGCGGTAAAAGATGGCATGATAGAGATCCAGGGCGATAAACGCGGCCAGGTTACGGCTGTACTGCAGCAAAAAGGTTATCAGGTAAAACAAGCCGGTGGCTAGCTGACCTGCAAGTTAACAGTAAAACGGCAGCCAAGGCTGCCGTTTGTGTTTAGGGCTTATTGCTCGGAATTATCCGGCCGGCCGAAAACGCCGGTGAAGAAACTCTGTTTCCGCCACAGCGGCCGCTGAGCGGTATTCGCAACATCCAGCGCAATATTAAAATTAATATTGGTAAAGACCGCGCCGGCATCATAGCGGATCGGGCCGTAGTCCCGTTCCAGACTCGGAATATCATCTGAGGGCTTATGATAATGCTTGGCAAAGAAACTGCCCCAGATCTTACCGCCATCCAGAGTCGGATCCTGCGAGGTAAAACCCGTCATTAAAAAGACCGCCGGCACACCTTGCTGCACTAAACGAAAATGGTCAGAGCGGGTAAAAATCGCCTGCTCTGGCATCGGATCGGCACTCAGCTTAATGCCCTCTTTTTCTGCCGCGCTGGCGACAACATCACCCAGCGTAGAATGATTGGCACCAAAAGCAATCAGATCAGCAAAGGGATATAGCAGTACCGGCATATCCAGATTGACGTTCGCTACCAGCTTTTCAATCGCCAGCGGCGGATTCCTGGCGAAGTAATCAGCGCCCAGTAAGCCCTTCTCTTCACCAGTCAGCGCAGCAAATAAAATTGAACGCTTCGGCGCCTCAGGCAGGGCGGCAAATAAGCGCGCGGTTTCCAGTAAAATCGCGGTACCGGCGGCATTATCCATAGCACCGTTATTCACTTTATCACTGGTACGTAAATCGTTAGCCAAACCAATATGGTCTGAGTGCGCGCTTAACACCACGACCTCGTGTTTTAACGTCGGATCTGAACCCGGCAGCAGCGCCAACACATTAGGACTGCTAATGCTTTGATGGCTGCTTTCGCTTTGCAGATTAACAATACCGTTCAGGGCAAAACCTTGCGGAATGGCATCCTGTTCCAGTTGTTGAAAAATCTCATCCAGTACTTTGCCACTTGCTGCAAACAGCGCCTTCGCCGCATCAGGATGTAAGTAAGCACTCCCTTTTAACTGCGCAAAGCCGCGCCCCGGTTCGCCGGCTTCATTAAGCCAGGTCATACTGGGCGTATTTAAATACAGCAAACTATTGGCATAAGGCCGGGTTTGTTCCTGCTGCGGGGTATGTACGGTTAAAATACCGACGGCACCGCGCTCAGCGGCAAATTCCGTTTTCATACTGCCAAGGTAAGCGCGCTCTTCACTGGGTAGACTGGCCGGCAGGCCTGCCAGCATCACCACCACCTTACCTGCAACATCCAACCCGGCATAATCATTTAACGCAAAGGCATCAGACACCAGGCCATAGCCAACAAACACCATCGGCGCACTCAGTGCTACTGAGGTTTGCTGTAAACTGGGCCCCGTAAAGAATTGCTGCGGATAGCTGAGCTCCTCTGTCTTATCAGCAAACTGAAAACTCAGCTTGGCACTACCAGGCAGCAATAATGCCTTACGCAGTGGCACCTGCTGGTAATATCCGCCATCTGCTGCGGCACCCTTCAGCCCCAAAGCCCGGAACTGCTCGGCAATATAGAGCGAGGCAATCTCATGGCCACGGCTACCGGTATCCCGCCCTTCCAGCAAATCATCGGCCAGAAAACGTAAATGGCTTTCAATTTTAAGCGGGTCCGCTTTGGGCTCAGAAAGCGGTGCAGGCTTACCGCACGCCAGCAGAGTAAGAGCGGCAGCCAGCACCAGCATTATAGGTTTTTTCATTGGGTTGTTCTCTTCTACATCAACAATTTAAAAACAAAAAAGGTGCCAGAGCGGCACCTCAGAACTTCAGCGCCGGTCTCAGGGCTGCACGCTTTGGCTTGGCTGCTGATAACGCTGTTGATAGCGCCGGTGCAGTTGCTTGTGCCGGTTATCTAAATCCACACTACGGCCGTCGATCCACATCTGTTCAACCTGATGGCCGCGATAATCAAAGATATCACCGCTGGATACCACCAGACTGGCGCTTTTACCAACTTCAATCGATCCTAAACGATCGGCAACGCCGGCAATGGCAGCGGCATCCAGCGTCAGGGCACGTAGCGCCTCGGCCTGATCCAGACCATAGCGGGTAACATGACCGGCAGCGAATACCAGATTCCGGGTATCCCAGAAACCATCCAGCGACAACGCGAATTGCACCCCGGCCCGTTTTAACACGCCCGGCGCACTAAAGGCCTGATCGTAGGCTTCATCGCCACGGGTTGGTAAACCATAAGGTGCGGTATAGATCACGGCGACCTTATTCGCCGCCAGCTCATCGGCAATGCGCCAGCTATCGCGCCCACCAACAATCACCAGCTTGACACCATACTGCTGCGCTAACAGCATCGCCTGGCGCATTTGCCGCGGGTCATCAGCATGCACAAACAGCGGTAACTTGCCTTCGAAGAAGCTTAACATCGCATGCCAACGCGAATCCCGGCCACGATTCAGGCCCGCTTGCTCAGCCAGGTAATAGGCATGGGCAGCGCTAAAGTAATCCTGCAGCTTTGCCAATTGCTCTGCCTGACGTTTTTGCTGCTGTTCGACACTGTCACGCACCCACCAGCCGGTTTGAATCCCCATCCGCGGCCAATTGACATGCAAGCCAACACTGGACTGCACCAGCGCGTCCTGCCAGTTCCAACCATCCAGTTGCATCAGGGCTGAGCGCCCGGTGATCAGCGAGCCGGACGGGTAAATCAGGCTGTGGCTAAAACCATTGCTCCGGATCGTTGGGATCACGACCGAATCGGCATTAAAGGCCACTTCCGTGCGTAGATCCGGATTGGTCGCGCTGATTTCCCGATCGTCACGGGTAGCCCGTACCGCTTCCACCTCAATCAAGCCCAGTTGATTAATCAGCGCAATCAGTCCCGGATACAGGTTCTTGCCGCTAAGATCCTGCACTCTGGCATTGGCAGGTGCCGTCAGGTTAGTACCGACGGCAGCAATTTTGCCATCCTGAATCAGCACATCCTGCACCGCAGGTGCAGCAACCACAGAGTGCACTGTGGCGTTTTTTAGTAACAAGGGTTCAGTCTGTGCCGTGCCCGGGACCGGATTCACCGCACCAGCACTGCCGGCTGCCAGCACACAGGCGACAGCCAGTAAGGATTTAATCAGTTTCATCAGTGTTGTCCTCCGTGGGCATGACCATGGCTATGTAAATGGTCGCCAAAACCAAAACGCAGTTTCAGCCAGTCGTCGTTATCCTCACAATGCCAGATCGGATCGTCCTGTTTGTAACTGTTGGTACTGCCCTGGCGCGCCGATTCACCGGCGGTTAGCACTTTTTGGATCAGCTGCTGGCGCTCGTTTTCCAGTTGCTCACGCTGTGCCAGGTCGCTATTGCGGTCAAAGTAGCGGGCGCCTTCAATCCAGGTTTGCTGTACCACACTGTACACCGACAACGGATGCTGATCCCACAGCACGAAGTCGGCTTGCATACCCTCAGCGATAGACCCCACTCTGTCGTCAATCTTTAGCTGTTTGGCCGGATTAATGGTGACCATCTTCAGCGCTTCATGCTCATCCATATTGCAATACATGGTCGACTTGGCCGCTTCCTGATTCAGCCGGCGCAGCAGGCCCGGATCATCAGAGTTAACACTCACTAACAAACCCTGCTCATGCATCAGACAGGTATTGGTTGGGATGGCATCATTCACTTCCATCTTAAAGCCCCACCAGTCGGCGAAGGTTGACACGCTGGCACCGTGTGCCTGCATCTCACTGGCCACCTTATAGCCTTCCAGAATATGGGTATAGGTATTGACCTTAAAGCCCATCTCATCGGCAACTTGCATCAGCATCAGAATTTCTGAGGCAACATAAGAGTGGGTATGGATATGGCGTTTTCCTTCCAGAATTTCGACCAGCGTTTCCAGTTGATAATCACGCCGCGGCGGCACGGTACGGCCTTGCTCGCGACGCGACAGCTTGTTGTAAACCTGCCAGGCGGCCTGATACTCTTTGGCGGCCTGGAACTGGTCGCGGATAAAGGTTTCAACGCCGATACGGCTTTGCGGATAACGGGTATTAAATTCCGTGCCCCAGTTTGACTGTTTCACGTTTTCACCCAGTGCGAACTTGATGCTCGGTGGCGCGTTACGGAACTTCATGCCCTCGGCATCCGCGCCCCAGCGTAAGCTGATAATCTGCGCCCGGCCACCAATAGGGTTAGCACTACCGTGCAATACCTGTACCGTAGTTACACCGCCTGCCAGGGCACGGTAGATATTAATATCATCCGGATTAATCACATCGCCCAAATGTACTTCAGCAGTATTGGCATGAGAGCCTTCATTCACGCCCTGCTCAGTTGCAATGTGCGAGTGCTCATCGATAATACCCGGTGTCAGGTGCAGGCCGCTGGCATCAATTACCCGGTAGCCACGTGGCGTTGCCAGATTCTGGCCAATTTTCTCAAACTTACCGTTACTGACCAGCAAGTCAGTATTTTGCATTACACCAGCACTGGTCGCGGTCCAGATAGTGGCATTTTTTATATGCAGTTTTTCCGTAACCGGCAAGGCGCTCAGGCCAAAGGCACGGTTTGGATAGGTCAGTCTGGAGAGTTGTGTTGCCGGCTCTGCAGCCGCTTTAGGGGCCTTGGGCTCTACCGCACTGCGTTGCAGAGTCAGCAGTTGCTGCTTACCGGCGGCATCCAGCCAGTAGCCGCTTAACTGCTCGCCAGTCAGCACACCATTAAACTGCAGCACTATCGCCTGCTCAGTTAAGGCTCTTAACGGCAAACTAAATTGCAGCCGCTGATCTTGCACCCGCAGATGCTCCAGTTTGGCTTTTTTCTCACCCAGTACTGCTTCACCTGCAAGCTTGGGTGCAGTACCGCTAATCGTGATATCGATGCTTTGACCGTCGAGATTAAACTGGTACTTACCGGCAAAAACCGGCGGCTGCACCGGCGTAAAGCGATTTTCCTGGCCGCGCAACCAGGTTGCAACAATTTCGCCTTCGGCGAACAGGTCACCACGGCTGATCACCAGATCAGCCTGATAGCCCGGCGCCACCTTACCCAGTTGTTGTCCCAGCCCCAGCAGCTCTGCCGGTACAGTAGTCAGTGCGGCCAGCGCCTGCTGCTGACTAAGGCCATGCTGCACTGCTTTACGCAGATTGGGGATAAAGTCGGCTTTCTTTGTTAAACCATGACTGGTAAAGGCGAAGCGCACACCCGCTTGAGCCAGTACTGCCGGGTTCGCCGGTGCCCGCTCCCAATGCCGTAAATCCGCCAGATTGACGTCCAGTCGCTGCTCAGCAATCGTGACATCCGGCGCAGCCGGGAAATTGAGCGGTAATAGTATCGGCTTGCCGGTCGCTTTAATCTGCTCCAGCCGGCTGTATTCATAACCCGAGCCCAACAATAAGGCATTGCTGATATCAAATTCGGCTAATAAGCGGCTGGCCCGCAGCAAAGAGCGCTCATCGCTGGTATCGAACAATACGCCCTGCTGCTTTATCGTCGCCAGACCCGCCAGAGCGGCATTAAACTCCAGCGGCTGACCATTGACAGTAGTCACTTCGCGCGAGGTCGCCGCCTGATACCAATTGGCATCGGATAAGGTCTGACGGATCAGCGCAATAGCGCCCATCAACGACGAGGGATAGGTTTGTTTCGAACTGCCCTTACTGAAGGCCATAAAATGCTGCGCATCGGCCTTTAGTACCAGATTATTGGGTAAATCATCAGCCAGAGAAGCAACAAAAGCCGTACCGCGGAAAATGCCATCCTGCCGCGCACTTTGTACCACGGTAATACCCTGTTTCAGAAAGTCAGCAGCGGCCTTACTATCCGGCTTAAACTGGGTTACCCAGCGCTGCTGCGCATGGATCGCATCATTGGCGGCATTACCACCACGGCGCTCGTTTTCATACACCGGGCGGCGGCCAAAACTAAAACCTTCCCCCTCACCTGCCTTTGGCACCCCATACTGAGTATAGGGATCAATAAAGCCAGCATAGACCGTATAACCGCTGAGATCCCGCTGCTGATAGCCCGCCGGCACCCGGCCATTACTGCTGACGGCCTCAATTTTACCATCCCGGATCAGGATGGTGGCAGCGGTTAGGGTTTTACCGGGTTCGGTTTGCACAGTGGCATTGGTCAGCGCGACCAGATTTGGTGTTTTATCGCGGATCCCAAGCTGCGGTGTTGTCTGAGCCGCGATACCGGCAGCACTGTAGCCACCGAATAGCGCCAGGCTCAGCAAAGACAGGCGAGCTGATGTCATAACATTTTCCTGAGTGAAGCGGGGTTTACCCCTGCGTTTTTATATTAAAAGTCAGCTGACTTAACTCCTGCTCGGCCAGCGGCATACTAAAATAGTAGCCCTGTACCAGATAGCAGGCATTCTGCTTTAAAAACTCGGCCTGAGCTTCTGACTCCACCCCTTCCGCCACCACCCGCAGCTGCATCTTCTGCGCCATAGCGATGATAGCAGCCACGATATCCATATCATTTTGATCTTCTGGAATATCTTTGACAAAGGAGCGGTCAATTTTCAACTCATCAACCGGAAAGCGTTTTAAATAATTAAGCGAGGAATAGCCTGTACCAAAGTCATCAATAGATAAAGAGACACCGAGACGCTTTAACTGATTTAGCTGTTTAATAGCCGCATCGGTGTCACCCATTAACATACTTTCGGTAATTTCAAATACCAGATAAGCCGGATCGACGCCGGTGCGCCGGATAACCTGCTCGATAATCACCGCCAGTTGCTCATCATTAAACTGGCGGGCCGACAGATTGATTGACACACTGACGGCATAACCGCGGCTATGTTGCCGAGCCAGAAAACGACAGGCTTCCAGGATAATCCATTCGCCGATCTGCACAATTAAACCGGTACTTTCCGCAACCTGAATAAAACGTGCCGGCGGCACCAGGGTATTATCCGGCCGCAACCAGCGGATTAGCGCCTCGTAGCCGACCAGCGTCTCCTCAGCCAAGTCAATTTTCGGCTGATAATAAAGAATAAACTGCTGCTCGCGGATTGCTTCCCGCAGCTGATTCTCAATTAACAACCTTTGGTTGGCGGCATCATTAAGCGCCTGCGAGAAAAAGCGGTAAGTGTTTTTACCGCGGGCCTTGGCTTCGTACATGGCAAGGTCGGCGTGTTTTAGTAACAGCTCCTCGTCAATACCATCGTCAGGTGCAATGGTAATACCAATCGACGAGCTGATCGCCACTTCCTGACGGCCAAGACGTACCGGGGAAGCAAAAGCCTGCTGTAACTCTGCCGCAATCTGCCCAACATGGCCTTTATCTTTAATATCACTCAGAATCACGGCAAATTCGTCGCCGCCTAAACGGGCGATTAAATCGTCGTCACGCAAACGACCGGTCAAGCGGCGGGCAACTTCAATCAACAGCTCATCACCGGCATCGTGGCCCAGCGTATCGTTGATCAGCTTAAACTCATCTAAATCAAAATAAAGCAAAGCAAAACTATAATAACCGCGTTGTGACATGCTGATCGCTTTGCGTAGCTGATCCCGGAAATAGCTACGGTTCGCCAGTCCCGTCAGGGCGTCATAATACGCCAACTGCTCCATTTGCTTCTGACTTTGTTTAATAAAGGAAATATCCTGCATCGTCGCCACATAATGGCTAAGCATACCCTTATCATCCCGGATCGGTGCAATGGCAAGTGTCACCCAGCGCGGTACCTCATCCTGTCCCTGACTGGGTTGTAAAATCACATCGCCATGCCAGTGCTGGCGGTGCTCCAGGGTATGACTGATGTCAGACTGCAACTGTTGTAGATCGGTGGCAAATAACTTTAATAGCGAACTACCGTTGAGTTGGCTGCCGTCCTGCGCCAACATTTCCAGTAGAAAAGGATTCAGGTATTCAATTTCCAGATGACGGTTGGTAATCGCAATGCCCGAACTGGAAAACGACACCGCTTTGCTGAGTTTTCGCGCCTGTAATTCCGCCTGCTCTTTTTCCGCGATCCGGCTATTTAGACCTTCGACCAAATCACTGATTTCGCGTGACATACTAACGAATGCCCGATTCAGCATCCCCAGCTCGTCTGTCTTGTTATCCAAAAATAAGCCAGGTAGTAAGCCCTGCCCCAGCCGGTCAACTGCAAATGCCAGCCGTTTTAACCGTTTCAGTAATAACTGATGAATAAACCAATACAGCAGTAAGGTAAGTAACAGCGCTATTGCGACACAAAGCAATAAGGCTTGCCGCTGCAGTTGTTGCTGTTCCGCCAGCAACTGTCGCCGGTCCTGATACAACAAGAGATACCAATTAAGCGTAGGTAAAGCACTGACCGTCAGCAAGTAGTCCGGTGCCAGCGGAGCCAACGGCTGTGAGAGCCCCGTTTTGGCCAGTGACCTGGCCACCTGCTCTAACTGCGGCTCCGCTGGTCCGCCGGCCCGATAAATGCTGAACATCGGCAGCGACTGCTCCTGGCGCGCCACCAACAGTGATTGTCCGTTAGCGTCCAACAGCTGACTCCGGTTCAGCGGGCTCCAGAAGCCCAGGTTAGCGCGATTTTGCGTCAATTCCTGCAAGTTCACACTAAAGCCCATCACGCCAAGGAAGCGATCCTGCTGATAAACCGGTAGTAACAGACTGACAAACCATTTCTGCCACACTGCATCGTAATAGATTGGGCTCCAGCGCAGTGCCCGCTCCGGATTGGCCACCGGGGCGACCAATTGAAACAACGGATTTTCGGTCGCAGATACCGTGGATTCAACGTGCATCACCCAATCGGCCGGCGCTATTCGTAAATAACCACTGGCAGACATAAAAAATACACTGGCAAATTCTTGCTGTAGCAGCGGCATCATTTGCTGCCAGGCTCGCGCTGTATTATTCAACTCTGGCGAATTAGCTGCTGTCGCACTTCCTGCTGGCAGATAGACGCCTGACCATTCATCGCGAAGACGTTGGCTACCATCATTAGCGTTCAACCGTTCGGTTACAGAGGGAACAGGCAGTTCTGATCGCATCAGGTGCCGCAATAGCACCTGCTGCGCTCTGGACGCTTTTAACTGTAGTTCCTGCAGCTGACGCTCAAACTGCTGCTGATAATTTTCAGCGGTACGATTGATCCCCTGCTGCTGTTGCTGCAGTATGATATTCTGTTGATATGTGGTAAATGCTAAAGTAATAGTCAATCCGGTTAACAGCACCGCCAGAAAAACAATGGCCGATACCTTTAAACCGATTGAGTTTATCCCTGTCGCCTTATTCTGAGTAAGATCCTTCACCTATAGGGCTCGCTACTGTTATAGTGACTTGGAGTGCCAATGACAGGTACAGTTACACCTGTTTAATACTTTACCGTGTTTTACGTTAATCTAACAGAAGAGACTACACAAATGAAAAAAGCCCTGCTTGCTACTCTGTTATCTGCATCCCTGGCCTTGCCGGTAGTTGCCAACACCGCCTTTACTAACGGCAAAGACGCTGTGAGTTACCGCCAGGCCAGTTTCCAGTTAATCCGCCATAATATGGGCGATATTCAGGATATGATCCGTGGTAATGTTGCCTTTGATGCAGAACGGGTGCAACGTCGTGCTGAAGCCCTGGCATTACTGAGTCAGTTACCCTGGGAAAGCTTTACGGTACCCGGTGCTCAGGAAGCTGGCGGCAAGGTTAAACCTGCCATCTGGAACAATTTGCCGGAAGTTCAGGAGCGCGGCGAAAAACTGGCAGCTGACGCTGCAGCACTGTTAGCTGCGGCGAAAACCGCTGAACAGGCAGAAATTCGCAAAGCCTTTGGTGACTTTGCCCGTAACTGCAAAGCTTGTCACGACAAATATAAAGCGGATTAACCGCAGTTTACGTCTGACCAAGAGGGGCAGTACTCGGCACTGCCCCATGTCGATTAATCATTATTAGATAAAACGCAGTAATACTGCGCCCTGCCAGTAATAAAATAGCGCCAGCAAGGCTGCAACCAGCACAAAGTAACTCCAGCTGGCACGCAGTTTCGGTGCATCATTGCGATTCGCTGTTTTACTATAGCCACTTAACATCGCCCAAATCACGTTATCGTAGCGAATACTGTGCCAGAGTGCGGCCAGAATATGCACCGCTACGCACAGTAGGATCAGATCAATATTCAGCTTATGAATTTTCGATGCCAGTGACACCCATTCCTCTGATAAATAGCGTACCAGCGGGCCATCACTGATATAGCTGTTATCAAAAGTCGCCAAACCGGTCAGTAATTGCAGACTCAGCAGCAGTATCAATGCCAGGATCATATAGCCTCCCGCCGGATTATGCCCCAGTACCGGTACCGGCCGCCGTAAATAGCGCACAGCCGCCAGTGGCGACGCAACAAAGTGACTAAAACGGGCACTGGCACTGCCATAAAATCCCCAGCAAATACGGGCGATCAGCAAGGCCGCCAGCGTGTAGGCCAGTAGCTGATGCTGCGCCATCAGGCCTTCATTACCGGTATACCAGAGCCCAGCCAACAGCACGACTTGTGACCAATGAAATACCCGCACCGCTAAATCCCAGACTTGTACCTTGATCAACATTGAGCTTTCCTTTTGTTGTGCTAACCTTTTGATTTTATACCAGCGGATTAGAAAGATGAAAATATTAAGCTGGCTGTTTGCGCTACTATTACTGCTGATTTTAGTCTGTTCCGGCAGCCTGTATCTGTTTTTACGAGGCAGTTTACCGGACTATAATGGCCGCTATCAGGCGGCAGTGGCGGATCCCGTTACCCTGGCACGCGATGCCCTGGGCTACCTGGTGATCCGCGCAACGGAGCGTACTGATGCCGCCTACGCGCTGGGCTTTGCCCATGCACAGGAGCGTTTTTTTCAAATGGATGTCAGCCGCCGTTTCGCGGCCGGTGAGCTCTCTGCGTTATTTGGCTTACGCGCTCTGGCTCAGGACCAACAGCAAAGACCCCACCTTTTTCGTCGCCGTGCTGAGCAACTGCTGACCACATTACCGGCAGACGAATTGCAATTGCTGGCCGCTTATAGCCGTGGCGTAAATGAAGGCCTTGCCAGCTTAGCCCGCCCGCCTTTTGAATACAGCTTACTTAAAGCTGAGCCTGAAGCCTGGCTGGAAGCCGATACCTTACTGGTGATCTATAGCATGTACCTGGATTTACAGGGCAAGGCGGGACGTGACGAATATGCGATGACCAAGCTCAGTGCTGCCCTGCCCGCAGACTGGTATCAGTTTCTGCAGCAACACAGTGCCGACTGGCAAGCAGCCATTGATCACAGCCGGGTTAACGCCGTCCCTGTACCCGATAGCCCTTATCCGGCGATCTTAAGACAACAGCTAAGCTGCAGCCATTGTGCTATTAAAGATGCCACTGACCTTGGCAGCAATAATTTTGCCGTAGCAGGCAGCGCCACCCCGCACGGTGCGGCTATTCTGGCCGATGATATGCACCTGTCACAGCGGGTACCCGGGATCTGGTACAAGGTACAGCTGAACTGGCAGCAACAGGGACAGAGCCGGCAAGTCACGGGTTTAAGCTTACCCGGTACCCCGGCTATCGTCGTTGGCTCTAACGGTCATATTGCCTGGGGTTTTACTAATACCACCGCAGACTGGCATGATCTGGTCAAAGTGACCTTGTCAGAGGACCAGCAGCAATATCTAAGCCCCCAGGGCTGGCAAGATGTAAAGCACTATCAGGAGCAGATCCACATTAAAGATGCCCCGACGGAGCAGCTAACGGTGCTTTACACCGAGTGGGGCCCGCTGCTCCCCTTTCCTGACGAGCAACCTTATGCGCTGCGCTGGATTGCGCATCAACCCTATGCGGTAAACTTTAATCTTCGGCAACTGGAAGTCACCACTGGTGCAGCCGAGGCCTTAGCACTGGCACCAACTATCGGCATTCCAGCACAGAATCTGTTAGTCGCAGATGCCGCCGGCAATATCGGCTGGACAGTGTTTGGCCCGATCCCGGAACGTCAGGTCGCCGACTGGGACACCGCTCAGGTCTGGCATCAGGGCAGTAATTTTTGGGGAGAGATACTGCCAGCCGACGCTTATCCCAGCATCCTCAACCCGGACTCCGGTCATCTCTGGTCTGCCAATGCCAGAACCATAGGGGGAGATGCTTATCGGCTGATTGGCAATGGCGGCTATGATTTAGGTGCCCGTGGCCATCAGATCGCGAGCAGCCTGCAACAGTTAAATGACGCCGACGAAAATGCCCTGCACCGTATTCAACTCGATCATCGCGCTGTGCTGTTAAGCCGCTGGCAACAGCTGCTGTTAGCCGAGCTCAGTCCTACTGTGGCGGAAGAAACGGGATTAAGCGATTTTCGTCAGTATATTGCCGAATCCTCAGATTACGCCGCACCGGATGCCATAGGTTATACCCTGCTGCGGCAATTCCGGCTTAGCATGCTGGAGCTGACCTTTGCCCCCATCGCTGCATTACTGGAGCAAGCCGGCGCCCGCAGCAGCGATCTAAAATATTCGATGGAAACCCCGTTTTGGCTGCTGTGGCAACAGCAGCGCCCGGATACCTTACCGGCGGCATATAGCAGCTGGCAGGAGCTGCTGTTAAGCGCCGCTCGGGATAGCCAACAGAAGATCCTGGCGCAGTATGGCAGTTTGCAGCAGGCCAACTGGGGCAAACGCAACAGTGCGCGGATCGAGCATCCGCTGGCTTCAGCTATACCACTGCTCGGCCGCTGGCTGAATATGCCGGCCACGCCGCTAGCCGGTGACAGCCATATGCCGCGGGTACAGCATGCGGCCTTTGGCCAATCGCAACGGATGGTGGTGGCTCCCGGCCAGGAGCAAAGCGGCATTCTGGTGATTCCGGCAGGACAATCCGGGCATCCGCTGTCACCCTTTTACCGGGCAGACCATCGTTACTGGCAGGCAGCAATAGCCCTGCCCTTTTTACCGGGGCCGGAAAAATATCAGCAGCAGCTGCTGCCAGCCCCTTGACTTTGGCCATCCAGACGGATTATGGTGCTGGTATGAAAACAGTTTCAGTTGTGCTCGGTTTTTTTAGCTTTACCACCTTAGCGAGGAGGTAGCTGACCGTGCGCGCGCGTTAAGCAGAAACCTCCCAAGCCGGGAGGTTTTTTTTTGAGTCGTTTTAGTAGCTATCAGCACAGAGGCCGTTATGGAATTAGATCAGATCAGAACCGCGATCAGCGATACCGATCAGCAGTTATTGGGGTTACTGGCAAAAAGGCGTGCGCTGGCATTGGCCGTCGCCGAAGCGAAGTTAACGCAGAATAAGCCCATTCGCGATCAGAAGCGGGAACAGGAATTATTACTGTCGCTGATTGAGCAAGGTAAGCCGCTGGGACTGGATGCGCAGTATGTGACACGAATTTATCATGTCATTATCGAAGACTCAGTGCTACAGCAACAAGCCAAGGTGCAGGGCCAGTTAAATGGCGAACATACGCCGGCGGTACGGGTAGCCTTCCTTGGTGGTCAGGGTTCATACAGCTACTGGGCAACGCAAAAATATTTTACCCGCCGCGCCGAGCGCATTATTGAACTGGGCTGTGACAGCTTTAATGAAATTGTCAAAGCGGTGGAAACCGGCCATGCCGACTATGCGGTATTGCCAATTGAAAATACCTCATCCGGTTCTATTAACGAGGTATATGACTTACTGCAGCACACCCGCTTATCGATAGTCGGAGAGTTAACCCATCCGATCGAGCACTGCTTGCTCGGCCTGCCTGGTACCGACCTGAGCAAAGTACGCCAGGTCTGCTCACATCCGCAGGTAATTGCCCAGTGTAGCCAGTTCTTACTGGGGCTGACTAACGTTAAAATTGAATACTGTGAAAGTTCATCCGCCGCCTTTGCCAAGGTAAAAGCGTTACAGGACCCCACTATTATCGCGATTGGCGGCGAGGAAGGTGGCAAACTCTATGGCCTGGAGGTATTAACCCGCGAACTGGCGAATCAGAAACAAAACGTCAGCCGTTTTATTGTGGTTGCCCGTAAACCGGTGCAGGTGGCAAAAGCAATCCCGGCCAAAACCACCTTTATTATGTATACCGGCCAGCAACCCGGTGCTTTGGTTGAAGCGCTGCTGGTACTGAAACAACATGGCATCAGTATGAGCAAACTCGAGTCACGCCCTATTCCGGGTAATCCGTGGGAAGAGATGTTTTATGTCGATGTCAGCGCCAATCTGAACGACTACGCCATGACCCGCGCGCTGGAAGAGCTGAACAATCTGACTAAGTTTGTCAAAGTGCTGGGCTGCTACCCGAGTGACGAGGTTACGCCAACTGAAATCCAGGCCTAAATCTGACCAGCCAGGCCTTAACAGAGATAAGATCGAGGGCAGCCCAGAGGCTGCCCTCAACTTATTAAAACAGGATCTGCTGGCCCTGCTCCGGGATCTGCGCCTGGATACCGGCCTCAGCCAGTACCTCTTGCAGTACCTGCTGTGCCTCAGGTTCACCATGCACCAGATAGAACTCGGGCGCTCCGCCAATGGCGGTGGCCCAGCGCACTAGCTCAGTTTGTCCGGCGTGTGCAGAAAAGCCGCCAATGGTATGCAATTTGGCTTTTACCACTGTGTCCTGGCCGAAAATTTTCACCCGCTTTTCACCGTCCACCAAACGCCGGCCGAGGGTGCCTCTGGCCTGAAAGCCAACAAAGATGAGATGGTTGGTGTTTTTCCATAAATTATGTTTCAAATGGTGTACGATGCGACCGCCATTACACATGCCGCTGCCAGCGATAATAATAGCGCCATGAGTAACTCTGTTGATTGCAGTGGAATCCTCAACGGTTTCTGACACCTTTAGCATCGGCAACAGCTGCTCCAGTGTCATGCCCTTCTTATAACCGATTTTGTCCAGATCTGCCTGCTCCAGCCGGTGCAGATACTCACTGTAAATTTTGGTAATACTGATAGCCATGGGGCTATCCAGAAATACCAAGCGCTGCTTTAGCCGCCCCTGACGGTGCAATAGTGCCAGGTAATACAGAATTTCCTGCGAGCGCCCCAGGGCAAAGGCCGGAATAAACACATTGCCGCCATCGTTATAGGCTTGTTCCAGCGCTGTTGCAAACTCCTCAATGGTATTATCCAGCGGTTGATGGTTACGATTACCATAGGTACTTTCCATCAACACAATATCGGCCTGGTCAATCTCGGTTGGTGCCGGCAGCAGTACAGTCGCGGGATTCCCCAGATCACCGGAGAACACTAGCTTTTTCATCGCCTGCTTCCCCTTTAGCCAGAGCTGCACTATGGCCGACCCCAGAATATGGCCGGCATCAGCAAACTCCAGCTCGACGCCCTGCAGCGGAAAGGCTCTTTTGTTATAGCCCAGCACCCGCACTAAGTCACTCACCCGTTCAGCATCCTGCAGCGACATCACCGGCTCATAGATTTTCTTACCGGCACGGGAGGCTTTACGGTTTTGCCATTCCAGATCTTTTAAATACAGATTGACGGAGTCCTTTAACAGCACCGGTAACAGTTCGGCGGTGCCCGGAGTACAGTAAATCTTGCCGCCAAAGCCTTTCGCCACCAGCAAAGGCAATAAGCCGCTATGATCAATATGCGCATGCGACAGAATAACGGCATCAATATCCTTTGGCTTAAACGGGAAGCGGAATTTATGCCATTCTCTGACCTGATCCGCGCCCTGCACCATGCCGCAATCGAGTAAAAACTGTTGTTGATTCATCTTTAACAGATAACAGGAACCGGTGACCTGCCTGGCGGCGCCGATGAAGGTTAAACTGGCATTAACTGGCATGGTTAATTTCCTCATGGTTCACCGCGCTAGTTTGCGGTGCTTGTTGGGGTCCATGCAGTTTGGCAAGTGCCAGCATAGCCCGGGTTAATTGTTGGTTAAAACGACGCAGCTCGGCAAAACGCAACAGCTGATCGCCGCCGGAGTCATTAGTTAAACGTTCGGTCAGCACCAGCAGATACAGCTGTTCTTTCAATTTTTGCCGTTGCCGCATCAAATCACGATAACAGCTACGGATCTGCTGTGCTGCATCCGGCCAATGTGCCGAACTGAGTTGTTGCCATAAAGCCTGTTCTGGCACAAAGGCTTGCGGATCGCGCTCGGCTTGCTCTGCTAACTCAGGTAGTAATTGTAATGTCATTTCTAACCTTAGCTGATTTTTGATTAGTTCGTTTAATGCCTGCGATTCATGCTCTGCCAGCTGGCTTTTGCCCAACAAAGTTAAATAGTGGCTAATCTCACTTTGTAGCTGCCGGATCTGCTCAATACTCTGGCTTGATAATGTTTTCCCCTGACTTAACAGCAACGCCTGACCGCTTATCAGTTGCCCTACCCTTAAACTCTCCATACTCAGGGTCTTAATCGCCACAGCCGGAATACTCAGGCTGGAAGCATCCAACACCCGTAGTTGGCCGGCTTTTTGTGCCCGAAAGCGGCTATTTAAAAACTTTACCAACCTGCTGGTCAGCGGCCACATCAGCAGCACGCCTAAAATATTAAATAAGGTATGAAACAGCGCCAAGCTAAGCGCCGGATTCGGGTCGTGAAACAGCGCGCTCTGTAGCAGGCTGATTAACCACAGCAAGGGCGTCAGGATAATGATAGCGACGACACCGGTTACCACGTTAAAGATCACATGTAGCATGGCTAACCGCTTGGCTTTTGCCGTCGCAGCTAAGGTCGAGATAATGGCGGTGGAGGTAGTACCTAAATTTGCCCCTATCACAAAGGCAGCCGCCACTGACAACGGAATAACCCCAGTTGAGGTCGCCGTAATAACCAGCGCCAGTACCGCAATTGAAGCCTGCATCACCACGGTCAGCAAGGTGCCAATTAACACCCCGAGTAACAGGCCCCAGACACCAAGCTCGCTGAGCAGGGAAAACTCGATATCGACAAAGACGGTATCGAAACTGTCTTTCAAATACGCCAGCCCCAGGAAAAACAAACCGAAGCCCACCAATGCCTCGCCAAAACCTTGTCGCCGTGCCGATTTTGCGAATAGTTTTAATAAGGCCCCCACGCCGATCAGCGGCATCGCCAGCGCATCAATTTTAAATTGCATGCCGACTAAAGCGACAAACCAACCGGTCAGAGAGGTCCCGACATTACTGCCATAAATCACAAAGGCGGCATTTTGCAGCGACAAGATACCAGCATTGACGAAACCTATGGTGGTGACAGTAATCACGGTTGAAGATTGCACGGCGACGGTGGCGGCCGTACCAAAGAGCAAACCCTGCCAGGATTTTTGGGTACTGCGTTCGAGGAACTGCATCAGGGAGCGACCGGCTGCAGCTTTTAGCCCCTTGCTCAGCCAGTCCATACCCAGTAGGATTAACCCGAGCGCACCCAAACCAATTAAAATATCTGATAGCATAGCCTTCCTTCTTGCTTTTCTATGTTATAACCCAACTTTACAACGCCTTAGCTGTTTTGTATCAAAAAAGTAGTAATTAAGGGGATCTTGTCATGACAGAAAGCAATGCTTTATATAAACGCAATTTTGCCACGGCCCAGGAATCATTAGACGCTATCTCGCGACTGCAGGACCATGACTCCTACAAACTGGCCTTTGCCGATACCGGTTTTTTAATGCAGGACGAGCTGCGGCATGTGCGCTTACAACTGGAATATCTGAAACCGCAGCTGGTGCTGGATCAACATCAGATCAATGCCACTATAGTCGTGTTCGGTAGTGCGCGCTTTTTGTCCCCAACTCAGGCCGAACAACAATTGGTAGACGTGAAGCAGCATTATGCGGCAAGCCCGGATACCCCTGCCGCTATCCATGCACTAGCACAAGCAGAGCGGGACCTGAAGAATAGCCGTTATTATGCGGCATCGCAGGAATTTTCACGTCTGGTGACCAGTCATAGTTGCCAGCATCCGCACTGCGCGCTGACTATTATCAGCGGTGGTGGCCCGGGGATTATGGAAGCGGCCAACCGCGGCGCCATGGATGCGAACGGCAAGAGCATCGGCTTAAATATTGTGCTGCCGAAAGAGCAGCACCCTAATCCCTATATCACCCCGGAATTCTGTTTCCAGTTTCATTATTTTGCCATTCGCAAAATGCATTTCCTGCAACGGGCGCGGGCGCTGGTGGCCTTTCCGGGTGGCTTTGGTACGCTAGATGAGTTATTTGAAACCCTGACCCTGATCCAAACCAGAAAAGCCGAACGGGTACCGGTGATCCTGTACGATAAAGCTTTCTGGCAACGCTTGATCAATTTCGAGATGCTGGCAGAAGAGGGACTGATTAGCCCGCAGGACCTGGAACTGATTCAGTATGTCGACAGCCCGGAGCAAGCCTGGCAGGTGATTTATGATTTCTATCAGTTGGGTAAGTAGCGCCAGTAAATTCGGGCGCTAACTGCGCCCGTCTGCTGCTTTTTGCAGTAATTGCTTACTTTCCTGCAGAAATTGCTGCGCCAGCTCGCCGAAGAACTGCTGGCCCTTGGCAAATTCCGCCATTAAACCGGCTTTATCCTGCGCTGCCAACAAGCTCAATAGCTGGGCAAAACGCTGCTGATAACGCTGCAGCAGCGCCGTCACATCAGCCGATGACAACATAATATCGGCATAAAGTTCAGCGTTCTGTGCGAACAAGCGCCCCACCATCGCCAGCTCCAGCCGGTAAATCGGTGAGCTGAGTGCTAACAGCTGATGTAAATCAGCCTGCTCTTCGGCTAGATGCACACCATAGACCAAAGAGGAAAAATGCCGCATCGCCTGGATCAGTTGCATGGCACTGTCATGCTCTTCCGCCGCCTTGGTCGTCAGCTCCGCGCCCCAGATCACCAGTTGCTTTAATAACCACTGATAGTCTTCCGGCTGCCGGCCATCACAAACTACGACCACTTGCTTAATCAAGTTATTGATGTCTGGACCAAACATTGGGTGTAAGCCAACGACAGGCCCGCTATGCTGCGCCAGCATCGCTTGCAGCGGCCGCGCCTTAATACTGGTTAAATCGGCCAGTACGCACTGTGCTGGCAATGTCGGTAACTGCGCAATCACCTGCTCGGTAAGCGTAATAGGTACCGCCAGTAATACCAGGGCGGCATCCTGACATAGCTGGGCGGCCTGTGGCCAGTCCTGAGGTTCCAGTATTGCCACCTGATAACCGGAGCGTTGAAATAAGCTGACAAAACGGCTGCCTAAGGCTCCGGCGCCGCCGACCACCACCACCTTGCCGCCACTGGGCCGGCAACAGACAAAGTGTTGATCCTGGGTGGCATAAGACTCGCGCATCACCCGGCGTAATAAGTCTTCAACCAATTCCGGCGAGACGCCTTGTGCCAGCGCTTGCTGTCGTCTGGCAGCGAGTAATGCCTGCTCACGCTCCGGTACATACACCGGCAACGCATAGTGTTGCTTCACCTGCCCAACCTGGGCGGTGACTCTGGCCCGGCGCGCCAATAGCTCGACGAGCTCACTGTCCAGTTGATCAATTTGCTCTCGCAGCGGCTGCAACGCCGCTGCAGCTGCATCACTGGGCTTCACCTCAGGCCACCGCCGCCAGTTGCCGCATTTGTTGCGCTAAAATTGCCAGTAAATCTGCGGTTGTTGACCAGTCAATACAGGCATCTGTGACTGAGACACCATATTTTTCAGCTTTGCCATTGACGATATCCTGCCGCCCGGCCTGCAAGTGGCTTTCCAGCATAATGCCGATAATGGCATTATTGCCGGCCAGGCGCTGCGCCAACACCTCTTGTGCCACCTGCGGTTGCCGGTTATGGTCCTTATTGGAATTGCCATGGCTACAGTCTACGACGATGCCGTGCGGTAATTTAAGTTTATCCAACTGCGCCAACGCAGCCCCGATGCTGGCAGCATCATAGTTAGGTTTGGCACCACCACGCAGAATAATATGCCCATCCGGATTACCGGCAGTTTGGATCAGGCTGACTTCACCTTTTTGGTTAATGCCAAAGAAGGTGTGACCGCTGGCAGCCGACTGCAGGGCATTAAGCGCGACGCTTAAGCTGCCATCAGTACCATTTTTAAAACCAACCGGCATCGACAAGCCGCTGGCCATTTCACGGTGAGTCTGCGACTCCACAGTGCGGGCACCAATCGCCGCCCAGCTAATCAGATCCGACATATACTGCGGGCTGATCGGATCCAACGCCTCGGTCGCCACCGGCAATTCCAGCTCGACCATTTTCAATAACAGCTCTCTGCCCCAGGTTAAGCCGGTTTCTAAATCGAAAGAGTCATCCAGGTGAGGATCGTTAATAAAGCCTTTCCAGCCGACGGTAGTTCGGGGCTTTTCAAAGTATACCCGCATCACAATATACAAACTGTCCTGATAGGCTAACTGCAGTGCTTTTAACTTATTGGCGTAGTCAATGGCAGCGACCGGATCGTGGATAGAACACGGGCCTGTTACCACTAACAAACGTTTGTCACGGCCATGAATAATATTGGCGATATCAGCGCGGGCTTTGGCAACAAAGTCCGCGCCTTGCTCCGATAACGGCAATACCCGTTTTAATACAGCCGGCGAACTTAAGGGTTTCTGCGCTACGATACGCAGGTCATCGACGATCATGGACACGATTGAGCTCCTTTGCAGTGCTGCGGAGACTAAGCATAGGCAAGAGTCTGGGCTTGTGCCGCCTGCTGACGCAAAAAAGCGTTATCTTCCGCCCTCTGTGCTAAGTAAGCTGTGCAAAACCCAACTCAAATCCGTAAACTTATTTATACAGCACGTATCTATAAAATTACAATAGACTGGAGTGTACGGATAGATGGCTATCAGGTCAACCCTGTAGGTCAACAAAAATAAGGAAATCCCTAGCTTTAGCCAGAAAAACAAAATGCACACTTATCTTTACAGTTAACCTGGCAGAATAGCGAATTCAGATAATTAACAGCGAAAAGGGTTATAAACGTTGTAAGATTTTTTGATAGGCCAGCGAGATACGGACAAAGGTGGTTTTATCACCGCCCCGATCCGGATGATGTTTTAGCGATAAACGCCGAAAGGCCTTTTTCAGCTCGCTTAGGCTGCAGGGCCAATCCAGTTGTAGCAGCTGTAACGCCTCGTCATCATTGAGCTGGATCGTGCTACTGCTAACGCCATGGCGCTGCTGATAATACTGCCAGAAGCTCGCCAGTCGCTTACTTAATGCCACCGGCGTCATCCGCCAATAGTTTTGCCAGTCGGCATAATAAGCTGCCTTGCTATCGGTAAGCAGCGGCAGATGGTCTTGCCAGGGCGCAATTTTAATTCGTGCCAGGCCAATATCCAGATAAGCGGTGCTGCTTAGCGCCCAACGTTCAACCAGTCGGTACAGCAAGTGATACAGCACAAAATGGCGTTGGAATAGTGCAAACTGGCTGTCTTGAATGGTGGTAAGGGGTTTTAAATCCAGCAGTGTCAGAAGTTGCTGCTCTGTCAGCTCGCCAAAACGGCGTAACAGGATTTGCTCCAACCGAAGTTCCAGTTGTTGCAGTTGAGTAGGATTAAGCGGTGCTGTAGCAGTCAGTTCTGCCATAAAAAAAACAGGGCCGGCATAGTGCCGGCCCTTAACAGCTTAGTTAAGCTTTTCGCGGATACGCGCTGATTTACCTGAACGATCGCGTAAGTAGTAAAGCTTAGCACGGCGAACGGCACCACGACGTTTAACGGTGATGCTGTCTACCAGCGGGCTGTGCGTCTGGAATACACGCTCAACACCTTCGCCATTAGAGATTTTACGTACGGTGAATGAAGAGTGCAGACCACGGTTACGCTTGGCGATAACAACGCCTTCGTAAGCCTGTAAACGGGTTTTGTCACCTTCTTTAACTTTAACCTGAACCACTACAGTGTCACCTGGAGCGAATGCAGGAACGTCTTGTTTCAGCTGTTCCTGTTCAAGTTGCTTGATGATGTTTTGGCTAACTTTGCTCATAACAATCTCACTTTACCTGGAATTAACTATCTTGCTGCTGCAACGCCTGGTATTCCTGTTGGAATTCTGCCAGTAACTTGCGTTGCTCCTTAGTCAGAGCCAGGGAATTTAACATATCCGGCCGTCTTAACCAGGTTCTACCGAGAGCCTGTTTCAGACGCCAGCGTCTAATTTCTTCATGGTGCCCACTCAGCAATACGGCGGGTACCTGTTTGTCTGCTAACACCTCAGGGCGGGTATAATGTGGACAATCTAACAAGCCGGCTGCAAACGAATCCTGCTCAGCAGATAAATCATGTCCCAAAACCCCGGGTACCAGTCGCGACACGGCATCAATTAATACCATTGCCGGCAACTCGCCCCCGCTTAGTACGTAATCGCCGATTGACCATTCTTCGTCAATTTCGGTTTCGATCACGCGCTCGTCAATTCCTTCGTAACGGCCTGCTACCAGGAGCAGTTTCGGATGTTTTGCCAGTTCAGCCACACCTTGCTGGTCTAATTTGCGGCCTTGCGGCGACAAATAAACCGTATGCACCTTACCTCCTGCGGTGGCTTTCGCCGCGCGAATGGCATCGGTCAGTGGCTGCACCATCATCAGCATACCGGGGCCGCCGCCATAAGGCCGGTCATCAACAGTCCGGTGTTTGTCCGTGGTAAAATCCCGCGGGTTAAAACACTGCAGCTGAATAATACCCTGCTTTACAGCCCGACCAGTGACGCCGTATTGCGTAATCGCCTGAAACATCTCCGGAAACAGTGAGACAACGCCCACCCACCTTGGTTGTTCCTGCATTAAAACGCCGGGTCCCAATCTACTGTGATTTGCTTCGCAGTTAAATCCACCTGCTTGATCACGGTCTGATCAAGATAAGGAATTAAGCGCTCACCCTTACCAAAGGCATCAGTCCGGTTGGCTTTCACCACTAACACATCGTTAGAGCCGGTTTCCATTAAGTCGGTTACCACGCCCAGATCATAGCCTTGCTGATTCACTACTTTCAGATCCATCAGATCTTTCCAGTAGTACTCGCCGTCGTCCAGAGCCGGTAAGGCATTGGCGGCAACCGCGATTTCAGCATTGGCATAGGCCTGCGCCTGTTCCCGGACATTAATGTCAGTCAGTTTGGCGATTAAGCCATTACTATGCCGTTTCCAGCTGCTGACTGTTACTGTCTGCCAGTTACCCTGAAATTTGACCTGCCAGGGTGTGTAATCAAAAATCCCTTCCGGGATGTCCGTGTAGGAGTTAATTTTTAGCCAGCCATTGATGCCGTAAACCGCACCAAACTTGCCAAGTACTACAAAATCTTTTTCACTCAACAGTGACAACTCCACACGCCTTGCTAATTAAGCAGCTGCTTTCTTAGCGTTTTTTACCAGAGTGGCCACGCGATCACTCAGTGCAGCACCTTGTGCTACCCAGTGGTCAACGCGATCCAGGTCCAGACGCAGTTTCTCTTCAGTGCCGCTGGCGATTGGGTTAAAGAAACCCACGCGCTCAATAAAACGGCCATCACGAGCAAAACGGCTGTCCGCTACCACAACTTGGTAAAATGGACGCTTTTTCGCGCCACCACGTTGTAAACGAATAGTTACCATACCGTCCTCTAATTTCAATCGTTCAGGTTTTAAAAAATAACAAAGCCCGCAGTCGGACTGCAGGGCTGCTGCATTGTACGGATTTTTGCCGCGAATGCAAGGCATTTCGCGGCCTGGCAACCCGTCACACCAGGATCAGCGCGGTGGTAACATACCGGGTGGCAACTTGCCGCCCATGGCCCGCATCATCTTCATCAGGCCACCTTTACCACTCATCTGTTTCATCATTTTCTGCATCTGGGTAAATTGTTTCAGCAGCTGATTGATCTCCTGCACCTGTGTGCCAGAGCCGGCTGCTATCCGTTTTTTACGCGAGCCTTTTAGCAGGTCCGGAAACTCACGCTCTTTCGGCGTCATCGAATTAATAATGGCTTCCATCCGAACAAACTGCTTTTCATCTAACTGACCGGCGGCACCGGCCGGCAGATTTTTCATCCCCGGCAGCTTGTCCATCAGTGACATCATGCCGCCCATGCTACGCATCTGTACCAGCTGCTCGCGAAAATCTTCTAATGAAAAGCCTTTGCCTTTCATCATCTTCTGCGCCATTTTCGCGGTTTTTTCTTTATCGACTTTCTGCTCAAGCTCTTCAATCAGGCTTAGCACATCGCCCATACCTAAAATGCGCGAGGCGATACGATCCGGATGGAACGGCTCTAAGGCATCGGTTTTCTCACCGGTACCGATAAACTTAATTGGCTTACCGGTGATATGGCGGATAGATAAGGCGGCACCACCACGGGCATCACCGTCTGCCTTAGTTAGGATCACCCCGGTTAATGGCAAGGCTTCATTAAAGGCTTTAGCCGTATTAGCCGCATCCTGACCGGTCATGGCATCGACCACGAACAGGGTTTCAATTGGTTTTACCGCGGCATGTAGCGCCTTGATTTCATCCATCATCTCGCTGTCGACATGCAAACGACCGGCGGTATCGACCAGCAGCACATCAAACATCCGGGTTTTGGCATGCGTGATGGCAGCGTTAACAATAGCAACCGGCGCCTGTGAAATGTCGCTGGGGAAAAACTCAACATTGACCGCTTTGGCCAGGGTTTCCAGTTGCTTAATAGCAGCTGGCCGGTAAACGTCGGCCGATACCACCAACACTTTTTTCTTTTTCCGTTCGGTCAGAAACTTTGCCAGCTTACCAACAGAGGTGGTCTTACCCGCCCCCTGTAAACCCGCCATCAGGATCACCGCCGGCGGTTGGGTATTCAGGGCCAGTTCTTCATTCGCCTCGCCCATGGCTTCTTCCAGGGCTTTACGGACGATTTTCAGAAATTCCTGCCCCGGGGTCAGACTTTTGCTGACCTCCAAACCAACAGAGCGCTCTTTGATCTGGTTGATAAAGTCTTTGACGACCGGCAATGCCACGTCAGCTTCGAGCAGTGCCATCCGCACTTCCCGTAGCGTTTCTTTAATATTGTCTTCGGTAAGACGACCACGACCACTAATATTTTTCAGGGTCCGGCTTAAACGATCTGACAGATTTTCAAACATAGCGGAGATCCAATTCGGTAATTGCGCCGATTATAGCGCGTTGTAACGTTATCGTCAGCCTTAAGCGCATCTTACTGTATGCTGCTGGGCTTTACCCGAAACTTGCAATACAATAATCCACTTACTGCGTCACAGGAGTGTTAAGTATGCCGATGTTGTTACCCGCGCTGGCTTTGGTTGCCTATACGGTTGCAACTGTTACCCTGCTATTGCGGCTATTCCATCCGGCCGGGCCAAACTTTAAACTGGTTTTCAGTGCCGGCACCCTGGGTGTGGTATGCCATATGCTAAGTCTGGCGGGCAGCATCTTTACCGAGCAGGGACAAAACTTTAGTTTGTTGAACGTCAGCTCATTGGTCGCCTGGCTGTTAACCCTGGCGGTAACCCTGATTTCCCTGCGCAGTCCGGCTGTGTTGCTATTACCTATAGTCTACACCGCCGCTGCCTTACTGCTACTGGCCGGTCTGTTTATTCCCGGCACTGCACTGTTACAGCACCTGGGACAAAGCCCGGGGCTGCTGGCCCATATTGGTTTGGCTTTTAGCGCCTATGTGGTGCTGATTATGGCCACGCTGTACTCAATTCAAGTGTCTTATATCAGTTATAAACTGAAACATAAAAATTTCTCTGGTGTCAGTCGCTTTTTGCCGCCATTATTACAGGCAGAGCAACTGCAATTTCGCTTGCTGGCAGCCGGTACCGCCTTGTTAATCCTGGCACTGGCTAGTGGCGTACCCTATATGAAAAGTTGGGTCGACCATAAAACGCTGCTTAGTTTGCTGGCGCTAATTGTATTCGGAGTGCTGTGCTGGGGGCATGCCCGTCAGGGCTGGCGCGGTAGAGCCGCGGTATCTCTGACTTTAGTCGGCAGTGTTGTCCTCACCCTGGCCTATTTTGGCAGCCGCTTTGTAAAAGAAGTCCTGCTGGGCAGATTCTGAAACCGCTCTACACTTTGTCAGGCAATAAAGGTAATTAACTTTTGGACGCAATCTCAACCAGTACACTCTTTATTATTTTGGGAGTGCTACTGTTCATCTCGGCCTATTTCTCGGGTTCAGAAACAGGCATGATGTCCGTTAACCGCTACCGGTTAAAACACCTTGAAAATGAACAACATAAAGGCGCAAAGCGGGTAGCCGAATTATTGGACCGGCCAGATCGGCTGATCGGTTTGATCCTGATTGGCAACAACCTGGTGAATATCGCTGCCTCCGCTATTGCGACCATCATCGGGATGCGACTGTATGGCGATGCCGGTATTGCTATTGCAACCGTGATCCTGACACTGGTGATCCTGGTATTTGCGGAGGTCACGCCAAAAACCCTGGCGGCACTGCATCCGGAGCGGATCGCTTTTCCAAGCTCGGCATTATTAAAGCCGCTGTTAAAACTGTTTTATCCGTTGGTTTGGCTGATTAACTGGATCACCAATGGCTTACTGGCTGTGATGGGCGTCAGCCCGGAAAAGCATCAGGGAAATAGTCTGAGCGCAGAGGAACTCAGAACCGTGGTGCATGAAGCCGGCGCCCTGATCCCGGAGCAGCATCAAAATATGCTGGTGGGGGTACTGGATTTAGAGAATGTTACCGTAGATGACATTATGACGCCGCGTAACGAAATCGCCGGTATCGATATTAACGACGAATGGAAAGATATCGTGCGCCAGCTGGCAAACGCCCAGCACAGCCGGGTATTGCTGTATCGGGATAGTATTGATGATGCCCTGGGTTTTATTCACCCGCGGGATCTGGTGCGGCTGCTGCTTAAAGATCAGTTTAGCAAAGCAACCTTGCTACGCTCTGTACACGAAATTTACTATATTCCGGAAGGCACTCCACTTAACACCCAACTGCTGAAATTTCAAAGTACCAAGGAACGTATTGGTCTGGTAGTTGATGAATACGGCGATATTCAGGGGCTGGTAACGCTGGAAGATATTCTGGAAGAAGTAGTGGGTGAATTTACTACTGATGTCATAGAAGATAACCACGAGGAAATCATTCAGCAGCCAGACGGTTCCTACCTTATCGACGGCAGCATCAGTTTGCGGGATCTGAACCGGCAAATGCAGCTGGAGTTTCCAACGGATGGTCCGAAAACGCTGAACGGCCTGTTACTGGAACATCTGGAAGAGATCCCACAAGGCGCGATGAGTGTAAAACTTGCCGGCTACCCACTGGAAATCGTCGATGTGCAGGATAATATGATTAAAACGGTGCGGTTGGTTCTGACACGCTAGCCAGCCGCCGAAACACAGACTAACCAAATAGCAGGCGGCGTAGCCAGCCGCCGAAACACAGACTAACCAAATAGCAGGCGGCGTAGCCAGCCGCGCTGCAGTTCTTTCTCGCAGCCTTGTAATTGCTGCTTGTAAATGCTGGCTCGGTCGTCAACCTGACGGGCGGTTCTGAGCAACCAGGCCTTCTGCTGATGGCTGCCGCGCCGGTAACCGCCCCAGCCCTCGTGGTAGTTCAGATAAAGCCGGTACGCATCATCTTTCGGCACCTTATTCACCTGATGGGTTTTATCGATATACCAGCCGATAAAATCCACCGCATCCGCAAAGTTGCTACGGCTGGCAAACAATCGACCAGTGTCCTTGACATAATCGTCCCAGGTCGGGGTTTTCGCCTGAGAATAGCCATAGGCGGAGCTCGCCCGACCATAAGGGATAAAGCCAAGGAAATAACGCATTGGCGGCCGGGCGTTATGCCTGAAACCACTTTCCTGATACATAAAACTGATCGGCACAGCAATCGGCATGCCCCATTTGTCACTGGCACTGGCGCTGGCTTTATACCAGGAGCGGTTCTCACGAAAGATCTCGCAGATATCGCTTTTATTTTGCGGCGGCGGCGTCGCACAGCCGGTTAGGGCTGCAGACAAACCTAATATGATCAGGAGTTTATTTTTTTTTATCTTTTTTTGAACTATCAGCATAAGGGGGATTCTAACAAGGTGCATGGATGCAACCAAGTTTTTTGTTTTCCCTGGATTCTCCTTTACGGCTACCACCTGGTAGCCGTTTTTTTATCTGCTATTCGGCGGTACAGGCTGGTACTTCACGAAAGTAGTCAGCCAGGTACTGTTCAAAACTCAGGGTATCAGCCGCTTCGATTTGCTGCTGGCGCAGGTGCGATTGCTCCGCCGCCGCAACAAAGTCCTGTTCGCTGTAATACTGATATGGCTCTGCCAGTAGCTGGCTACGATAGCTTTCTGCCAACTGCCGCATATAGGGGCCATTGTCCTGCCGGGCGCTCAGCAGATGATTGAGGATTTTACCAGACGGTGTTTGTGCTGGATCTAATAAGCTCAAGTAATACTGGCGCATTGCCGCCTGATAGCGGTCGGTCTGATACGCCTGATCCAGCCATTTGGCTATTGGCATCATATCGGCAAACAGTTGTTCAGCCCAATCCTGCATCAGGCGTGGCTGACCATCCTGCAACAGCTCCAGATTCGTGCGCCGACCATCAGTTACCACCTTTTTCAGGTTCTGCTCAGTCACCTGCTGCTCGGCAGCGGATAACGGCGGGCTTTGCTCCAGTAAACAGTACAGTAGGAACACATCCAGAAAGCGCATTTGTTCAGCACTAATACCAATACTACTGAACGGATTGACATCCAGTGCCCGCACCTCAATATATTCCACGCCCCGCTTCGCCAGGGCACAGGTTGGCCGCTCGCCCGATTCGGTGGTGCGCTTAGGACGAATAGTCGAGTAAAACTCGTTCTCAATCTGCAGCACATTACTATTCAGCTGCTGAAAAACACCATCCACCTTGACACCAATGCTCTGATACTCGGCAGATGGCTGGGTAACAGCCGCATGCAAACCACTGATATATTCCGGTAAACTGTTATAAGTAATATTTAAACTGGATTGAGCGCTGTTGGTATAACCTAAATCACTCATCCGCAGCGATGTCGCGTAAGGTAGATAAAGCGACCCCTTGCCCAGTTTCTGGAATGCATAACGCGACTGACGCCCTTCTAAAAAGGACTGACACATCGCCGGCGACGCACCAAACAAGTAGACAATAAGCCAGGCAACACGCTTGTAGTTACGGATCAATGACAGATACTGTGCCGAGACAAAATCCTGCAGCGTCGCGTCGTCCTGCAACAACTGCTGATACGCTTGCCAGAAGCTCTGCGGTAAGGAAAAATTAAAATGCACGCCACTGATGGCCTGCATCATGCTGCCGTAGCGGTTTTTCAGTCCTTGCCGGTACAGGGTTTTCATCTTCCCGACATTCGAGGGCCCGTACTGTGCTAACGGGATCTGGTGCTGGTCGGTAATAAAACAGGGCATACTGGCCGGCCATAACCGTTCATCACCCAGTTGTCGTACCGTAAAGCGATGAATATCCGCAAGTTGCGCCAGAGTTTGTTCAATATCCTCACCAGCAGGGGTAATAAACTCGAGCAGTGATTCTGAAAAATCGGTGGTGATCCAGGGGTGTGTCAGGGCAGACCCCAGCGCCCTGGCATGGGCGCTTTGTGCCAGACTGCCATCCTGATTAACGCGTAAGGTCTCGCGCTCGATCCCACGCTTAATACCAAGGATACTCTGCTGTAGTCCCTGCTGTTGCAGCGACGACAAAACTGCGGTGATGCTAGCGCTCAAGATGATTCCTTACTGAGAATGGCGTTCCCCAATGATTGGGGAACGCCAAGCTGATATCAAGAGGTGAAACACAAAATTGGGTATAACGCTGCGAGCCTGGTAGCAGGATCAGTTGCCGGCGTCAGTTTTTTCAGGTTTGGCGCTCTCCGCTTTAGCTGCTGTCTCATCCAGAAAATCAGCATCTTCGGAATCGCCCACCACATGCTCCAGTTTAAGTTTGCGTACACTGCGGAAGGTCGTAATGGGTCCCGAGCAGGCATAAGCAAAGAAAATGATAAATAACATTTGCGCCGGCCGTGCAGCGATAACCACAAAGACCAGCACTACCAGCAAGATCGTCAGAAAGGACACCCGATCGCGCCAGTTCAGGTTTTTAAACGAGTTGTAGCGGAAATTACTGACCATCAAAAAGCCAGCGGTGATAGTCAGTAAACCGACCAGATAGCCGTACTTATCACCATCAATCTCAAAACTGGCACCGTTCCAAACCATACCGGCCACCAGGGCAGCCGCCGCCGGACTGGCTAAGCCCTGAAAGAAACGGCCATCTGTTACGCCCAGATTGGCGTTAAAGCGTGCCAAGCGTAACGCGGCACAGGCAACATAAATAAAGGCCGCCAACCAGCCGAACTTGCCAAGATCTGCCAGCGCCCAATTATAAGCAACTAACGCCGGTGCCACACCAAAGGCCAGTAAATCAGACATGCTGTCGTATTGTGCCCCAAATTCACTTTGGGTATTGGTTAAACGCGCTACGCGGCCATCCAGGCCATCGAAGATCATTGCGATAAAAATCGCCACAGCAGCGGCTTCAAAACGACCGTTCATTGATGATACGATGGCAAAGAAACCCGAAAAAAGCCCGGCGGTTGTCAGCAGGTTAGGTAACAGATAGATCCCTTTACGCGGACTAGTATCACTGTTTTTTAATTCTGTCATAAGGCAACTTCTAAAATAACGATTACACTGATTATAAGGGACATAACATAACATGGATAGAACCATGGCAAAAGTGAAGTACATCTTTCTCGGCACCCTGTTATGCCTTGCTCCGCTGACCATCGCGCAAACGGTTTACAGCTGGCAGGACGCAAAGGGTGTGATCCATTTCTCACAACAGCCGCCCGCTGAGGGAGAATATCAGTTAGTCACGATTAAGGTCGGTAGTGGTTCTTCTGCCGTCACCGCCGTCGCACAAGGCGTAAGTTCAGGCGCAGTGCTGGATCCGGTGTTGTGTCAACAAGCCCGCGATCAGCTAACGCTGTTAAATAGTGAACAGGAACTCTTTACCAAAGAAGCCAACCAGGAGGCAGTGCGCTTACTGACAGCAGAAGAGCGCCAGCAGCAGATCCTCCTGGCGAACTTTGAGATCAAAAGACGCTGCCCGGCCACACCTTAGCCGGGCTGCTTCGCTGACGCTAATGCCGGCTCTGCACCCTAAACTGCTGACCATCGTGGTCAACCACTATCGTGCTACCCGGCAAAAAGTTGCCTTGTAATAACGCCTGTGCCAGTGGGTTCTCCAGATACTGCTGAATCGCCCGTTTTAGTGGCCTTGCACCATATAAGGTGTCAAAGCCAACCTCTGCCAGTTTCTCCAACGCCGCATCACTGACTTCCAATTGGAAGTCACGTTGCTGCAAGCGTTGCCGCAACCGCTGCAACTGAATACTGGCAATTTGTTTAATTTGCCGATCATCCAGCGGATGGAATACCACCGACTCATCCAAGCGGTTTAAAAACTCCGGCCGGAACTGCCTGCTTAGCACATCCATTAGCATGGTTTTCATTTCGGCGTAGCTGTACTCGCGATAATGCTCCTGGATCAGATCTGATCCCAGATTCGAGGTCATGATGATCACGGCGTTTTTAAAATCCACCGTCCGTCCCTGACCATCGGTCAGACGACCATCGTCCAACACCTGCAATAAGATGTTAAAGACATCAGGATGAGCTTTTTCAACCTCGTCCAGCAGGATCACTGAGTAAGGCTTCCGTCTGACGGCTTCGGTCAGATAACCGCCTTCTTCATAACCAACATAGCCCGGCGGTGCGCCAACCAAGCGGGACACCGCATGTTTCTCCATAAACTCCGACATATCGATCCGCACCATCGCATCCGGGCTGTCAAACAGGAATTGCGCTAACGCCTTAGTCAACTCCGTTTTCCCTACCCCGGTTGGCCCGAGGAATAAGAAAGAACCAATGGGTTTATTCGGATCAGACAGACCGGCCCGCGAACGGCGGATTGCATTTGCCACCGCACTGACCGCCTCATGTTGCCCTACCACCTTATCGTGCAAGGCCTCTTCCATCCGCAGCAATTTGTCACGCTCGCCTTCCAGCATTTTACTGACCGGAATGCCAGTGGCTTTTGACACCACATCCGCAATTTCCTGATCGGTCACCTTATGCCGCAACAGCGTCATTTCCTGCATTTCCGCCTGCGAGGCTAAGTCCAGCTTTTTCTCCAGCTCTGGAATGCGGCCATACTGCAACTCAGACATCCGTTGCAGATCACTTGCCCGCCGTGCGACTTCCAAATCCAAGCGGGCTTGCTCCAGATCGGCCTTAATATACTGGGTGCCCTGCAATGCCGCCTTTTCGGATTCCCATACCTCATCCAGCTCGTTGTATCGTTGCTCCAGCTCGTCAATTTGCTCGCGAATACTATCGCGACGCTTTTTACTGGCATCGTCGGTTTCTTTTGCTAAGGCATTATCCTCCAATTTCAACTGGATAATACGCCGCTCTAAGCGGTCTAACTCTTCTGGTTTGGAATCCATCTGCATCCGGATACTGGAAGCCGCTTCATCAATTAAATCAATGGCTTTATCCGGTAACTGCCGATCACTGATATAGCGGTGTGACAGTGTTGCTGCCGCGACGATCGCCGGATCGGTGATCTCTACCGCATGGTGCAGCTCGTAACGCTCTTTTAAACCGCGCAGAATCGCGATGGTATCCTCAACCGTTGGCTCCTCCACCAAAACTTTCTGGAAACGCCGCTCCAGCGCAGCGTCTTTTTCAATATATTTGCGATATTCATCCAGGGTGGTGGCACCAAGACAGTGCAACTCACCGCGTGCCAGCGCTGGCTTTAGCATATTGCCGGCATCCATAGCACCATCAGCCTTACCAGCGCCAACCATGGTATGAATTTCGTCAATAAACAGGATGATCTGGCCTTCTTCTTTGGCAACTTCGTTCAGTACTGCTTTTAACCGCTCTTCAAACTCACCGCGATATTTGGCCCCTGCCAGCAGCGCGCCCATATCCAGTGATAATACCCGCTTATCTTTTAAGCCTTCAGGAACTTCTTTATTAACAATGCGCTGCGCTAAACCCTCTACGATGGCGGTTTTACCGACACCGGGTTCACCAATCAATACCGGGTTATTTTTAGTGCGTCGTTGTAATACCTGCACGCAGCGGCGAATTTCTTCATCCCTGCCAATCACCGGATCCAGCTTGCCGGACTCTGCTCTGGCTGTCAGATCAATGGTATATTTGCTCAGCGCCTGACGGGTATCTTCCGCATTGGCATCATCCACCTTCTGACCAGCACGGATTTGCTCTATCGCAGCACTGACCTTGTCTTTATTTATCCCCAATAACTGCAGAATGCGGCCCAGCTCTGATTTATCCTCAGTCGCGGCCAACACAAACAGCTCACTGGAGATAAACTGATCTTTACGCTTTTGCGCCAGCTTATCGCATTGTTGTAACAGCTGAGCTGTGGCTGCTGATAACTGTAAGCTACCGGCATCACCTTCTACTCTTGGCAGACGCTCTATCGCCTGGCTGACTTTTGAGCGCAGTTCATTAAAGTTTACCGCCAGCTTATTTAATAATTCGCGTACGGTGCCGCCTTCCTGATTCAGTAAGGCAAACATGATATGTACCGGCTCGATAAACTGTTGATCACGCCCCAGTGCCAGCGATTGCGCATCGGCAATGGCTTCCTGAAACTTACTGGTGAATTTATCTAAACGCATTGGCAGGCTCCCGCTCTTACCCTAACTATGATGTGTAATAAGATTGGGCGCTGTTGTGGATTTTTCAAGCAGCGAACGTCAAAAAATTGACTTGCATCAACTTAGCGCGTCTACCTCAGGGTTCTAACCAGATAGCGCTGGCCTGGCGGCCGGTTTGACCATCACGCCGGTAGGAGAAAAAACGTGCTGAGTCAGTAAAGGTGCAATACTCTGCACCATAGATGGCTCTGACTCCGGCACGCTGCAGCCGCAAACGGGCCAACGCATAGATATCTGCCAGATACTTGCCGCCAGCTGAGCCGGTAAAAGCGGCTTCAGCCTCTGGCATCATCGCCACAAAGGCCTGACGCACCTCAGCGCCAACTTCAAAAGCCGCCGGCCCAATTGCCGGCCCGAGCCAAACCAATAACTCTGCTGCCGGAGCCTGAAAATGCTGCAGGCTTTGTTCAATCACCCCGCCAGCAAGACCACGCCAACCAGCATGCACCGCGGCGACTTCGGTGCCGGCTGTGTTACAAATTAACAACGGCAAACAGTCTGCTGTCATCACCAGACAAACCTGTCGTGGCTGTCTGCTGTAGCTGGCGTCTGCAGTCGGTAATGGCTCAGGCGAGTGCAGCGGTAAAGTTAGCACCTGATTGCCATGCACCTGATTCATCCATGTCGGAGCTGCCGGCAGCCGGGCCAGTTGTGCAAAACGCTGGCGATTAGCACTGACGTTGACAGCATCATCCCCAACATGCCCACCAAGGTTCAAACTGGCGTATTGTCCGCCGGATACCCCGCCAAGCCGGGTTGAACTAAAAGCTTTAACACCGGCTGGCGCCGGCCAGTCAGGGTAAAGTAACTCAGATGGCAGATCAGGGCGCATAACGTTAATCAGGTCCATACTTTGACTTACACAAAGTCCATACCGTGTAACTGGGTATCGGCTTTTAAAGCGGCATTCAGTGCCACCATATCGTCCGGCAATGGCGCATGCCACTCCAGCAACTGGCCGGTTATCGGGTGCGCCAGTTTAAGCATAATGGCATGCAGCGCCTGGCGTTTAAAATTACGCATTAACTGCAATAACTGTTCGCTGGCCTGGCGTGGCGGTCTGGGCCGGCCACCATATACCGGATCGCCAACCAGAGGATGGCTGATAAAGGTCATATGTACGCGGATCTGATGCGTCCGGCCGGTTTCCAGCCGCAGTCGCAGGCGGGTATGCGCCCGGTACTTTTCCATCACTCTATAGTGGGTAACAGCCGGTTTACCATTTTCATTAACTGCCATCAGGGTTCTTTTGGTCTGGTGCCGGCCGATCGGCTGTTTTACCGTCCCGCCGCCGGTCATAGTGCCGTAACAGACCGCTTCATATTCACGGGTAATTTCCCGCGCTTGCATCGCCTCGACCAGATGCGTTTGCGCTGGTATCGTTTTCGCGATGACCATCAGGCCGGTAGTGTCTTTATCCAGCCGGTGAACTATACCGGCACGGGGAACTTCTGCAATACTCGGGCAGTGATGTAACAAGGCATTGAGTAAGGTACCGTCCTGATTGCCTGCTCCCGGGTGCACCACCAGACCGGCAGGCTTATTGATCACCAGAATATGTTCGTCTTCAAACACGATATCCAGGGCGATCGGCTCGGCGTCAAAACGTTCTTCTTCCGGCAATTCAGCCTGAATATCGATTTGCTCCCCACCCAACATTTTCTGCCGCGGAGTGGCACAAGGCTCACCGTTTACCTGCACGCTATTGGCCAGGATCCACTCTTTTATCCGCGAACGCGAATAATCGGGGAACATTTCGGCCAGAACCTGATCTAAGCGCTTACCAAAAAGGTGCTCAGGTACGATTTCTGAAAGTTTTAGCTGTTTTGTCATAACGGAAGCAGTTATCCTGTGTGCAACCCCGCGATATCTGGGGTAGAATCGCATGAGCGGGTATTTTAACGATTTTACGCCGGACTAGACAGCCATTTAGCCGAAGTAGTAACGGATTTTTACATGAAACTAAAATTTATTCTGATAGCCCTGTTAGCTGTGACCCTCACCGCCTGTGCCGGAAAACCTAAAGAAGCACAAGTTACCTCCAATCAAACGGCGCAAGCGATGTATCAGCAAGCCAAGGATGTACTGGATGCAGGCCTTTATAACCGCGCTATTGAACTGTTAAAAGGGGTTGAAAGCCGCCATCCGTTCGGCCCCTTGGCCCGGCAAGTACAGCTGGATTTAATTTATGCCTATCACCAGGCTGGCAATCTGCCGCAAGCGCTGGCAACCATTGACCGTTTTATCCGGTTGAATCCGAATCAACCGGATTTGGACTATGTATATTATATGCGCGGTTTAACCAACCTGAAGGCAGATGAAAACGCCTTTCAGGAATTTTTTGGCATTGACCGTGCCGATCGCGATCTGGCCAGCACCCGGCAGGCGTTTGATGATTTTCGTATCCTGTTAACTAACTATCCGGGAAGTAAGTATGCTGCCGAAGCCCGGGCGCGGATGGTTGCGATTAAAGATAAGCTGGCCCGGCACGAGTTACTGGTAGCAGATTACTACCTGCGCCGCGGTGCCTTTCTCGCGGCCGCCAACCGGGGTAAATATGTTGTTGAGTTTTACCGTGACTCTCCGCTGGTAGAGCAGGCTCTGGAGATTATGGTAGAAAGTTACGATAAATTAGGGCTGGATAAGCTCAGAAGTGACACCGAGCAGGTATTACGGCTTAACTTTCCACAGAATCGCCGCTTCCGCTAAGCTCAGGTAATTACACTAAGTAATACCCTCAATACAAGCGCCTCTGCCTACGCAGAGGCGTTTTGCTTTATAGCGCTTCCAAGGCCTCAGCCAGGCGTGCCACAGCGACCACTTCCATCCCGGCAATAGGTTCCTTCGGTTGATTAGCCAGCGGCACTATCGCCCGTTTAAAACCATGCTTCGCGGCCTCTTTCAGTCGTTCCTGACCACTGGGCACCGGCCGGATCTCACCTGCTAATCCCACTTCACCAAATACCACTAAATCATTCGGTAATGGCTTATCCCGAAAGCTGGAGACTAACGCCAGTAAGGTCGCTAAATCAGCGCTGGTTTCATTAACCTTGACCCCACCGACAACGTTAACAAACACATCCTGGTCCGCCATCTGGATCCCGGCATGGCGGTGCATCACTGCCAGTAACATCGCAATCCGGTTTTGCTCCATCCCCAGTGTCACCCGTCGTGGATTATTCAGTGGCGAATAGTCAACCAACCCTTGAATTTCTACTAAAAGCGGTCGGGTACCCTCCCATAGCACCATGACGATACTGCCGGATTGATCTTCCTTACCACGGGTCAGAAAGATCGCGGAAGGATTCTTTACCTCCTTCATCCCCTGGCCAGTCATGGCAAACACCCCTAACTCATTGACCGGACCAAAGCGG
This sequence comes from Alishewanella aestuarii B11, assembly GCF_000280055.1. Taxonomy (GTDB): domain Bacteria; phylum Pseudomonadota; class Gammaproteobacteria; order Enterobacterales; family Alteromonadaceae; genus Alishewanella; species Alishewanella aestuarii. Next base: position 12,170 of record NZ_ALAB01000038.1, on the reverse strand, counting down.
TTTTTATTGCCGCGCAAGGTGCGGTAGCGATTGTCAGCGTCACCATCCAGCATCACTGAGCAATCGATACAATGCTCTAATACCTTAGGCCCGGCCAGAGATCCATCTTTGGTTACATGCCCGACCATGATAATAGCGATATGATGCTGCTTGGCGAAGCGGGTTAAATACGCCGCGCTTTCCCTGACCTGTGACACACTGCCCGGTGCCGACTGAATATCAGCCAGATGCATCACCTGAATTGAGTCAATCACCATAATGCGCGGCTTTTCCTGCTGCGCCAGCTGACAGATAGTTTCGACGTTCGTTTCAGCCAACATTTTCAATTCAGACATCGGCAATCCCAGGCGCTGTGCCCGCATCGCAACCTGCTGCAACGATTCTTCCCCCGTCACATACAGTGCGCCGCCCTGTGCGGCCAGGCCGCACATAATTTGCAGTAACAAAGTACTTTTTCCGGCACCGGGGTGACCGCCGATCAGGATCGCAGAGCCCGGTACTATGCCGCCACCCAGTACCCGGTCAAACTCAGCAAAGCCAGAGCTAAAACGTGGTACATCCTGCAAGTCGACCTCATCCAGTCGCATCACACGGGCCACTGTCGCGCCGGCATAACCACCCAGCCGACTGCTACCAGCTTTCACGGCGCCCAACCGGACTTCGCTGATACTATTCCAGGCACCGCATTCAGTACACTGCCCCTGCCAGCGCATAAAGTCAGCACCACATTCATTACACACATATGCCGTTTTACTTTTTGCCATTCTTACTCCAGGAATTATTGGAAGGCACGGATATTGCTTTTAAAACTTATTAAGCTAGTTTAACCTTATTATAACCGGACGCTGCCATATTTTTGGCAACTGAATCATCAGATTATGACGTCAACAGACCTTCAGGCATATCAGGGTATTATCACCAGACTTCGCGGCATGCTGGACTTGAGCGAGTTTGAGCAGACTTTTGCTTCGGTGACCAATGGTTTACCCAAATCCAAGCAATTTCTGCTGCGAATGGAACTCAGACGTCTGGCCCAGCCCTGCAACTACTACATCGATTTGCGTGGTCATGTGGACGGAGATGTAAAGCCTTACGAATATCGGGGCAAAACCCATTATCTGGATGATCAGGCGCGGCAAATCTTTGAGCAGGGCCTGGAAGCTTACGGTAAGTATACGGTCGGCGTTTATGAAGAAGTAATGAATGCTGACAATAATTACCGGGTCAGACATCGGAAAGAAACTGACGAGCATATTCGCCATACACTACAGAACCTTCGCAAAGGTCCTCAGTTGCCCGAGCCCTCGCCTGCCGAGTCCTTTACCACGCCAGAGGATAATGCAGCACCCTCAGCGCATCGGTTTATTCGCTTCGGACACTACATTAGCCGGGCAGAGGAGCGGATGAACTTTAGCATTGAGGTGGAGATAAAACACCCCGATGGCAATAGCAACGCTATGACCACCGACCTGTCAGTATCGGGTTGCCGCTTGAAAGTACCGTTCGGGAAAACCGCAATGGCCGGCGATGTGGTCCGGTTGGCGCTGACCGGGCTAGAGCGCGAATATGCACTGGATTTGGTGGATACTTTGCAATATCAAATCCTTGAGATCAAAGAGCAGGATAAACATGCCTATTGGCGCCTGAAACGTCTGGAGCCGGAGAGAAATCCGGCATTCAATCAGTTTTTACATAGCTTTATTCAGGGCAATAAAAGACGTTATAAGCTGAATCTGGACAATATTCTCGACGGCGCCCTGACCAAAGGCTATGAGCAATACTACCTGCCCCGGCTACAAGGTCTGCCGGTTTTCCTGACCGTTGCCGAGGGCAGCCTGGCCAGTCGCTTTGCATTGACCAGCGACTATAGCAGAAGTATCTGGCACTATTTTATCGACGAGCAACAACAATCGGTACTGGGTCAGGTACTGAATGCCCGTAGACTCAAACAGCTGCTGAATAATAGTGAGCGCAACGCAACCCTATACTGCTTTACCCATGCCGCTAAGGGCAAATTGTATTTTTATACGGCATTAGCCAGTGAACTGGCAGCTTCCAGCGAGCTGCGGCAGATGTTCTGGGGCTTCGGTGCTGGTAAACCGAGCTGGCGGGTATTTCAGTTAAGTTTAATGTCTGTGGCGGCAGAGGAGGCGACCAGCAAATTTGCATTGCCGGGAGAGCATGGGTTAGTCCAACCCTCCCCACTAGTAGCCAGTATGCTAAGAGATGTGCGTTATATGATTACGCTAGCGGATATCAGTAATGCCTCGCAGCGGCATTATTACGCCGCGTATCGCTTTGACAGCACTAAGCTGGCCGCTCTCAATCAATTTGGCCTGAGCAAGGCCGGCAAAGTTGTCACCTGTGAAGCGATACCGGTTCACTATGTCAATTTACGCAGTGAATCACGTTATCTGTATAAAACTCAGGTTTTACTGCGCACCAGAGTGGATGATACCCCGATACCCGCATACAGTCGCGACTTCTCTGCCGGCGGCTTGCAGCTGGAAACAGAAATAGCGGTCGATTTTAAAAAAGGCGACGTATTACTGGTGGATTTACCTGATCTGCAAAAAATTACCAGCAAATATCAGCTCAGTGCCCTGCCTTACGAAGTGATGGCGGTGAGTAAAAACCGGACTATTATCAATCTAAAAGCCGCTAAGACGGAATCACATCTGGGCCGACAATTTTTTAGCCAGCTGATCCAGAGTAATCGCAGCAAACTGACCGTAGCGCAGGAAACCCCCAAATATCCTGGTCTATCCGAAGCCTTGCGCAATATGTATCTGCAAAGCTGTAAATCGCTGGTGCTCTATGTGCATCGCTATGGGCTGCGGCACGATATCGCCGTTGTGGGTTGCGGGAACAAAGGCAATCAATTACAGGCCTTGTTGCAATTGCCACAGCAACAGCCCGCATCCGCGCCACTGAGTGTCCTGACGAAACATCCACTCCTGGAGCTAAAACTAGCCGAAAAGCTAAAGCAGATGAAACGACAGGATCCACCGTTTCATTACGAACTCTATCTGACAGTGCAACAAAACGACGACGGTAGCTTGCAACTAAGTAGCGACTTTGACTTTGAATTTAATTCGGCGGCGGAGCTGAAGCAGCACCTTGTCGATGCACTCTCGACACATACGTTGTTAGGGTTCCGTTGCTCACTGATCCGTGCTGGTAAAATGGATCCGGAGTATTTGGCCAGGGAGCTGAATTACATCAGTATTTATGCCATTCATAAAGCCAGGGTGCTGGAAGAAGAACTCTGGCATGTCGAGGGCGTAATTGAAGGTTTTGATATTTCATCTGAACTGGTTAACCGCTTGCAGCCGGAAGCTGCACAGCAGCAGGAACTGCAGCGACAGTTTATTCTGCAGTCACTAACTGAACGAGCCAGTTTACCAACTCTGTAAAATGTTCTTCTTTAGCAGCCGCGGCAGTCAGCATCGAAATATGATCATAAGGGTGCAGATAGCCATTCGCTTGGCTTAGCAAGGTATAGCGCCCCTCTGACTGAGCCGCCTCCCGCATAAAAGCCTGCACATCCTGCGGATGCCCGAGTAGCTGGTCATGTTCCGCCGCAAAATGCCACAGCGGCGGCCAGTTTAGCTGCTGACAGGCAGCCTGATAGTCAAAACCATCACTGCAATCAACAAAGGGAGCGCCCTTGATCCAGCGTACGGTATCACACAGGAACTGCGTGGGTTCATCGTCAGCGCCAAAACGCCAGCGTTTAGCGGGCACATAACCATAGCGCTGCCCCAGCCAGGGCGCCAGGGTGTTCCAACACAGGTCGATTTTTAATTTTCGCGCCAGGCTGTTCACACTAATCACTCTTTTGGTACCAAAACAGACCTTAGCCAGCACTTTGTCCACCAGCTCAGGAAATCGCGCCAGACTGGCCGCGGCCAGCACGCCGGCCCAGGAGTGGCAAATCAGAATGACTTTCTGCTGATGTTGCTGGTAAACGTAATTCAGCAGCGCCGGTATATCCCGGCAAATCATTTGTTGTTGATCCTGCTGCAAGCCTTCAGCTAAGCTCGGCTGTGACAAGCCCCGACCAGCAAAGTCAGCGGCGTAACCAATAAACCCCTGCTCCGCCAGAAAGCAAGCCAGGCCTTTACCGTTCTGGCTGTAAAAAATCCGGCCATTCTCTACCGCACCGTGCAGATATAATACCGGCGCCAGAGGCGTCGCTAGCGGCTGTAGCTGCCGCAGATGCAAGCGGTAAGGTGGCAGCTCAAGAAACAGCGAGCTTTGCTGATGGTTCACGGACAATCCAACAGATACAGCAGTTGTAATAAGGAACCTGTAGTAATCGCCGCCTTTGCCACCACCTGCACCTTCGGCTTAGCATGAAAAGCGACGCCTAGCGCAGCCTCGGCCAACATCGGTAAATCATTGGCGCCATCACCAATAGCAACGGTCTGCGATGGCGCTATCTGATAACGCTGCGCCAGTTCAGTCACAACTTCAGCTTTGCGTTTCGCATCAACAATATTGCCAAGCACCCGGCCGGTTAATTTACCGTCAACGATTTCCAGCTGGTTAGCAAAGGTCGCACTCAGGCCAAGCCGCTGCTGTAGCGCCTCGGTAAAATAGGTAAAACCACCGGAGGCAATGGCAAGCTGCCACTGATGCTGTCTAAGTTGCTGCACCAACTCCGTTAAGCCCGGCATTAACGGCAGTGTTTGTAATACAGCGGCTAATACCGACTCTGGCGCACCGGCTAAGGCCTTAACCCGCGCTAACAGACTTTGCGCAAAATCCAGCTCGCCGTTCATTGCGCGGGCCGTTATCGCAGCCACTTGCTCACCGACACCCGCCAGAGCGGCAATTTCATCGATACATTCAATTTCAATCGCCGTAGAATCCATGTCCATCACCAGCAAACCAGGTTTGCGTAACGTCGGCTGCTGCGCCAGATAAACCAGCTGACAGTCGTGATCAAGGGCTAAACGACTGAGTAACGCCGGCGTTGGCTGATAAGTCAAAGGCAGGTGTAACCGCAGTGCTGCCGGCAGCGCCGGATGCGGCTTACTCTGGCTAAGCGTATAGCCACCTGATGGTAAGGCAAGTGCCTGCGCCAGGGTGCTAAGCAGCTGCCAGCTGAAGTCACGGCCAAAACAAAGCAGTACCGGCAAGTCGGGTTTAAGGTCTGCTACTTTCACCTCGCTAAACTGACCGGCATGCCAGTTAAGGTGACACTGCCCACCATAGGCTGTAACTAACTGCAGTGGCGCGAGATCATTGAACGGATTGGGCTGTACTGATGAGTTCAAGTTAAATCCTGTATTTTACTGTCTGTACTTTATTATCTGTGCTGTATTGTCTGAACTTTAGCTATTGCGCTGTGACAACCATTCGCCTTAGCAGACAAAACGGTTAAATCTGTACGTATCTGTGCTTATCTGTACATATCTTTACTTTTCTGTACTTGGGGCAACAGGCATGGCATCCTAGCGCCTATTCAGGCAAACCGGTATTGTCGTTAAGAAATATGCAGCACCATAGCTTATCCGCTAACCCTTCTTCAAGTGTTATTACGTTGCTACAGCTGGCGCTGGCTGTACTTGGGATCTGGTTTATTCTACACAGCTGGAGTAGTGCCCGGGCGGAAGGACAGCAGGTACTACAGCAGCAAAACCAGCTGCTGATGCGTGAGACGCTGAGTGCGCTGTCTCATACCGCCGGCTACTTACTGGAAAATGATCAGCTGGAAGGCTTGCAGCAACTGACACAACATATTGCAGAAAATCCGTTTCTGCATGATGTGGTGGTTTACGATGCCAACGGTGTGCGCCTGAGCTGGTCTGAAGCTAATACGCCGGCGCGTTTACTGTATAGCCCGGATCAGGCATTACCTTTGATCCCAATGGTAGAAGAAATCCGGGTTAATCAACAATTGCTCGGCTACATTAAGGTGAGCCTGTTACATGATAAAAACCTGTTCCCGGGTTATGATTTCTGGCAACAACTGATGCAACAGATGCTGGGACTGTTTTTGTTGACTGCCGCCATCGGCATGTTGTTAAAACGCAGCTTTTACCGTCTGACCAGCCGCTATCGTCAGCTGCCGGTCAAGCAGCAAACCTGAGTTACCGTCTCAGCGGCTTAATCTCAGCACTGTCAGGCTATTCTGCCATAGCGCCGTAGCAAGATGCTCTGGTGGCTCTGGCCGCAAATTACATAAGCTTTCAAACACCCGTCGTAATTGTGCCGGCGTATTGGTTTGCCCCTGAAAGCCAGACAGCGGCATTGCCGGTGCATCCGTCTCTAGCACTAAGGCCGCAAGCGGCAGCTTTGATACCGCTTTACGGGTTTTCTCCGCACGCTCGTAAGTGATAGTGCCACCGATACCCAGTTTAAAACCCTGCTCGATAAAGGCCATCCCCTGCGCATAACTGCCTGAAAATGCATGCAGGATGCCGCCAGCGGCAAAACGTTGCCGTTTTAACTCCGCCAGCAGTTGCACCTGACTTTTGCGATGATGCAGGATCACCGGCAGATCCAGGCGGTTAGCCAACGTCAGTTGGGCACTAAATAGCTGCTGCTGCAGCTCGAAGGTGTCGCTATCCAGCGCAAAATCAAGGCCAATTTCACCTATCGCAGCTACCTGCCCGCGGTGTTGTTCCAGTAAGTCAGCCAGCTGTATCACATGCTGCAAGTTATGCTGCGCCGCCCACCAGGGATGTATCCCCAGCGCAATTTGCCAGGCCGGTTCTGTGGCCCGTAATTGCAGTAAGTCAGGCCAGGCTGCAGCCGAGACCGCCGGGATCAGTAGTGCTCTGACACCGGCCAACTCTGCCTGCTGCCAATGCTCCTGCTGCTGTGGTGCCAGTTGTGGTAAATCGAGGTGACAGTGGGTATCAAAAAGCGCCAAGCCGCCTGATGGCAGGCGGCTTGGGTTAATTGTTGCAGAACTAAATGAGGCCATGGCTTAATTAAGGACAAAGCCTCTCAATTTGCCAGCTGCCATCTGGCTGACGCTGATACATAAAGCGATCGTGTAAGCGGTGTTCGCCTCCCTGCCAGAATTCTATTTTCGACGGTTTCACCAAAAAGCCGCCCCAAAATGAGGGTAACGGCACTTCGCCATGCTCAAACTTATGTTTTATCTCGGCAAACTTTTGCATCAGGGCGTGCCGGGTCGAAATCGGCCGACTTTGCTCTGAGGCCCAGGCCGCCAGCTGACTTTCTTTGGGTCGTGACAGAAAGTATTTTACTACCTGACTGCTGGGTACGCGCTCGGCGGTGCCGTAAACAATCACCTGGCGCTCCAGTGGATGCCAGGGAAAGTGCAGACTGACCTTCGGATTAACCGCCAGCTCAGAGGCTTTACGGCTGCCAAGGTTAGTATAAAAAGTAAAACCGCTGCTGTTGACGTCTTTTAACAGCACCAGCCGTTGCGACGGCTGGCCTGATGCATCCACCGTTGCGACACACATTGCCGTCGGATCCGGCAATTCAGCAGTAATCGCATCTTTTAGCCATTGCTCAAATTGCACTATCGGATCAGCGGCTAAATTATCCGCATCCAGCTTATCTTTGGTGTAACTACGGCGAATATCATCAATTTTCATCTTACATACGCTCCATCACCTCAATACCCAGCAGATCCAAGCCTTTGGCCAGCAGGCGGGCACTGATAATACTGAGCATTAAACGGCTATCCCGCTCAGCAGGATCAACGCCATCTTTCAGGATTGGGCAGGCTTCATAGAAGGTCATAAACAAACTGGCCAGCTCGTACAGGTAGCTACAAAGTAAATTCGGCTGGGCATCCTTCATCACCTGCTGCAGCGTTTCTTCAAAGCGCAGGATTTTCACCGCCAGCAGCCTTTCCTGCTCCGCGGTCAGTACGATAGGCGCTTGGAAGCTGTCTGCAACCTCAGCTTTACGCAAAATGCTGCGCCCCCGGGTGTACGCGTATTGCAGATAAGGAGCCGTAGCGCCTTCAAAAGCCAGCATCGCATCCCAGCTAAAGATATAGTCACTGGTGCGGTTCTTCGACAGATCGGCAAATTTCACCGCGCCAATCCCCACTTTACGCGCGATCTCGGCGATCTCTTGCTCCGACAGCTCGCTGGATTTTTCCCGCACCACCGCGTCCGCCCGCACTACTGCCTCTTCCAGCAGTTCAGCCAGCTTAACTGTGCCGCCGGTACGGGTTTTAAACGGCTTACCATCTTCGCCCATCATGGTACCAAACGGGCAATGATCATAAGCGGTGTCGGCACGCAGTAAACCGGCTTTACGGGCCGTTAGTTCAACTTGCTTAAAATGCAGCGCCTGGCGGGCATCGGTAAAGATAATAATCCGGTCCGCCGCCAGCTGATGGCTACGATACTGACACGCAGCTAAATCGGTGGTGGCATAGAGGAAACCACCGCCGGTTTTCTGAATAATAAAGGGCGATGGCTTGCCTTCTTTATCGGCCAGCTCGCTTAAAAACACCACCAGCGCGCCCTGATCTTCAACCGCAATGCCAGCTGCAACCAGTTGATCAACAATCGGCTGTAGCATCGGGTTGTAGGCGCTTTCCGGTTTGATATCGGCATCAGTCAGCGTTACATTTAGCTTCTGATACACTTCATTGCTGTGCTTAACCGAGGTATCGATAAAGAGTTGCCACAGTTTTTGACAATGTGCATTCCCGCTTTGCAGTTTCACCACATAGTCACGGGATTTATCGGCAAAGCCGGCTTCATCATCAAAACGCTTTTTCGCCTGACGGTAGAAGTCCTCCAGATCGGCCAGTGCGACGCTTTCCAGATCCACGCCCTCGGCCAGTTTATCTTCCAGATGCGCGATCAGCATCCCGAACTGGGTGCCCCAATCCCCCATATGGTTTTGCCGGATCACTTTATCACCCCAGAACTCCAGGGTACGAACCACGGCATCGCCGATAATGGTCGAACGCAAATGACCGACGTGCATTTCCTTCGCCAGGTTTGGTGCCGAGTAATCCACCACTACGGTTTGTGGTTGCGGATTCGCGCTGACGCCCAGGCGGGCATCACTGGCGGCTTTGGCTAATTCGCCGGCCAGCCACTCGGGCTTTAAGGTCACATTAATAAAGCCAGGCCCCGCGATCTCAACCTTGCTGGCCAGGTCATCCAGGGCTAACAAGGCAACCAGTTGCTCAGCCAACTGGCGTGGGTTGGTTTTTAACTGTTTAGCGGCGCTCATCGCGCCATTGATCTGGTAGTCACCAAATTCCGGCCGGGTGCTTTGCGTCACTGCCGGATTGGTCTCAGCCGGCAAGCCTAACTTAATAAAGGCGTCCTGAGTTTTATTGGCTAAAAGCTGTTTAATATTCATTACTTAACCTGTTAGTGTTCACGGGTTTTGAAGAATTTGATCTTCGGATAACGCTCCATCGCCAGGTTAAGGTTAACCATGGTCGGTGCAATATAGGTCAGGCTATCGCCACCATCCAATGCCAGGTTAGTGCTGGCTTTGTTCTGGAATTCCTGCAGCGCTTTGGCATCATCGCAATAAACCCAGCGCGCCGTGCTGACGTTGACGCTCTCGTACAAGGCATCAACGTTATATTCTGATTTTAAGCGATGCACCACCACGTCAAACTGCAGTACGCCAACGGCACCAACAATCAGGTCGTTATTGTCCAGTGGCCGGAAAACCTGCACAGCGCCTTCTTCTGACAGCTGTACCAGGCCTTTTAATAATTGCTTTTGTTTCAGCGGATCACGCAGCCGGATGCGGCGGAACAATTCCGGTGCAAAATTCGGGATACCGGTAAACTGCATATCCTCGCCTGTGGTAAAGGTATCACCAATTTTGATCGTACCATGGTTATGCAAACCGATAATATCGCCGGGATAGGCCTCTTCCAGATGCTCGCGGTCGCCGGCGAGGAAGGTTAAGGCTTGCGGGATCAAAATGTCTTTGCCAATACGGACGTGCCGAACTTTCATACCTTTTTCATACTTGCCCGACACGATACGCAGGAAGGCGACGCGGTCGCGGTGCTTCGGATCCATATTCGCCTGGATCTTAAACACAAAACCGCTAAAGCCACTCTCTGTTGGCTCAACCTTACGACTGGTGGTTTCACGCGCCTGGGGTGCCGGAGCCCAGTCAGTCAGCCCATCCAGCATATGATCGACACCAAAGTTACCCAGCGCCGTACCGAAGAATACCGGTGTTAACTCACCTTTTAAAAATAACTCGCGGTCAAATTCATGACTGGCGCCCTGCACCAGCTCCATTTCGTCCCGCAATTGTTGCGCGAAATAGCCAAGACGTTGATCTAACTCAGGGTTATCAATACCTTTGATGATATCGACATCCTGAATGGTATGGCCAAAACCCGATTTATAAAAAATCACCTCATCGCGTAGGATATGGTAAACGCCCTTAAATTCCTTACCCGAACCAATAGGCCAGGTAATAGGGGCGCAGGCGATTTTCAATACGCTTTCCACTTCATCGAGTAAATCAACCGGATCGCGGATATCCCGGTCCATTTTATTCATAAAGGTCAGAATAGGTGTATCACGTAGCCGGGTAACTTCCATCAGCTTGATGGTCCGATCTTCAACACCTTTGGCGCCGTCGATTACCATTAAGCAAGAGTCTACGGCGGTCAGGGTGCGGTAGGTATCTTCCGAGAAATCCTCGTGACCGGGGGTGTCCAGCAGGTTAACCAGACAGTCTTTATAAGGAAACTGCATCACTGAGGTGGTAACCGAGATGCCCCGCTCTTTTTCCATCTCCATCCAGTCCGAGGTGGCATACTGGCCGGATTTTTTGCCTTTAACGGTACCGGCTTTTTGGATAAGTTGCCCGAATAACAACACCTTTTCGGTGATAGTGGTCTTACCGGCATCCGGGTGCGAGATAATAGCGAAGGTTCTGCGGCTGTCGACTTCCGCAATAAAGGCTTGATTGGTCATAATTTCCGTAACTAATAGCGCTGAGAACTTTTGTCGCAGCTGTATTGGTAAATGCCGGCTATTATAGCAGCCGTAACGGCTCACTCACAGCATCTTGAACAGCAAGCAGATGTTACAGCGGTAATGCCATTAAAACGGCGGCTTCACGACCTGCGGCATTAACGTAATAGTTGGCGCGGCGGCCGGTTTCAATAAAACCATACTTTTGATACAACAGAATGGCATGCTTTGCTGATTCACGCACTTCCAGCCAGGCATCCAGTACCTGACGTTGCTGGCACTGAGCGATAAAATGCTGCAACAACTGAGCCCCCAGCCCCTGCCCTTGCGCATCTACCCGCACACAGATATTAAACAGTTGCGCTTCGACAGCGATATGCTGGCCAAAATAGAAACCCTTTAATTGTTCTTGCAGATAGATACCAAAACTAAAATAGCGCTCGCCAAAGCAAGAGGCAAATACCTTCTCTGACCAGGGATAAGGATTGGCAGCTTGTTCAATCAGATAAAGCTCGGCTATCTGTTTAGGCTCTAACGGGCGGATCTCAGTCATTGATATAATCACCCAGCAGTGTCCAGAGCGCACGTTTTTGTTGAGGAGTAAATTGTAACTGGGGATCGAGCAGTAATTGTTGCTGCTGCACGCTAAACGCATTCTGTTGCACCGCTATGCGGTAACCTTGCAAAGAGGTCAGCGTCAGACAGGTTTCCAGATCAGCAACTAGCTGGCCACTCAAGCGTTCAGCAGCTGATGGCAGAGCCTTTTCCGGCATAGCGAAAAAACCTTGCTTCGGTTGCAATGGCTTGATACCGAGTTGCTGTAACAGTAAATATTGAGTTGAATTAAGATTTGTCATATCAGGAAGTGGCAGGGGCAGAGGGATTCGAACCCCCAACCATCGGTTTTGGAGACCGCTGTTCTACCAATTGGAACTATGCCCCTAGCGTTGGAGTCGCCATTATACAAAGAAGCCAACAAAGGTAAAGCAGAAAACTGCAAAGCATTATTCAAGTGCATACAAAACATACATTATGTGCGATTAAACTGCACCTTAGCATGCTGCTCTGAGCGCTGCAATGCTGGTTAATACCATTCCATCTGATTTTCTGTTCTAATTATGCTAGCCGAATTAGTCTAATCTTAGCTTTATAAATCAGACCTCTGAAGATATTCTTAAACTTTCCCGCGCTGAGAAAAATGCGCGTAAACGCATGCGTTTACTCGCGATCGCGCAATTCCTTGAA
>NZ_ALAB01000037.1 GCF_000280055.1 Alishewanella aestuarii B11 | reverse complement strand
CTGGCTATGCGATTCAATAAACTCGCCTAATTGCTTTTGCTGTTGCGCGCTGAGATAAGGAATCCGTCCCTTTGCTTTGCGGGCTTCAAGACCATCCAAGCCCGCTTCAAGGTAACTTGACACCCAGTTATTGACGCTAGTTCTGCTGATCTTCAATTGATTAGCGACTTGTGTGCGGTTTTTACATTCAAGGAATTGCGCGATCGCGAGTAAACGCATGCGTTTACGCGCATTTTTCTCAGCTCGGGAGAGCTTGAGGAGTTCTTCAGCGGTTTGATTCATAAAGCTAAGCGAGTGATTATTCGGAAACTGCAATTAGAACAGAAAACTAGACGGAATGGTATTATCCGCTACGCGGGTGTACTACACTCGCATGGCAGCCACAGCGCTGCGCTGGTGGCATTGTGCAGGCCTTCCTTGGCCTGCATCGCTTCACGACCTGCCTGCGGCAGTCCAACTTCGTTCCTGACGAAGTTGTCGCCATGCTACATCGCACTTCGATTACACAGCTTCTGTACGAAGCGCCAAACTAGAAGATGACACGATACTCAGACTCCGGTACGCCCGCCGTACCGGAGTCATTCTGCGATAGTGATAAAGACACGCAAGCGAGACAATAAACCAGACCAATAACAGCGAGCCATAACCACGCTATCAATGGTATGCCGTACTGTGACTACGCAGCCCCTTGCACGAAGCGCCAAACTAAACGAGTACACCACACCCAGACTCCGGTACGCCCGCCGTACCGGAGTCATTCTGCGATAGTAATAGAAGAGATAAAGCGAGAAGACAAAACAGACTTATCACAGCGAGCGATATCCGCGCCATCAATGACACGCCGCACTGTGACTAAACGCCCCCTGCACGAAGCGTCAAACTAAACGAGTACACCACACCCAGACTCCACTACGCCCGCCGTACCGGAGTCATCCTGCGATATTGATAAAAAAGACTAACCAAGGAATACAAAAAGTTATTAACAGGGATCTGGCTGTAGCCAACTTTGCAAAAGCGACAAAGATCCGTAGCAGTAACTATTTGCGGATCAAATTGCCATTAAGATCAAAAGTCCATTCGGCAGGGCCAAGCTCTGCGAGCAATGCCGATACCTCTGTTAATGGCCTGGCGGCGATAAATTGCTTTTGGGTATCGAGAAAGATCAGCCATTCACTGGCTTGTTTGCCGATATCCTGTTCATTAAATTGGCTATGCATACCCATATAGACTGGCATTACGCTACGCCAGCCCTGTTCCAGCCGGAAGATGTAACGACTCTGATAGTCGGGATGCAGAAAATTGGCCTGTTCGATCGCATTTAGTTGGCTGCGGTCGAATACCCGGGCGATGGCGACACCGCTGGAGCGTTGCAAATAGCCACGTAATAACAGCAACTGCTGTGCGCTTGCAGCTTCGGTCTGGTTGGCAGTTAGACTGCTTGTTAGTGGTTCGGCAATCTCCAATGCAAACAGCTGTAACTCGTACTGATCCAGATTCTCCCGATAGCGGTTAAATTCATCACAGCTGCCAGCTTGCAGAGGGTCACGTGGTTGTAGGCGTTGCCAGTCACCGGCTTGCCGGCTGGCGAATAGGAAATTCTGATATGGCAGCTGCAGTTTGGCCTCGATCGCCGAGCGTAACAGCTGCAAATCCGGTAAACCGGCCTGACGGTAGTCGCGTTGTGATTGGCATGCTTCATATTGCACGCTGAGCACACTATGGGCTTGCTGCGCTGCCAAGGCAGCCTGGAGCAGGCTGCGCTCGGACTGGCTAAGGTGTTCCAGGCTCGGCTGACTGGTGGCAAGTAACAACGATAACAGACTAAGCATAAGGTCTCCGCAAATTTTCCTGACTGTACCAGCTTTCGGCAGCCAGCCCCACTATTTCTGCGCTGTTTAATGATGTTTTGCGACGCTTTGCTGCATCAGTTTAATAATGGCGGCTTTACCGGCGAGTTGAAACCGCTTGGCAAGCAGTGACCAGGGCTGTCTTTGCCAGCAACGGGCGATAAAGACGGCAGTTGCCTGCGGATCTAACTGTAACCGGTGCTGGTTAAACCAATAGACCAGCAAGGTTGCCACCAGTTCATAAGGTCGTTGCCCGTTGGCAAACAAGCTAAGTTGCTGTCGCTCAAAAGGGCTAAGGATACGCAGTGGCGGTTTAACCAATCTTAGCAACAATGCCGGCTCCAAATTCGTCGGGTATTCGGTAAGTTCCAGATACAGTTGCTGCGAGAAATGTTCAGCCAGACGGCTGACCGTAGCAGTGTCACCCTGTAAGGCTTTACATACCAGTACCGAAGGTTCGGCGCTGGCTTTATCCAGTTGTTGACCGAGGCGGATTGGCAAAAAAGCATTGCGCTGCCAAAAACCTAATAAGCTCGGCGTGGCGCCAAAGCTACTACCAAGATAATGATAACCACGGCGGCTAAGTTCATCACTGACCCATTGCAGTAGCTGGCTACCCAGCCCTAGCTGTTGTAAGCCGGGCACTATGGCGATGCGCATAATGCGCGCCAGTTTTAGGCACGCCAATCCGGGCTCGGCGAGGTGAAAGGCCAGACTTTGCGCCAGCAAATGCCCCTGTACCCGCCGCTTGCCCTGATAGATCTGCTCTGCCAGTTCGGCGCTAAACTCGCCTTCGCTGCTAAGCAACATACAGCCAAGTAATTGGCCGTTTTGCTCCAGGGTATACACTGCGAGAGCAGCATTTTCTATTAACGCCAGTAAATCTTTAACCTGGGTTTGATAGTGGGCAAAGCTGAGCAAGGCAAAGACCTGCTGCAGCTTTTCCGGCTCGACCAGCCAGTCGTGATGTTGATAATGCTTTAACAGCACAGCTTGAGTACTGTCGTATGCTGGCTCGGGAAAGTCCAGTTTTAGCAGAAAGCTGTGCCGGATTAACTGTTCCAGCGGATCCTGTGCTTGATAGCGGATTGGCTCGGTTAAGCGTAGCTGCCGCCAGTCAGGACATTGTTGCGCTAAATAAGGCTGAAACCTTAACTGAAAACCCCGGCCTGTGCCTTCGTAACCATGCTCGGTGCTGGCAAACACCAACCGGCTATAGTGATTAACCAGCTGTTGTAATTGCTGGGCCGGCAGGGCTGCAGCTTCATCCACCAGCACCAGATCAGCGACTGGCAGCTCAGCCAATAACTGGTCAATCGCGATAAACTGCAGTGCTTTTTGTTGCGCTTGCTGGCTCTGGCTGGCGAAGTGCGCAAGAGCAACACTGGCCTGAAGCTGTGAGGGGGCCGTGATCAGGATGCGTTGTTTTCCCTGCTTAGCCAGCTCTGCTGCGGCCAGCCCCAGTGCAGCCGACTTACCACAGCCGCGATCGGCGGTTAATACCAGCGGGCGACGGCGATGACCTGTTACTACCTTTACAATAGCCGCCACGGCTGTCTGCTGCCCGGCAGTTTTAAAAGGCGGCTGACACTCAGCCGCCACGGCTAGCGGGGGAAAAGTGGGTTGTTGCAGGATCTGAATATCGCCATCCGCTGTAAGTTGGGCATGCAACAGATTGGCTTGTTGCAAAGTATTGCGCCAAAAAGCAGTAAAGCCTTGCGCGCCAGCCGGCGGTGTCAGTGGGTAGGATAATAACGGCTGATGGTCCGGATTGGGCTGCGCCAGCCAGCTGTCGGTAGGCGGTGTCAGCAGCAGCCACAAGCCACCGGCTTTTAAGGCGCCACTGGCGGCGGCGATCTGATCGCCGTTAAAGCCGCTACAGGCGTTAATCACCAACCAGTCACATTCGGTGCCCAGCAACTGATGCGCTTTCGCCTGCTTAAGCGCTGTGCACTGCTCCGGTGCCTCACTCCCCAGCCACCAACAACGCTCTGGCGCATATTGCGCCAGTAGTTGGTTGGCAAGGTGCAATAAGGCGGCAGGCTCACCTTGCAGCCATACTGGCAGCCGTACCCGCTGTACAGCGGCCTGCTGTAACAACTGGCCGAGCTGGTGTAGTCGCATTTAGATTGCTTCCAGCCGGGCGTATGCGGTCATCAGCCATTTACTGCCCAACTGATCAAAGTTGACCTGAATGCGCGATTGCGGGCCGCTGCCTTCGTAATTAAGGACAGTGCCTTCGCCAAATTTTTCATGCAGCACCCGTTGCCCGAGCTTAAAGCCGGTGTTTTCAAAGGCGCTGTGGCTGGCGGCACCGCTAAAGCGGTTATTAACCAGCGGCCGGCTAACCTGCGTGGTTAAACGGATTTCTTCGACACATTCGGCCGGCAACTCGCGTAAGAAGCGCGACGGTTTCGGATATTGTTCCTGGCCGTATAAACGGCGGCTTTGGGCATGGCATAAATACAACTTTTGCATGGCGCGGGTCATGCCGACATAACAGAGGCGCCGCTCTTCCTCCAGCCTTACCGGATCATCACCGCTTTGCTGGCTGGGGAACAGCCCTTCCTCGAGGCCACACACAAATACTAATGGGAACTCCAGGCCTTTGGCAGTGTGCAATGTCATCAGCTGCACCGCATCGGAATGCTCTTCCGCCTGATATTCACCCGCTTCCAGCGCCGCCTGAGATAAAAACGCCGACAGTGGGCTCATTTCTTCCAGCAGTGGGCTGTCGAAGTTCTGGCAGGCGGTGATCAGCTCGTTTAAGTTTTCAATCCGGGTTTGGGCTTTCTCGCCTTTTTCCGCCTGATACATGGCATAGAGCCCGGATTGTTTGATCACATGTTCAGCCTGCTCGTGCAGTGGCAGCTCGGTCAGCTCAGCATCCAATTGGCCAATTAACTGCATAAATTGCGCGATGGCATTCGCCGCACGGCCACTAAGCTGCTTTTGCTGCAACAGTTGCTCTAATGCCTGCCACAGCGTCTGACCCTGCGCGCGCGCTTGCTGCCGTACTTTATCCAGGGTGGTATCACCGATACCGCGGGCCGGGGTATTGATAATCCGCTCCAGCGCCGCGTCATCCTGACGGTTGTTAATCAGCCGCAGATAAGACAGCGCATCTTTAATTTCCTGCCGTTCATAGAAGCGCAGGCCGCCATAGATGCGATAATGTAAACCATCCTGAATTAACGCCTCTTCCAACACCCGTGACTGGGCGTTATTACGATACAGAATGGCAGTATCGGTGAGCGGATTACCCTTGTTATGCCAGTCGCGGATACGGCTGACAATAAAGCGGGCTTCATCCAGTTCGTTAAAGGCGGTATACAGCGAAATACTTTCGCCTTCGCTACCGTCGGTCCACAGATCTTTGCCAAGCCGGCTTTGGTTATTGCTGATCACCGCATTGGCAGCTTTCAAAATTGTTGCAGTGGAGCGGTAGTTTTGCTCCAGGCGGATGGTCTCCGCCCCGTCAAAATCTTTTAAAAACTGCTGGATATTTTCAACGCGGGCACCGCGCCAACCGTAGATCGACTGATCATCATCACCGACAATCATGACTTTAGCACTGCTGCCGGCCAGCAATCGCAGCCACTGGTATTGAATAGCGTTGGTATCCTGAAACTCATCGACCAGAATATGGCGGAAACGCTGCTGATAGTGGCCGCGTACCTCGGCATTCTGCTTTAACAGTTCAAAGCTACGCAGCAAGATTTCGGCAAAATCGACCAGACCGGCGCGATCACACATTTCCTGATACGCGGCATAGATCTTAATCATTTGCGCCAGGCTGTAATCACCACCGGCGTCCAGCATACCCGGACGTTGGCCTTCATCTTTACGCGCATTGATAAACCACTGCAGCTGTTTGGCTGGCCAGTGCTTTTCATCCAGATTCAGCGCTTTTAATACCCGCTTCACCAGCCTTAACTGGTCGTCAGAATCGATGATCTGAAAGCCCTGTGGCAAGCCGGCTTCCTGATAATGAGCGCGCAGCATACGATGTGACAGGCCATGGAAGGTGCCCATCCACAGATTATTCAGGCTGACGCCAATGGTGGTTTCAATCCGGGCGCGCATTTCCTGCGCCGCTTTATTGGTAAAGGTGACGGCCAGCAAACTATAGGGCGCAACCCGTTCTACTTGCATTAACCAGGCTAAGCGATGCACCAGCACCCGGGTTTTACCACTACCGGCCCCGGCCAGCACCAGCATATGTTGCGGGGGTGCCGCTACCGCATCGCGTTGTTTATCATTTAGCCCGTCCAGCAGGTAAGAAACATCCATTAGTTGGCCTCGTTTACTTAGTATCGGGGCATTATAACAGCCAGCAGCGCAGCGCCAAGTAAAGTGGCGAACACGGATGGAGAGGTTATCAGTGAGTAGTAAGGTATATTGCTTTAAATGATTGTTTTTGTTTGTTTTTTTTACTTAAATGCAATGATTGGTGTTTAAAAAACATCTTGTCTTGTCTTGTCTTTTGTTATAAATTTTTTACAAGATATTGTTTTAATATCTTGTAAAGTCAATAGATTAAATCACGGAGTGATGTAAATGAAGTTCATTTTCAAATATTTAAGTGCTGTTGCGCTCTGCTGTCTTCTTACCATGGCTTTTGTTGCCAAAGCAGTTTCAGATCCATGTTTTGATGACAACAAACAGTACAGCCAACAGTGCAGTCACTATCATTATGATAAGGTTACGGCATACTTTTTGGACGCCTTTAGTACCGAACAACAGGTGCATATATCCCGTGTTAGATCTCGCACCACCGGACAATTAGTGTATGCACACTACGATTTTGTTATTAATTGCTTAGTTAACTGTCCGGTATCTGATACTGACGTGATGCAAGAGGGGTTATGGGCTTTTAGGAATGCGCTACTAGAAAACCGCTTGTATGAAAAGGTTATGGAACAGTGTGATCCAAGGGTAGAAGTGTGTTGTTATGATTATGGTTGCAGTGAGATTTATTCAATTGGTGGTGGTAGCACTGAAACGAGCATGTCAGATAACTCAAGTACTGATGTGTCGGTACAAGGAAATAGTGGTGGTGGCATAAGACGAGTTGAACGCATTTTACATGGTGCTGATGCAGCGGTAAATTTGTACCAAAACTTAGCTAGAGATAGTCGGAATGCGGCGGACTTTCAGCAAGGCCATGCTTCACAATTACGCAAGCCATCGCTTTTCTCAATGAGAAAAATTAACGAAGGCTCTTACAAGGTAATGATGCTAACTGCCGAAAATATTTATGAAGACGCTGATGGCAGAGTGCAGCATGAACCTGAGCAAGGGCTACTCTATGTTGATTTAACGCATAACTGGGGAGACCAAAACAACATGGCCTTGCGCAATTTTCTTGAAATGGCCTTTGCTATTGGTACAACCTACCGCTGCTCACAATCAACAGAATGCAAGGGAGAAGCAGAAATGTTGCGATGTACTGTTAAGATGACTTGCAGACAAATAGATTAAGGCCACAGTTCTCTCTCTGCCAACGAGCTTGCATTATAGCAAGCTCCTACAGCAAGGCTTTTAGTAGGTTGAGCTCTGTCAGCCTGATATGTGGTAATACTGCAACTTGCTGTTGATAATGATCCAACCAGGCGGCCTGGCAACCGGCATTTAGCGCGCCCAGCACATCGGCACGGTGGCTGTCGCCGATATGCAGAATATGCTGTGGCGCGATCTGTAACCGGCTGGCGGCGGTAAGAAATAAATCGGCGTAGGGTTTCATCCGGCCATCCGGGCCGGCTTGCAGACTAAACTCAAATAAATCGCCCAAGCCCATTTTCTGAATACAGGCATTGCCATTAGTGATCGCAATCAGTTGATAACGGCTGGCCAGCGCCGTTAGCAGCGCTTTGACTTCCGGCTTGATCTTGATATTGGTACGTTCCTGCCAAAAAGCGGTATAAGCCACCTCGGCAATCTCGCCTGACTCACACTGGCTTAATCCTAAGCTGACTAAGCCGGCTTCAATACCCAGTAGACGCCAACGGCCTAAATCATGGCGGATCTCCGGTGTGGCCTTGGCCAGTAAACGGCGTTGCTGCCACCAAAAATCACTGTCGTAACCGCGGGTGATCGGGGCATGCTGTGCCAGACTGTGCAGCATGGCAGCTTCGGCGGCGGCAATCACCGGTTTGTTGTCGTACAGGGTATCGTCTAAATCGAAAGACAATACCGAAATAGGTTGTAAGGCTTTAAATAATTGCATTATTTTTTCCTGGCCCTTGGATGGGCGCTATCATAAACCTTGGCCAGATGCTGAAAATCCAGGTGGGTATACACCTGGGTGGTGCTGAGATTGGCATGGCCCAATAGCTCTTGTACGCCGCGCAGGTCGCCACTGGATTGCAATAAGTGGCTGGCAAAAGAGTGACGTAGCATATGCGGATGTAACTGTTGCCCCAAGCCTTGTTGTTTAGCCCAGTGTAAAACCCGTTCTCTGACCTGGCGCGGTGAAATACGCTGCCGCTCGATACTTAAGAACAGTGCCTGTTGATCGGCGGCTGGCGTATCTGCATCTAACAGCGCCGGGCGCTGCACCAGCCATTCACGCAGCGCCGAGCGCGCCATCCGGCCAACCGGTAACTGGCGTTGCTTATTGCCCTTACCGGTAACCCGCACTAAGGCTTCGCTCAGTTGTAAATCCGGTAAATTCAGCGCAACCAGCTCGGTCAGCCGCAAACCGGAAGAGTAAAACAGCTCCAGCATCGCTTTATCGCGGCAGGCCAGAATATCGTCGTGGCTGTCAAAGCTCAGCAACTGGCTAATTTGTTCAATTTCCAGCTGTTTGAGCAGGGTTTTGTCCGGTTTTGGCAGCTTGAGATAATCGGCCGGATTCTGGCTTAGCCACTGCTGGCTGATACCGTAGCGGTAAAAACTGCGCAGTGCTGAGGCCGCCAGGCTCAGGGAGCGGGCACTGAGGCTGCTTTTGCGGAAGCGTAAAAACTGTCGCTGCAATTGTTGTTCACTGAGCACAAACCAGCTGGCTGAGTCAGCATGCAGCGCAAGGCCCAATTTTGTCAGTTGCTGCTGATAGCTGCTCAGCGTTTGCGGGCTATAGCCACGTTCGTGCTTCAGGTAGTTGAGAAACTGCTGCACCGGTTCAGCCCAGTGCAGCGGTAGCTCAGGCGTTGACATAAGCAGGTAGCACCAGTGCCAGTAAGGTCACCAGGTGGCGCAGGAATAAGACATCCATCTCGGGCTGGAAATGATCATCCAGCTCGCTGCCAAAGGCCAGGATTGCCAGTGGCGCGTCCTGCTGGTCAATCCGTAGCAAGGCCACTGAATGCACCTTGGCCGGGAAGATGTTATGTTGTTCTTCTTTATTCAGCCGGCCCAGATACACCGGCTGTTGTTGCAGACGACGGCTTAGCAGCAGCTGATAGGGGCTCAGATCCGCGCCTGGCTGCTCCAGCCCGAGCAAACGGCAATATTTCACCTGCGGCATAGCATCGGCAAAGGCCTGTAATGCCTGTTGCACATCAGTGAGGCTCTTGGCCTGATGCACCGCGATATGCAAGGCATTTAACGCCAGAAAAATATGTTCGTTCTGGCGGGCTACCGACATTAAACGGGTAATATCTTCCTGTAACAGGTGGATTTTTTCGCGTTGCAGCTCCAGCTGGCGCTCGACCAGCGATACCGTGCCGCGCTGCTGATGCGGCAGGCGTAACAATGGCAGCAGCTCCGGATAATGTTGGAAGAAGTCCGGGTGTTGTTGCAGATAATCAGCCACTACCGAAGCAGCAACCAGTTCCTGGCTTTTTATCAGGGTGTCGGTCATAACGTCAGTTGTCCATCAAAAACATGTTCAGCCGGGCCGGTCATTTTTACCGGCTGGCCAGGTCCATTCCAGCGGATCTGCAGGCTACCGCCCGGTAAATCCACCCGTACTTGTTGCGCGAGTTTCTTTTGTAACTGGCCAACCACCACTGCCGCGCAGGCTCCGGTACCACAGGCCAGCGTTTCGCCGGCACCGCGCTCCCATACCCGCAGTTTAATATGCTGCGGATTGAGCACCTGCATAAAGCCGATATTGGCTTTTTCCGGAAACCGCTCGTGCAATTCCAGCTCCGGTCCCAGAGTGCGTACAGGCGCCGTATCGAGATCTGGCACGTCCAGCACCGCATGCGGATTACCCATCGACACCACACCGCAGAATACGGTTTGCTGTTCGCTCAGTAAAATATAGGTCGCTTCCTGCTTTTGTGCTTTAAAAGGCACCCGTGCTGGTTCCAGTTGTGGCACGCCCATATTGACGGTCACCTGACCATCCTGCTCGACATAAAGCGTGATCTTGCCAGACTTGGTGCTGACATTGATCTTGGTTTTATTGGTCAGGCCACGATAGCGCACAAATTTCGCAAAACAACGGGCACCATTGCCGCATTGCTCAACCTCGGAGCCGTCGGCGTTAAAAATGCGGTAGTGAAAGTCCAGGTCCGGATCATAAGGCGGCTCGACCATTAACAGCTGATCAAAACCAATACCGAAATTGCGATCGGCCAGCTGCTTGATCTGCTCCTTGGTCAGGAAAATGTTCTGGCTGACGGCATCTACCATCATAAAATCATTGCCCAGACCGTGCATCTTGCTGAAGTTAAGTAACATAGCGCCCTTAAGATTAACTGCTGATCACCTGCTCACCACGCCACAGATCCTGCCATTGCTCACGCTGGCGGATCAGATGACAGTGTTGGCCGTCTACCATCACTTCAGCGGCGCGCGGCCGGCTGTTGTAGTTAGAACTCATGGTAAAACCATAGGCGCCAGCAGAGCGAACTGCCAGTAAATCACCTTCGGCAATCGCCAATTCCCGATCTTTACCAAGGAAGTCGCCGGTTTCGCATACCGGGCCCACCACATCATAGTTCTGCCGCGGCAAGCTGTTATTCAGTACCACCGGCACGATATTCATCCAGGCGCTGTACAAAGCCGGCCGGATTAAATCATTCATCGCTGCATCAACAATGGCAAAGTGCTTTTCCTGGCCAGGCTTTAAAAACTCGACTTTAGTCAGCAGGATACCGGCATTGGCCATAATGGCCCGGCCCGGCTCCATAATCAGCTCCAGCTGTGGATAGGCTTTTAAACGTTCCACCACCTTGCTGATATAGTCGGCCGGCGACGGTGGCACCTCCTGATCATAGGTCACGCCCAGGCCGCCACCGATATCGATATGCTTCAGCTCAATACCATCCGCTTTCAGGGCTTCGATCAGGGCCAGCAGTTTTTCCAGTGCATCGAGGAAGGGTTGGGTTTCGGTCAGTTGTGAACCGATATGGCAGTCGACACCAACCAGTTCGATATGGCTCAATTCACGTGCCGCGCGGTAAATATCCGCTGCCAGCAGGATATCAATGCCAAATTTATTGGCTTTTAGCCCGGTAGAGATATAAGGATGGGTTTTGGCATCGATATCCGGGTTAACCCGCAGTGACACCGGAGCTTTTTTGCCCAGCGCTTTGGCAACGTCCTGTAAGCGGTGCAGCTCGCTGACCGATTCGACGTTAAAACACTTAATGCCCAATTGCAGCGCAAAGTGCATTTCTTCGGCAGTTTTACCGACACCAGAGAACACCACCTTCGCCGGATCGCCACCGGCAGCAATGACTCGGCGCAGTTCGCCGCCGGATACCAAGTCAAAGCCACTACCTAGGCGGGCCAGCAGGTTCAATACGGCCAGGTTGCTATTGGCTTTCACCGCATAACAGACCAGGCTGTGCGGATGCGCCGCCGCGGCATCGGCAAAGGCACGGTAATGGCGCTCTATGGTGGCGCGGGAATAAACATAGGTCGGTGTGCCATATTGGCTGGCGATATCGGCCAGGGCCACCTGTTCGGCAAATAAGCTATTGCCCTGATAACTAAAGTAATCCAATCTGCTTACCCCTGTGATTCAGTGTCTTCGGTAATCTTTTGCGGTGGCGGCGCTGCCACTTCCGGCTCGGCCTGTGGTAAGGTAAGCGGACCTTTCTGACCACAAGCACTAAGCAATACTGTGGCCAGCAACGCGCCGGTTAACAGGCGCAGTAAGCGCGAAATTCGCTGAGCGTGCATGGTTTTTATTTCATTAATTAATCGACGCTCTATAATCGCATCCTTAGCAGTAAAAGCAAACAGGTGAAGCAGATGAATGACCTAGAATATGAGGAATTAACGGATCAGTTACTACTGGCCGTCGAAGAGAGCATAGAGCGGCAGGAGCTTGATCTGGATTACGAGTCGAACGGTGGCTTGTTAGCGATCACCTTTGCCGACCGCAGTAAAATCATTATCAACAAGCAGCCACCACTGCAGCAGGTTTGGGTTGCGACCAAGTTTAACGGTCACCATTTTGAACTGCGTAACGGCCAGTGGATTGATAACCGCAGCGGTAGCGAATTCTGGCAACTGATTAATGATGCGGCCAGTAAGCAAGCCGGTTATCCGATTACGTTGGGTACAGCATAATGGCGTTACTTCCTTTTGTTGATGTGAAACCACAGGGCGAAACGAAAGCCGTAGTCGTCTGGTTGCATGGCCTGGGGGATTCCGGTCATGGTTTTGCGCCCATAGTGCCGGAGCTACGGTTACCGGCAGCGGCCGGTATCCGCTTTATTTTCCCGCATGCGCCGGAAATACCGGTTACCGTCAATGGCGGCATGCGGATGCGCGCCTGGTACGATATTAAAACCATGGACTTAACTAACCGCGCTGATGAAGAAGGGGTGCGGCAATCGGCCGCTGCGGTAACTGCCTTACTGGACAAACTGATTGCCGATGGCATACCGAGTGAGCGCATTGTACTGGCCGGTTTTAGCCAGGGTGGCGTCATTACGCTACATTTATTACCGCGCTTACCCTATAAGCTAGCCGGTTTTATTGCCTTATCCACCTATATGGCCTGCCCGGACAAGCTGAGTGCTGAAATGTTGAGCCATAACAAAGCGACGCCGGTATTTATCGGGCATGGTACTCAGGATCCGGTGGTGCCGCTGGCCGCGGGTCAGCAGGCGTATCAAACCTTTAAAGCGGCGGGCTTTAAAGTCAGTTGGCAGGATTATCGGATGCCGCACAGTGTTTGTGCGCAGGAAATTGATGAAATCAGCCGCTTTTTACAAAGCCGGCTGCTGCAACATGCTGAGGAGCTCTGATGCAGAGGATCCGTATTGCCACCCGGAAAAGCGCGCTGGCGCTGTGGCAGGCTGAGTTTGTAAAAGCCGAATTATTAAAGCACCACCCGGAGTTAACGGTAGAGCTGGTGCCGATGTCGACCCAGGGCGATAAGATTCTCGATACGCCACTGGCCAAAATTGGCGGTAAAGGTTTGTTTGTGAAAGAGCTGGAAACCGCGATGCTGGAAGACCGCGCCGATATCGCCGTGCACAGTATGAAAGACGTGCCGGTAGAGTTTCCGGATGGTTTGATGCTCAGCACCATTTGCGAGCGTGAAGATCCGCGCGATGCCTTTGTCTCAAATCAATTTCGTGCTATCGCCGAGTTACCGCCGGGTGCGGTCGTCGGTACTTCCAGTTTGCGCCGGCAATGTCAGTTAAAAGCGCTACGTCCCGACTTACAGGTGCGGGACTTGCGCGGCAATGTGAATACCCGGCTGGCCAAGCTGGATAACGGGGAGTTCGCGGCCATTATTCTGGCGGCGGCCGGCTTGCTGCGGCTGGGTTTTGCTGAGCGCATCGCGGGCTATCTGCCGGTAGAGCAGAGTTTACCGGCTAATGGTCAGGGGGCCGTGGGTATTGAATGCCGCACCAGCGACCAGCGGGTGCAAGCGTTATTGGCGCCGCTGGAGCATGGTATCACCCGCAATTGTGTGCTGGCCGAGCGGGCAATGAACCGCCGCCTGCAGGGCGGTTGTCAGGTGCCGATTGGTGCCTTTGCCACCCAGCACGGTGAGCAAATCACGCTGCGCGGTCTGGTGGGTTCCCTTGATGGCAGCGAAATTATCCGCGATCAAGTGCAGGGGCCGGCCAGCAGCGCTGAGGCGCTGGGGCTGCAACTGGCTGAGCGGCTGCTCGCCGCGGGCGCCGGTAAGATTTTAACTGCTGTGTATCAGGGCAGCTAACCACGATGTTTTTAATCACCCGGCCGGCCGGCAAAGCGGACCATCTGCTGGAAGCTCTGGATGACAGCGGCGTGCCCTATCTGTACCAGCCGGTGATTACTACCCAGATGGTACAGTTAAAAGCCAAAGATCTGCGCTTATTAAAGCAAGCGGACTTGCTGGTGTTTGTCAGTTTAAGTGCGGTGCATGCACTGGAGCAGCAACTCGATCCAAGCGAACTGAGCGCGCCTTTACTGGCGGTAGGTGAAACCACCGCCGCTGCTTTAACCCGTTGGACCGGCCGCAGTGTGCTGGTGCCACAAGATCAGCGCAGCGAAGGCTTGCTCGGTTTGCCCGAATTACAGGATGTCGCCGGCTTGCAGGTCGTGGTGGTACGCGGTAATGCCGGACGCGAATTGATTAGA
Source organism: Alishewanella aestuarii B11 (assembly GCF_000280055.1). Taxonomy (GTDB): domain Bacteria; phylum Pseudomonadota; class Gammaproteobacteria; order Enterobacterales; family Alteromonadaceae; genus Alishewanella; species Alishewanella aestuarii. The sequence goes on along the minus strand of NZ_ALAB01000037.1, from coordinate 32,713 downwards.
CAAACCCTAAGTCAGCGCGGCGCCCTGGTGCGTTATGTACAAAGCTATAGCCGGATCCCGCTGCCGTTAGACGGTGCTATGTTGTGCCAACAATGGCGTCAGCAGGGCATCCGCTGTGTGGTAGCGACCAGTAATGAAATCCTGCAGCGTATTTTTGATTTGGTGCCGGTTGCCGAACATAGCTGGCTTTGTCAGCTGGGCTGGATCCTGGTCAGCCCAAGAGCGCGTGACAGTGCGCTGACGCTGGGCATTGCCGCGCCAAGGATCCAGCTGGCGCAAAGCGCGAATGATGATGCCTTATTAGAGGCGATACAGCAGTTTAAGAAGGACTTGTTATGAGTGAGCAAAAGCCAACTACCATCGACAGTGAAGTGCCGCTGGCCGAGCTAAAAGCCCAGCTGGCCGAGACTGAAAACGAGCGCGCTGGCTCCGGCGGCAGTGGCATGGCCGTGTTCGCCTTATTGTTGGTGTTGTTGCTCGGAGGCGGCATTGCTGCTGCCGGCTGGTGGTTATGGCCACAATGGCAGGGTATGCAGCAGCAACTCAGTCAAAGCCAGCGCAGCGCACAGCAGCTGGAACAACAGCTGGCGCAGGCCATGGCACAACTTAGCGAGCAACAAACACAACAGCAAAGCAACGTTGAACAACAATGGCAAAATTGGCAGCGCACACAGCAGGCGAGTCAGGCAGAGCTAACCAGCCAATTACAAAGCCAGCTGGCGCTATTACGTCAGCAGTTGCAGGAAAAGGACGGTGCGCCGCCACAACATTGGTTACTGTCAGAGGTCGGCTACCTGTTAAAACGCGCCAGTTACAGTCTGGTATTGCAACAGGATTTACGCAGCGCGCGTATGTTGCTGCAGCAGGCCGATGCACAGCTGGTAAGACTGGATAATCCGGCGCTGTTACCGGTACGGCAAAGTATTCGTGATGATTTAACTGCGTTGCAGCAGATAAACCTGCCGGACTATAGCCAGGTCTATCTGCAACTGGCGCAACTGCGGCAGCAAAGTTTACAACTGCCGCTGAAGCAGCAGGAGCAAGCTCTGGTTACTCAGCCTGTTGCTGATGGCGAGCTGGCCAACTGGCGCCAGAATTTGGCCGCATACTGGCAACAAAGCTGGAGCAAGTTATTTCAGGTACGCCCGGCCGTGGCGGAAGATTTTATTAATCTGAGCGCGGAACAACAGGTACAGCTACGTTTGACCTTACAGCAGCAATTATTGTTGGCTGAGCAAGCCTTATTGCAGGGCCAGCAAGCGGTATTTAGTCGGGCAATACAGCAAGCTGCCGATCTGCTACAGCGCTATTTCGCCGCAGAGAGTAGCGCAGTACAGCAGGCTGCAGGCGAGCTGGTGCAATTAAGCCAGCTGGCGCTGAGTCGGGTTGAGTTGCCGGTACTACAAAGTCCGGCGCAGCTGGAGCGCCAGTTATCCCTGCTCTCTGAGGAGGGCTTATGAGTAAGCTGTTGCTGCTAACACTGATTTTAATTCTGGCAATGTTGCTGGGGCCGGTACTGATTAATAATCCGGGTTATATCAAGTTGATTGTGGCCGGCTACAGTGTCGAAATGACGTTACTCGGCCTGGTGATTGCGCTGGGTTTAGTGCTGCTGGCGGGCGCCTTACTCGTTACGGTGCTGCGGCATTTAGCGCGCTGGCAAAAATGGTCATTTAGCTTTTTTCGGGTGCGGCGGGCGAAAAAAGCGCAAGCAGCTTTTGCCCTGGGGTTACAAGCCTATGCGCGTCAGCAATGGTCTCAGGCCAGTGAACAGTTACAGCTGGCGTTGAATGATCCCAGCTTTGCCACCGAAAAGCGGATGCTGGCCAGCTACGCCAGTCTGTATGCAGGTAAAACGGAGCTAGCCGGTCATTTAGCCGGTGCGCTTGAAGTCAGTGGCTCTAACAGTGCCTTTGTGCAGGCCGATTTGTTATTACAGCAAGGGCAGGCAGGAGAAGCCTGTCGCTTACTGGCGCAGCATTTGTCGCAGGCAAAGCAGGACCCGGCATTGGGCCAGTTGTATTTGCAGGCATTGCAGCAGGCCGGGCAATGGCAAAGCTTGCTGGAAACCGTGCCACAAGCCGTGAGCGAGCGCTGGTTTAGTAAAGATAGCTGGCAGCAGCGGCGCTTTGCTATTTATCCGGCGGCAATCAGTCAGCTCAGTTTGCAGGGTTTTTCAGAGCAGGCCGACTACTGGCAGAATTTACCGGCGAAGGAACGTAAATCCGCGGCCGCTATGTTAGGCCTGGCCTGGGCGCTGGCGCAGCAGGGCCAAAACGAACAAGCCGAGCAGAAACTGGTACAGGCGCTGACGCTGGATGATTTACCCGCGGCCTGGCCTTATCTGCGGCAAATTCCGCTTGGTCGCTCGGTGCTGAAGTTACGCAAGGCGGTACAACACTGGCTTCGGGATCACCCAACGAATGGCTATCTGTATGCGGTTTTGGCCTATCTGGCGGAGCAGGAGGGCGATAAAGAACAAGCGGTCATGGCCTGGCAGAAGGTGCGGCAATATCAGCCGGAGCTATGGCAGAACGCCTTACCAGCCTAGCGGCGGTTCTTGCGCCTGATACCCGTTTGTTGGTGCTCGGCAGTATGCCGGGTGCCGCCTCGCTGGCCGCCCAGCAATACTACGCTCATCCACGCAATGCATTTTGGCCTATTATGGGGCAGTTGTTTGGTTTTGCCGCCGATTTACCTTATCCCGAGCGTCTGACGCAATTAAGAGCGCGAGGTATTGGTCTGTGGGATGTGCTGCAGAGTTGTGAGCGTCAGGGCAGTCTCGACAGTACGATCCGCGCGGAACAGCCCAATGATTTCGCCAGCCTGCTACAACAACAACCCGGCATCCGGGCACTGGCCTTTAACGGTGCTAAGGCAGCGCAGAGTTTCCGCAAAATGGTATTACCCAGCCTGCAAACACAGCCAATCCCCATACTGCTCAACCTGCCATCGACCAGTCCGGCACATGCGTCTGTCTCCCGCACCGACAAACTGGCAGCCTGGGCTGAAGTACTGACGCATCTGGATTAACTATTCACTTAGATGCTGGCTTAAGCGCTCGCGTAACTCACCTTCAATCGGCACTGCTTTGCCGGTTTTCTGATCCAGACAAACAAAGGTTACCTGAGCATCAGCGGCAACGGCCTCAGTGCCCGCGATCCGCACTTCCTGCGACACGACTGCACTTTTACTGCCAATTTTGCTAAAGCGGGTAAAGACTTCCAGCGTCTGGCCCATGGTTGCCGCGACCCGGTAGTTAATATTGATATTCACAATGACCCAGGCCAGGCCGTGCTTGGCAAACCATTCGATATCGCCGCTATCTTCCAGATAGCCCCAGCGCGCTTCTTCCAGAAATTCCAGATAGCGGGCGTTATTGACATGCTGATAGATATCTAAATGATAGCCGCGAACTTTTATCAGGGTTTTATGTTGCATAGTCGTTGTCCTTTAGTGCAATTACTCTGATTCTGCCACAGCTGACTTTATGCTGCCAGAATTAAAGATTGACTCGGAAAATCAGCTTGTTATTATCAGAAGTGCGCAAAAATTAACAGGGAAGCTAATATGCTAAAGAAATTAACCTTTTTGCTGCTGTTTAGCAGCGGCTCACTGAGTGCAGACTGGAATCAGGCACTTTTCGCTTACGAGCAGCAGGATTATCACGGCGCCAAACAACATTTCACTGAGTTAGTTAAAGTGGGTAATCCCCATGCGATGTTTAGCCTGGCTGCAATGCACTTCAACGGCGAGGGCACTGAGGCCAATCCATCACAGGCCGCTGCGTTATTTACATTGGCAGCAGCTTATGGCCATGCTGATGCTGCAACTTTGTCAGAGCAGCTGCGGGCTAACTTTGAGCCAGATGCCGAGCTCGCCTATCAACAGCAATTACAGCAATGGCAGCAACAGTTGGTCATTCCGGCCGGGCCCACCGAGCATCGTAGCCCCTCTGCGGCCCAAGGACTGCAACCTCTGAAACGGATTGAACCCCGCTATCCGGTAGAGGCCGCAAAACGCGGGCAGGCGGGCTATGTGAGATTGCATTATCGTATTGATGAGCAAGGTAAGGTGAATGATATCAGGGTACTGGATGCCTACCCGGAACAGCTATTTGTTAAAGCAGCGGTTAAGGCGTTAGAGGACTGGCGTTATGCTGCCGGTCAGCCAATGCTGACAACGACCGAGCTGAGTTTTACACTGGAAATCTCCGGCGTAGACCGGCTGAATATCGCAAACCTGAAACAGCTGCTGTTTCAAAGCAGGTTGTGGGATCTGGCACAAGCAGGATCGCCAGAGCATCAGTTAATGCTCAGTCGCGTGATGCGATTTATTGCGTCACAGGGTGCGTAGCACTTTATTATCGATACTGAATTGCCAATTACTACGCCAGACCTTGGGTTGCTTGAATCGAAATTACAGCTCGCCGCAGCCTTTGATACTTTGCCGCAACAGGCCCTGGTTGAGGTGGATGCTGCTGGAGTGATTATTAAAGCCGAGAGTAATGACGAGTTGCTGGGCAAGCAGTTAACCGGGGGGCGCAAAGCGGGCCATTTTCTGTTGCAGCCTCTTATAGTCAATAAAAAGACGGAAATACTGGTACAGCCCGCCCATACGGTGTCCCGTGCCTGGTCTGCGGAGTACTGGGTCGAGCAAGCGGCCAGGCATGGCCAGCGTGAGGCGCAGCGTCTTCTGGCCACAACAGATCCGAACTGGCAAACCTATCTTCTGAGCCAGCAGGATCCAGTGGTAATGGCCTGGCAGGCGACGGGGTTGTTGCCTGAGCCGAATCATTGAGGGTGTTTGATACAGTCGGTATGAAATGCGCGCCGGGAGATTAATCCCAGAGGGCTGTACTACCCTCTGAGATGATCGCCGCTAACCCTAGTAGGGATTCGTCGGGGTATAGAAGCTACTGAAGTTACCGTTAATGCCAAGACGGGTCGGGGTGACAGAGCTGCTATTGTTCAGTAGATTGTAACTGTCACCCGGTTGCAGCCGGTAGCGCAGCAAATCATGCAGGATCACCGGCTGACCACATTGCCGCTGCTGATACTGAGTTTGGCTATCAGCGCGCAGCACATAAACTTCATGCTGGCCGTCGACCGTTGTCTGGCCATTCGCCTGCACAAACAGCGAGGTGCGCTCTGACACTCCGATCACCCGGCCACTGCTACCTAAATGCGCCTGAAATACGGCTGAGCGTCCCATCCGGTCACGTTGGGCAAAATGAGTATCATTTAACGTATTGGCCAGCATTGGGATCTGCAGGAAGTTGTTACTGAATTTAATGGTGTTATGGCAGAAGTCGGTGACCACTTCCGCACTGACCGCGCCTTGCACGCCGTCCGGATTGTAGACAGTCTGACTTAAGACATGATTGCCGGCAGAGGTACCACCAACCACACCACCTTTGTTATAGACATATTGAATCGCTGCGTCGACCTTAGTACCCTGCCAGTTACTGATATAACCGCTTTGGTCACCACCGGCAATCCAGACAAATTCCGCGGTACGGATCACCCAGTCAACATAGTCGCTGTTTGCTTTTGTGCGGTTATCGACAATCAGTGTCTCGACAGAGGCAGCGTTGGTTAAGCCTTGCAGATAAGTATTATAGGCACCGGTGCCAGTGGTACGTAACACAACGATATTGCCGCCCTGAATATGGGGCGCAACACGCAGACTGAACGCGTCATCCACATCGGTACCGCCACCCATCAGTAGTGCCGCCGGTTCGCTCAGGCTAACGCAGGTGTCTGTCAGGCTGCCTACCCGGTATGCCGTTAAGCTACCAGGTTTGCTGGGTCGCGGCCCGTAGTTACAGGCAGGCGCCGGTGAGCCACCGCCGTCTCCGTTAAATTGTACCTGCAACTGATAGTTACCTGTCCCGGCATAGCGGGTTACCTTGATATAGTGGCGGCCGGCGGCGGCGGCTTTATAGGTACCGGTCTCCGGATTGCTGGCGCTTTGTCCGGATAAAATATAGCTGCCACTATCCCGGTATAAGAACCAATCAAAATCTGCATTACTGCCATGGCTTAGACTCACGGTAATATCACCGCTACTGCTGGTATCAAAGTAATACCAATCAACGTCATTGCGGCTACTGATACTGGCTTGTACCGTGACACCGGAGCATAAGGGGCCGTTAGCCGTGCTTTCGGTATTATTATTTTCAGCTTCCTGTGTCAGGCAGGCGTGCGCATGGCTACTGAATAACAGTACCAATGCACCTAGATGCATATATCTTTTCATTGTTGCTTCCTGTTTCTTGTTGTTATGAAAAAGCCCGGAGCGGGCGATAACCACACAGCAGAATGCCGGAAAGGCGTCTACCGTGTCGGTATAGGGTTAAACCGAGAGAGTTTTAGCGGTGATTTATTCGTCGAACCACTCGGATAAGTGGTAGTCAGTGGAGCAGGCATGTAGCCCCTGCCAGCGGAACGCCAGACAAGTCGCATCAGTATGATGAAGGGGCTTTGGCTGCATATCAAGATCGGTTAATAGATGTTATTTCAACTATTGACCTGAAATTGCAGCTTGTCAAGTTTCTAAAAGGCCTGCTTAAGCTGCCAATCTAGTGGGCGCCGCCAAATCGCTTAACTCTCAGGCGCCGTTTTTGGTCAGAATTCAGATATAGGCAAAGGCGTCGGCAAACATTTGCTCTCGGTGAGCGCCTTGCTCTGTGAAAGCTTCCCGCGCCACACCTGCCATCGCAAAGGGGCCGGCGATGTAAATATCGTAGGCCTCCAGCGAGACAAAATCCTGCAGTATCGCCTCGTGCACCAGACCGCTGCGGCCCTGCCAGGCAGCATTGGGTTCCTGCACGACCGGAATAAAGGAGTATTTGGCGTTGCTGGCGGCCCACTGCTGCAGCTCGGTTTGATAGTACAGCGCTTCTTCCTGCCGCACACCCCAGTATAAGAATACCGGTTTATCCTGCTTAGCGGCTGCTAAAGCCATTGCAATGCTATGCACATAAGAGAAACCGGTACCACCGGCCAGCAGGATCACTGGCCGTTCACTGTGCTCACGCCAGCCGGCATGGCCCAGACCGACCTCAACCTGAACCGCCGCCCCCTGATTAAAGGCCTGTTGCAAATGCAGCAGGGCGGCACTTGACCAATTATCGCCCGCTGGCGCGCCGATATGTAACTCCAGGTAGTCTTGTCCCGGGATACTGGCAATAGAAAACGGGCGTTTATCATCGGCAGTCAGGCAGAGCTGCAAATATTGGCCGGCAACGAAGCCCGTCGTCTGCGCCGGTTTTAGCAGCACTTTGCTGATAACCGGTGTTAGGGCTTCGATGGCAATAACCTGACAGGAAATAGCGTTCATAGGGCTCTCAAGGTTCAGGCGGCAGCTAGCCGCGGATAAAAGGGTGGTGCAGCTCTAAATCAGAGTCTGCAGTCGCCAGACAGCAATACACAAATTGCTGCTGGCGATCGGTTTCGGTTAATGGGTTAGGGTCGGCGTAACTGACACTACCACTGCGCAATTTACACACGCAACTGGTACAGACACCCTGGCGGCAGCGGTGCGGGAAATCGATACCCTGCCGCAAGGCAGCGGCGAGGATACTCTCACCTTGTGCGACCTCAAAGGTTAGTTTTGCCGGTAGGATCCGTACCTGATAGCTCATGTTTTTTGCTCTGGTAAAGTGATACCCAATGACGGCCATAAGGCATCAATGCGCTGTTTAATCGCCGGATCCATGACGATAGGCTCGCCCCACTCACGGTTAGTTTCGCCTGGCCATTTATTGGTGGCATCCATCCCCATTTTTGAACCTAAACCGGATACCGGTGACGCAAAGTCGAGATAATCAATAGGGGTATTTTCCACCAGCGTGGTATCCCGCGCCGGATCCATCCGGGTGGTCATCGCCCAGATTACATCCTTCCAGTCGCGGGCATTGATATCATCATCACAAACAATCACAAACTTGGTATACATAAACTGGCGTAGAAAGGACCAAACACCCATCATTACCCGTTTCGCATGTCCCGGATATTGCTTTTTCATCGTCACCACCGCCAGCCGGTACGAGCAGCCTTCAGGTGGCAGGTAGAAATCGGTAATTTCCGGAAATTGCTTTTGTAAAATCGGCACAAAGACTTCGTTTAGCGCCACACCCAGCACGGCAGGTTCGTCTGGTGGCCGGCCAGTATAGGTACTGTGGTAGATCGGATCTTCACGGTGGGTAATATGGGTCACGGTAAACACCGGGAAGTTATCAACCTCATTGTAGTAGCCGGTATGATCGCCATAAGGCCCCTCAGGCGCCAGTTCACCCGGCTCGATATAGCCCTCCAGCACAAATTCGGCACTGGCAGGTACCTGCAGATCGTTACTGACGCATTTCACCACTTCGGTATTATCGCCACGCAGTAAGCCGGCAAAGCCATACTCCGATAAGGTATCCGGTACCGGTGTCACGGCACCTAAAATGGTTGCCGGATCAGCGCCTAAAGCCACCGCTACCGGAAAACGCTGCCCCGGATGCGCTTTTTGCCATTCAAAAAAGTCCAGTGCACCGCCGCGATGCGATAGCCAGCGCATAATCACTTTGTTTTTACCCAGTACCTGCTGCCGGTATATGCCAAGGTTCTGCCGCTCTTTATGCGGGCCTTTAGTGACCGTTAAACCCCAGGTGATCAGCGGTGCAGCATCACCGGGCCAACAGGTCATTACCGGCAACTTTGTAAGATCCACCTGGTCACCGCTCAGAACCACTTGCTGACAAGCGGCTTTTTTTACTTGCTTGGGTGACATATTCAGCACTTGCTTAAAGATTGGCAGCTTACTAAAGGCGTCTTTTAAACCTTTTGGTGGCTCAGGTTCTTTGAGAAATGCCAGGAGTTTTCCAACTTCGCGCAGCGCCGATACCTCTTCCTGGCCCATACCCAGCGCTACCCGCTTTGGGGTACCGAAAAGATTAACCAGTACCGGGGTGTTAAAGCCTTTCGGCTTTTCAAACAGCAGCGCAGGACCCTCTCCACGCAGGGTGCGATCGGCAATTTCGGTCATCTCTAATACCGGATCCACCGGTTGACTGATCCGCACCAGTTCACCGCGCTGCTCCAGTTGTGCAATAAAGTCGCGTAAATCTTTATATTTCATCTTTGCCCTTAATGTTGTCAGCCGCAGCCTGACAAAAGCTGACCGTATTATACATTGCCAGTCATTTCCTGCCAGTTTTGGCCTGCTATGCGGCTGGGGTAAGCCAGCACGGCCTTTTATAATGTCGAAAATAAGGTGACGCGGGTTATACGATGGCGGAGCAGGAAGGGGTTATAAAATTTCAGTTAAGTTATCAGCCGATGGCACTGCCGCCGGCGGTTAACATTGCTGAAATCAATGCCTGGCGCACCCTTTGCGTGCAGCTGGGCATGCTGGGTCAGCATCCGGCACGTTATGACAACTATGGTTTTGGTAATATCAGCCAACGGCTGGGGCAGTCGGCACAGTTTATTATCAGTGGCACCCAAACCGGTGGTAAAAAGGTGTTAACAGCGGCAGACTATGCGTTAGTTAGCCAGTGTCAGCCTGAACTTAACCGTATTGAGGCACTCGGGCCCTGTAAGCCTTCCTCCGAGGCTATGACCCATGGTCAGCTGTACTTACTGGAGCAAAATATTCATTTTGTGATCCATGCACATTGCCCGGCGATCTGGCACTATGCCGATCGTCTGAATTTACCACAAACCCGGGCCGAAATTCCTTATGGTACTGTGGCCATGGCGACAGAGGTTGGCCGGCTATTTGTGGAAACCGCGGTCGTGCAGCAGCGTATTTTTACTATGGCCGGCCATGAAGACGGTGTGGTCACCTTTGGTAGTACGGCGGCCGCCGCCTTTCAGGTGCTGGCCGAGTATTATGCCCTGGCGTTACGTTTGGGTGCTGAGCCGAATATTTAAGCGGCCAGCCGAAAAACTGCCTGAAAAACAAGCGCCGGTTAGTTTTTTCTGGTAAAACTAATCAAAACGGACAGCAGAGACCCTGATAAGATGCAGTTTCCGGCAAATATTAAACAACAAACCTGCAGTGACTGCCTGAGTGGCCAGGATCTGGGCTTTCAGATCCGCATGGCGTTTCAGCCAATCATAGACTGGCATGAGAAAACCATTATTGCTTATGAGGCGCTGGTTCGTGGGCCAAATGGCGAAGGTGCCGGCTGGGTATTTCAGCATATTAACGACGATAATAAATACTATTTTGACCAGGCGTGCCGGGTAAAAGCGATCGAAACTGCGGCCAAATTGGGCTGCAAAACCTTTTTGAATATCAATTTCTTGCCCAATGCGGTTTACAACCCGGAAACCTGTATTAAGGCAACCATTGAAGCCGCCGACACCTATGGCTTTGATCTCACTAAACTGATTTTTGAAGTTACCGAAGGCGAGCAAATTCCAGATAAGGCGCATTTAAACCGAATTTTCCAAAGCTATGCCAAACGCGGCTTTCAAACCGCGATTGACGACTATGGCTCGGGTTATGCCACGCTGGATTGGTTAATAGAGTTAAAACCGCATATTCTGAAATTGGATATGCAGCTGATCCGCAATATTGAGCAGAATCCGGCCAAGCAGTTTATTGTCGAGCGTACGCTAGAGCAGTGCGAGCTGCAGGGTACCAAGGTGTTGGCTGAGGGCATTGAAAGCCGTGCTGAGTTGGACTATCTGACCTCTGTCGGTATTCGTTATTTGCAGGGCTATTATTTTGCCCGACCGGAGCTGGAAAAGCTTGCGACTTTGGCTGAGATTAACGGTCTGGCTTAAGCACTGAGCTTAGCTATAACTGTCGCAGCTCATTACACCAACAGCAAAAACAAAGGCGCCTTGCGGCGCCTTTAGCATTTACAGCTTTAAATTAGAAATTATACGCCACTCGGCCATAGAACAAGCGGCCAGAACGTCCAAACGGTGAGTAGTTCGAAAACGAGGTGGCGCCTGTGGTATTCAGATTGATTGGGAATGCATCCGGATACTGGTCAAAGATATTGTCGGCGCCAAAGGCTACCGTCCAGTTATCGTTAAACTCGTAGCGAGCTTCCAGATCAACCAGTGTTTTAGGTGTTAATACAAAGTCGGTGGCTGCAGTGGTGCCCGGCGCTAACACCTCACCATAGCGGGTAGCCTTTAAGGTCGCGCTTAAACTATCAAAGCTCCAGTTTACCGTGGCACCAATTTTATCTTTCGGTGTACCTTTCTCAAAGGTCAGCACATTCACCCGACCAAACAGGGTTGGCGCCGGATTCAGTGCGGAAAGCTGTGAGGTCGCCGGCACCGATTTCACCTTGGTTTCATTGTAGTTACCTACCAAAGTGAAGTCGAATAAGCCGAGCTTATCGGTGGGTAAGGTCCAGTTAATGACCACATCCACACCCTTGGTCTCGGTGTCGACGCCGTTAATAAAGAAGCGGCCGCCACCAATACCGATAAAGCCCTGAGAAGTCAGATACTCACGCACATTATTCTGAGTCAGGTTTTCGGATAGCACGATCCGATCATCAATATCGATACGATAACCATCGATAGTGATTGAAACTGGTCCAACACGGAATACGGTACCCAGTGAGTAGTTTACCGACTCTTCTGCATCCAGGGCTTTAGCGCCCAGCGCCTGAGCTACCGGATCATTCACCGGGAAGGTGGTAATATCAAACGGAATACCGTTGATAAAGTTGGTAGAGGTAGCCGTAAAGTTCTGTTGCTGCAGAGAAGGCGCACGGAAACCATTCTGTACTGAACCCCGCACGGCAAAGGTATCGGTAAAGTCATAACGCAGTGCTGCCTTGCCGGTCACGTTACTGCCAAAGTCGGAGTAGTCTTCGGCTCTTACCGCTACTGAGCCCAGCATATTGTCGGTCAGATTCGCTTCCAGATCGACATAAACGCCAATGGCGCGACGGGTCGCCCGTACTTCGTTAGAGGGACGGAAGCCCGGGAATACCTGAGCACCCGAAGCAGTCGGTGCACCGTTTAACAGCACGCCACCATTACGCCAGGAATCCGGTTCACCGGCGAAAATGCCGTAACGCTCACGGCGCATTTCTACACCGGTTGCCAGGTTAAGCGGCGAGGCTAAACCATCAACATTAAAGGAGCGTACACCTGACAGGTTAAATACTGCCTGGCCATAACGATAGCCACCGGCATCAAACTCGGTTTTGCTTAACGGGCCAATTGAGCGGTTCAGCGTATTCTCGATGGTAAAGGCCATGCGGTTTTGCCCCCAAACCAGCGAGCTGTCTACTGTCCATTCACCGACATCAAACTCATAACCGACCGCCGCACTGGCGTCTGTGACATCAGGGGCAATAATTGGCAGGAAGCCATCCGGATGAATTTCCGGTACGTTACGCACGTCATTCGGTGTACGGAAGAAACCGGCAGAGCGTGCTTCGCGATCCTGATAGCTCAGCCAGCCATACACCTTACCATTTTCCAGGGTTTTACCGGCATTGGCGAAAAAGGTGAACTGGTCCAGTTCCGGCTCGCCATACCAGGCATTAAAGCGATTGACCAATGCTTCACGTGGATCAAACTCGCCATTGACTCTGTTGTATTGCTGGCGGTGATCCCAGCCACCGCGCTCAGTGCGCTCTGCCTCTTTATATTCTGCCGATACCGTCAGATAGCCGTTATTACCCAGTTCAAAGCCGCGCCAGCCGCTTAACGTCAGCGTTTCTCCATCTACCCGGCTGCGGCGAAGGGTGCTGGGCGCGCTCCAGGTGGCACCGGCAACTACCGGGGTAGTGGGTACAGTGTAACTGGTATCGCGCCAGGCATAGGAGCTGGTAAAGTTACCGCCTTCACTGGCTTCGCGCAGCCGCACGTTGAGTACCCCGGCGATTGCATCTGAGCCATATTGGGCTGAGGCGCCGTCACGCAAGACTTCAACCGAATTGATAGCAGCGGTTGGAATAGTATTTAAATCCACCGCCGATGAACCACGCCCCACAGTTCCATTAACGTTAACCAGGGCTGCAGCATGCCGGCGTTTGGAGTTAACTAATACCAGAGACTGGTCTGGCCCTAAGCCACGTAAGGTTGCCGGGCGCACCGTATCGGTGCCGTCAGCCAGGCCGGGACGTGGGAAGTTAAATGAAGGTAAAGCAGTGGACAGCACCTGGTTTAGTTCAGTGGAGCCGGCGCGGGTCAGGCTTTCGGCGCTGACAACATCAATTGGCACTGCCGTATCTGATACCGAACGGCCCGCTACGCGGGTACCGGTTACTACGATTTGCTCAATACGTTCGGCCTTTTCTTCGGTTTCAGTATTGCTGCTTTGTTGAGCCAGAGCGAGTGGGCTGGAAAGCACCAGCGTCACGGCTAACGCAAGAGGATGGGGCTTGAAGCTATGCATAGGTGTTATCTCCTTGTTATATTTATTAAAGCTAGAACCTCAATAACCTGGTGTCAAACCAGTACCACAATTAAAGATAGCGTGACGTTAACTAAATTTTGCCTTAGGATAGCCATATCTTAGAGTGTACAGACTTCCAGATGTCTTTGCTACGCCACTTTGGTCGAATTGGAGCTGCAACATGAAAAAAAATACCCAGTTAATTCATGCCGGTCGTAGTAAGCAATGGACGGGCAGTGCGGTTAACCCGCCACTGGTACGCGCTTCAACCATCGTATTTGATACCATGCAGGAATTGCGTGAGGCGACGAAGCAGCGTGGTAACCGGGTACCCTATTATGGCCGGCGCGGCACCCAAACGCATTTTGCGTTTCAGGAAGCCATGTGTGAACTGGAGGGCGGCGCGGGTTGTGCACTCTATCCCTGTGGTGCCGCGGCGGTATCAGGTGCTTTACTGGCGTTTTTAAAGCAGGGCGATCACTTGTTGATGGTGGACAGTGTCTATGAACCGACCCGGGCACTGTGCGATAAGTTACTAGCTGGGCTGGGGATTGAGACTACTTATTATGACCCGCTGATCGGAGCCGGTATTGCGGCATTGATTAAACCCAATACCCGGATGATCTTTCTGGAATCGCCTGGCTCGCTGACCATGGAAGTGCAGGATATACCGGCAATTTGTGCGGTGGCGCGGGCGAGTCAAATCATTACGGTACTGGATAATACCTGGGCCTCGCCGATTTTGTGTAAGCCCTTTGAACTGGGCGTGGATATCTCAATTCAGGCGGCGACCAAGTATATTATCGGTCACTCTGATGTGATGCTTGGCACCGCCAGTGCCACTGAGCAATATTGGTCACAACTGCGCGAGCATAGCTATTTAATGGGCTACTGTGCTTCAGCCGACGATGTCTATGCTGCCAGTCGTGGCTTGCGCACCTTAGGGGTGCGGTTAAAGCAGCATGAACAAAATGCGTTGCAGGTAGCACAGTGGTTGGCACAGCGACCCGAGGTGGCGACGGTGCGGCATCCGGCCTTTGCCGATCACCCAGGTCATCAGCAATTTAAACGTGATTTTAGCGGTAGCAATGGCTTGTTTTCGTTCGTGTTGAGCCAAGGCTCATTAAAACAAGTGGAAGCCTTTATCGAAGGAATGCAGCATTTTAAAATGGGCTTTTCCTGGGGCGGCTATGAAAGCCTGATCACAGCAACCCTCAATGTGCAGACGCTGCGCCAGGCCAGCCACTGGCCCTATAGCGGGCCCTTGATCCGGCTGCATATCGGCCTGGAAGATCCAGAGGATTTAATCGACGATTTGCAGGCGGCTTTTCAGCGCTTTCATGCGGCCATATAGCATTGCATAACTATGCGATTCTGCGGCTGGCGCTGGCTGAGGCTGGCCTGCATTAGCTCATTCTAAATCTGCTCTAAAAGCCAGCAGCTTGGTTTTTTCTTATTCAGGAACTGCATAAATACTCACCGATCGGTATTTTTCAGGCAGTTTTTGCTGGCGATTTCACCACAATTCCCTACAATGCGCGCCCTCTGCAGCAGTGCCGGCACTGGTACTGCTGAGTTGTATCAGCCACTGGCTGTTTTATTCAGGAGCAAGCATGTCTGTATCGTTATCCAAAGTGAATTCTTTGCGTTTAAGTGTGGTGGCCGCTGCCGTTGCTGCAGCCAGTCCACAGTGGGTTGTGGCAGAAGAAAGCCCGCAGGCGGCAACCGAGCGCATTCAGGTTACCGGTTCGCGCATTCTGCGTGAAGGCGCTATAGCCCCGTCACCGGTAACGGTGATTTCCGGTCGTGATCTGGTGGAAACCGGCGCCATGAATATTGGTGAAGTGTTAAAAGAATTACCGTCACTGGCTGCCACTTATTCACTGGCTAACGCAGGCCGTTTTATCGGTACTGCCGGCTTAAGCTTACTGGATTTACGCGGTATGGGCGCTTCCCGTACGCTGGTGCTGGTTGATGGCCGTCGCCATGTCGCCAGCAGTGCCGGCAGTGCTGCGGTCGATACCAACAGCATTCCTACTGCCTGGTTAGACTCGGTGGAAATTATTACCGGTGGTGCCTCAGCTGTATATGGTGCCGACGCGGTAACCGGCGTAGTAAACTTTAAACTGAAAAAAGATATTCAGGGTTTCGATCTGGTGCTAAGCCGTGGTTTTGCTCAGGATAACCCGTACGATAACCATAAAGCCTTATTATCCTTTGGTACCGACTTCGCTGCGGGCCGTGGTAACTTTGCAGTAGCTGCTGAGTTTTCTGGTCAGGAAGGGATGAACGCCACTGACCGCCGGCAAACCCGCACCTCTTATATGGCTGTCGCTAACCCGGCTGACCGTGATGGTCGTGATAGCAACGGCGTCTTTATTCACGATGGTATTCCGGATCGGATCACCGTTGCTAATGCCGGTTGGTATGACAGCTCAACGGCCGGTAATTTTAAGTTAAATGGTGACTGGTACATCTTTAACCAGGACGGCAGCGTGCGCCTGCAGAACCTGGGTACCACCTATGGCAATATTGAACACTGCAGCAATTGTGAATTTTTAGATCTGCGGCAGTATCAGGATCTGCAGCCAAGCTTTAACCGCCAGAACCTGAATATGAAAGCCAATTTTGACCTGACCGACAGCATCAACCTGTTTGCCGAAGGCAAATATGTACGCAGCAAAGGCAGTAACGAAGGTCAGCCATCATTCTTTGAATATGGCTCAGCGATCCGCATTATGCGCGATAACGCCTACCTGGATGACAGCATGGCAGCGCTGATGGACGCCAATAACCTGGATTCAATCCGTATTCACCGCTTCCAGAAAGATGCTGGCCGTCGCTTTGAACAAAATACCCGTACTACATCACGCTTTGTTGCGGGTGCGCAGGGTGAGCTGTCGGCAGACTGGGGTTTTGAAGCCTATGTTACCCACGGCGAAACCAAGCTGGAGCAGGTTAACTATAACAACCTGATCCGCACTAACTTCGCCCAGTCAGTTGATGCCGTAGTTGATGCTAATGGTCGTATTGTGTGTCGTGACGCCACTGCCCGCGCCAACGGCTGTGCACCAACCAGCCTGTTTGGTGACAACGCCATTAATGATGCGGCCCGTAACTGGTTTAATACCACCTCTTACAGCCACAGCACCATCCGCCAGCAAGTGGCGAATGCCAGCGTTAACAACAGTGGTCTGTTCGAATTACCTGCCGGTATGGTCGGCTTCTCAGCCGGTGTTGAATACCGTAAAGAAGAAAGTGAATCTGTACCGGATCGCTTTGCCGCTACCGGCGCTACTTTCCTGAATTCACTGCAATATATGCGCGGTGAGTTCGATGTGAAAGAAGCCTTTACCGAAGTGTCAGTACCATTGCTCTCTGATCTGCCCCTGATCCAGGATCTGGTATTTGATGCTGCGGTGCGTTACGCCAATTACAGCACCATCGGTGATGCCACCAGCTGGAAAACCGGTCTGGACTGGAGCCTGAACGGCGAGTTCCGGATCCGTGCCACTTACTCTGAAGCGCTGCGGGCACCGAATATCAGCGAACTGTTTGGCCCGCAAAACCAAACCTTCTTCCGGGTAACAGATCCGTGCGCTACCACCGAGCGCCAGAGTCAGACGCGGGTAAACAACTGTGCGGCCATTGGTATTGCCCCGGACTTCCAGCTGAACAACCCTGCAGCGACAGTTGAAGGTTTAAACGGCGGCAACCCGGATCTGCGTGCTGAAAAATCAGATAGTTACACTGTTGGTTTTGTTTACCAGCCAGATTTTATCCGCGGCTTTAGCATGACCGTTGACTACTGGTCGATTGAAATCAATGACGCTATCGCCTCTATTTCTGCCCAAAATATTCTGAACCGCTGTGTCGATTCGGCCAGTGGCCCGAATATGCAGTTCTGTAATCTGGTACAGCGTAACCCGCAAACCCAGACACTGCGCTTAATTACCTCAGTAGTACAGAACGTGGCGGCACAAACGGCCAGCGGTATCGATTTTGAATTTGGTTATGATTTTGACGCCCTGGGCGGTCGCTTTAATACCAAGTTAATTGGTACCTGGCTGGAATCGCGTAAAACCTATTCGTTCCAGAACTTCCCGAACGAATATATTGAAAACGCCGGTGTTGCCGGTGACGCGACCTGGCAAGCTAACCTGAGCGTGAACTACCGTTACGATGCCTGGACAGCTGGCTTTAAAACCCGCTATATCGATGCGGTATCGCTGTTCACCAGCCAGTCACTGGCGCTGAACCCGGATCCAAGCGATATTATGAGTTATGGTAGTTACTTCGTAACCGATATCCGCCTGGGTTACGACTTCGCCAGCGGCGTTAAACTGGCATTCGGTGTTGATAACCTGTTTAACCGCGATCTGCCCGGTGTGGCTTTAGGCACTACCGCAGAAACCGGTCTGTACAATAATATCGGCCGTTTCTTCTACACCAGCTTCTCTTACGCGTTCTAAGCGAAGCGGTTAACGCATCCAACCCGGCCTCAGTGCCTGTCTCTTGATCACAAGTCAGCCTCAAGAGACTTTGCTAGGTCATAACCTTCAAGGATGGTTTGTAGTTTGAACCATCCTTGCCACAATACCTTGACCGAGGCCTTGCCGGTTTGTTTTGTATCTTTCCACCCACCGAGCTTTGCAAGCTCGGTATAAGCCCACTTCATCGAGGGGACGGTGTCAGGTAAGGTCCTGCTGACCCGTTTTATCCATAACAATTTCCAGGCTTTTGGCGACAGCACCTGTTCACAACTTATCTCGTCTGGTTGTTCGCGCGCAAACTTCAGCTGCACTATTCTTACAGCAATAAAGGCGCTGATGGTCACAAGCCGCTCAATGTTATCTTTACTTTGTAAGCGGGCATTCTCAATATCTGTACCATCCGTTTTCCAGGCTTTGTGATATTCTTCTACTAACCAGCGATGCTCGTAATAACGGATGATGTTCAGTGCATCTGCTTTGCTCTGGACTGGTTCGGTAGTCAGCAAATGCCAATTTAACGCGTTTTTGTCATCGGCTCGCTCTTCGCACCCGACATAATAAAGCGATAGTGATTCGCCACGCTTATTTGCCGGCACTTGCAACGTGACTGGCGCAAAGACAATGTCTACTGTTGCTGTACGTGCTTTACGTCCACCTTTTTGCGCTATATGGATTTGCTTTTGTCCGGCGCTTTCAAGACCTGCAGCATAGTCGTAGAGCTTCTGTTCAGACTGCTCAATATGGCGACTCTGCATGGAACGAACCACGAAGCGATGTTGCTTTGAGAGCTTATACTGCAAGTACTCATAGATATCAGCTTCGCGGTCGCAGACGGATATCACATCGGCCATTTTAGTGCCTAATCGTGCCGATAGATTGACCGAAGCAGACTGCCACTTGAAGCTTTCTTTCTCTTCATAAGGTGTTTGTGTTCGCACATGTTTCTTTCCGCGCGTGCTGATATCCCGTGTCCAGCGGGATTGTTCAATTAATCCAACAAGCTCTTGTTGCTCAGGAGCGAATAACAAAACGCTGTGCGCAAGTATGCCCCGATAGTTATTTCCTTGATTGACATGACCAAGCTCATCTCGCACGGAACGATGGCTGTAAGTGATGGCAGTGGTATCCTCTAAAGCCAGTAATAAATTATGTTTGGCGGCTTGCGCTGCTGTGACCAGATAGCCTGCTTTTGCTATCGCGTCAGCATTGACGTGCTCATTACGGATAAAACGATAAGCGCCTTCCATATCGGCGGGGGATTGTGTAATAGACACGAATGGCTTTCCTGGATCGTTTGCTAAGGTTTCCGCTAACTTTACCAGACGTGTGGTTCGGCGGGGATCCCCTAAGTCGGCCTGACCAAAAGTACTTTTTGCCCATTGTGCATTGTTCATCAGTATTCACCTTTAGATTAAGTGAAAGATCTGATCGGAAAGCGTGCGGAGAGTTCAAAAAATCCCCCAGTAAAAACCGGGGGATTTGTGTATAAGAGACAGGCCTCAGTGCCGGGTTTTTTGTTGTCTAATTATTTAACGCTGTTTTTATATTCTAAGTACTCGGCATATCGCTCAGGGTAGTGCGTTTCGACATAGCTATCGATGGCCAACAGCGGTAGTTGTTTTGCGGCTATTGCAAAGTAGCGCAGAAACTTTGTGTCTTGAGCTAAGTCTTCGTTATTCCAATTAGCAATTACAATATGAAAGCGGGCCCGGGCCAGCGCTTCAAGCCCCAGCTCCTCGCCTAGTATCGCTGAGGCAAACACCAGGGCTGTCAGCGCATCCCTGACTTGTTGATCTTCAATTAATAAGGCTTGAGAGTAAGGATTCGCTGCGTTGAAACTAAAATCTGGCTGCTGGTAGCGTATAGCCTGTTCTGCATCAGTCACGGCTTTAACAAAACTCAGTACTCTTAGGGCTGACGCATTTAATTCTGTTCCTGAATGAGGCGCGATAATTTGCTGATTATGTTGATTAAACAGCCAGCTCGCAAAGTCTAAAGCATTGTAATTGGCGGCGAATCTGAGCTCCTCAACACCTGGGTAGCCTTGCTCACTGAGGATGGATGACTGCTGTAACTCAGCTGTGCTAAGTAACCCAAAAAGTAATTGATGCAGGTTATCCAGTAAATCACCTTCTACCGGACTCACTAGTGGTAGCTCATCGACACTATATTGTTCTGCGGACGCAACCGTTTGCATGCGGGACAAAGGCGCGTCACTACTGCTTGCTGCAACGAGCTGTTGCTCTGGCGGCAGCACACGCTGTGGCGCTGGCTTGGGTGTGAGCACGAGATATCCGGCAAAACCAAGTAGCACAAAGACAATCAAAAGCAGAGCCTTGCTATAAGTCATATGAAATTCCTTTTCTCAGTGGCAGTAATTTAGCAGCAAAATACCGCTTGTACCATCCGATTACACCTCATCCAATACTCACGCCAATAGCGATTGATCTCTTAGCGCGTTCTTCTACAATAGCGCCCAACAAAGCCGGGAGGAATTATGACAGAGATGACGGGCACGGTGAGTTTGACTTTACAGCAACAGGTAGCAAGCTGGCTGGAAAAAAACTGGGTGCAGCGCACCTTATTAAGTTTAATTCTGCTTAACGCCGTTATTCTGGGGTTAGAGACAGTACCGACTGTGATGGCGCAGGCCGGCGGGCCTTTGATGCTGTTGGATAAATGGATCCTGGCGGTATTTGTGCTGGAGATTGCACTGCGTATCTTTGCCTATCGCGGCGCCTTTTTTAAAGATGCCTGGAGCCTGTTCGACTTCACCGTGGTTGCGATAGCGCTGGTACCGGCCAGCGGGCCTTTTGCAGTGCTGCGCGCGCTACGGGTACTGCGGGTATTGCGGGTACTGACCTTTGTACCCTCGATGAAAAAAATCGTTGGCGCACTGGTGCAGTCGTTAAACGGTATGTTGTCGATTGCCATGGTACTGGGGCTGGTGTATTACGTGGCCGCGGTAATGGCAACCAAGCTGTTTGGCGAAGCCTTCCCGGAATGGTTTGGTAATATTGGCCGCACCCTGTATACGCTGTTCCAGATCATGACGCTGGAGAGCTGGTCGATGGGCATTTCACGGCCGGTAATGGAGCAATTCCCCTATGCCTGGGCGTTTTTTGTGCCCTTTATCCTGATTGCCACCTTTACCATGTTAAACCTGTTTATTGCGGTGATCGTGAACGCCGTGCAAAGCATGCATGACGAGGAGCATAAAGAAGAAATTGATGCCAAACAGCAGTTGCAACATGACCTAGTCAGCCAGATGCAACAACTGCAGGCCGAGCTGGCAGCGCTGCGGGCGCAGCTGCCGCCAAATAACAAGGTTGATTAAGGCTGGTTTAAAAAGCTATCCAGCTCGCGGCCGGTTAGCTTGCTGATACTGCTGAAAATAAACCAGATGGCAAAAAACAGCACCAGCATACTGGGCAGGACAATCACCGGGTAACTTAGCCAGGTCATTCTGCCCAGCTCTTCATTAAAGGCGGTGGTGCCCGGCGGACTGACCAGGATCACCTTGGCCAGAATATAATTCAGCGCCGATGACAGGAAAAACGAAGCGGCGACCAGATAGCCGGCCTGCGCCAGTTTGCGCTCAAATAATACCGTGTTTTGCCGCTCTGCCAGTGCCTGATACAGCTTGTCGGTGTCGAGGATCTCGCCGTTCAGGATAAACTTTTGCACCAGCGGGTAGGGCGTATACTGGCTGATTAACACCGCCAGACCAATGGCGCCGGGAATGGCCGCCTCTTTAATCGCAATATAGCTGGCGTCCAGTTGCAACAGCGCGATACCGCCGGTCAGCAGCACACTGATCACCCCCAGCACCGAGAAAAAATTCACCTTGCCGGCCTGTTTCAGATCCCAGAGGCCATACAACACCGGAAACGCCAGCGCGACCACTAAACCCCATACCGGCCCCAGATGCTGCTCGCCGGAGAATTTACTTAAGATAATCGCCGGAATGGCCACGTTAATCAGCAGATTGGGTAGCAGGCCGCCGCCTTTTTTCGCGGGCTTGGCCGCAGAGGAATTTTGCATCACAACAACTCCGAAACAGATTACTGCCGCCAGTATAACCTTAAAAGCTGCGCCGATGCAGCAAGGTCAGGGCCAGACAGCAAGGCAGCTAACTAAAGATCGCGGCCAGTTGCTCCCGGTAACGGCGAGATAGCGGCAGGACGCTACCACACTTTAGTACCAGGCTGGCGTCGCCTTTTTCACCGGGTCTGAGTTCGGTTATTTCCTGCTTGCGCACCAGATAACGGCGGTGTACCCGGGCAAATAACGCCGGATCCAGTTTTTGTTGTAGCGAAGCCATACTCTCGCGCAGTAAATACATTTTAGGCTGGGAGTACACGGCAATTTCAACATAGTTACCGGCACTTTGGATCCAGCGAATATCTGTAACCTCAACCAAACGTAGCCGGCCCGGATCACGGATAGTCAGGCGCTCAGCATAGCGTGGCGTTGCCTCGTTGCCGTTTTGTGAAAGACTACCAATTATTCTATGGCAGGCTTTGAGCAGCGCCTGCTGGAAGCGCCCGGCGTTAAAGGGTTTTAGCAAAAAATCAACAGCGCTCAGCTCAAAGGCTTGTACTGCGTAATCGGCAGAGGCGCTACACAGGATCACCGCCGACTGATGCCGCAATTGCTGCAATACCGTCAGGCCGTCCAGCAGTGGCAGCTCCACATCCAGAATAATGATATCCGGCTGATGTAACTGTGCCAGTTTCAGGGCATCGGCACCATTATCCGCTTCGGCACTAATCACAAATTGCGCTTGTTGCTCCAGTAAATGACGGATCCCGGCCCGGGCCAGAGGTTCATCATCCACGATTAAACAGCTTAGTTTCATACTCGGTTCGCTTTAGGGTCGGCATGGCCGGCAGCTTGCCGGTGCTGACCGTATTAACAATGCATTAAGTGTAATAAAGATACATTCTTGAATGTATCAGTTTTGTCCCGAAAATATGTTAGCTGGTAGCATTGTTACTTTTTTGTATAAGCCCGCGCTGATGTAAGGCGTGGCGCAGCTTGCGCGGGATCTTGTCCCGCTTTTAGTCCCGCTTATCCCGGCGCTCTCCATCCCGGTGTCTTTTCGCTGGACCCTCAACACTGTGGCCATTAGCTTCGCGCGGGCTACAAGCGGTGTAACACCATTAAAAATGTCTAATAACAACCTGGTCAGCTAACTGGCCGGGGTCCAGAGGGAGCGTTATGCAAAAATCCATAATAAATACAGCTGTGCGCCTGGCGATGCTGGCTGCGCCAGTGGCCATTGCCGGCTTTAGTACTGTCGCCGTGGCACAGGAAGAAACCGCCCTGGTGGAGCGGATTGAAGTCACAGGTTCAAGAATTAAACGTATTGGTGAGCTGGCGCCGACACCAATTACCGTTATTACCGGAGACTCACTGGTTTCGGCTGGCGTGGTGAACGTGGGGGACTTACTGCACAAGTTGCCGAATACCCTGGTTGGTTTATCGCCGGAAACTTCAAATAATACTGTCTTTGCCAGCGGTTTAAACAATACTGACCTGCGCGGCCTGGGCTCCAGCCGTACCCTGGTGCTGGTAAATGGTCGCCGTTTTGTCTCGGGCGCACCGGGCAGCTCAGCAGTAGATTTAAACAATATTCCTACGGCCGTGGTCGAGCGGGTTGAAATCACCACCGGTGGTGCTTCTGCGGTCTATGGTTCTGATGCGATTGCCGGGGTAGTGAACATCATTACCAAAAAATCCTATGACGGCATTACGTTGGACGTATCGACCACCCAACCAACGCAAAGCGGGGGTGAGGAAGAATACGCCTCTATTACCTTTGGTTCAGAGTCGGGCCGGGCATCCTTTATTACCAACCTGAGCTGGGCACGGCAAAAGCAAATCAGCTATATGGATCGGGATTATCTGCGTGATGCACCAATCGTGATCCGCAACCCGCGGGTAGGGGCGGTCGATTTTGATGCCCGCAACGAACCCAATGCGGTGTTCGAAGGCTTGTTAGGCCGCCAGGTACTGGCCGCCTATGATAAAACCGGTACCTTTGTGGTGGGCGGTAAGCGTTATAACTTTACCGATAGCGGCGAGTTAAAAGAAATGGCGCTGGGTCAGCCATTACCACCTAACCCGAATGGCCGGGTCGACTACCTCGGCGGTGAAGGTTATGTATTTGCCGAGAACCAGTTTTTACGTACGCCGCTGGATCGGATCAACCTGTTCAGCAGCATGAAGTACGATATTAACGATAATCATGCCTTTACTGCGGAATTTACCTACTCAAAAACCGATGCCTACGGCGAAAGCTCACCGGCGTTCCTGAGCTTTGGCGTACTGGGTGATAATGCGCTGTTACCGCAGGCGGCTCGTGATCTGATCCGTAGCACGGCCAATAGCAACTTCCCGGATGGCCGGGTATCGATGGGCTATCTGGCCTCTGATTTCGGCAACCGTCGCTACAGCCAGGACAGAACGCTGGCGCGGATCGCGCTGGGACTGGAAGGCTTTGTTGGCGACTATTCCTATGATGTTTATGCCACTTCAGGCCATGTGCAGGCCGATACCGAGTGGTATGGTGAGATGTTTGAGCAGCGTTTCTACGATGCGGTTGATGCCATCGAACTGGACGGCCAGATTGTTTGTCGCAGCGCAGCGGCCCGTGCTAATGGCTGTCTGCCGTTAGATATCTTTGGTCGCGGCATTTATAACCAGGATGCCTACAACTGGGTGAGCACCGACGCGCTGCGCCGCTCGTCTATTCAGCAGCATGTGGTTGGAGCCTCTGTAAGTGGTGAGCTGTTTGAAGTGCCTGCCGGTGGTGTGGCCGGTGCCTTAACAGCCGAATACCGTAAAGAAAAGGCCGATACCCTGCCGGATCCGGCAATGCGTGATGGCTTATTATTTAACAACCAGTCGGCGCCGTTAGCCGGTGATTTTGATGTGAAAGAAATGGCCGCCGAGCTGTCAGTACCGCTGCTGGCTGATCTGCCGTTTGCTGATATGCTGACGTTAGAAACTGCCTTCCGCTGGATGGACTACTCCACTTCCGGTACCGATAATGCCTGGAAAATCGGCCTCAACTGGGCGGTAAACGATGAACTGCGGGTGCGGGTGAACCGTTCTAAGTCAGTTCGGGCGCCTAATATCGGTGAACTGTATAACCCGCCGGGTCAAACCTTCCGCTCGATCACCGACTGGTGTGCATCCAGCCGCGCTAATGCGCTGCCAGAGAAGTACGCGGATAATATCCGGGCGAACTGTGCGGCCCAGGGCATTCCGACTAGCTTTGAACCTTCAGCAGAATGGTTTAGTTCTACCCGTCCGGGCTTTATCGTTGGTAACACTGAGCTGAAAAACGAAGTGGCAAAAGATATTACCGTGGGCTTTGTGTATACCCCGGCCTTTATCGACAATTTCAGCCTGACCGTTGATTACTGGAAGTTTGATATCAGCGATATGATCAACAGCTTTACCGGTACCTCGCTGGTGACACTGTGTTACCAGGCCGACTCGCTGGACAACCCGTATTGCCCGCTGATTGAGCGTGATCCGCAAACTTTTGAGATCGTTAACTACTTCGAGAAGCCAGTTAACTCTGCAGTTAGCCGGACTTCAGGTTTTGATATCGAGGCGAACTACCGTCTGGCTACCGCCGTCGGTGATTTTGGTTTCCGTTTAATCAGTACCTATCTGCAGGAGCGGATGTACAATTCTACCGGCCGGCCGGATGATCAGGTAATTAATACCGGTGAGGTATTAAGACCGAAATGGAAACATCGCTGGACCACCGACTATACCTATGCTGACTTCTCGGCTGCGCTGACCATGACGCACCGTTCAGCCACAGTACTGTCGAATACCTGGTCGCCAAACGTCAACAACTACAACGATGTACCTTCGTACACCACCTTTGATTTAACGACCCGTTACAATGTCAGCCCTAAGCTGCAGCTGCGTACCGGTATGTTGAATATGTTTGACCGCAACCCACCGCGTCAACCAGGTGTTTATGACGATGGTGCTGCCTTTGAAGTTATTGGCCGCCGTATTACCGCGGGTCTGAAGTACGACTTCTAAGCGTTAACAAAGCCCTTTTTTGGCCAAAACCGGCGCCTTCCTCCCTGGGGGCGCTGGTTTTTTTATGCCTGAAAAACGCGGGCTAAATGTTGCTGCGCCTGAAACACATCATAGTTGAGTACCAAAGCAGAACGCGTTAGGGTGTATTTTATCAATAAGTAGTGGAGCACGGTTATGGATCAATATGCGGCTCTCAGAGCCAATGTCGGGTTACTGGGTACCGAGCTGGGTGAAACGCTGCGTCAGCATCTGGGTGATGCAGTGTTACAACGGGTGGAGCAAATCCGTCAGCTGTCTAAGGCAGCGCGGCAAGGTGATAATCAGCAGGCGGAACAGCTACGGCAGGTGCTGACGGCACTGTCGGATGATGAGTTACTGCCGGTGGCCCGCGCCTTTGCGCAGTTTCTGAATCTGGCTAATCTGGCCGAACAGCAATTTAGTATCAGCGCCGCCGGGCGTAGCAGTATTGAAAAGCCGGAACCCTTAACCGAACTGTTTCAACGCTTACAACAGCAGGCCATCGCCAAAGCCGATATCCGCCAGGCGCTGCATGATTTGTCGATTGAGCTGGTGTTAACCGCGCACCCGACCGAGGTAGCGCGTCGCACCCTGATCCACAAGCTTACCGAAATTGCCGGCTGTCTGGCCGCGCTGGAACAGCCGCAAACGCCGTGGCAGCGCCAGCAAACCGAGCTCAGGCTCACCGAACTGATTAGCCAGGCCTGGCATACCAATGAAATCCGCGAACAGCGGCCAACGCCGGTAGATGAAGCAAAATCCGGTTTTGCTGTAATTGAAAGCTCACTCTGGCAGGCGGTGCCGGATTTTTTGCGCGAGCTGGATACCGATTTACAACGCGCACTGGGCGAAGGTTTACCGCTGGACGCAGCGCCGGTGCGCTTTTCGTCCTGGATGGGTGGCGACCGTGACGGTAATCCTTTCGTTACTGCCAAGGTAACCCGTCAGGTGCTATTACTAAGCCGCTGGAAGGCGGCAGATTTATTTATTAAAGATTTAGACTTGCTGTCGACCGAACTGTCGATGAACCAGGCCTCGGCAGAGCTGCAAGCCGCCAGTGAACAGGCATCCGAGCCATATCGCGCCGTGTTAAATAAGTTACGCCAGCAACTGATTTATACCCGCGACTGGTTAACCGAAGCCTTAAAACATGACCGGCTGCAGCGCCCGGCCGATCTGATTTGGCATAATCAGCAGCTGCTAGAGCCCTTGCTGCTGTGCTATCAGTCACTGCAGCAAAGCGGCATGACCCGCATTGCCCAGGGCCGGCTCACTGACACGCTGCGCCGCGGCTATGCCTTTGGTTTAACGCTGCTAAAACTGGATATCCGCCAGGATGCCGGCCGCCATGCTCAGGTGTTTTCAGAATTAACGCGTTATCTGGGGCTGGGCGATTATGCTGCCTGGAGCGAAGCCGACCGTCAGGCCTTTTTACTGCGCGAACTGCCAAACAAAAGACCGCTGTTCCCGAAGCAATGGCAGCCATCGGCTGAAGTACAGGAAGTACTGGATACCTGCGATATCGTAGCGCGCCATGGCAGTGAAGCCTTAAGTACCTATGTGATTTCGATGGCTGGTAAGCCGTCAGATGTGCTGGCGGTGCAACTATTGTTAAAAGAAGCCGGTATCAGTTTCCCAATGCCGGTAGCGCCCTTGTTTGAAACCCTGAGTGATTTGCAAAACGCACCGGACTGTATGCAGCAGCTGCTTAGCATCGACTGGTACCGTGGCTATATTAATGGCCGCCAGGAAGTGATGATTGGTTACTCTGACTCAGCCAAAGATGCCGGCGTGCTGGCCGCGGCCTGGGCGCAATATAGCGCGCAGGAAGCCTTGGTTCAGTTGAGCCGTGATTATGGTGTGAAACTGACTTTATTCCATGGCCGCGGCGGTACCATTGGCCGTGGTGGTGGCCCGGCGCATGCGGCGATCTTATCGCAGCCGCCGGGTTCGTTAGTCGGCGGTTTGCGGGTGACCGAGCAGGGCGAGATGATCCGTTTTAAATTCGGCTTGCCACAATTAGCGGTGCGCAGCCTGGCGCTGTATGCCAGTGCGGTACTGGAAGGGCTGTTATTGCCGCCGCCGGTACCCAAAGCCAGCTGGCGCCAGCTTATGAGCACGCTGGCCAGCGACTCCTGCGACGCCTATCGTGCGGTCGTGCGGCATAATCCGGAATTTGTGCCTTATTTCCGTGCCGCCACGCCGGAGCAGGAGCTGGGTAAATTGCCACTGGGCAGCCGGCCGGCAAAACGTAACCCGACCGGTGGTGTCGAGAGTTTAAGGGCTATCCCCTGGATTTTCGCCTGGTCGCAAAACCGTTTAATGCTGCCCGCCTGGCTCGGTGCCGGCAGTGCACTGGCCAAAGCGGTCGACGCTGGCCACAGCGCGCTGTTGGATGAAATGCAGCAGCAGTGGCCGTTTTTTGCTACCCGGCTGTCGATGCTGGAAATGGTATTCTTAAAAGCCGATGCTGAGATAGCGGCCTACTATGACAAGGTGCTGGTGCCGGCCGCCCTGCAACCGTTGGGCGAACAACTGCGGCAGCAACTGGCAGCCGATCGCCAGCTATTACTGCAGTTAATTCACAGCGATACGCTGATGGCAAAAGAAAGCTGGATCCGCGAGTCGATTATGCTGCGCAATACCTATGTCGATCCATTGCATATCCTGCAGGTGGAGCTGTTAAAGCGCGCTCGCCAGGCACCGGATGATTTAACCGCACAAAGCAACCGCGCGCTGATGGTCACCATTGCCGGTATCGCTGCCGGCATGCGGAACTCTGGCTAATAGTCTCATAAAGCCGGGCTTCAAAGCGTTGCTCGAAACGGCAAAACTGGCAGCGGGAGCCCGGTCAACCCGCCATAGCTCGGATAGCGTCTCAGACTCTAATTTCGGCGGGTTGTTGTGTTTAACTACCGCTGCTATGGGTTTTTAGCCAGGCAATGGTTAAAACTAAAAGGTCTTGCGCTTGTTCTAAGCATTCTTTTACTGCAGCGTCTTCGACTAAATCACCGGAGTAATCTGTCACGTTGCGTTGCTTACGCAGGGCATCAAGCACAATCATGCGGTCTGTCTCTATACCAATAGTTTTCACCAGGGATTGGATCAACGTTTGATGGTGGCCTGGCTTGCTGGTTAAGGTGCGAAAGCCAGATGCCTGCAGTGCTGCATTGGCCAATTGCATAATGGCTTTGTAGCCGGTATCAAAGCGGGTTTCATTGCTAAGTCCTTCCAGTTGGGCATCTCTAATATTGCGTTGTGCCGCCTCAACCAGACGTTGAATCGCGTACTGATCTGGCTCAATACGCTCCAGCAGTTTCCCTATCAGATTGTCTAATGTCATTCATATCTCCATATAGTATTAGCATGGGGCTGGCCAAAAGCTGCCTGACAAAACCGGATTGTGCAGCAACGGCTGTGTGCCATTCCTCAGGTGAGTAGAGTTTAGGATTAATTTCACGGCCTAGCTGCTGCTGCGCCGGATACAGGTTTTTAATTGCGTCTGCATACGTAACATCACCTACCAGCAACACGTCGACATCACTTCCGGTATGGGCTTTACCGCTGGCAACGGAGCCATACACGGCTGCGAAGCTCAGCTTCGAACACAAAGGCTGTAGCGCCACTTGCAACACCTCAGTCAAGCCGCTGGTTTTGCGCATAATGCTGGCCAGCTCTTCAAAAACAATACAGTCATTATTGGCCTGATAATAGGTTTGGTTGCCTTGCTGGGTCTTTCGCAAAATACCGGCCTCAGCCAGCTTTGCCAGTTCTTTGTGCAAGGTGCCTGCTTGAGTACCAGTTAAACGAGCGATTTCCCGAACGTGATAGCCTTGCTCTGGGTGCAAAAGCAGCAAGCCCAGCACCTGACGGCGATATTCTTTAAACAACAAAGAGGCAAGGGTAGACATAGCACCACCAAATGAAGTCAATTAAGCTACAATCGTAGCTTTTTTTGCTTCATTTATCAATGCGCAATCTTTAGTGAGCTACGAACAGCACTTGCTTGCGGGCAGATCTTTTTGCCTGCTCACGTAAATGCCAAAAGGTAAGAGATCTGAGAGTTTTAACGCGTACCAAGCACTCAGGGTGCTCGAAAACCCATTCTAAAACCGGCATACTCGCCACACAGTAGGCCGGTTTTGTTATTTGAGGTAAGCCATGGGGTTTTATATGCTGCTGGCGCTGGTGTCGGCAGTAGCGATGGCCAGTAGCGGGGTGATTGCCAGACTAAGTGGCCTGGCCGCCGCTGAGCTGACATTTTATCGTTTGGCGGTGGGCGCACTCTGCCTATTGCTGTTATTACTGGCCAGCGGCCGGCTGGCGCTACTAAAAACCAAACCCGACTGGCGCATTGCGCTAAATGGCGTACTGCTGCCAGCTTTATGCTGTGCTTTCTTAGTGCCATTCAGTATATCAGCCTGGCCAATGCGATAATGCTGGTGTATCTGGCACCGCCGCTATCAGCCGTCGTCGCGCACTGGCTGCTGCAGGAAAAGCTGGATTTACCCGATACCGGCCTGATTGCCTTATCTTTTTTAGGTTTTGCCATGCTACAGCAGTTCCAGTTTCAACTGGTGCTGGATGCCGCACAGTTGCCCGGCTTACTGTTTGGCCTGTTATCACTGCTGGCCTACAGTGGCTTTTTGCTGTTAAACCGCCGGCCGCAGCCTGGCCACTCGCAGTTACAACGTACCTTTTATCAGCTACTGATTGGCGCCTGCTGCGTATTGCCATTTTTAGGCGGTATGGCGCCGCCAACCAGTGACAGCCTGCTCTGGATTGCGTTGGCCGGTATTTTCCCCGGCTTTCTGGCGATCTACTGCGCCATTGTCGCCTTACAGCATTTACCGACCCGGGTGTACGCTACCCTGGCTTATCTGGAGCCGGTAACCGTTATTCTGGCCGGTTGGTTGCTGTTTGCCGAGCAGTTAAGTCTGTTGCAGGGCGCCGGCGTGCTGCTTATTATGCTAACCGGACTGATGCTGGCACTGCGGCATAAGCCGGCTAAAGTGGTGGCGCAGGCACTAACAAAAGTCGGGCAGCAATTAGCGCCGCTGGCAGCAAATACTGAGCCCACGCAAGCTGCCAAGCATCCCAATCCTGAACAAACCTAAAGCTCCCACCAAACAGCCTGAGACACTGCCCGACTCCTGCGGCCCGACTCCGGTATGCATGCGTACCGGAGTCGTCAACTGCGATAGTGGGCAAAACACCTTTGGTCAGATACTCAATTAATACTTCAGCGAAAAAAACGCCCTGTACCTGAATCTAAACCGCTCCCCCTAATAGCACCCAATCCCGACTCCGGTATGCTCGCCGTACCGGAGTCGCAATCTGCGATAGTGGGTTAAAGACCATTGATGTGATACTGAAGTAATGGCTTGGCGAAGAAAGAGGGGATCGCGCCTGAAGTGGAAAGAGCCAAATTTCAGTTTGTTGGGCGAATTAATCTGCCCGTAAAGCAAAGGTAGGCTGTACCTATAAGCTGTTGTATGTTTTAAAAAAGCAATGTAGTGTTTCTACATTAAGTTTACAAATACGGAGCAGTCCGTATTTAAATACGGATCTTTCAGTCGAATAAGCGTTGTGTCAGTAAGGAACCATAGTGCGTAAATATTCAACTTGCCCGGAGTGCGGACACTCCAATTTATACGCTAGCAAAGATATTTCGTCTGGTGGGGGCTATGCACCTAATTATCTTCCGGACTTGGGCTCCTTTTTTTCGAGTGCCAAGTTCACCGTAGTTGTGTGCAGAGACTGCGGACTAACGCGGTTCTTTGCTAGCCACAAGGCGCTTGATGCTCTCCCAGGCTCGAAGGAATGGAGTAGGCTATGATGATTAGCTATCAAGACGCTACAAGTTGAGCTAACAATTCGCCGCGGTTGGCGGCTGTGGCGTAGGACATTTACATTGTTCGTGCCGCTGTGCTCGGGCGATACACACCAAGAAGGATCTAACCAATGAAAAAATTTCTAATTTTGAACACGCTGGTACTTTTTTTACTATCTTTTTCAGTATCTAGTTATGCAAGTGACGAACGAGTTATTTATAACAAGCATCAAAGCTATACCGCGGTGATTGAGGACGTAATTGATATCACAGATAACGGTTTCAGAAGTCTAAATTACATCCTGACATGGAATGATAATAAAATTATCGTTCCAGCGAATAACTTACTAGTGCAAAAGAAAAAAGGTGAGATGCTTAAATTTCTAGTGATGTGGCACGAGCTAAAAACAGAAGAGGGTTCTGTAAAAAATCTTGGTTTTACTGCCCTTGAATAAGCCGTCATGCACAAAAATTTTATCGCCTGTAAAAGCGCTGGTCGCGACGGCAAAAGCCGCGCGGCTGTCACCTATGTGCTGTGAGTTAGCGAGCTGAGTATTTAACGGCGGCTTGATATATAAGGGAGTTAGAAATGATCAGGATGTTATTGTGTCTAACAGTATGCATAAATGTTTGTGCGATTTACTACTTTCGAAACTATTCGAGTTCAAGAGAGAAAGCTGCATTCTATAGTGGTATTACAGGGTTGGTTTGCTTACCTTTAGCTGGAATGGCGTTTTTACTTAGTGCTAAAAACATTCAGGGCGTCCATGGTAATTTAGGTGGATATTCTTTTGTTATTATTATTTTGTTTTTTGCAACCTGCACCTCAGTTTACTCACTAAATAACTGTGCCAAATAGTAGATCACTCAGGTAAGGGAACTCAATGCGGTTTGCGCGATCAGATCAGTCGCCAAA
>NZ_ALAB01000036.1 GCF_000280055.1 Alishewanella aestuarii B11 | reverse complement strand
AAAGGCCAATATCGTCGGGCTAAAAGCATTCGGTTAATCGTGGATAATTACATCATCCACAAGAGCAAGAAAACCCAGAAGTGGCTGAGCGACAACCCAAAGTTCAAATTACTGTTCTTGCCGGTTTATAGCCCATGGCATAACAAAATTGAAAAACTGTGGCATGCCCTGCACGAGACGATAACCCGGAATCATCAGTGCAAAAACATGGATAATTTACTGGAGCAGGTTTACTACTTTATGGACACTGCCGCACCGTTTCCGGGCGGCAAGCATGGATTGAAGCAGGTGTATCACAATTAGGATCAGCTATTTAGGGGAGCTATTTTTCAAAAGGATAGCGATAAAGCACGATCAATGAAAATGTCGTTTCCCGGTCTGCAAGGCGTTATATTTCAAGGAGGATTAGTGAAGTATTTAGTTTTGATTTTCTCTTTTCTGGTTATTGGGTGCGCTAATTTAAAAATCATAGGGGAAAGCGACCAAAATACTGAAGTTTATGTTGGCATCAAGAACGGAAACATCATTTATCAAGGTGAAATAACCGAGACTTCAAATAACGTAATTTTCTCATTGTTTAACGATGCTGAATTAAAACCAAGTCGTCTTGTAATAACCAGCAATGGTGGTGAAATAGGCGCTGAGATGGATTTAGGGCGCTGGGTCAAAGATAACAAGTTGGATGTTGAAGTGAAAGGCGCTTGTGCATCGTCTTGTGCAAACTATGTATTCCCAGCTGCTAATACAAAGTACTTAAGAAAAGACTCGATTCTGATATGGCATGGTGGTGCCTGGCAATCAAATTGGAGGATTACAGAAGACAACCGAGAAAGCTTTAATGCTTACATAACGTTAATGCGAAAAATGGAAACTCATTTTTATGCAGATATCGGCGTTGATAATCTTCTTACCACTTATGGCCAGTCTAAAGTTAGTTTTTGGGACTACATTCAGAACTTTTTCGGCATAGGAACAGTGGGATATGACTACTCGCTGGCTGATTTGCAGAAATTTGGCGTCGCCAATATTGAACTTTTAGATGAGGAATGGGATTGGAGAAAGTATCGACCTGATAGAGCAAATTTGGTTAAGCGCATTAAGGTTGATGATGATTATAAGTTTGGGCTTAATAGGTTTGAAATCAATTAAATTTTATCGCCAGCACAGTGCACCGTCGGCGCTCGATTCGCAAAAGTTGCTCGTTTTAGTTGCGGGCG
>NZ_ALAB01000035.1:2500-123413 GCF_000280055.1 Alishewanella aestuarii B11 | reverse complement strand
CACAGTTATTTAGCATTTTAAAGAGATAGCAAAATCCATTATGAACAAGCGATCTATACCACTCAACGTACTGCTACTTTCCATACCATTCTGGCTCCTTGCCGCCTGGAACTATCCCGGTGGCACCAGCTGGGATGCCACTACCGATGGTTTTAGTTTTACTGCCAATTATGTCTCAGCATTATTTCAGCCGCTGGCTTTAAATGGCATGACTAACACCGCCCGTAGCTTCGCCTTTGTTGCCATGTTGCTGTACGCGACCAGCCTTAGCGTAATGTTTTGGCTTATTTCCACTTCGTATCCAAAATCCATCGCCAGCAAGACGGTGCAGATATTTGGGGTGGGTGCTATGGTCTATGCCTTTATTGCGGTGACCACACCGATGCATAATTTGCTAACCATTATCTCGGCAAGCTTTTTAGCGATCGCTATCGTAGGTATGTTGGTTCTGTTGCAGCGGGTAGCTGAGTATAAACAGGTGTTACTGGGCAGCTTTAACCTGCTGTTGCTGGCCATGCTTTCGGCAACAACTAAAGGTAATGTTTTCGTCGAACTAAGCCCGGCAATAGAGTGGCTGCTTTTTCTAAGCGGCGCTGTATGGGTGGCGCTGGTCTATATTGGGGCAACCACACCTGACAATTTGTCAAAACGGATGCGTGAAACTCAGCGCTCAAACTAATTTAAGCGACAGCATAAGGACGTCGGATGTATCAGGGGAGCTGTTTATGTGGTGCGGTAACGATAGAAGTACATGGTGGAATTGAGTCAATTATTCATTGCCATTGCTCAAAGTGCAGAAAAAGCAGCGGCACTGCTTATGCAACAAATGGTTTCGTACGTAAGGCCGGTTTAATGATTAAAACAGGCGAGGAGCAAATGGGTTACTATGAAACCGCGCCTGGCAAAAAACGGCATTTTTGCAAAGTTTGTGCATCGCCAATTTTTAGCAGTAACAACGCTTCGCCAGAGTTATTGCGCTTAAGGCTGGGCATATTAGATTCCGATATTTTGGAACAGCCGATATCACATAACTTTGTGTCTTCCAGAGCAAACTGGGATGACCAGGATGCGCAGCTTCCTCGCTACGATGAACATGAGCCTGGCCGGGCGGTTAAGAAGTAATCATTAACAGGCGGTGCATTACATCAGCTAAAGGTTTCTATCCCACTATCGCAGATGACGACTCCGGTACGTCAAGCATACCGGAGTCGGGGTTTGGTTTAGTGTTTGGGCGGTTGCTCTATTGCTCGGCAGTTAAATGACTAGACTTGATACAACTCCAGCGGCAAACCATCCGGATCCTGAAAAAACGTAAAGCGCTTGCCGGTATATTCGTCTACCCTTACTGGCTCGGTGCTAACACCTTGCTGCTGTAAATAAGCCAGCCAGGCATCCAAGTCTGTTACCGCAAAGGCCAGATGGCGCAGACCCTGCGCTTCCGGGCGGCTGGGGCGGGGTGGTGCGCCTACAAAGCTAAATAACTCCAGCTGACTGCCATCTGGCAGCTGTAAATCCAGCTTCCAGGACTGGCGCGCTGCGCGGTAGTGCTCGGCTAGGATCGTCAGGCCGAGCGTTTCGCTGTAAAACTGCTTGCTACGCACATAGTCGCTGCAAATCAGCGCCACATGGTGAATGCCTTGCATGGCCGGTGGCCGCATTACAGTACCTTTTTAATTTCAGTTTTCAGGTTATCGTCCTTGGTGCTGGCTTGCAGTGGCCGCAGCAGCGCTTCGGCGTCCGGGCGTTGTTCGTTGGCCAGATAAAGCTGAGCTAAGCGAAACTGTGCCCAATCCTGATATTCCGGTAACAGCTCGCTACTCTCGGCGATAAACTGGCGTAGGGCGCCGATGCCTTGCTCCGTTGCTGTTTTACCAATCACCGCAGCGCGGCCCAGTTGATATAACGCCAGCAGTTTACTGCGTAGCGCATCCTTATCGGCCGCTTCCTGTTCGCTGGCGCGCTGGAACTGACCTATCGCCGCCGGATAATCGCGCTTTGCTGCCTGGGTTACGCCCAGTAAGAAATAGGGCTCGGGTCTTTGCTGTAACTCGGGATTAGCTGCTAGTAAAGCCTCGGCCTGCGCCTGATCCTCACGCAGTAACAGTTCCAGCTGTAATAGCTGACCTTTTAGCGGGTTTACCTCAGTAAGTTGTTTGGCCAGCGCCATGGCTTTTGCTTTATCGCCGCCGGCAACACCTGGTGCCTGGGCATAATACTGCGCCAGAGCCTGTAAATATTTGGCTTCTGTTGGGGCCAGTGTATGGGCCGTTTCATAGGCCTTAACACAGCGTTTGGCATGACCGAGAGCGCTTAACATATTCACCTTTTGGGCGGTATTACAGCTGGCGTTCGCATAGTAGAACTGATACTCGGCATTAGTGCCGTCAAGCTTAATGGCTCTTTCCAGCCAGTCGGTGGCCGCTTCGGCTTCACCCAAGGCCAGCTCAGTGCGGCCCAGCGCCGCCAGTAAAAAGGCATCTTTGGTTTTCTTCGTCACTTTAGGCGTCAGCAGGTTTTTTGCCTCGGCATAGGCACCTTGCTGCCATAAGGTTTCCAGTTGTTGTTGCAGTGGCAGTTCGGCCTGCAGACTAAAGCAGCTCAGGCTAAGCAATAAGGTAGCAGTAAGGCGCATCGGTTGGGTTCTCTCTGGCAGTGGCGATGGCAGCAGTGTAGCGCAATCGCCACGCCAGAGTTGTAAATTTTTGTAAGGTTCAGGATGAATAGTGTAACACCCAGTTAATAAACATCTCGGTGCCGGTTTTTAGTGCCTTTTCATCGGCATAAAAGTAGGGCGAGTGGTTGGCTGGCGCCTTGGCCGGATCCTGGCCTTCCGGGGTGATACCCAAAAATACAAACAGGCCAGGCGTTTCCAGCGCATAGTAGGAGAAATCTTCGGCGCCGGTGACCAGCTGACCTTCCAGCACCTTATCCTGGCCGGCGACTTGCTGCAAAATAGGCAGCGAGCGGGCGGTCAGGGCGGCATCGTTAAGGGTAACCGGGTAACCTTCTTCAATTTTAACTTCGGCCGTGGCGCCGGTTGCGGCAGCACTGGCTTCGGCAGCTTGCTTTAACAGGCCAAAAATTTGCTGCCGGATACCCATATCAAAGTTGCGGATAGTGCCTTCCAGATAGACTTCATCCGGAATAATATTATTGCGCACCCCGCCTTCAACGATACCAAAACTCAGCACCGCCGGGGCGCGGGTAATATTAATCTGCCGGCTGACAATGGTTTGCACATTATTGATAATCTGCGCCGCCGCGACGATAGGATCAACACCACCCCAGGGCGCTGAACCATGGGTTTGTTTACCCTTAACGCGGATTTCAAAGCGATCGGACGAGGCCATTAGCGGCCCTTTGCGATACTGCACCACACCGGTATTGGCCGCTGACCAGACATGAATACCAAAGATCGCCTCAGGCTTATGTTTAGCAAACAGGCCCTGCTTTAACATCAGTGCCGCGCCGCCTTCTTCACCGGCTGGTGCGCCTTCTTCGGCCGGCTGGAAAATAAACATCACCTTACCAGTAAGCTGCGCTTTATGCTGTACCAGATATTCGGCGGCGCCCATCAGCATGGCGACATGTAAATCATGGCCGCAGGCATGCATCACGCCCACTTCTTTACCGCGATATTCGCCTTTTGCGGTCGAGCGAAACGGCAGCTCGGTCAGTTCCGTGACCGGCAATGCATCCATATCGGCGCGCAATGCCAGTAGCGGACCCGGTTTACCGCTATCCAAAATGGCCACGACACCGGTATGGGCAATACCGGTTTGTACTTCCAGCCCCAGTTTACGCAAGTGATCCTCGACCACCTTAGCGGTGCGGAACTCGCGGTTACTCAGCTCCGGATGCTGGTGCAGATCGCGTCGCCAACTGATCACCTGTTGCTCCAGCTGCGGACTGATCCGCAGTACTTCGGCGGCATGGCTGTTATTCAGGCTTAACAGGCTACCGGCAAATAAGGCAGCAGCAATAAAGGTCAGTTTCATGGTCAGGCTCCGCGGCAAGGCTAATCGGTCAAGCTAAGCAGAATAGCTAGGCAAAATAGTTAAGCTTCACTATGCGCAAACCTGGCTAATAAATCCAGTGTCTGCTCAATATCGCCGCGGCTGATATCCAAATGACACACCCAGCGCATCCGTTTGAACTGACTACTGGCGCTAGCGTAGTTACTGGCGGTTAGCTGAACCTGATACTGTGCCAAAAAGCGTTGTAGTTCATCGGCCAGTGTCAGCGGCAGTTCGGTAAACAGGATATTGGTTTGTACCGGCAATACCTTGAGTTGGCCGGCAAAGCGGCCTTGCTGGCTTAATGCCTGCAAGCCTTCCGCCAGCAAGCAGGCATTGGCATGATCCTCGGCCAGCCGCTCGATATTATGCTGCAGCGCATACAGGCCGGCTGCGGTAATCACACCCGTCTGTCGCATGCCACCGCCCAGCATTTTGCGAATCCGCCGCGCACGCTGAATAAAGTCGGCAGAGCCTAACAGCAAAGAGCCAACCGGTGCGCCCAGGCCTTTGGATAAACAAATAGAGACTGAGTCATAACCCTGGCAAAGTGCCCGGGCCATCGCCTGCGGGCTAAGCTGATGATTGGGCGCGAGCGCGACCGCCGCATTAAATAGCCGCGCACCATCAAT
Organism: Alishewanella aestuarii B11; assembly: GCF_000280055.1. Lineage (GTDB taxonomy): Bacteria > Pseudomonadota > Gammaproteobacteria > Enterobacterales > Alteromonadaceae > Alishewanella > Alishewanella aestuarii. The sequence goes on along the minus strand of NZ_ALAB01000035.1, from coordinate 118,765 downwards.
ATGACATTGTAAGTGATTCGCTTTGGCTAAGGCGGCGACCTGTTGCATATAACTGAGTGGCAGCACTTTGCCACCGACAGTATTCTCTATCACAATCAGCCGGGTACGGGCAAAATGCAGGTCGTCTGGTTTAATCGCATCCTGAATATCCTGTAGCGCCAGGGTGCCATCGTCCTGCAGTGCCAGCGGTTGCGGCTGAATCGAGCCCAGCACCGCCATACCGCCACCTTCCCATTTATAGGTGTGCCACTGTTGGCCGACAATGGCTTCATCGCCGCGCTGGCAGTGGCTCATCAGCGCAATCAGATTGGTCTGAGTGCCGCTCGGTGCAAACAGCGCTGCGTCAAAACCCAGCATCTTAGCAGCATAGTCTTGTAGGGCTAGCGTCGTGGGGTCATCATTAAATACATCATCGCCCAGCGCGGCGTGAAACATCGCCTCTTTCATGGCGTGGCTGGGGCGGGTTACGGTATCACTGCGAAAATCAGGCATCGGCACGGCTCTCAATCGAACAACACTGGCACTTAAGCTAATTTACTGGCAGGCTAAACACAAGCAGGCTGCGGCCATCAGTAGTGGGCTAACGGCAAAGGTGGAGTAGGAGTAAGATAAGCGTGCATTTTTATCAACCGGCACAGGGTCATGGCCTGGCCCATGATCCGCTAAACAGCATTATTGCCCCGCGACCGATTGGCTGGATTTCCAGTATCAGCGCCGCGGGGCAGGTTAATCTGGCGCCGTACAGCTTTTTTAATTTGTTTAATTACAGCCCGCCGATTATTGGCTTTGCCAGCACCGGCTGGAAAGATTCGGTACAAAATATCCAGCAGAGCGGCGAGTTTTGCTGGAATCTGGTCAGCCGGCCGCTGGCGGCGGCGATGAATCAAACCAGTGCGACAGTGCCGGCTGAGGTCAACGAGTTTGAACTGGCTGGCCTGACGATGGCTGCGTCGCGTTTAGCCCGGCCGCCGCAGGTCGCAGAAAGCCTGATACGCTTTGAATGTAAACTCAGCCAGTTGTTGCCACTCAAGGCCGCCGATGGTCGCGAGTTGCCCACCTGGCTGGTGTTGGGCGAAGTGATAGGGGTGCATATCGCACCGCAACTGCTGGTCAATGGCGTCTTTGATACCTTAGCAGCTGATCCGCTGTTGCGCGGCGGTGGCCCGGGCGAGTACTTTACGCTCAGTGCCAGCCAGAAAATGACTTTGCTCAGACCACAAGTTTAAAGGACAGTAGAATGACATTACGCTATTTGCTTTGTGTACTTGGTTTTGCCGGCAGTGTTGGCGTTTGGGCCAATACCAACCCGCCTGCCGCGTTACCGGATCTGGCACAGCTGGTGCCGGCGGCGTTGCAGCAGTTTGATACACCCGGTATGGCCATCGCGGTGGTAAAGGATGGTCAGGTGTTGCATCTGGCGGGCTTTGGTGAGCGCGATCTGGCAACGGGCGCTCTGGTCGATAGTGAGACCTATTTTCGGCTGGCGTCGGTCAGTAAGGCCTTTACTGCCGCTTCAGTGGCGATTCTGGTCGATGAAGGCAAGCTGAGCTGGGATGACAAGGTGGTGCAGTATTTACCGCAGTTCCGGCTGCAGGATCCCTGGGTAACAGCTGAATTTACCATTCGTGATCTTTTAAGCCAGCGCAGTGGCCTGGCCGGTGCCGCCGGCGACAGTATGATTTGGCCTGAGCCCAGTGGCTTTAGCCGCGAAGAAGTGGTGCATAATCTGCGTTATCTGACGCCGGTCAGCAGCTTCCGGACGCAGTATGCCTATAGCAATGTGCTCTATATTACGGCTGCCGAGCTGGTGGCGAAAGTGGCTGGCGAACCCTGGCAGGATTTTGTCGCCAAACGCATTTTTGCGCCGTTAAATATGCAGTGTTTTGCCGGGGAACAGCCTGCTGCCACCTTGCAAAATATCGCCCAGCCATATCGCTTTAGCGCCGAAGAAGGCTTTGTCACGATCCCGCGTAATGCTATTGACGGCAAGATGCTGATGTCGGCCGCCGCCGGCGGTATTGTTTGCCGTGCCAGCGATCTGGTGCCCTGGTTGCAGTTCTTGCTGGCGCAGTATCAGGGTAAGGCCGCTGCGGGCGCGCCCTTTAGTCAGACGCAGTTGCTGCAAATGTGGGCGCCGCAAACTCTGATGGCGGTGGGCAGTAATGACCGCGAGCTGGATCAGGTTAATTTTGCCGCCTATGGTCTGGGCTGGCGCATGGCTGATATGCATGGCGTTAAAGTGGTGCATCATACCGGCACCTTGTCTGGGTTTCAGGCGCATCTGGTTTTAGTGCCGGAGCGGCAGCTGGGTTTTGTGGTGCTGAACAATGGTTCAAATAGTGGTGCCCGTCAGGCGGTGGTGCAAAGCCTGTTAAAGCATTATCTGGCGCCTGGCCAGCAACAAGACTGGGTGGCGTTTTATGCCGCGCAGCAACAGCGGGCGGCGGGTCGGCCGGCTGCGGCACAACCTGTTGGTACCGGCGAGGTACTGCTGGCGCTGCAGGAGTATGCTGGCAACTATAACGACAACTGGTTTGGTGGCATGCTGATTGCTCAGGACGCGCAGGGGTTAAGCCTGCAATCGGCGCGAATGATTAATCTGCAAGGTCGGCTGGAACCTTTTGCCGATCATAGCTTTATCGTGCGATGGACTGATCCTAATGTCGCCGGGCCGGCGTTAATCCACTTTCAGTTGAATAACCGCCGTCAGGTTACCGGCTTTACGCTGGAACCCTATGCGGCTGAGCCGGGTGAGCGGCATAGCTATCGTGATATGCGCTTTCGGCGCCGGTAACACTAAAATAACCGGGCGGCGATGAGCTGCCCTGGTCCGCTCTGAATGGCTTACCTCCAGTTTTTTAAAGTGGCGTCCGCATCTTGCCACTTATCGTGTTTTTTACTGCTTTTAGCTTAATTTTGCCGCAATTTCTCTGGTCGGTTGATCGCAGATGTTGTATTAACGTAAATTGCTAACCGGAGGTGGAAACAGTGTTCAGAATTTTCATTAGCATGCTGTTGTGCTGCTGTATCAGTACCGCAGTCTGGGCGCACAGCAGTGGCTGGCACGAAAGTAAGCACATCAGGGCTGAGCTGGTCAGCGAGTATCAGCAAGTGATGCCGGGGCAAAAACTGCTGTTGGCGTTGCATTTTATTCCAGATGAACACTGGCATACCTATTGGCAAAACCCCGGTGACTCGGGCTTACCTACCAGTATTAGCTGGCAGTTACCCGAAGGCGTGAGCACCGGCCCTATCCAGTGGCCGACACCGCAGGCGTTTTCTATTCCACCGCTAATGAACTACGGTTTCGCTGGTCCGACTATCCTGCTGACAGAATTAACAATACCACTCGATTATACCGACAGCAGCCTGCCGATTAAGGCCAAGGTTGATTGGTTGGTCTGTGAGGAAATTTGTATCCCGGCAGATGCCGAATTGCAGCTAGAGCTGACAGTGGGTTCAGCGGCAGTACTTTTTGATAGTGCGACTGCGCTGGTCGCCCGGGGTAAAAGCAGCCAGCCGTTGCCATTAGCGGTACGCGGCAGCTTTGATACTGCCGGCGGCAGCTTCTCTGCGGCGGTTAGCGGTTTGCCGGATGTCGATTTTCAACAGTTTTTTGTCGCCGCCACTGAGCTGGTGGATCATGCTGCACCCCAACAACTGGTATTCAGCGAAGGGGAGTGGTTACTGCGGCAAAACCTGAATACCTATTTTACCCGTGCAGCGGACAGTTTTGAGTTGGTGCTGGTCAGTGGTAATGGCCAGGGCTACAGCTTGCTGTTAGAGGCGGTAGCTGAAAGCAGCCCTGCCGCTGCGGCGGAAAGCACTAGCCTGTGGCTGGTTCTGCTGATGGCTGCCGCCGGCGGTCTGATTCTAAATCTGATGCCTTGCGTATTTCCGGTGCTGTCACTCAAAGCGTTAAGTATCGCCGCAAATAGCGGTCAGCGTGCTGAGCAACGCCGTGATGCGCTCTGGTACACGCTAGGCGTGGTACTGAGTTTTGTCAGTTTGGCGCTGTTATTACTGGCACTGCGCGCGGCCGGTTCGGCAGTGGGCTGGGGCTTTCAGTTACAAAGCCCCTGGCTGGTGGCTTTATTGGCGTATTTACTGTTTGCCCTGGGCTTAAGTTTATCCGGTGTAGTGCAATTTGGCCTTGGCCTGATGAGTGCCGGCAGCGAGTTAACTCAGAGCAAAGGCACCAAAGGCAGCTTTTTTACCGGTGTGCTGGCCGTGGTGGTGGCCAGCCCCTGTACCGCGCCCTTTATGGGTGGAGCCTTAGGTTATGCCGTCACCCAGCCGCCGCTGTTAGCCTTACTGGTCTTTGTCGCACTGGGCTTGGGGATGGCGCTGCCGTTTTTATTGCTTGCTTACTTGCCAGCTTTAGCCCGCGCGTTGCCAAAACCCGGCGCCTGGATGGATACCTTAAAGCAGCTGTTGGCGTTTCCGCTGTATTTAAGCGCGGTCTGGCTGGTTTGGGTATTTGGCCGTCAGGCGGGTATCGATGCGGTCGCTGTACTGCTCTGCGGTATGGTGGCAATCGCTGCTGCCTGCTGGTTATACGGTAGTTGGCAATTTAGCCGCGCCGGCTGGAGCCGCCCGCTGTTGGCGGCGCTGCTACTCTTATTATCGGTTGGGGTATTGCGCTTAGTGCCGGACAGTGCGACACCGGCCGCAGCGGCGGCAGATGCGCACTGGCAAGCCTGGAGCCCGGGTAAACTGGCGCAGCTGAGACAAAGCGGCAAACCAGTATTGGTGAATATGACCGCCGATTGGTGCATTACCTGTCTGGTCAATGAGCGGGTGGCGCTAAATACCGAAAGCAGTAAAGCAGCGCTGGCGCTGTATGATGTGACCTATTTAAAAGGCGACTGGACGCGGCGTGATGCCGATATTACCGCCTATTTGCACCAGTACCAGCGCGATGGCGTGCCGCTATATGTGTTGTATTGGCCCGGGCAGACACCAGAAGTCTTACCGCAGATTTTAACGCCGGATACGCTCCGGCAAACTTTAGAGCGGCTGAGTAATCAGTAAGGTCGCCCGTTTTTAAACGCAACAGGAGTCTATGATGAAAAAAATGAAATTGTTAGCTCTGGCCGCTGCCGCGGTCTTTGCTGGTAGCCTGGCTGCCGCGCCGCAGGTTGGTCAACCGGCACCGGCTTTTACCGTAAAAGATTCCGCCGGTCAGGTGCATAGCCTGCAGGATTTCGCCGGTAAGAATGTGGTGCTGGAGTGGACCAATCACGATTGCCCCTTTGTAGTAAAACACTATCAGGGCAATATGCAGCAACTGCAAAAAGATCTGACGGCGCAAGATGTGGTGTGGTTGAGTGTGATCTCCTCGGCACCGGGTAAGCAAGGCCATGTGAATCAGGCAAAATCTGATGAGTTGACCAGCAGCCGTGGCGCCGCGCCAACAGCGGTTATTTTTGATGAAGACGGCGTGATGGGTAAAGCCTATGATGCCCGCACAACACCACATATGTACGTGATCGACAAAAACGGTGTACTGCAGTATATGGGCGGTATTGATAGCATTCCGTCTGCTAAAGTAGAAGATATCCAAACGGCAACGCCGTACTTTGCCAATGCGGCCAAAGCGGTACTGGCCGGGCAGGCGCCGGATCCGGCAGTAAGCCGGCCTTATGGTTGCAGCATTAAGTACTAAGCGATTGTTCTCCGCGTTGATGCTATTTGCTTCAGCGCGGAGAACATTGAAGAGTGGGTTGTTAATCGGTTTGCAGCGCAGTGATGGGATCCAGCTCCGAGGCTTTAATCGCCGGATAGACGCCAAAGGCGATACCAATCAGCGCACAAATGCTAAAGCTCAGCACTATCGCCGGTAGCGACCAGGACACCGCCCAGCCGGAATAAAAGGCGATTAATTCCGACAGAATAATGCCGAACAGAATACCCGCAATACCGCCAACAATAGCAATGGTAAAGCTCTCGGCGACAAACTGCAGTTTAATATCACGTTTGGTGGCACCAATGGCCCGCAATAAGCCAATTTCTTTGGTCCGCTCCAGTACGGTCGCCAGCATAATATTCATAATACCGATACCGCCCACCAGCAACGAAATACCGGCGACACAGGACATGACGATATTAAAAATTTTCTGGGTTTGTTCCTGCTGTGCCAGTAAGGCCGCCGGCACCACGATCCGATAATCATCAATATCATTATGGCGCTGCAGTAGCAAAGCGTTAAGAGCCTGCGCTATCACTGCGGTATTGGCGCCCTCAGCCAGTTGTAAGCGGAACGAACTTAGCTCAGCATCCAGCGGTATACTGCGAAAGCGGTTACGGGCGGTTTGCAGCGGCATAAACAACTGGTTCTGTTCACCGCCGAGTTTAATACCCTGAAATTCATTCTGGCTGGTGAAGGGCTCGGCCAGCACGCCAATCACCTGTAGCCAGACATGGTTAACCTTCACGTATTTTCCCAGCGCTTCGCCGTCCGGAAACAAGCTGCCAGCCATCTGCGAGCCAAGGATCGCCACCTGGGCCGCGTACAGATCTTCCAGTTCAGTAAAGTTACGCCCGGCCGCCAGTGGCAGACTACTCAGCTCCAGGTAGCTGGGTAAGACACCGACCGCAACACCCTCACTTTTGCCGCTATGGCTGATAATGGCATAGGTTTCCAGCTTGCGTTCGGCACTGTGGCCGGTGATATCCGGTAGCGTGCTGACCGCCGCCTGCAGATCGCTCTGACTGACTCCCAGTGAATGTTTACGATGCTCGAGCAGGGTTTTCTCATCAAAGCTTTTACTTTCGACGATAATATTGCGCAGGCCCATGGTTTCAATGGTTTTTAAGGCTTCGCGCTCTGCGCCTTCACCAATATTCAACATGGCGATCACTGCGCCAACACCGAAGATCATGCCCAGTAAGGTCAGGAAGGTGCGTAACTTATGCTGCGCCAGTTCGGCCAGTGTATCTTTGAGCATTGCACTATGTTGCATATTAATTCTCCGGTGCCAGCAGGCTGATGCGATCACCGGCTTTCAGGCCAGCGGTAATTTCGGCATGTGTCAGACTCTTCGCACCCAAACTCACGTCCTGACGGGTTAAACTTGTGCCTTGCTGTTTCCAGACATATTGCCCCTGCTCATCGCTAAACACCGCTTGTAATGGCACGGTCAGCACCTGCGTTAAACGGTTCGCCAAAATATCGGCGCGCACTTTCGCACCCGGCAAGAAGAAGCTTTGCTGGCTGTCTGGCGCCACGATCACTTCGATATAGCGGCGGGGATCCCGCCGCTCGCGGGATTGCGCCACCTGGCCCACGCTGACAATTTTACCCTGCAGTACCTGTTCCGGTTGTGCGGTGAGCCGGAATGACACCGGCTGCTCCGTGGCCAGACCAACGGCTTCCTGTTCAATAATTTGTAACTTCAGGTGCTGTAAACTGAGATCGGGGATGCTCCCCAGCTTTTCACCGGGAAACACCATGCGACCGACCTCTGGTTTTTCACCGCGCCAGTTGCTGTCGTAGAGCAGGATGCCGCTGTGCGGCGCCCGGATTTCCAGCGCTGACAAGCCGGTTTCGGCTTGCTCTAGCAAACTTTGTTGCTGACCTTTTTGCAATTGCAGTAAGTCCAGCTCGCCCTGCGAGCGGGCGGCAAAGCTTTGTTGCTGCCAGTTAAGGTAGGCTTGCTTTTCACCAAGAAACTCTTTGTTTTGCAGTGAATCGAGAATTTCCAGCCGCGAACGGATTTGGATATCATCAATACTAAAGCGATCGGCGAAAGCAAATTCCTGCTGCACCAGCCGTTGATCCAACCCAATATTGGCCAGTTCTGCTGCTTGCTGGGTACCTTTAAATTGCTGATCAGATGACACTGAGGCCAGGGCGTTACTCGCATCACGGCGACTGCGCTCCAGTTGGGTGGCATCAAAGCGGATCACCAAATCGCCCGGCGCAATACTGCTGTACTCGGGGGCTAATTCGGCAATAAAACGTGGGCCGCGGGTATTTTGTGGCGCATTAATGCTCACCGAGTTCACGGCAAAGAGCTCACCTTCGGCACTAATGCGGTGCTCCAGCTCACCCTGGCTGACTGTGAGCAGTGGCTGCGTTTGCGCCGGATCGGCACAGCCGGTAAGCAGCAGGGCGCAAAGGCAGAGATTCAGCGCGGAGTTTTTTAATAGACGCATTTAGTTCGCTCCCTGCGACAGACGAATCACTAAACGGGCGCTCATACCGGGGCGCATAATGCTTAAGTCCGGTTCATCCAGTTTAATGCTGGCGTCGACCACCCGGCTCAGGTTCTCGGCAGATTTATTGCGTACCGCCTTGCCCAGGTCAGTCAGTACCCCACTAAAGTTACGCTCCGGATAGGCATCCAGCGTGATTTGTACACTCAGGCCCGGTTGCAGGTACTTCAAATCCACTTCGTCAATTTCGGTTTTAATATACAAACTTTCTAACTGACTGACCTCGGCAATAGGTTGCCCGAATTGCACAGTATCGCCAACGGAAGATTTCTCGCCGTTATAGTCCGGTAAATACACCATAATACCGGCATAGGGGGCTTTGATTTGTAACGAGGCGAACTCGGCCTGCAGTTGCTGGACTTCAGCAGTTAAGCGGGCAATTTTTGATGAGATAATCTGCTTTTCTGCTTCGCGTTGCTGCTGATGAAAATCCAGCCGGCGCTGTGCCAGCTGGTATTGGCTTTTTGCCAGCGTAAAGTCAATTTGTGCTTTGCGTCTGCCATTTTCTGAGCGGGAATGATCGACGATTTCTGCCTTGCGTTGTTCCCGGTCATGATCGTTTTTGCGTTCTGCCAGTTGCAGCTTCAGCTCTTCATAGCGCTGCTCATCAGTGGTGAGACGGTTTGCCAACTCTTGCTGCGCACTTTTCAGTTCGATACTTTTATTGCGTAAATCATCCTGCAGGCTCTGACCATCAAAGCTGATGACCGGCATGCCGGGCTGCAGCATGCTGCTCTCCGGTGCCATTTCGCGGATGTTAAACTGCCACATCCGACCGACAGCCGGTGGTGAAACAGTAAAAAATGTAGCGGCTGCCAGTTGTCCGGTGGCCCGAACCTGTTGCCGTTGCTGCTGCTCTTTGACTTGTTCTGCCGGTTTGCTACAGGCGCTAAGCCCAAGCAGGCCCAGGCTAAGCAGAGTAATACGAAGATATAGGTAGCGTGCTGTCATTAGCGGGCCTCCAGTAGTAAGCCCATGCCCAACATCGGTTGGCTAATAGGTAAGCTTTCAGCCGTGAACTTAGCGCGATAGTACAAGGCATTACCCCAAGCCTGACGCTTTTCACCCTGACCGGCTAATTCCTGTAATTGCAGTGCGAACTGTTGTTCCGGGGCGATATCAAAGCGGGCACTGATCTGGCTGGCCTGCCGCAAGCGGCCGACATCGACCTCATGTACCCAGGCCTCAACGTACAAGCCTTGTTGTTCTGTTACCTCGGCAATTAACCAGCCCGGCTGTGCGGTGACGCCGGCGAATAACTTAGTGCGGTACCAGGGATGCAAACTATAACTGATGGCGCCATCACGTTCGGCATACACACTCATTTTACTGAGGTTTTGTTCGGCCTCGGCCAGCTCAGCGGCGGTTTTTTCGATCACCAGTTGTTGCTTATACAGGGCATTTTGTTGCTCCTGCCGCGCCGTTACCAGGGTTTCCTGAGCTTTTTTCAGCTCGGTGCGGGCACGTTGCTGAGTTAACTGATTATTTTCGTAATCATATAAGCTCAGGTTTGTTTTGGGTACAGCAGCATCAATATCGGCCTTTTCCAGCAGTAACTGCCGCCGCTCCAGTTCATACTCGGCTTCCAGCACCTTTAAGGCGTGCTGGCTTTCCAATTGCTTATACTGTTCCTGCGCACTTATCAGGGATGTTTTCAGGCGTTCAATATTGGCCTGAATAGTGCCGGCATCGAATACCGCGACCAGATCGCCGGCCTGTACGGCTTCATTTTCCGGTTTTAGCCACTGCACCTGAATGCGCCAGGTGTCGCTCATCGGCGCCACGATATTTTGCCGGTATTCCGATACCAGGCTGCCGGTTAACAGCAGCGGTAATGGCTGCTCGGCTTGCTGACTGAGTGCCAGCGCAAAGACAAAACTCAGACTGAACATCCGCTATCCTCCAAGATCTGACCGTCGCGCATCCGGATCACCCGTTGTGCATAGGCGGCGATATCATCTTCGTGCGTTACCATCACCACGGTATTGCCCTGGCGATGTAACTCGGTTAACAGCTGCATAATTTCGACTGAGGTTTTACTGTCGAGGTTGCCGGTCGGCTCGTCGGCAAAGATCACCTTGGGGTTATTGATTAGGGCGCGGGCGATAGCAACGCGCTGGCGCTGGCCGCCGGACATCTCGGCAGGTTTATGGTGCATACGGTGGCCCAGACCAACCTGCTGTAACAAGGTTTCGGCCCGTTGTAATGCCTGCTCAGCCGGCGTAGCGGTATAGCGCAGCGGTAGCGCCACGTTCTCGGCCGCGCTAAGGCGTGGTAACAGGTGAAAAGACTGGAAAATAAAACCGATATGCTGATTACGCATGGCGGAGAGGGCGGCGTCATCCAGTTGGCTGACATCGGCGCCGGCTAACTGATAGCTGCCACTGCTTGGCGTATCCAGGCAGCCAAGAATGTTCATTAGTGTCGATTTGCCGGAGCCGGAGCTGCCCATAATGGCAACAAATTCGTTTTCAGCAATTTGCAGACTGACATCCCGTAACGCCTGCACCTGGGTATCGCCACTGCCAAATACTTTGCTAAGTGCTGAGGCCTGGATCATCGCTTTCCCTGTTGTAATAGTTTATTAACAACAGTCTGCCATAGCCGGGCCAGCTACGACCAGTAAGGTCGCAGCGAAAAATGTAAGCAGTTATTTCAGGAACAGCGCACCTGCGTTAGGTACTTATAGCGCAAATTGCTGCACCAGCGACAACACGGCGTCCATTTGCGCTAACTGTGCCCGTTGCATAATCAGGGCCCGCCCCAACTCAATAGCCCGGAGCTCCGCCTCTGCCCGCTTACTGGCATCGGTAATTTTCTCCAGATCAGCGACATGCGCCAAGCCAACGGTACGGCGGATCAGCTCACAACCGGCGTAACCCAGACTATCGGCCAATACCTGTTGTAAAAAGTGTTGCTGGTAGCGGCTGTTTTGCAAGGCGCTGTCTTGCGTTTCGCTGGCCATTAACTGGCTAAACTGCGCAGCAAATTGCTGCCAGAGCTCACGGATTTGCGCTAATAAATAGGCTTGTTGCTGCTCTGCTTGTTCTGGCGCAAACAGACCGGGGCAGGCGACGTAGTTTAGCAATAAGTTACCGAGCAGGGACCCGATATCAAAGCCGATCGGGCCATAAAAGCCAAACTCGGCGTCGATGACTTTGCAGTTATCCGCATTAATAAAGATACTGCCGCTATGCACATCACCATGCAGCAAGGCCTGGGGTTTGGACAAAAAGTCGGCCTTTAGCGCCGCCACCTCGGCCTGCAGTTCTTCGTCCTGCCATAGCTGGCGTGCCCGCGGCAGAATCAGGGTATGGATAGTATTGCGCTCGTGATTACAGTATGGGTCGGTAAAGAATAAATCCTCGGTGATCAGGCACAGCTCTGGGTTGATAAAGCGGGCCACGGCGGCTTTTTTAACCGGGCCGCTCAGCACAAAATCACTGCTGTAAAACAAGGTTTGTGCCAGATAGCTTGCCATTTGGCTGGCCAGATGCGCAAAGGTTTTGCCCTTGACCAGTTCGCTGCGCAAAATCTGATACTGCTTCAGATCTTCCATTAAAATAGCCGATAACGCCGGATCAAAATGCAATACTTCCACCGTATGTTGTGGGCAAAAGCGGCCATGCTGCTGCAACACTTCGGCCTCGATCCGGGCGCGGTCGGTGCTAAGCGGCCAGCTTTCCCCCACGCAACGGGCATAGGGTAATGCCTGCTTGACGATCAGCGAGGTGCCTTTATCATTGCTGACCCGGAATACCAGATTCAGATTACCGTCGCCAAATTCGACGGCAGATAATTTACTGTGATCGCCAAAGAGTTCACTATGCCGGTCCGCAAAACGTAACGCATCGTCCGGGGTAAAGATATGATAAGCCGTCATCGGGTTGCCTCAATCACTTGCTCAGGGGTAAACAGGGCTGCATAATCGCAAAACATCCAGACGTCTGCAACGCCAAATGAGATAAAACAGATGAAAAACCTGACCGCCTTAAGCCTGAAACTAGTCGAGCATCAGCTTTATGTGCTGGACCAAACTTTACTGCCCCAGCAACAGCAATGGTTGCATTGCACTACCGTGCCACAGATGGTGAGCCTGATCAAGAACTTACAATTGCGTGGTGCGCCGGCTATTGGCATTGGCGCTGTGCTGTTACTGGCCTACCGCGCCTTACAGGGGGATAGCCGCGAGCAGCTGCTGCAAGACGCCGCTGTGCTGCGCGCGGCAAGGCCCACCGCAGTCAATTTAATGAATAACCTGGACAGCATGCTGGTGGCGCTGGCGCAGCCGGATTTTGTCGCGGCGGCAGTGGCCTGTGCAGAAGCCTTGTTTGCCGAAGATGTGGCGTTATGTGAACAACTGGCCGCAAATGGAGCTGCGCTGGTGCAACCCGGCGAGCGGCTACTGACGCATTGTAATACCGGTGGCCTCGCCACTGCTGGTGTTGGCACTGCGCTGGGGGTGATTCGGCTGGCGCAGCAGCAGGGCAAAACTATCCGGCTCTGGGTAGATGAAACCCGGCCGTTATTGCAAGGCGGCCGGCTGACAGCCTGGGAATGCGAACAGCTGGGCATTCCCTATCAGCTGATTTGCGACAATATGGCGGCGATGTTAATGGCACGCGGTGAGGTGGATCGGATCTTTGTTGGCGCCGACCGTATTGCCGCCAATGGCGACTTTGCCAATAAAGTCGGTACCTATAGCCTGGCGGTGCTGGCGCATTATCATCAGGTGCCGTTTTATGTGGTGGCACCGCGTACTACGATCGACCTGGCCTGTCCGGATGGGGGGGCTATTCCCATCGAGCAGCGCGCTGCGGATGAAGTACGCGGTGTGTCAGGTGCCTTTGGCCAAACGCTGTGGGCGCCGGCGCAGGCCGCGGTATTTAACCCGGCCTTTGATGTGACACCGGCGAAGCTGGTCACCGGCTGGGTACTGGATAGCGGGGTATATAACCAGCAGCAAATTGCTGCCGGTGTGCTACAGCAACTAAACTATTAAGTCGGCGTTAATCACTCAAGTCGCACAGTATGCCGGTATTACAGTAGGGTACTGGCAATAAGGAGAATGAAGATGCAAAGCAAGGCAGCAACAATACTGGGTTTTAGCCTGATACTCGGGCTGGCGGCACTGGGATTTCTGGTGCAGCAAATGGCGGTAAAATTTAAAGAATATGAGCGGGTGGTCAATGTAAAAGGCCTGGCCGAGCAGGAAGCGGCAGCCGATACCGTAATTTGGCCGATCCAGTTTACGGTGGCCGATAATCAGCTGGGCAGCTTATTTGAAACCCTGGAGCAGCAAAGCGGCCTAATTACGGCGTTTTTGCAACAGGGCGGTGTCGAGGCCAGTGCCATCAGCCGTGCCGCGCCAAATGTGATTGATAAAAAAGCACAGCAGTATGGTGAAGGCGATCGGGCGGAGTTTCGCTATATCGCCAGCCAGACGCTAACGGTTTATAGTAAGGATGTGGCAAAAATCCGCGGCCTGATCAGTGCTATCGGCCAACTGGGGCGCCAGGGTATTGTCTTTAATCAGGATCCTTACCAGAACCGGGTGGAATACAGCTTTACGGCACTGAATGAGCTAAAGCCACAGATGATTGAAGAAGCGACCAAGCAGGCGCGCGAAGTGGCGTTAAAATTTGCGCAGGATTCACAAAGCCAGCTGGGAAAAATCAAAACCGCTTCGCAAGGGCAGTTTTCGATTAGCGACCGGGATGCCAATACACCCCATATTAAAAAGGTACGCGTAGTGACCACAGTTGAGTATTATCTGTCTGACTAGGGGTTGAGTAAACTAAGGAAGCTTGCGTGTTTAAAGCCGCTGCACTATTTATTGTCAATAAGATTGTTGTCTATAAGGTTGTTATCAATAAGGTTGCTACCAGCAAGGTTGCTATCAGTAAGGCTGTCAGGAATAAGCTGGCTTTCAGTCAGGCCATACTAAGCCTGCTATTACTTTTTGCGATCAGCCCGCTGGCGGCGACCAGTGATCGCGGTGATCTTTATCAGGAGTTACAGCCGGGACAAAGAGCCCAACTGACGGTGTTATATGTGCCTGCAGAGGGCTTTGCTTATACCAATTTGCAAGGTGAGCTAACCGGGGTGAGTGTCGAAATTATCCGGGACTTTGCGAACTGGCTGCAGCAACAGCATAATCTGAGGCTGCAGCTTAATTTTGTTGCCGAAACGGATTGGCAGCGTTTTTACCAGCGTATTGTGCAGGCGCAAGGCGGCGTCTTTGGCCTGGGCAATGTCACCATTACTGAGCCACGCAAGCAAGAGTTAGCCTTTTCACCGCCTTATCTGCACAATATCGCAGCCCTGATCAGCCATCAGGATATCCCTGCATTGCCAGCATGGCCGGCTTTTTCTGAGCATTTTGCGGCTCTGCAACCGTTGGCATTTAGCGGCACCCTGCATGAACAACGAATAAACCGCTTGCGCGATCAATATCAGCCCAATGCGCTTGTGTATCAGGTTAGCAGTAACCCTGAGCTATTAACCAAGGTTGCCAGTGGTCAATATTATGCCTATGTGGATGCCTATAATTACTGGCGCGCCCGCGAAGCCGGTATGCCGCTGCGCGACCATCCGATAGCGGCAGAAACCGGGGAGACTTTTGGTTTTATTATGCCGCACAATAATGATTGGGCCAGCTTACTGGAGGCATTCTTTAGTGCAGACGGCGGCTACTTAAATAGTGCCCGCTACCGGCAGTTACTGACTGAGCAGCTGGGCCCGGAGTTAGCGCAGTTATTGCTTACATCTAAAGAGGGTGAGAAATAGCGCTAGTATTAAACTTATACTAATAGCGTTGTGCTCGTTAAGTTTGCTCAAATTTTAGGCGTTTAGTTTTTTAAGCAAGTCATTAGCCAGATTTTTAACAATCCATAAGTAATTGAATTTATTACCCCCCCCGCCCTAAGGTCTTAGCAAAAAGTCGCTTTTCTTATAACAAAAAAGAATATAACAAAATATTGTAATTCGTTTGCTAGTACCTTAGTGTTAGATTTATTGCGAAGTTTGCAAAGTTGTAAACAAAATAGAAGTTTGAGGTTGTTGTGGCAGAACAAGGATTGTTTCGCGCTAATGCTGTTAAACAGCAAAGTGCCCGCTTAGATGGCGATGTGATTATCGCTCAGCCGCTTAGTAGCACCCTGCTTACCGTCATATTGGTGGGCGTGGTGCTGACACTTCTCACTTTTTTAAGTCTGGCTTCCTTTAACCGCAAAGAAACTGTCACCGGCTATCTAAAGCCCGATATGGGGTTGGCGAAAGTGATGTCGCCACGTTCTGGTGTTATCCAGCAAGTGTTTATTGACGATGGCCAGCAAGTGCAGGCCGGTGATCGGCTGGCCCTGCTGAGCATGCCAGACAACCTTGCCATCGGTGATAGTCTTTCCAGTACGCTGCAACAGGGTATTCAACAACAAATTGCCCTGGTTAGTCAGCGCCGCGAGCAAGTGATTACCCAATTTAACCAGCAAGCCAGTGAATATCAAAGCCGCTTACGTCTTAGTCAAAACTTATTACAAGATTTACAGGCGCAGCAGCAATTATTGCAAGAGAGACTGGCATTGCACTTGCAGCGGCAGCAAGACTTTATTGCCTTGCAGCAACGCGGCGCCATCTCTGCTACCGAGTTACAGCAACAACAAGAGCTGGTATTAAACCTGCGCCAGCAGCTGGCTGAGCTGAATGCCAGTGCGCAAAATCAAAAAGCCCAGTTTGCTCAATTAGAGGGCTTAATTGAACGCTTACCCGGCGAGCAACAGCAACAGCTTACGCTATTAGATAGCGAGCTATCACGGCTATCGCAGCAATATACTGAGCTTAGCGCCCGTGGTGAGCTGCTGATTACCGCACCCATTAGCGGCCGTGTTACCAATCTGGTGGCTGAGGCCGGCGCTAATGTGCGGGCCGAGTTGCCGCTATTAACCATTATGCCCGATAACGCTGAGCTACAAGCCATTTTACTGGTGCCGACCCGTGCCTATGGCTTTGTTATGCCAGGCCAGCGCACCCGTCTACGTTTTGATGCCTTTCCGTATCAGCGCTTTGGCTTATATGAAGGGGAAGTAATAAAAACGGCGCAGGCTATCGTGCTTCCGGGAGAAGTCGATATGCCTGTCGCCGTACAGGAACCAGTGTACCGGGTACAGGTGGCACTGGGCCAACAAGAGATCCGTGCTTATGGCAACACAGTCCCGCTGCAATCGGGCATGCTGTTAAGCGCAGATATCGTGCTGGAACAACGCAGCTTAATTAGCTGGTTGTTTGAGCCGATTGTAAGCCTAAAAGGGCGATTGTAAGGCTCAGTAAGAGCCAACCTTTAACTTAAAACGTCTCAAGGAGAGATCATATGCAAGAATTAACATTTGAGCAAGTTGAAGAAGTAAGTGGTGGTGTTGGTGCTGGTGGCGCGGTTATTGGAGGCGCTATCGGTGGTATTGGTGCTGCTATGAATGGCGGTAGTATCGGCCAAATTACTGCAGCAACCTTTACTGGTGCTGTATCAGGTTTTTTCGGTGGGGCAGCTGGGGCAGTTGGAAACCGTATTGGCGCTGCAATTTTTGGTAGCACTGCCGTTGCCACTGGGCTTACTTCAGGTGCAATAGCTGCAGCTTAATCTTATGACGGGCGCTAAGCATTTAGCGCCCGATGGTGGATAGGAGAATCTGGCAATGTATATTTTACATACAGTAATTTTAGCTCTGTTTGCTACGTATGTCTTCCCATTAGTGCTTTCTAAGCGAAAGCTTCATTTTATTGTTATAGCAGCTGCAATTTTTCTTGTCTATTGCATATGGTACGTATATTCATTTATTGATGGATACCAACTGATCAGGGCTCTGGGCAATTTTCTATTGGGTTTATTGGGTGGTATTGCCGCATATATTTATTATAAGAAAAAAGGGGTTTACGATAGCGTAGCTTGATCTAACAGCGCCTATCGCAGCAATATACCGAGCTTAGCGCCCGTGGTGAAATGCTCATTACCGCACCGATTAGTGGCCGTGTTACCAATCTGGTGGCCGAAACCGGCGCCAATGTGCGGGCCGAGTTGCCGCTACTAACCATTATGCCCGATAACGCTGAGCTACAAGCCATTTTACTGGTGCCGACCCGTGCCTATGGCTTTGTTATGCCAGGCCAGCGCACCCGTTTACGTTTTGATGCCTTTCCCTATCAGCGCTTTGGCTTATATGAAGGGGAAGTAATAAAAACGGCGCAGGCTATCGTGCTTCCGGGAGAAGTCGATATGCCTGTCGCCGTACAGGAACCAGTGTACCGGGTACAGGTCGCACTGGGCCAACAAGAGATCCGCGCTTATGGTAACACAGTCCCGCTGCAATCGGGCATGCTGTTAAGCGCAGATATCGTGCTGGAGCAACGCAGCTTAATTAGCTGGTTGTTTGAGCCGATTTTAAGCCTACAAGGGCGGTTATAACGCTCGGTAACGAGCAAACCTTAAACTTAAAATCATCTCAAGGAGAGATAATATGCAAGAGTTAACATTTGAGCAAGTAGAAGAAGTAAGTGGCGGTGTTGGTATTCCTGGCTCCATTGTCGGTGCTGTTGCCGGTGGTATTTCTTACTTAGCTAGCGCTGCGACATCTGGCAGCGGAAGTTTAGGTGGTTTTGCAATAGCTGTGGGTGCCGGAGCCGCTGGTGGATTTGTAACGGGTGGGGCTGTCTCAGTAGCTCGTGCATATGGTGCTACTAAAGTAGCGTTTGCAGGCGGTGCTGCCGCTGGATTAGTTGAGTAGTTTATTGTTTTTATAAGGAGCGCCTTAGTATAGGTGCTCCTTAGAGGAGAATATTATGGGTAATTTGAATATTAAAATAGGTTTAGCCAGTAACATACTTTTTGCATTAGCAATAGTGCTAATATCTGCCGGAGCGATCTTAGATGATAATGTAGTCACTTTTTTTACTATACGAGTTGGGGTCTTTCTATCATTATTATCCGTATTCTATGCCTTATTCAAATACAATGAAGGGGATAAAACCCTTAAACAAATTTGGGAAGATAAATCGAATAGTTCCGAAAAAAGTTTCTTAAAAGAAATATGGTTATTACAACCTATTCTGTTTGGTATTTTAGCGGTTATTATTTTTGTTCCTAATAATCCATTGATTATATAGCTAATTTTTTGTCTCCAAAGAGAGCATAATAATTTCGCGTATTGTCTATGAGGCATCTTCCGAACTTGCAACTGCAAAATTTGATTAAAATATTTTTGGTATAGCTGGAGATTTTGTAGGTTTTGCTGTTGCTGGATATACTCCAGCTGAACCAGCAATTGAAATGTGAGTATCGGGAAATGATAAATAAGAAATAATCAGGCAAATATCCTAGTTGAACTTTCGCTTGACGAGATAGCTGAAGCACATGGCGGTGCAAATAATAGAGTTGTTGCAGCAACGCGTATGGTTCAAAAAGGAGTTATGATAGCTGGGTCTCGGGGATTTGCTGCAGGGGTAGTAATTGCTATTGGCCTTTAGGTTTGCGAACGTACCCAGTATAAGATAAGAGCGAGTCCCCCTTTAAAAAAGTTCTTTTAATAGGAGGCAGAATGTCGTTGAAGAAAACACATTATTTTTTAGGGATCCTAATTGGCACAGTGCTTGGCTTAGCTCTGGGATATACCTTAACTGAGTATGCGATTGAATTGTTTAATAGACTACTAGCTTTATTTTTAGTAGTAGAATGATCTACCAATCCGAAGCCGCTGAGTGCGGTCTGGCTTGTATGGCTATGGTTGCCAATCACCATGGCCATCAGCTGGACTTAACTACCCTGCGCAATCGCTATAGCGTGTCGCTGAAGGGAGCCAATCTGCAACAGCTAATGCAGTTGGCAAATCAGCTGGGCTTAACACCGCGTGCCTTAAAGCTGGATTTAGCCGATTTAAAAAATCTGCGCACCCCCTGTATTTTGCACTGGGAAATGAACCACTTTGTGGTGCTAAAAAAAGTACATCGCAGCGGTATTACCATTCTAGACCCTGCCATGGGTGAGCGGCGGGTTAGCTTAGCCGATGTCGATAAGGCCTTTACCGGTGTGGCGCTGGAGTTAACACCCAGTACGGAATTTAAAAAAATCGATGAGCGGGTACGCTTAGGCTTGACCGCTTTCTGGAGTAAGGTGCAAGGCTTGGTGCCCTCCCTTACCAAGCTGTTTATTTTATCGCTATTACTGCAAGTCTTTGTCTTAGCGGCACCTTACTATACGCAACTCGTTGTCGATGAAGTATTGATTAGCCAGGATAAACCCTTGCTGGTGGTGCTTGCACTGGGCTTTGGCTTACTGACGTTGCTACAGGTGTTGACACAAACCCTGCGTGGCTGGGTAGTGCTGCATTTGGGTTCAGTGATGAGCGTGCAAATGGCCGCCAATTTAATGCGCCACTTAGTGCACCTACCGCTAAGCTTTTTTGAAAAACGCCATATGGGTGATGTGGTATCGCGTTTTGGCTCACTTAACTCGGTACGCGAGTTACTGACCAATAGCCTGGTTGAGGGCGTGATTGATGGCATTATGGCGATTACCGTACTGGTGATGATGTATCTGTACAGCCCGCAGCTAAGCCTGGTGGTGGGTATTGCAGTATTACTTTACGGCTTATTGCGCTGGGCATTATACCGGCCACTACACCAACTTACCGAAGCCAGTATCGTCGCCGCCGCCAAAGAGCAAAGTAACTTTATGGAAACCGTGCGCGGCATGCAGAGTATTAAGCTATTTGGCCTGCAAACCCAACGCTTAAATATCTGGCAAAACCGTTTTGCTGATGCCGTTAATCAGAATTATCGGCTCGGTAAATGGCAAATCTCTTACGGCACCATTAATCAGCTACTGTTTGGTATTGAGAATATTCTGGTGGTGTATCTGGCCGCCTTAACGGTCATGACTGGCGAGATGTCAGTCGGGATGTTATTTGCCTTTATGGCGTATAAAAACCAGTTTACTAACCGCACCGCCGCGCTCATTGATAAAGTGGTAGACATTAAAATGACCCGGCTGCATTTAGACCGCTTAGCCGATATTGCGCTGACCGATAAAGAAGATGAGGGCAGTGCCAGCGATAGCCGCGCGCTCAGCGGCCAGTTAAGTTTAACCGCAATTCGCTTTCGTTATGCCAGTAATGACCCGCTGCTGTTTAACGACTTAACCCTCAACGTTAAAGCCGGTGAGAATATCGCCATTATTGGCCCGTCCGGTACCGGCAAAACCAGCCTGATGAAAATTATGCTGGGGCTGCTGCCGGCAGAAAGTGGCAAGGTCGAAGTTGATGGTATCGATATCCGCCATCTTGGCCTGCGCCATTACCGCAGCCAGATCGCCGCCGTCATGCAGGATGACCAGCTAATGTCTGGCACCTTAGCCGAGAATATCAGCTTTTTTGACCCGCAATTGGATATGCAGCGGGTGGTTGAAGCGGCGCAACTAGCCGGTATTCATCAGGATATCTCGACGATGCCAATGGGTTATAACTCCTTGGTCGGTGATATGGGCAGCTCACTCTCTGGTGGTCAAAAGCAGCGAGTGCTATTAGCCAGAGCGCTGTATCGTAAACCGAAAATCTTATTTATGGATGAAGCTACCAGCCATTTGGATGTGCAGCTGGAGCATTATGTTAATCAGGCGATTAAGCAACTAAAAATGACCCGTATTGTGATTGCCCATCGCCCGGAAACCATTCTTAATGCTGAGCGTATAATGCAATTATCTCAGGGGCAGTTACAGGATATTACTGCCGCCTATAAGGCGCAATTTGACGTAGCAGTTAAGCCGAGGTAATAGCTTGTCTTATCAGTTTGATAGCCTTCCTAAATATAAGGAGTGCGATTGCTTAGAGGTGACTGCAGATAACGGTTATAGTTTTGGGGTCGCTCTGCACTTAATCTTAAAGATTAAATGCAGCGGCCTTTATCGCTTGCTCAGCACGACTGATACCCAAACGCTTAGCAACGATTTTCCAATGATTAACCGCAGCTAACACCTCATCGTAAATTTGCGTTGCCTGGTTTTGAGAAAGTCGAAAAAGCTCTTTTACCTCAAAGGCTAACTGATAATTTAAGGCATTATCGGTTTCAGTGATATTCAGATGAAGGCCGCTTTTGCCAACGATAGGGTTTAAGTCGTAAGCAGGTGACAACTTCCAGCCATTTTTTGTCAGTAAAAAGCCATGGTTACGCAGGTGATCATCGGTATTAGACACAGCAATATTAAAGATGATACGACGCCACAATTGCGCTAAATCCGCTTCTGTTTGTGCTCCCTGTGTGCAGAGGAACTCTGCAATTTCTAGGTAACTTGCTCCTTGAGATTTTTCACCATCGTAGTATTGAAGTTGGGTCATCGCAGATGAGAAATGCAGGCGTTGTTTACCTTGGCGGTCGAAGCGTTTGGTCAAAAAAGTGTGGTGGTGTGATGAAAATTTCCTGATCTCGCTTGGAAACATCTCAACGCCCGCTGCTATCGCTAACTCATAACAGAGCATTTCCCATGCTCCCACATCGTGTGTGTCATTTAAGTTGGGAAATTTCGCGATCCATAAATGATGATTATCATCGGTTACACACGCTTTAGGTCTGGCACCACCTAAAGATGAACCTGGCGCAATCAGCATTTTCAACCAGCGATAATAGTCATCCGTGTCTATGTTATCGTCTTTTTCAATCTGTAAAGCGGCGTACTCCAACTCACGCAGTGACGCCATAGGCGGTGCTGCAAAATCTGCATTATTATCTAAGAAATCAATACTGCCAGTTCGTTTAAATCTGAGCCCTCCCATTCGGTAAGAGTCATGCACTCCAAGTAAATAATCCAATTCGTTTAATCGACTTGTTGCCCTTAAGCCTTTTCGAGCTTCAATAGCCGCGCGGCGCTGCATCAAAATGCGCCCCCAACGATCGGGGGATGAATCCAAAAATGCTCGGAAGTTTTTGTCAGCCTGGTCATTGTAGAGTTGTCCTGCATGTAGTATCAGCATCGGATCAATTTGCAAACGATAGGCTGACGTTAAAAATGCTTTCTCGTATGCAAAGCTAAATACACCGCCACGGCTTGAGTCACTGTAGGCAAGTTGACCAACTAACAGGGGCTCCTGAATTGGATACCAATCAGCATACACTTCGACTACTTCACGGCTCATTTAGAACCTTCCAGTAATTTTAAGTTTTGCAGCTTGATACCCACTTCGTCGCGAGCCGCCATATCTTCAAAATTACTTTCCATGCCCAAAACTGCCATAACTTTCAAATAAGTACCAATAGCAACACCTGGGTCACCGGCAAAGACTTTATTCACGGTTTTGTGATCAAAGCCAGTCCGTTCGCACAACAGTTTTTTGGTAAAACCTCGACGTTTCATTGCTAACAGCAAGTCTTCACCAAAATGAGCCAGAATTTTTCGCTGCTTGGGAAAAAGAATGTTATGTAAATCACGCTTAGCCATAGATTATCCTAATAGGACTATATTCCCATCACTCAGCCATTAATGGGAATATAGTCCAACCCTGGTGATTTGGCAACGTTGACTCAGGAATTCTGGTACTATAATCCCACTTTTGTTATTAAAATGGTATTAATATCCTATTTTTAGGAAATGCAGTTGGTCTAATTTAAATTTTTGATTTGTGCCAATATCGCTCAAGTTGCTCAAAGTCGGCTACTAGTGCATTTGTCGATGATGGTCCAGTGCTGAAAAAGACAAAGGCGCAGGGCAGTGAGCCTTGCAACAATAAAGCCGGTTTGCGGTGCTAGCAGACAAAAAAAGGCCCGATTTATTCAATCGGGCTAAGACAAGGTAGACAGGTAAGGGTAGGTTACACCCTTCAACAACTTTAACCGCTGTATTCGAATCTCGAACACGGGTTAACTATAAGCCGTACCAAACAGCAGTACAAACGATAAAAAAACACCTGACAGGTTAAAAAAATTCATCTATGGAGGCGGAACTTTGCTTCAGTGAAAAGTGGCGGAAAATGCCGTTAGCTCGCGGGTTGCAGCGCTACTTCCGGGGTATTAAAGCTTTGCAGTACCCAGTCTATTAACAGCTTAATTTCCGGCCGC
This sequence comes from Alishewanella aestuarii B11, assembly GCF_000280055.1. Classification (GTDB taxonomy): domain Bacteria; phylum Pseudomonadota; class Gammaproteobacteria; order Enterobacterales; family Alteromonadaceae; genus Alishewanella; species Alishewanella aestuarii. Next base: position 95,458 of record NZ_ALAB01000035.1, on the reverse strand, counting down.
TCCGGATCCTCATTATGCTGCACCAGATAGTAACGGTCGCGGCTTAGTAAATCCTGTTCAAACAGCTTGACCAGGGCGCCGCTGCTAAACCAGGCATGGCTGATCGGCATCGGGATCAGCGCCACTCCCAGACCTTGCTGCGCTGCCCGGGCTACGCTAAACATACTGTCCAGTTGAATAATTTGTTTTGGTTGAAACTGATGATAACCGACCCGCTCTGCCCATTGGTGCCAGGCTGTGGGCCGCGCTTGATGCAGGATCAGCGGTGTTTTCTCCAGCACCCGGTAGCCTTTGCCATGCAGCTTTTGAAACAAACTGGGGTTACAGGCCGGGATATAGCTAATGGGGAACAGATCGTAAGACAGCACATCCTGCGGCTTTTTGCCGGATAGCACCACCGACACATCGGTATATTTTGGGCTGTCGCGCCGCGATTTCACCGTTTCCAGCGTTAGGTTAATATTCGGATATTGCTCTGACCAGCCGCGCAAGCGCGGGACAAAGAGCTCACTGGCAAAGAACTCCGGCATCGAGATACTGACTTCTTTGGTGCGCTCTACCTGGCTAAACTGGTTAATGGTTTGGCTCAGTTGCTCCAGCAGCGGCTTAATGGCGTGATAAAACTGTTTACCGCTTTCGGTTAATTCAATAGCACGGGTTTTGCGCTCAAATAAACTCAGGTTTAGGTTATCTTCCAGCTGTTTGATCTGATGACTTACCGCAGACGGCGTCAGGTACAGCTGTTTCGCCGTTTCTTTAAAGCTAAGGCATTCTGCGGCAACGCAGAAACAGCGCAAGCCTCGCAGCGGTGTTTGCAAAGACATATCAACTTACCCGGGTATCAGCATCAACGCGAAGTATAGGAAACTAGTATGACAAAATTACTGCAAGAGCTAAACCATAATTAAAACTGATTTACTTTCAGTTGGTTAAGCTTGCTTATCTAGCCCTTTTATCAGTGTTGCACCATTTTGCAGCATCTTACTGCGGCAAAATGGTGTCTGGTAGCGGCTTATCGCCTAATCTAGCAGCGGAAATTGTCGGGCCAGAGTGGTGCCGGTAAAGTGCGCTACCCAACCAGCCGGGTTATTAAACAACCGGATAGCGGTAAAATCCGGGGCGCTGCCCATATCAAACCAATGCGGGGTATTGGCCGGCACACTGATCAGATCATTCTGCTGGCACAACACCTGATAGACCTGCTCACCTAAATGCAGGCAGAACAAGCCCCGACCACGGACAAAAAACCGCACTTCATCTTCGCTATGGATATGCTCATCCAGAAACTTCTGCCGCAGCGCGTCCTTATCCGGATGCGCCGGGTGTAGCGAAATCACGTCCACGGTCTGATAGCCTTGCTCTGCTTTTAGTCGGCTGATATCGGCGGCATAGGCTAACAGCACCTGTTCGCTACTGCTGCTGGCGCTGACTGGCGCTGCGGCTTGCCATTGTTCAAAGCGAATGCCCTGTTGCTGCAATTTCGCGGCGATCTCAGCGGCGTCGCTACTGCTAAATCGCGCTTGCTGGGGCTGGCTCAGGTCGAAGATTTGTAAACGGCTCATCTAACTTTCCACCTCTTATTGCACCTCAATCTGATAAAAATTTTCGGCCCGCTGGTGTTGGCTGGGCGCTTGCTGCTCCCGGATCAGTTGCACTGTGGCAATGCCAAGCTTGGCGGCGGCGTCGAGCTCGGCCGGGACATCGGATAAAAACAGCACCTGATTGGGCGGCAGCTGCAAATGCTGCAGGATAGCCGCATAGCTGGCAATCTCCTGCTTAGCGCCAATGCGGGTATCAAAGTAGCCGCTGAACAGCGACCGCAGATCACCGGCCTCGCTGTACTGGAACAGCAGCTGTTGCGCCTGCACTGAGCCAGAGCTGTAAACATAAAGTTGGATGCCCTGCTGTTGCCAGTGGCGCAGTTGCGCGGCGGCATCCGGATAAATATGGCCCTGAAAATGGCCTTGCTGATAACCATGCTGCCAAACCATGCCTTGCAGGGTTTTTAGCGGTGTCAGTTTTTTATCGGCAGCGATCCAGTCCAGCAGGGCGGCAATACAGTCGTCGGTGCTGGCGGCCGGCTGGCCCAGCAGGCGCCGGATGGCATCCAGTTCTGCTGCCACGGCCGGCTGCTGTTGCTCACGCTGAATAAAGGCCGGTAAATGCGCTTTGGCGTACGGAAACAAGATGTCAGTGACAAAGCTGATGCGGCTGGTGGTGCCTTCAATATCGGTAATAATGGCGCGGTAGTTCACGGTAAGCCTGTTAATTTAATACGTTCCAGTTCGCAGTGTATAAGAAATTCCCAACCCTCCAAATGCCTTTTTGCCTGCTCCAGGCTATGGCCCCAGGCATAAAGACCATGGCCGCGCACCAGCAGTGCAAACGGCAAGGGTTTTTGCTGCCAGCGTTGGCGTAGCTGTTTCGCCAGGGCCGGGATATCCTGTGTATTATCAAATACCGCCAGTGGCAATAACTGCTGGTGACTTTTAATGCCGGTGATGGCTTTTTGCATCTCGTAGCCGCTAAACAGATAGCTGTCGGCCTGCACCAGACGCGAAAATACCGTGGCATGTACTGAGTGGGTATGCAGTACTGCTTTAATGGCCGGATCCAGCCGGTACAATTCGGCGTGCAAGGCCGTCTCTGCTGACGGTGTACCGTGTGGGCTGGATAGTTGCTCATCCTGCCAGCTTACCGGTAGCAGATCTTGCGGGCTGAGTTCGCCTTTATCTTTGCCGGAGGCGGTGACCAGAGCGCTGTTTTCGCTCTGACGAATGGAGAAGTTACCGCCGGTGGCGGGCACCCAATGCCGGCTGGCGATCCAGCGGCCAAGGCTGCAGAGCGCAATGGCGTTCGGGTTAATCTGATGCACATGGGCTGTATTATTCATGCTACTGACCTGGTTATTCGCTGCGATTCGTCGCTATTCGTTGCCTGACGCGGCTAAATATTTTTAACCGCCAAGGCGTTTATACGCTTGAGCGTTTAGATGTCTATACTTGAAACCTGCCAAATGATAGCATTGATGCCGGTTTTCGCAACTTTTTCAGCCCTTATGTCGATAGTTTCCAAGTTACCCGCGGTGGGCACCACCATCTTCAGTCAGATGTCGCAGTTAGCGGCAGAGCAGCAAGCCATTAATTTATCGCAGGGTTTTCCCGATTTTGCTGCCGATAGCCAGCTTTTGGCCGCGCTGGCCAGGCACAGTAGCGCTGGCTTAAACCAATATGCGCCGATGCCGGGTGTTCCCTTGTTACTGCAGCAAATTGCGGCCCTGACCGCACGCTGTTATGGCCGAGTTCTGGATGAGAGCCGTGAGATCACCGTCACCAGCGGCGCCACTGAAGCCTTATTTGTCGCGATCCAGATGCTGGTGCAGCCGGGGGACGAGGTGCTCCTGTTTGACCCGGCATACGACAGCTATAGCCCGGCCATTCAGTTAGCCGGTGGTGTACCGGTGCATCTGCGTTTAGAGGCGCCGGATTATCGGGTTGACTGGCAGCAGGTGGCGACACGGCTCACGCCGCGTACTAAGTTGATTATCGTCAATAGCCCGCATAATCCAACCGGAATGGTATTTAGCCATGCAGACTGGCTGGCCTTGCAGCACTTGGTTGCCCAGCATGGCCTGTATTGTCTTAGTGACGAAGTTTACGAGCATATGGTGTACGATGCGGCACCGCGGCTGAGCGCGAATTGTTATGCGGAATTGGCGGCACGCTCGGTTATCGTGTCATCCTTTGGTAAAACCTTTCATGTTACCGGCTGGAAACTCGGTTATGCGGTGGCGCCAGCTGGGCTGATGACAGAGTTTCGGAAAATTCATCAGTATGTCACCTTCTCCAGTTTTACGCCGGCGCAATATGCGATCGCCGAGATGCTGCGCGAACAGCCGCAGCAGGTGACCGAGCTGGCGGGGTTTTACCAGCACAAGCGCGATCAGTTCCGGCAGGCGTTAAGCGGTAGTCGGTTCAGCTTATTACCTTGTCAGGGTACTTATTTTCAGCTGCTGGACTATAGCGCCATTGCGCCAGAGCTGGATGACCTGAGTTTTTGCCGTTATCTGACCATCGAGCATAAAGTGGCGGCGATCCCGCTGTCGGTATTTTATCAGCATGGGTCCAATGCACGGATAATCCGGCTGTGTTTTGCCAAGCAGGATACCACCCTGGCTCAGGCCGCGGAGGTGTTATGCCGACTGTGATGGCACCCAAGCTAAGGGTGGCGATGCTGCAAACCGAACTGGTATGGCAGGATACTGCGGCTAACCTGCAGGCGCTGTCGCGGCAACTGGCCGCCGCCCCGGCCGCAGACTTGCTGGTATTGCCGGAAATGTTTGCCAGTGGTTTTAGTATGGACAGTGCCGGTATTGCCGAGTACGAGCCCGGGCCGGCACTAAGCTGGCTTAAGCAGCAGGCTGCGCACTATCGAAGCGCCATTGCCGGCTCGCTGGCGGTACGTACCGCTGACGGACACTATGTAAACCGGCTGTATTTTGTCACCCCGGATGGTGCGGTACAGTCCTATGATAAACGCCATTTATTCCGCATGGCCGGTGAGCATCAGGCTTATGCCGCCGGACAGCAGCGGGTTATTGTTAACTGGCAAGGCTGGCGCATCTTGCTGCAGGTCTGTTATGACCTGCGCTTTCCGGTTTTTAGCCGCAACCTGGGCGATTATGATGCCATAATTTATGTCGCAAACTGGCCGGCGCCGCGTAGCCGCGCCTGGTGGTTATTATTGCAGGCCAGAGCGATTGAAAATCAGGCCTATGTGTTTGGCTGCAACCGGGTGGGGCAGGATGCTAATGGTCTTAATTACCGCGGCGATAGCCTGATTGTCGATTATCTGGGCCAGCCGCTGGCTGAGCTGGCGCCTGAGCAGAGCGGCATCCTTTATGCAGAGGCCGATCTGGCGGCGTTACAGCAGTTCCGGCAGCAGTTTCCGGCGCAGCTGGATGCCGATGCTTTCGAATTACGTTAGTGCCAAACCGCAGCTGCGGTAAGCTGGCGCAGGGAGTTTAGCGATGTCGCGTGCTGCACCGACTGCCGTGATCTTTAGCGGTTTCTTTATCCTCGGTAACCTGATTATTCTGTGGGGCTTGCTGCTGCCTGATTTGGCGGCAGAGCTGGCGCTATCGAAAAGCCTTAGCGGTCTGTTCTTTAGTCTGATGTCGGTTGGCACCATACTCGGTGCCGTGCTGGGCGGTAAGTATGCGCAGAAGTTTCAGTTTTTAAAGCTGTTCGCGGCACTGGCGCTGTTATCCGCCTGTTGGTTACTACTGATCTCGCTGGTTAACGACTGGCGCTATTTACTGCTGCTGATCACTCTGATCGGCATGACCTATTCCATTATGTTTACCATTGGCCATACGCTGATCGCCCGCTTATTTGCTAACCGCAGGGCGGCGATGATGGGACTGATGGACTTTATGTTTAGTCTTGGCACCCTTACCGCGCCCCTGTGGGTGGTACTGCTGTTCCGCTACCTGGATGACTGGCGCTGGCCGCTACGGATCCTTGCTTTTGGCCTGCTTGTTATTGCCTGTTACAGCTACTGGGCGGCTTCAAGGTTACCGGCTTTGGCGCAGCCGGCGCGTAGCGGCGCCAGAAGTTTGTCTTACACGGCATTATTACGCCAGCCACTGTTTTTACTGCTACTACTGGTGATGATTGGTTATGGCGCGGCGGAGTGGGGCCAGGGTAACTGGTTTGTCAGCTATGCGGTAACCGGCCTCGGTTTACAGGCAGAGCAAAGCCGGTTACTGCTGGCCTGGTTTACCGGCGGTATGGTGCTGAGCCGGCTGGGCTTTGCGCTGCTGCTGCGCTGGCTAACGGCAAGCCAGTTGTTACTGCTATTAGGTATCCTGACCGTCAGTGGTGCTTTGTTGGTAAAGCTGGGTGCGACAGTTGCGCTGCTCGGGGTAGGAAATTTATTGCTGGGTCTGGGGATTGGCGCCATTTTCCCGTTGATGCTGGCTACGGTGATGGATCTGGATAGTGACAATGGCCCGGTACTGTCCGGTATTGCCAGCATTGGCAGTGCGGTTGGTTTCCAGTTTGCCGGACTACTAACCGGGCTTTGGGCCGAGCAAGCCGGCATCGTTAATGCGTTCTGGCTGGTGCCACTGGCCAGTTTCTGGTTATTGCTGACCCTGCTCGTGTTTTGTCGACTGCTGGCGGCACGCGTAAGCAGGGCTTGACCGGCGACGGATTCGCGGCAACACTATATGCCCATTGGTTAACCGGGTTTCAAATAGTGAAACAACTCGATTGGGCAGCCCTGCAACAGGCTGCCAAAGATGCCGCCGCGCAGGCTTATGCGCCCTATAGTCAGTTTCCGGTTGGTGTGGCAGTACTGGCTGAAAATGGTCAGATCTTCACCGGCTGTAATGTTGAGAACGCTTCCTACGGCGGTACGGTTTGCGCCGAGCGTAATGCCATCGCCGCCGCCGTGGTGGCCGGCCAACGTCGCTTTCAGGCGTTAATGGTATATACCCCGCAAACGAAACTTACACCGCCCTGCGGTATTTGCCGGCAGGTGATCGCCGAATTCTTTTTACCAGACAGTCCGATCGCCAGTTGTAATCATTTAGGCGAGCAACAGAGCTGGAGTTTGCAGCAATTATTGCCGGATGCGTTTACGCCAACCTATCTTGCAGCCAGCACAAAAATTGAAAAGGATGTATAAATGGCCATTCCACAGGAAATTATTAAACGTAAGCGCAATGGTGGCGTGTTAAACGAAGCCGAGATCCGGCAGTTTGTGCAGGGGCTGACCGACGACAGCTTTAGCGATAGCCAGGCTGCGGCGCTGGCGATGGCGATTTATTTAAATGGCATGACGGTACCGGAAACGGTGGCGTTGACGCTGGCAATGCGCGACTCCGGTACTGTATTACAATGGCCGGGCCTGAATGGTCCGGTGGTGGATAAACACAGTACTGGCGGCGTCGGTGACAAGGTGACCCTGATGCTGGCGCCGATGGTTGCGGCCTGTGGCGCCTTTATGCCCAGTATTGCCGGGCGCGGCCTCGGGCACACCGGTGGTACAGTCGATAAACTGGAAGCTATACCGGGCTACAGCTGTACGCAACCCCTGACGAAAATTCGCCAGCTGTTACCTGAGCTGGGCTGTGTCATTGTCGGCCAGAGCAGTGAACTGGCGCCGGCCGATCGCCGGCTCTATGGGATTCGTGATGTGACGGCGACAGTAGAGTCTATTCCGTTGATTACGGCCTCGATTTTATCGAAAAAACTGTCCGAGGGGCTGGATGCACTGGTGATGGATGTCAAAGTCGGTAACGGTGCCATTATGGCCACGGCAGAGGATGCCAGTGCCTTAGCCCACAGTATTGTTAACACGGCGACTGGCGCCGGTGTCGCCACCCGGGCGCTGATTACTGATATGAATCAGATCCTCGGTACCACCGCCGGTAATGCCCTGGAAGTGGTCGAAACGCTGGATTATCTGACCGGTAAATACCGCGAACCACGGTTACACCAGTTGACGCTGGAGCTGGGTGCCAATATGTTGCTACTCGGTAAACGCTATCAGGATAAGGCCGCCGCCATCGCTGCGCTGGAGCATAGTCTGAGCAGTGGTAAAGCCGCTGAAATCTTTGCCAAAATGGTCAGTGCCTTGGGAGGGCCGGCAGATTTACTGGAGCGGCCTGATAACTATCTGGCGCAGGCGCCGGTGGTTGTTCCGGTACTGGCACCGCAAACGGGTAAACTGGTCTATACTGACACCGTTGGCTTAGGGATGGCGGTGGTACGTTTGGGCGGCGGTCGCTCACACCCGGCACAACAAATTGATCCGGCAGTGGGTTTTAGCAACATTGTTGCCGCGGGCACTGAGGTTAGCGTCGGCGAGCCGATTGCGATGGTGCATGCAGCGACTAGCGAGGCTGCCGCTGTAGCACAGGCGGAATATCTGGCGGCCTGTCAGTTTGGTGCCGCTGTCAGTTACCCATTATTGCATCAGGTTATCGGCTAACCGAAAGGCTGCAGAATTTCTGCAGCATCCGCCCTGATAACACAAGAGGGAATTTTAGTGTTAAGTAGTGCGTTTTATCTGGTGGCGACCTCAATATTGCCCGCAGCTGCTGCGGCGGGCAATCCTACTGTGGTCTGGTTACAAACAGATTGGGCACCGCACCAGATCCTGGAAGGGCCACATCTGGGTAAGGGCACCTTTGATCTGTTACTTAAGCGCTTGGCGGCCTTACTGCCGCAGTATCAGCATCAAAGCCGCTTAATCAGTCTGGGGCGAATTGAGCCGCATTTTCAGCGCAGCGACGAAATTATCTGTATCGCGGGCTCGTTGTATACCGAGGAGCGGGCCAGTACCCGTTATTACTCTTTGCCGGTGGCGATCGGCCCGGGCTTCGCGGTAAATTATGTTAGTACTAGCATGGTCGCCGACTATGTTGAAGGCGATCTGACGTTGGATATTAATAAGCTGGTACAGCATCCGGAGCTGATTGGCGCCTATCAACCCAACAGGTATTATCCCGAGGTGATGCTACAGGCGATAGGCCAGCAAGGCAGCAATCTGCTGGCGACAGAGTTTACCAGTGAATTGAATGCGGCAGCGCTGCTGCATTCCCGACGTATCGATTATGTCATTGAATACCCTGAGCGGATGCAGTTTTATCAGCGTAACCTGGCTTATACCAGCGATATTGCCAGCGCCGCGCTGCTTGGTGCTTCGCCTTATTCGGTGTCCTATATCACTTGCAATAAGCATCCGTTGAGTCAGCAGCTGATCACGGAAATCAATCAGGTATTACCGGTATTGTGGCAGGCTGATGATTTTCAGGAGCTGCTGTTTTACTGGCTGGATCAGAACGCCAGACAAATTTTGCTGCCGAAATTTCTGCAGTTGAAGCAGCAAATGGCAGAAAAAAACCGGCCTTAAGCCGGTTTTTTCTAGCTGACAGAATTAAGATTTCTGCCGCTTCATCGCGTCGAAAAACTCATCGTTGGTTTTGGTCATCGAAAGCTTATCGATCAGGAACTCCATGCAATCTGTCTCATCCATTGGATTGAGGATCTTGCGTAAAATCCACATTTTTTGCAGCTCTTCCGGTGACGCCAATAACTCTTCGCGGCGGGTACCAGAGCGGTTAAAGTCGATAGCAGGGAATACCCGGCGCTCAGCAATTTTGCGCGACAGGTGTAATTCCATATTACCGGTACCTTTAAACTCTTCGTAGATAACCTCATCCATTTTCGAGCCGGTATCAACCAACGCCGTAGCGATGATGGTCAGGCTGCCACCTTCTTCCACATTACGGGCGGCACCGAAGAAGCGTTTTGGTTTATGCAGCGCGTTGGCATCGACACCACCGGTTAATACTTTGCCGGAGCTTGGGATCACGGTGTTGTAAGCACGGGCTAAACGGGTAATTGAGTCGAGCAGGATAATCACATCTTTTTTGTGTTCGACCAAGCGCTTGGCTTTTTCAATCACCATCTCCGCAACCTGGACGTGACGGCTGGCTGGTTCATCGAAAGTCGAGGCCACCACTTCACCTTTTACCAGGCGTTGCATCTCGGTGACTTCTTCCGGACGCTCATCGATCAGTAATACCATCAGCACACACTCAGGGTGGTTGGCGGCAATCGACTGTGCAATATTCTGTAATAAGATGGTTTTACCGGCTTTCGGCGGGGCTACAATCAGACCACGTTGACCACGGCCAATCGGCGCTGCCAGATCTAATACCCGGGCAGTGATATCTTCACGGCTGCCATTACCCCGCTCCATCCGCAGGCGTGAATTGGCGTGCAGAGGCGTTAAGTTTTCAAACAGGATCTTATTGCGGGCCTGCTCTGGTTTACCGAAGTTCACTTCGCTGACTTTTAACAGCGCGAAATAACGCTCACCTTCTTTCGGTGGCCGGATCAAACCTGAAATACTGTCACCGGTACGCAGGTTAAAACGGCGGATCTGACTCGGCGAGACATAGATATCATCCGGGCCGGCCAGATAAGAGCTGTCAGAGGAGCGCAGAAAACCGAAGCCGTCCTGTAGAATTTCCAGTACGCCGTCACCGTAAATTTCTTCACCGTTCTTGGCATGGGCTTTCAGGATGGCGAAAATGATGTCTTGCTTGCGCAGACGGGCCATATTTTCCTGGCCCATAGACTCAGCCAGCTCAACCAGTTCGCTAATTGGCTTCAGTTTCAGTTCTGTTAAATGCATATTTGATGGGTTCTTGTTGGTAAAAACAGAGTAAAAGCTTATCGGTTCGATAAAAATAAGGGATTGAAGTTGGTTTTTTCGACAGACAAGCGTGGTTCAGGACTTTTGCTATTGCACACAATAGCAGCTGATGATGACTGCGTCCAGCAGACAATTTAAAAAGGCGTATAAAAATACGCCTTTTTCGTACCGTACTTAGATATTGCTATCCAGGAACTGCTTTAACTGGGTTTTTGACAGCGCACCAACCTTGGTTGCTGCAACCTGACCGTTTTTGAATAACAGTAAGGTTGGAATACCACGAATACCAAACTTAGGTGGTGTATTCGGGTTCTGGTCGATATTGACCTTAGCAACAGTGACCTTACCGGCGTATTCAGTGGCGACATCATCCAGGATTGGCGCGATCATTTTACAAGGCCCACACCACTCTGCCCAGAAGTCTACCAGTACCGGCGCTTCTGCTTTTAACACGTCAGTTTCGAAACTGTCGTCAGAAACCTGTAAAATATGTTCGCTCATCTATTTCTCCGTTCAGGCTGTGCAGTTACACTGCAAATATCTATTATCAATTTAATCGCGGCTGTTTCTTATTGCAAGCGTAACAGTTATGCTAGGCAGGTATGAATAAAACACACTTAACATCGCATAAATTCGCCGATTTCGCATTGGCGCCCCAGGTTCTTGACGCATTGAATGCGCAAGGTTTCGGTTATTGTACGCCAATTCAGGCCCAATGTTTACCCCTGGCGTTAGCTGGCAAAGATATCGCCGGTCAAGCACAAACAGGTACGGGTAAAACCCTGGCCTTCTTAACGGCGACCTTTCACCATCTGCTGACCCATGAGCCAAAAGGCTCAGGCCAACCGCGGGCTATTATTATGGCTCCTACGCGCGAACTGGCCGTTCAGATCCATAATGATGCCGTAATGCTGGCGCAAAAAGCCAATCTGCGGCTTGGTCTGATCTATGGGGGCGAGGGCTATGATTCTCAACGCCAGGCTCTGGAGCAGGGTGTAGATATTTTAATTGGTACTACCGGCCGGCTGATCGATTACCTGAAACAAGGTTTGTACGATTTGTCGCAAATTCAGGTGGTGGTGCTGGATGAAGCGGATCGGATGTTCGATCTTGGTTTTATCAAAGATATCCGCTTTATGTTTAACCGGATGCCGCCGGCGACCGAACGCTTAAGTTTATTATTCTCTGCCACCCTGTCGTACAAGGTACAGGAACTGGCGTTTGAGAAGATGAATCAGCCGGTACATATCCATATCGCGCCTGAAGAAATGACCGGTAGCCGGATCAGTGAAGAACTGTTCTATCCGGCGCATGAACATAAGATGCCGCTGTTGCTAACGCTGTTGGAAGAAGAATGGCCGGATAAAGCCATTGTGTTTGCCAATACCAAGCATGCCTGTGAAGATGTCTATCATTGGTTAGACGCCGATGGTCACCGGGTTGGCTTATTAACCGGTGACGTGATCCAGAAAAAGCGGCTGAAAATCCTCGATGATTTTACTACCGGCAAACTGGATATCCTGGTGGCGACCGATGTTGCCGCCCGTGGTTTACATATCCCGAAAGTCAGCCATGTTTTTAACTACGATTTGCCGGATGACTGCGAAGACTACGTACATCGCATTGGCCGCACCGGTCGCGCTGGCGAGAGTGGTAAAGCGATCAGTTTTGCCTGCGAACGTTATGCGTTAAATCTGACGGCGATTGAAGACTATATCAAGCATCCGATCCCGGTTACCCAGTACGACGTGGATGCCTTGCTGACCGATCTTACCCCGCCAAAACCGCGGGTCAGACGCCGCCCGGGCCAGGCCCGCAGTGGTGGTCGCAGCCATAGTGGACGCAGTAGCCATGGCGCCAGAGCCCCGCGTAATCGCCCCTGATCTCACCGCAGCCAAAATGGCTACGCCTTCACCGCATAGTGATATCTATGCGGTGATCGATCTTGGCTCCAACAGCTTTCATATGCTGATGGTCAAGGTGGTCGGCGGCTCGGTGCAAGTTATTGGCCGGGTCAAACGCAAGGTCAGGCTGGCGGCCGGTTTAAACGACAGCCTGGTGCTCAGTCATAAAGCAATGAAACGTGGCTGGGAGTGCCTGGCCCTTTTCGCCGAGCGCCTGCAGGACATCCCCAGTCAGAATATCCGTATCGTTGGCACCGCGACTTTGCGTCTGGCGCGCAATGTCAGCAGCTTTTTAACCGAGGCCGAAGCCATTTTAGGGCAAAAAGTCGAGGTGATTAGCGGCGAGGACGAAGCCCGCATCATTTATCTGGGCGTGGCCCATACCTCCAACAGTGATAGCAGTCGCCTGGTGATTGATATTGGTGGCGCCAGTACCGAGGTGGTGATTGGTCAGGGCTTTAGCCCGAAACAGCTGGCCAGTTTAAATATGGGCTGTGTCACCTACCTGGAACGCTATTTCAGCGATCAGCAACTGAGCGAAGAAAACTTTTTGGCGGCGATAGCTGCGGCTGAGCAACAAATTCAGCCTATTGTCAGCGAGTTCCGGCAGGCCGGCTGGCAGCTGGCGGTGGGCGCATCGGGCACAGTGCAGGCGGTACAGGAAATGCTGGTCGCTCAGGGTAAAGACGAAGTGATTACCCTGCAAAAACTGGATGATATCTTGCAGCAGGTGATGGCCTGTGGCCAGTTGCAGCAGCTAAATCTGGTTGGGCTGGCGCAGGAACGCAAGCAGGTATTTCCATCCGGCTTAGCCATTCTGATTGCCCTGTTCCGGCAGCTGGATATTCAGGGCATGACACTGTCCGGCGGTGCGCTGCGTGAAGGCGTATTGTACAGCATGCTGCCGCAACTGCAGGATGCCAATGTCCGGCATCGTACCGTAAACAGTCTGATGATCCGCTATTTTATTGATCAACAGCATGCGCAGCGGGTGGCTGAGATGGCACTGGAGCTAGCGGCGCAATTACAAAGTCGCTGGGATCTGCAGAAGTTTGAAGGCCTGAGCATGCTGCGGTGTAGTGCCTTGTTGCATGAACTTGGCCTGTTAATCGAATACAAAAATCACCATCATCATGGTGCCTATATTATCAGCCACTCCGATTTACCCGGCTTTACCCGCGCACAGCAGCAGTTGTTAATGGCTCTGGTACATAACCATCGCGCCGAAATCATGCCTGAAGTCCTGGCCCGGCAGACGATGACGTCAGTGGTGTTGGCGGTGCGTCTGACCCGTATCCTGCGCCTGGCGGTGATATTGTCGATGCGACGCCGGCATGAGGCCCTGCCTCAGGTCACGATCAACGCGAAGGCAGAAAGCCTGGAGCTGGTGTTACCGAACGGTTGGCTGGAACAACACCCTTTGATGCGTGCCGAGCTGGAACAGGAAATCCAGTACCAGCAACAAGCTGGTTGGCAGTTGAGTATCAATTAAGCGGGCTTTGTCGGACGCCTGTCGCGAAGCACAGGCGCCGCTGGTCTCAGGCGCCCTGTTTCAACCAGATCGCAACTTTCTTGGCGAAGTAGGTCAGGATGCCATCGGCGCCGGCGCGTTTAAACGCCAGTAACGACTCCATAATCACCGGTTGTTCAGCCAGCCAGCCATTTTGAATGGCTGCCATATGCATCGCATATTCACCACTGACCTGATAGGCAAAAGTAGGCACGCCAAACTCGTCTTTTACCCGCCGTACAATATCCAGATAAGGCATACCCGGCTTTACCATCACCATATCGGCGCCTTCTTCCAGATCCAACGCCACTTCATGCAAGGCTTCGTTGCTGTTAGCCGGATCCATCTGATAGGTTTTTTTATTACCACCTTTAAGATTACCCGCAGAACCAACCGCATCACGGAAGGGGCCATAGTAACTGGAGGCGTATTTCGCCGAGTAAGCCAGAATACGGGTGTTAACATAACCTGCGTCTTCCAGCGCCTCGCGGATAGCGCCAATCCGGCCATCCATCATATCCGAGGGCGCAACGATATCGGCACCGGCAGCAGCATGTGACAGTGCTTGCTTCACCAGCGCCTCAGTGGTGATATCATTTAGCACATAACCGTTATCATCAATAATGCCGTCCTGACCGTGGGTAGTAAAAGGATCCAAGGCCACATCAGTGATAATGCCCAGTTCCGGAACCTGCTGTTTCAGTAGTTTTACCGCCCGTTGCACCAGCGCATCCGGCTGCCAGGCCTCTTCAGCGTTTAATGACTTCTTCGCTGCCGGTACCACCGGGAACAGCGCGATGGCAGGAATACCGAGAGCAACCAGCTCTTTCGCTTCCTCAAGCAGCAGGTCGAGACTCAGTCGCTCAATACCTGGCATGGAGGCGATACTCTCCCGTTGTTGTTCACCTTCGACAATAAACAGCGGATAAATCAGATCATCGACTGTCAGCTTGTGTTCGGCCATCAGGCGGCGACTAAAGTCCTGTTCACGCATCCGGCGGGGCCGGCTGGCTGGGAAATAGCGATTTGTATTCACTTAGTGATCCTCAAGTTGAAATAGCCGGCAGCTATTAGCATAGGTTTGCGCTGCGATTTCGGCCAACTCACGGCCAGTCAGCCGCGCGACCTCCGCCGCTATCGCCGGCAGTAACGCCGGGGTATTACGTTTTGGTCTGGGTCTTACTGTTCTGGGGAGTAAGTAGGGGGCGTCGGTCTCCAGAATTAAGCGATCGGCCGGAATATAGTGGATGGCTTGCTGTAATGCCTGACCGCGACGTTCGTCGCAGAGCCAGCCGGTGATGCCAATATAGAGCCCCAGGTCCAGGTAAGCTTGTAGCTGACTGCGATCGCCGGTAAAGCAGTGCGCGATGCCATAGCTGATTTGTTGCTCGTTTAGCATCGCCAGTTGGGTAGCAAAGGCATCCCGTTCATGCAGGTACAGCGCTTTATCAAGCTGTTTAGCCAGTTGCAGCTGCTCGGCGAAAACCTGTTGTTGTTGCTGACGCGGCGAAAAATCGCGGTTAAAGTCCAAGCCACATTCGCCAATCGCGACTACGCCAGGCTGAAGTGCCAGCTGTTGCAGGCTAGCCAGCCAGTCGCTACTAACCTGGGCTGCCTGATGCGGATGGACGCCTGCTGTGGTGTAGCAGTTCGCATATTGCTGGCGGAACCCCAGGTTGTGTTGGCTTTCTGCCAGCTCACTGCTAATTAACAGCAAACGCGCTATGCCAGCCGCCTGCGCTTCGTCCACAATAGCGGCTTCCTGACCGGCAAATTGCGGGCTAAATAAATTTACCCCGGCATCAAACCAGCGCATCTTAGTTGCTGCGTACCACTTTCAAGGTGCGGTTGCTGCCATCTTTACCCAGATAGAAAGCGCCCAGCATGCCACGCTTAATATAGATGCGCTCACCGCTTTGTAGGGGGAATTGGCCAGAGCCGCTCTGACGCCAGATTTGGCCATTATCCAGCTCAATAATCATTTCTTTACGTGGACTCAGGCTAAGCTTGGTGACAGTGGCATAGAGTTGGTCCACCGGATCTGCCGCGACCTGACGATGTTCTTTGCCGAAAT
Organism: Alishewanella aestuarii B11; assembly: GCF_000280055.1. GTDB lineage: Bacteria > Pseudomonadota > Gammaproteobacteria > Enterobacterales > Alteromonadaceae > Alishewanella > Alishewanella aestuarii. Next base: position 79,734 of record NZ_ALAB01000035.1, on the reverse strand, counting down.
TATCCGTGGCTGGCGTGGCTATGGTGGCTTGCCGCGCGCGTTCAGCGGCCTGTGGTGCCGGGGTGGCTACGGTGCCTGCAGTGCGTAGATTAATTTCGTCATAGCAGACCAGCCGCTTTAACGCATTTTGCTCGGTACGGCACTGCTCTAATTGCGCTGCCAGCGAACTTTGCGCCTGTAGCATGGGGCTGGCTAACAGTAACAGGGCGAAAGTTGAAGTCGTAAACAGTAATTTCATGGTTCTTGTTCCTGCGAGGGTTCATCAGTCTTGGGCTGATAAAAACGGCTGAGCCAAAGGCCGGCTTCAAACAACAGCCACATCGGAATAGCCAGTAGGGTTTGTGATAAGACATCAGGCGGTGTTAATAACATGCCAAGTACAAAGGCGCCGACAATAATATAAGGGCGCTTTTCGGCCAGTGCCTGCCGGGTTACGCTGCCGCTCCAGATCAATAACAGAATCGCAATCGGGATCTCAAAAGATAAGCCAAAAGCAAAGAACAGCTTCAGCACGAAATCCAGATAGCTGCTGATATCGGTAGCAATGGTGACACCGGCCGGCGCGACACTGGTAAAAAAGGCGAAAATCAGTGGGAAGACGACAAAGTAGGCAAACGCTATGCCGGCATAAAACAGCAGGGTGCTGCTGAAAACCAGCGGTGCCATCAGCTTTTTCTCACGGCTGTATAGCGCCGGCGCAATAAATTGCCACACTTGCCACAGAATATACGGAATAGCCAGACAGATCGCGACGATAAAGGTCAGCTTAAAGGGCGCGAAAAAGGGGGCTGCAACGTCTGTGGCAATCATGCTGGTGCCTTCCGGCAACACCGCTAACAGTGGTTCTGCCAGCAGGGCGTAGATATCACGCGCAAAGTAAGCCAGCGCAGCAAAGACGATTAAGACCGCAATAACGCAGCGGAGCAGACGGTTACGTAACTCGACGAGGTGACCTAACAGGCTGTCAGGATCCGGTTTTGTTTTCATTATTTACAGCGGTCTCTTCGGCAGTTGGTGCTGGAGTTTCTGGGGTTGGCACTGGCAAAGGTGTCGCCTGAGCAGAACTGGCCGGGCGCACCGCATTTGCCGCTTCGGTGAGCTCCTTTAGCGCTGCGGTTTCCTCAGCAGTCAGATTAACCAGGCCTTTGGCTTCAGCGTCTTTTAGCTTTTGATGTAACTCATGTACACGCAGGTTGTCATTCAGCTCGGCCTGCATTTGCTGGCCAAACTGTTTGATACTGCGCACTGTCTTCACGGTACTGCGGATCGCCCCGGGCAGGCGTTCCGGTCCCAGCACCAGCAGGGCGACCACCGCGATAACCAGCAGTTCCCAAAAGCCCATAATCAGACTTTATCTTTTTCAGTGTTAACCGTGTTGCTGTTGGCAGCGGTGTTTTTCTGCTCTGGCAGCTGTTGTGGCTTTTGCTCGGCGGCTGGCTGTTCCGGCTGCTCTTCATCTTTAATTGAGCTGCGGAATCCTTTGATGGCTGAGCCTAAATCAGAGCCAATACCGCGCAGCTTCTTGGTGCCGAACAGCAAAACAATAATCGCCAATACAATCAACAGTTGCCAGATACTAATACCACCAAAACCCATGCTCTTATCCTCGGAATTGCCTGACTGCTGCTAGTGCAGCAGCGCCCTAACCGTTAGGGCGATGGCACCGGCCCCCAACAGGCTGGCCAGTACCGGTAAATTGATGCTAAGCGCTATACTAGCACTGATTAAGCTGGCTGCTGCAAGCACCGCACTAATAATTTGCGCTTTCCCATGTTGCTGTTGTTGTTGCAACGCTTGTAACTGCAACAGCAGCGCCTGTTGTTGCCGTGGGCCTTGCTCCAGATAGCGGTGCAGTAGCTCCGGCATCTGGGGCATTTTTTCTGCCCAGAACGGAAAATTCTCTTTCACCTGCCGCCAAATCGCTGGCAAGCCTACCTGTTGTTTGACCCAGTTTTCCAGAAAGGGTTTAGCGGTTTTCCATAAATCCAGTTGCGGATACAGTTGCCGCCCTAAACCCTCAATATAGAGCAGGGTTTTCTGCAACAGCACCAACTGCGGCTGGACCTGCATTTCAAAGCGGCGCGCTGTATTAAATAAATTCAGCAGCACATGCCCAAAGGAAATCTCAGCCAGCGGCTTTTGAAAAATTGGCTCGCAGACGGTGCGGATCGCACTTTCAAATTCTTCTACCTTGGTATGGGCGGGTACCCAGCCAGAGTCCAGATGCAGCTGTGCCACCTTGCGATAATCGCGATTAAAAAAGGCGACAAAATTTTCTGCCAGATAGCGCTTATCTTCGGCATTGAGGGTACCCACGATGCCACAATCAATACCGATATACTTTGGATTTTCCGGATGCTCACGCGCAACGAAGATATTCCCCGGATGCATGTCGGCATGAAAAAAGCTGTCACGGAATACCTGGGTAAAAAACACCTCGACCCCGCGTTTGGCCAGCAGCTCCATATTAGTGCCTTGCGCTTCCAGTGCCGCGATATCAGAAACCGGAATACCATAGATCCGTTCCATGACCATAATATTACTGCGGCTGTAATCGGCGTAAACAAAAGGAATATACAGCGAATCTGAGCCTTCAAAGTTGCGTCGTAGTTGAATAGCGTTCGCTGCTTCGCGTTGCAAATCCAGTTCATCGAGAATGGTTTTGCGATATTCCGATACCACTTCCCGTGGCCGCAGACGTTTGCCATCGGGTAACAGGCGGGCCGCGATTACGGCCAGGCTGTCCATCAGGGCGAGATCAGCCAGGATTTGCTTTTCGATCCCCGGGCGGATCACCTTAACCACGACAGCCGCCTGGGTGCCGTCAGCTAATTGCAAGCGGGCGCTGTGCACCTGGGCAATCGAGGCCGAAGCCAGAGGTGTAATGTCGAATTCGGCGAACAGCTGCTGGATATCATTTAGTCCCAGCGCCTGTTCGATTAATGCCTTGGCTTGCTCACCAGGAAAGGGGCTGACCTTATCCTGTAGGATCGCCAGCTCGTCTGCCAGCTCGGCCGGTAATAAATCGCGCCGGGTGGATAACATCTGGCCAAACTTAATCCAGACCGGTCCCAGACTTTGCAATGCCAGACGCAGTCTGGCGGCGACAGACTGTTCGGGATAGCGGTTTTTTAACCAGAACAGACAACGCCGCGCCGCCCGGGCATACCAGGGTTGCCACTGGGCAGGGATCAGCTCATCCAGCCCATATTGCAGCAAGGTTTTCTGGATCTGATAGAAACGGCTTAGGCGCACCTGGACTCCTGCAGTTGTTGGATTTTGCGTCGGACTTGCTCTACCTGCCCCTGCAGTTGGCTAAGCTGTTGGGTAAACAGCTCGTATTCTGCCCGCACCGGTACTAATTGCAGTTCATCCTGTACCAGCTCGAGCTGTGTTTGCTGTAACAACTGCCATTTCTGACTACAGTAGCTGTTGAGTTGGCTTAACGTCTGCAACAATTTATGACTGGTGGCATCCCCCAGATAGCGGGCAAGCTCGGTTTGCCAGTCGGGGTCAAGCTGCTGGAAAAAACTGGCATATTGCTGCGCCAGCTGTAAGTCGCCGTCAATTTGCAGGGCATCGGCTTTAATCAGGCGGGTTAACTGGCTGGGGTCGCGCAGTTGGCGCAAACTGGCCAGATCGGTACTGATCCGGCAGTCGGCCGTTTCGTCCTGCTGATTAAATAGCAAACTATCGCTACCGGCGCTGACCACTATCGTCAGTTTCAGCTCGCGTAAGGCGAAAGCCAGCTGTTTGCCTTGTAGCTGACGCAGTTTGGGCAGGCAGGATGGATCCAGCGCTATCGCTTTGCGGCTGAGCCGCTCTGCCACAGCACACAGCAATTGTGGCAATAACGGCAACATCAGAATTTATAGCCCCGATGTAAGGCGACAATACCACCGGTCAGATTATGGTAACTGACTTCCTGGAAGCCGGCGTCCTGCATCATCTGCTTTAAGGTTTCCTGATCCGGGTGCATCCGGATTGACTCGGCCAGATACTGGTAGCTTTCTTTATCATTGGCGATCAACTGGCCCATAAAAGGCAGAATGCGGAACGAGTAGAGGTCATAAGCTTTACTGAGTAATTCGCTTTCTGGTTTGGAAAACTCCAGTACCAGCAGGCGACCACCGGGCTTGAGCACCCGGAACATTGAGCGCAGTGCCGCATCTTTATCGGTGACATTACGTAAGCCAAAGCCAATAGAGACAATATCGAAGCTGTTGTCGGCAAAGGGCAGGGCTTCAGCGTTGGCTTGCACAAATTCGATATTATTCACCAGGCCCAGGTCACGCAGTTTATCGCGGCCGACATTTAGCATTGACTCATTAATATCGGCCAGTACCACTTTGCCGCTTGGACCAACCCGTTTGGAGAATAAGGCAGTAATATCGCCGGTACCCCCGGCCAGATCCAGTACCTGTTGCCCGGCCCGCACGCCGCTGCAGTCGATAGTAAAACGTTTCCACAGCCGGTGAATGCCCATCGACATCACGTCATTCATAATGTCGTACTTGGCGGCGACCGAGTGAAAGACATCGGCGACCATCGCAACTTTCTGCTCTTTAGGTACAGATTTAAAGCCAAAATGCGTGGTGTTATTGGTAGGTTCGGACATAACAAAGCCTGCTTGGGAACATTAGGCCGCTAGTGTAAAAGATTACGCCGGCCGAGCCAACAACCAGAGGGGATCCCGTTAAAAAATATGCAACACGCCCGTCAGACAGCGGCCAGCATGGCCTCGTTGGCAACCTGATTGCGGCCACGTTGTTTTGCCAGCTGTAACACGTTATTGGTGCGCGATAAAAACTGATACCAGTTTTCCGATGCCTGATACAGTGCCACACCCAGTGAGATAGTGATTTTCGGTAAGCTTTTCTTATCCCGGGCGGAGACAAAACGCAGTTTCTCAACGCCTTTGCGGACTTGTTCGGCAATTTCGGCGGCGGTTCTCAGGTCTACATCGGGTAGCAGCAGTAAAAACTCTTCCCCGCCAGAGCGCACCGGCATACCACTTTCCTGTACATAGCTGCGCACTTTTTTCGCCACCTTGGACAAAATAATATCGCCAATGGTGGCGCCATAATCCTGATTAAAACGGGCAAAGTGATCCAAATCTACCGCAATAGCCGCGATGCGTCGGTCAGGTTGTTCGCTTAACCACAGCTCAACCTGATTTTGCATCGCCACCCTGTTATACAAGCCAGTCAGGGGATCTTGCAGTCGTTGCTGTTTTAGTTGTTCCAGCTCATCACGCAGCTGATGGCTTTGCTGGTTTGCCGCCACCAGTTGCTGATTCAATTGTTGCTGCTGTTTACGGTAGGCGAGGGTGACTTGTTTCAATTCGGCCAGCGCCGGAGGCATCGGCTGGGCATCTTGCTCCAGCTTAAAGGCGGTATGATCCAATTGGTCGATAAAGTTTTCGGTGGCTTCAGCGGCGAGGTCAGTGTAACCGGAAAGCCGGCTGACCATACCTGATACATCCTGCAACAGTTGCTCCTGTTGCTGATGTTCCGGCATTAAATAGCGGTTGTACAGCTCCGCCATAATAAAGTCGTCAAACTCGGCCTTAGCTGCCAGTTTCTGTTCTATCGCCTGACACAGTTCAGCGTTATTCCCACTGATGTATTCGTAGGCAACAGTGTAATTGGTCGGATGCGCGGCAAGCTGGTTATGGCGCAAAAAGGCACCTACCTGCGTTGCTTTGTCCAAAGCTTGCTGCATCGTGTCCTTGTACTTCATGGCAGGGATCAGGGCTCCATCAGCGCAATCTTATTATTCTTTCAAACCTATAGTACGTGATAAAAGATTACAGGCAATATCTTTTACAGATAATTTAGTGATTGTATTGAAATTCGCAGTGCGCCGGAGTTCAGATTGCCGAAAATAGCGATAAAGTGCCGGTTTAATCGGTTCCGTGCTCTGCTTTTTTGCGGTCAGACAGGTACAATCAAGGAAAGAAAATCAAAATAACAGGGAATCACTGATGCAAATACGAGCAAAACCCCTCAGTCTGATTGCTGCGATACTGCTGTTGGCAGGCTGTGCCAGTAAGACTCCGGACGCTGTGGCGCCGGGCTTTAGCCAACTGGCTGAGCAGATTTGGCAGGCTGAAACCGCCCTGCGTACGCCAGCACCGGGTACCTTAACCGATATGTCGCCGGCAGCACTGGCTGCACGGCAACAACAACGGCTGGCATTGCAGCAGCAGTTACAGGCGGTTGACCTGACGCGGCTGAGCGAACAGGATAAGATTAATCACGCCATTCTGAGTTATCGGCTGGCGGATGAGATCGATCAGTATCAATTTAATGCGCATTTGATGCCATTGACCTCTGAATCGGGCTTTCATACCTCGCTGGCGTTTAGTTTTCAGCGCTCTGCTTTACGGCAAGTCGATGATTACCAGCAATATTTACAACGGTTGGCCGCGATTCCCGGTTATATGGCGCAACAGATCGCGCTGATGCAGCAGGGCCTGGACCAAGGTATTACCCAGCCGGCGGTAGTGCTGGCGGGTTTTGAGCAAAGTATCAGTTCCTATATTGCCCTGCCTGAGCAAAGCGTGTTTTTTCAGCCGCTACAGCGCAAATCAGACCTGATCAGTGAGCAGGAATGGCAAAGCTTCCGGCAGCAGGCCCTCGGCATAATTGAGACGGCGGTGAATCCGGCGTTTCAGGGCTTCTACGATTTTATGGTGCAGCAATACTTACCGGGCGCACGCCAGGATATTGCTGCCAGCACCTTGCCAAATGGCGCGGCGTTCTACCAAAATCGCTTGGAGCACTACACCACGCTACAGATGACGCCGCAGCAGGTACACGACATTGGTCTGGCGGAAGTGGCGCGGATCCGTGCTGAGATGCAGCAGGTAATTGATAGTCTTGGCTTTACCGGCAGCTTTGCCGATTTTGTGCAGTTCTTGCGCGAAGATCCGCAATTCTACCCGCAATCAGCCGATGAGCTGCTGCGTTATGCCGCCTGGTTGTCGAAGCGGGCCGATGCCCAGTTACCGCGCTTCTTTAAACTATTACCACGCACGCCTTATGGCGTGGTAGAAGTGCCGGCAGAAATTGCTCCCAAATATACGACTGGCCGCTACTCCGGTGCTGCCCGTGACGATCAGGCGGGTTACTACTGGGTGAATACCTATGCCCTGAACCGGCGACCACTGTATGAAATGGAAGCTCTGACACTGCATGAGGCGGTACCCGGCCACCACTTACAGATCTCCCTGGCGCGGGAGCAAGGCGATTTACCGGACTATCGACGCACCTTCTACACCTCAGCCTTTGGCGAGGGCTGGGGTTTGTATGCCGAGTATCTGGGGCTGGAAATGGGCTTTTATCAGGACCCATACAGTAATTTTGGCCGTCTGACCTATGAGATGTGGCGTGCTGCGCGGCTGGTCGTAGATACCGGCATGCATAGTCTGGGTTGGAGCCGGCAGCAAGCGATCGACTTTTTGGCCGAAAATACCGCCTTATCAATGCACAATGTGCAAACGGAAATTGATCGCTATATCAGCTGGCCGGCACAGGCGCTGTCGTACAAGCTGGGTGAGTTGACCATTCGCCGGTTGCGGCAACAGGCGGAACAGCAACTGGGGGATAAATTTGATATCCGAGCCTTCCATCAGGTCGTGCTGGGTAATGGCAGTGTACCGCTGGCGGTGTTGGAACAGCAGGTACAAAATTATATCCAGCAGCAACTCAGCGGCTCCTAACAGGACATAAAAAGAGAACGCCGACTAAGCCGGCGTTGTCATCTATTTCTCTCTGGAAAACTGAATCAGTATCAGAAATTAATATCTAACCCCGAAGGACAATATCAGGGGCAGTATCAATCTGGCCTTCCTGGTCAATCGCCGCCAGCTTACCGTCAAAATCCAGTACCGCAAGCTTGCCATACGGTAAATGACGGACAAATTGTAGCTGGTAGCCATAACGCTGCAATTCAGCGACCGAGAATTTCTGCGCTAAACTTAACTGATCCCAAAAATAATTAAGGTCCTTTTCCGTCTGGCGCCTTTCCTGTACCTGTATAGCTAGCATAACGGGCTCCAAAACACAGGATTAAGTGAGGGACTATTGTAACGCTAATAGATCCCGCCATTGTTGTATCGTAACTGGCATCACTGACAATCTGCTGCCTTTTTGTGCAACAGGCAACTCAGCCATCTTAGCCGAGCTTTTAATTTTGTCCAGTGTTATTAGTCTGGGTAATTTGTTTACAAAACGCAAATCGACGGCGACCCAACGCGGTTGCTGCGGCGAGCTTTTCGCATCGTAATAAGGGCTACGGGGGTCAAATTGACTGGGATCAGCATAAGCTGCTCTGACCACTTCCGCAATTCCGGCCACACCAATGTCTTTGCAACTGGAATGGTAGATCAACACCTGATCGCCGACCACGACACCATCGCGCAGAAAGTTTCGCGCCTGATAATTGCGCACACCTTCCCAAACAATAGGGGTTGTCGGTGCGCGCGCAAAATCGTCAATACTGCATTCGCTGGGTTCAGTTTTAAATAACCAATAGTTCATTTTGCCAGGCTCCGGTAATTACGGCAGAATAACCCCTCTTGCTAGCGGAAAAGGTTACCGTATGAGTCAGGTACTTGCGAATTTATTATCACTGCTGAAACTTGAGACCATAGAGTTGGGCTTATACCGCGGCCAAAGTCAGGATCTGGGGTTTAAGGCGGTGTTCGGTGGTCAGGTGATGGGCCAGGCGCTATCGGCAGCCAAAGAAACGCTGCCCGAAGAGCGTAAATTACATTCGTTCCATTCGTATTTCTTACGCCCGGGTGATGCCAGCAAGCCGATTGTCTATGAAGTTGACAATATCCGTGATGGCAAAAGCTTTAGTACCCGCCGGGTCAGTGCCATTCAGTATGGTAAACCGATCTTCTATATGACGGCGTCATTCCAGGATGAGGAGCTGGGCTTTGAACATCAGCTCAACATGCCACAGGTACCGGGCCCGGATCAGCTGGTATCGGATCTCGATTTCTACCAACAGCATGCGGCGCAAATTCCGGAAAAGTTACGCAGTAAGTTTATCTGCGAAAAACCGATCGAAATGCGGCCGGTGGATTTTCAAAATCCGTTTTCGCCGGTGGTCAGTGCGCCAAAGCGTTATGTCTGGTTTAAAGCCAATGGCAGCATGCCAGATGATCTGCGGGTGCATAAATATCTGCTGGCCTATGCATCAGACTTTAACTTTCTGCCTACTGCTTTGCAGCCGCATGGTCGTTCTTTTATGGCGAAAAATATGCAGGTCGCCACTATCGACCATGCCATGTGGTTTCATCAGGATTTTCGTTTTGATGACTGGTTGCTCTACGCTGTGGATAGCCCGGCCGCATCCGGCGGCCGGGGTTTAGTGCAAGGCCAGTTTTTTACCCGCGATGGTAAACTGGTGGCGACCACTATCCAGCAAGGGGTGATCCGCGAGTATCAGGAGCCGGGTTGAGTGGTTGCGGCCTCCGGCATAATGCTGTGAATACTCTGTAACACTTCGCTACGCAACAACAAGTTAACGGTAGCCGCCAGCCGCGACAAGGCTGGCGTTGCCTGTAACCGGTTGTCCTGATCTGACTGACAGTAACCCTCCAGTTTTAATGCCTGGCTTAAGCCGGCAAACAGATTCTTGTCGTAGTATTCCGGCGCATTGATGCCATGCAAGGTTAGTAAACGTTGCGCCAGCTGATGGCTTTGCTGTTCCAGCTCTGGGCGCGGCAGCGGGCCATGCGCCCGCAGCAGGTTAAAGACCATGGCATAGCGCTGCAGCGTATGTTCGGCGTTGTGCGCCAGCAAATCTAACATCATATATTCGCGGCTGTGCTGCGGTGGTGCCAGATAATCTTCGCCGTCCTGTATTAATAACCCCTGCGCCTGCAGTTGTTGCACCTGTTGCCTGATATAGTGCTGCAGTGAGGGCACCTGCAAAAATAGCTCATGTTTTAACAGGCTATACAGTTGCTCGGCCAGGCTTTGCAATTCAGTCAAACTGAGTCGCTGCTGTCTGAGCACAGCTGAAGCCAGAATGGCCGGCAGAATAAACAGATGCAGAATATTATTCCGGTAATAACTCATCAGTATCGCTTGCTGCGGGCTTAGACTGACCAGTTCACCGAAACTGTCTGCCGTCAGCATGATTTTTTGCATCTTGGCCGCATGCTCCAGCATTTGCTCGGCACTTTGTTCTGGCAGGCTGACATTAGCATGATAGGGTACTGCTTGCTGCAGCGTCAGATAGGCTTGCAGCTGTTGCACCAGCTCTTGCCGGGTCAGGCTATGCTTATCGCTGGCCAGCAAACAGAGGGCAATCAGGTTAATGCTGTTCAATGCCGCCGCCTGATTGATATGCCGCATAATCTGCTCGGACAACTTGCCGGTCACCGGATTTAACCACTGCGGTTTAGGTGCTTCCAGTGGGTTAATTTCACTTTTCCACGCTGGCACTTGCTGGCTCAGATACTGGTTCAGTGAAATCGGCTCGCCAAAGTTGACATAGCCATAGCCATAATCGCGCAGATTACGGATTGCCTTCAGTACGCCAAACACCGATTCTTTTTGCTTACCTGAGCCCTGCAGTTCGCTAAGGTAGGTATTGACCTCCATCACATGCTCGTAACCCAGATACACCGGTACCAGCGTGACCGGGCGATCGATACCGCGTAGCATCGACTGTACTGTCATCGCCAGCATGCCGGTTTTGGGCTGCAACAGCCGGCCGGTGCGGCTGCGACCGCCTTCAGTGTAATACTTAACGGCATAACCTTTGATAAACAACAAACTCAGGTATTCACGGAATACGGCTGAGTAAAGCTTGTTGCCACTAAAGCTGCGTCGGATAAAGAAAGCGCCACCGCGGCGGAAAATGGTACCGGCTGGCCAGAAGTTCAGATTGATACCGGCCGCAATATGCGGCGGCACCAGGCCCTGATGATAGATGATGTAGCTAAGTAATAAGTAATCCATATGGCTGCGGTGACAGGGGACATAGACAATTTCGTGCCCTTTTTGTGCCAGCTCGCGCAGCTGATCGGCATTTTTTACCTTGATGCCGTAGTAGAGTTTTTGCCATAACCAGCTGAGGATACGGTCGCCAAAGCGTAGCGTCGAGGTGCGGTAGTCTGCGGCAATTTCCTGCAATAACTTGCGGGCTTCCTGCTGGGCCGCCTGATAACTGATGCGTTTAGTTTCGGCCTCGTCGGCAATGGCCTTTTTCAGCGCCGGTGAAGCCAATAACGCATTAAATAACTGATTACGTTGCATCAGTTTGGGCCCGGTTGCCGCCAGCCGTTGCCGGTAAAAGTGGATCCGCGACATCCGTAACAGTTTGCGCGCCGTTTCCGGTGCGGAACCAAACTGGGCCGCCATTTGTTGCAGATCCACGGGTTTACTCAGTCGCACCAGCGTATGGCGTCCGGAAATTAGCACAATAAGTAATTTTGCCAGCCAGTTTGGTGAGTGTGCTTCGCCAATCAGCCATTTAATGCTGTTCTCTTTACCCGGTGCCCGGCCCCATAAAATGGCAGCCGGCATTAACTGCGCTCTTAGCTCAGGCTGTGCCAGATGGGCGGCTAACAGTTGCTGGCCTTGTTGCAGGGCACGGGTTTTGCCGCGCCCGCCGATCAGCCGGTGTGGTTGCTCCAGAAACAGAGTGCGGGGCAACAGCTGTGACCCTAATTGCACCTTCGATAGCGGATCAGGTAATTGTAACTGCTGACATACCCGGCGTAAGGTTGCCAAATCACTGGCGGACTCAGTATGGCAGATATACAGCAAGGGCCGTCCGGGCTCGACTCCAAGCGCATGCAGCGGATTATCGGGCACAATTTTATATTTCACCAACAGCCGGATGGGCCATCGTAACAGTTTGGTAAACAGCTTAAAGCCTGACAACATAACCTTACTGACCTGAAAAAAATGGGCGCTAAGAATAGCATAGCTGATCATAGCAGCAAGTTTTGTTCGCGCTGAAAACTTGGCAAGGCCAGAAAGACTGTATATACTCACAGTAAATACTGTATGGGTAGCCAGCATGAACAGACCTCTTACTCCACGACAGGCAGAAATTCTGCAGCTGATTAAGGATTATCAACAGGAAACCGGTATGCCGCCGACGCGGGCAGAAATTGCCGTGCGGCTGGGCTTTAAGTCAGCTAACGCAGCGGAAGAACATTTAAAAGCTCTGGCCAAGAAAGGTGTGATCGCGATGTTACCCGGCACCTCTCGTGGGATCCGTTTACTGGAAGAGGACGCGCCCCCGGAGCAACTGGGTTTGCCATTAATTGGTAAAGTCGCCGCCGGTCAGCCGATCCTGGCAGCAGAGCATGTCCAGGATCATTACCAGATCGATGCCAACCTGTTTAAACCGCATGCTGATTTCTTATTGCGGGTGCAAGGTATGAGTATGCAGGATATCGGTATTCTGGATGGCGACTTACTGGCCGTGCACAAAACCCAGCAGGCGCAGCCAGGTCAGGTCATCGTCGCGCGGGTCGATGATGAAGTCACGGTAAAACGCTTTCAGCGCGATGGCCATCAGGTATTGCTGTTACCGGAAAATCCGGATTTTGAGGTGATAAAAGTTGACTTGCGGCAGCAATTTTTCGCCGTAGAAGGCTTGGCAGTTGGGGTGATCCGTAACGGTAGCTGGTTATAATTTATAAAATTTCTCAATAGCTTATTTTTAAAAGCGCTGGTATGACCTGTTGGTTTTATCGGCACTTTTGCATTTTAGGGGTTTACATAATCTTCATCCTGGATAATTCTTAGACGGTAGCCGGCGAAAAAATAACAACAGGTGTGCCGCTACTGATTTCAGCGCTAGCCTCGAAATCAACCCAAGAACAATAACAATAATAAATTGCGAAACTTATATCCCCGAATCTTTAAGGATGAAGGGTATAGCACATAGATTCGGTTGGGTGGGTAGTAAAAAAACCGTGTAGTTCTGTGTACTTGGTTTCTGCAATTTGCTTTGCAAATGACAGAGGAGAAGTACAGTGACAAACGCGCGTTGTCTGCTTTGGTCGCTGCCGACCCTGCTTTTTGCCGCATCGGCAAATGCATCAACATCCATGCCTTTAAATATGACCCGGGGCGTTACGGAAATTAGTCAGCAGGTTTATCAACTGCATATGACAATTTTCTGGATTTGTTGCGTTATCGGTGCAGTGGTGTTTGGGATCATGTTCTGGTCCATCATTCGCCACCGCAAAGCGCGGGGAGTGCAGCCGGCTCAGTTTCACGAAAGCACTAAGGTTGAAATTCTGTGGACCGCCATTCCGGTGGTGATTCTGATTGGTATGGCAATACCTGCCACCAAAACCTTAATCGCGATGGAAGATACCTCGGCTGCAGATGTCACCGTATTAGTGACGGGCTCGCAGTGGAAGTGGCATTACAAATATCTTGATCATGAGATCGAATATTTCTCCCTGTTGGCTACCCCACGTGAGCAAATTGCTAACAAGCTGGCCAAAGGCGAGAACTATCTGCTGGAAGTTGACCGGCCGCTGGTGATCCCAACCGGTAAAAAAGTTCGCTTTCTGATGACCTCTGACGACGTGATTCACTCCTGGTGGGTGCCTGCCTTCGCCGTAAAAAAAGACGCTAACCCCGGCTTTATTAATGAAGCCTGGACCCGGGTTGATGAGCCTGGCATTTATCGTGGTCAGTGTGCAGAGCTCTGCGGTAAAGATCACGGCTTTATGCCAGTGGTGGTGATTGCGAAAGAGCCTGCGGACTACCAGGTTTGGGTGGCACAGGAAGAGGCCCGGATTGCCGCAGCAAAGGCAGCAGAGCGTGAATTACTGGCAATGAGTATGGATATGGCAGAACTGATGACTACCGGTGAACGGGTGTATCAGGGTTGGTGTGTCGCCTGTCATCAGGCCAGTGGTAACGGTTTACCCGGCATCTTCCCGGCGATCCGTGGCAGTCAGCTGGTGCTGAATGACCGGCGCGCCCATATCGATATTATCGTCAATGGTAAACCCGGTACGGCGATGCAGGCCTTTGGCCGGCAGCTCAGCCTGAAAGAACTGGCCGCGGTCATTACCTATACCCGCAATGCCTTTGATAATAATACCGGTGACGCCGTGCAGGCTGCGGATGTATACGCTGTGCAGCAGGGTAAGGGAGAGTAAGCGATGTCAGCTATTACACATGAACACGAGCATGACCATGATCATGACCATAAGCCAACCGGGATAAAACGCTGGCTGTTTACTACTAACCATAAAGATATCGGTACCATGTATCTGGTGTTTGCTTTAGTGATGTTCTTTATCGGTGGCAGCATGGCGATGGTGATCCGGTTGGAACTGTTCCAACCCGGCATGCAGTTTGTTGAGCCGCAATTTTTTAATCAGATGACCACAGTACATGGTCTGATTATGGTGTTTGGGGCGGTGATGCCAGCCTTTACCGGCTTGGCGAACTGGATGATCCCGATGATGATTGGCGCCCCGGATATGGCGTTGCCCCGAATGAATAACTGGAGCTTCTGGATCCTGCCGTTTGCGTTTCTGATCCTGCTGCTGAGTTTGTTTATGCCGGGTGGTGGTCCGGATTTCGGCTGGACCTTCTATGCCCCGCTATCCACTACCTACAGTAATGACAGCACGGCGCTCTTCGTGTTTTCGGTACACATTATGGGGATTTCCTCAATTATGGGTGCCATCAACGTGATCGTCACCATCTGGAATATGCGGGCGCCCAGGATGACCTGGATGAAGATGCCGCTGTTCGTCTGGACCTGGTTTATCACCGCTTTCTTGCTGATTATGGTGATGCCGGTACTGGCGGGCGCTGTTACTATGGTATTGACGGATAAGTATTTTGGCACCAGCTTCTTTGATGCGGCCGGTGGCGGCGATCCGGTATTGTTCCAGCATATTTTCTGGTTCTTCGGTCACCCGGAAGTTTACATTATGATCTTGCCGGCATTTGGTATTGTGTCGGCTATCATACCGACCTTTGCCCGCAAGCCGTTGTTTGGTTATGCCTCTATGGTTTATGCCACCGCCAGTATCGCAGTCTTATCGTTCCTGGTTTGGGCGCACCATATGTTTACCACCGGTATGCCGGTATTTGCCACGCTGTTCTTTATGTATTGCACCATGCTTATTGCCGTGCCGACCGGCGTGAAGGTGTTTAACTGGGTCGCAACCATGTGGCGTGGTGCCATGACCTTTGAAGTCCCGATGATGTTTGCACTGGCCTTTATCGTACTCTTCACCATCGGTGGTTTTTCCGGTTTGATGCTGGCTATTACGCCGGCGGACTTCCAGTATCACGATACCTACTTTGTAGTGGCGCATTTCCACTATGTACTGGTATCCGGCGCGGTGTTCTCCATTATTGCCGCTGCCTACTACTGGCTACCGAAATGGACCGGCTATATGTACGACGAAAGATTAGGTCAGCTGCATTTCTGGTGTTCGCTAATCTCGGTCAATCTGTTGTTTTTCCCAATGCACTTCGTTGGCCTGGCGGGTATGCCACGGCGGATCCCTGACTATGCGCTGCAATTTGCCGACTTCAATGCCTTTATCAGCGTGGGTGGCTTCCTGTTTGGCTTATCGCAGCTGATTTTTGTCTGGGTGATCGTCAAATGCGCCCGCGGCGGCGAAAAAGCGACCGCACAGGTATGGGAAGGCGCTGAAGGACTGGAATGGCAGGTGCCGTCGCCGGCTCCTTACCATACCTTTGATACACCGCCGGAAGTGAAATAGGAGGCCCTATGCAGCTGCATCGGACTTTGGTAAGCAAACTGCTATTGGTAACGGTACTGATGTTTGGTTTTGGCTTTGCGCTGGTGCCACTTTACGACGTGTTCTGTGAAGTCACTGGCATCAATGGCAAAACCTCAAATGTACCGGCTACGGTACTGGCAGATGGCATTGATACCAGCCGTGAAGTGACCATTGAGTTTCTGGCCAGACCGAATAAAGACATGCCATGGATTTTTAAGCCGGAGATCCGCCGTTTGACGGTACATCCGGGTGAGGTGCATGTGATGAATTATCTGGCCGAAAATCCAACCGGCCGGATGATTGTCGGTCAGGCGGTGCCCTCAGTTTCGCCCGGACAGGCCGCTTTGTATCTGCATAAAATCGAATGTTTCTGCTTTACCCAACAACAACTGGCAGCCGGCAATAAGATGCTGATGCCAGTTCAGTTTTACGTTGATCCGGCTCTGCCTGCGCAGTTCAGCACTATTACGCTGAATTACACCCTGTACGATGTGACAGCTAACTGGCAGGGCAGTGCCGCTACTGAAAATCTTGGGGAATAAGATGAGTAAAACGTACGAAAAATATTATGTCCCGGCGCAAAGCCCCTGGCCGATCGTCGGTGCCGTGGCGTTGTTTTGTATCGCTTTTGGCGCCGGTCACTATGTTATTGATATGAGTAAACAACAAAGTGGCTTTGGTGGCTGGTTATTGTTACTGGGCTTAGCCATTCTGGTCTTTATGCTGGTTGGCTGGTTCCGCAATGTGATTGATGAGTCCATGTCTGGCTTGTATAGCAGCCAGATGGACCGTTCGTTCCGGCAGGGCATGAGCTGGTTTATTGTGTCGGAAGTGATGTTCTTTATGGCCTTCTTCGGTGCCTTGTTTTATGGCCGGGTCATTGCGATGGAATGGCTGGGAGGAGCAAGCAATAATGCCATGACCTTTGCCATCCTGTGGCCAGATTTTCAGCCGGTATGGCCACTGGTAAAAACACCGGGTGGTATAGAAACTCAGGCCATGCCAGCCTGGGGTTTGCCGGCGATTAATACGGCTATCCTGCTGATTTCCTCGGTCACACTGCACTTTGCCCATACCGGTCTGGAGCAGAATAAACGGGGTCAGCTAAAGGGCATGCTGTTTGTTACCCTGTTGCTGGGGGTGATCTTCTTATGCCTGCAGGGCTACGAATATGTGCACGCCTATCGCGATCTGGGCTTGCGGCTTGATTCCGGCTTCTATGGCAATACCTTTTACCTGTTAACCGGTTTCCACGGCCTACATGTGACGCTGGGCGCCCTGATCCTGTTCTTTGTGTTTCTGCGGGTGCTGAAAGGACACTTTACGCCAGAAAAACACTTCGCGTTTCAGGCCGGAGCCTGGTACTGGCACTTTGTTGATGTGGTTTGGGTGTGCCTGTTCTTCTTTGTTTATGTGTTGTAACGCGGCCTAGTAAGGCCGCGGGTTTGGTGTGATCAGGCCGGTGGCAATCGCCAGCAGGATCAGGCCCAGGGCGATGGCAGAATACAGGACCCGGCGGCCAAGAAAGTGCGACATTGGCAGAGTACTCTCCTGCTGTCGCGCCATTGCCACCCCGGCTCTGGCCAGATTAAACACGATAAAGATTAACAGTGCGCCGATAATGATTTTAATAAGCATAGCTACTCCGGAGTCTGACTGATGCAGTTTAAGTTGTTCGGTCAATTATTTACGGTTAACCGGGTCTGGTTATTAATTACTCTGACCGCTTTTGCCATTTTGATCAAGTTATCACATTGGCAATGGCAACGGGCAGCCGAAAAAACCGTGCAGTTACAGCAGATCGCCGCAGTGCAGCAGCAGGGACCAGTGAGCGGCCGGCAGCTGCTGGCGGGTTCTGCAACTGAACTGGATGGTGCTTTGCTTAGCGACACCGGCTATTGGGTTCCACCCTACATCTGGTTGCTGGATAATCAAATTCTGCACGGCAAGGTTGGCTACGATGTGATTATTCCGGTGCAATTTGCGGATAGCAGTACGCTGGTGCTGGTGAATCTGGGCTGGCTCGCTGCCGGCCACAACCGGCAATTGCTGCCCGAGCCGCAGATCCCGGCAGAAATCGCGATAGCGGCCCTGGTACGCAGCCGGCCGTCTAATGCACTATTGCTGGGGCAGAATCTGGAAGGCGACAGCTATCCGATGCGCATGCAGCAAATCGACTATGCCCTGCTGCAACAACAATTACCCTGGTCACTGTATCCGGCGGTGTTGTATCAGCAGCAGGCATCTGACTTTATCCCCCATTATCAGCCGGTGGTGATGCCGCCGGAAAAACACCGTGGTTATGCCTTGCAATGGTTTGGTCTGGCGATCGCGGTGCTGGCCGTCGGACTGGCGACCAGTTGGCAACGAGAGAAAAACTATGAACAAGAATAAATTTCTGCTGTTGTTTATCCTGTGCTGTGCCCTGCCACTGTTGCTGGCGAAGCTGGTGCTGGAATTAGGTTGGTTCAACCCGGGCAGCTCCAGTCGTGGTGACTGGTTAAGCCAGGAGGTTTACCTGTTGCCTGACGCCGGTAAGGTGCCCAAGCACTGGCGTATCGTGGTCGTCGCTGAGCAATGTGCTACTCCCTGCCAGCAAGCGCTGCATACCGTCAAGCAGTTATATATTGGTTTGGGCCGCAAGCAAAACCAGGTGCAGCCGGTGCTGCTTGGGCAGGCCAGTCTGACCGATTATCCGATGTTTACCCAGGCCGAGCCCCCGGCCGCCCTGAGTGCCGACTTACAGCAACATATTGTGTTGGTTGATCAACGTGGTCTGGCGTTGCTGAAGTATCCGTTACCGGCCCAGGCCGAGCAGATGGCCGCCACGGCGAAAGCGATTCGTGCCGATTTAATGAAGTTAATGAACTACGACAGGACCAGCGTATGAGCCTACAAAAAAAATTAATCACGCTGACGTTAGTCTGGACCATGCTGGTGATTATTCTGGGGGCCTACACCCGCTTAACCGATGCCGGCCTCGGTTGTCCGGACTGGCCCGGTTGTTATGGCTTTTTAAAGGTGCCGCACAAACCAGAGAAAATGCAACTGGCGGCAGAACGCTTCCCGGAGCGGCCGTTGGAACATGCCAAAGCCTGGAATGAAATGATCCACCGCTATCTGGCCGGTACGCTTGGCCTGTTGATCGCAGCACTGGCAGTAATGCACTGGCGGCGGCAACAAACGGAGCGCAGTTTACCGGCCGCCCTGCTGCTGATTGTGATCTTTCAGGCTACGCTCGGCGCCTGGACGGTGACGATGGGCCTGTTGCCGATAGTGGTGCTGGCGCATCTGATGTTTGGTTTTACGCTCTTCAGTTTGTTGGCCGTTTACTGGTTAAAGCAGCAGCCGGCCTGGCGTAGTCGGGATACCGGGCTCAGGCCATTATTACCGCTGGCGCTGTTAAGTTTAGTGGTGGTCTGTTTGCAGATCGCGCTGGGTGGCTGGACCGCAGCGAATTACGCCGCGCTGGCCTGCATCGAACTGCCGTTCTGTGAAGCCGGTTGGAGTAGCCGGCTGGCCTTTGCGGAAGCCTTCGATTTGCACCTAGGCCATGATGACTACGAATACGGCGTGATGTCGCAGGATGCGCGTGCCACTATTCATGTTTTACATCGCTTGGGTGCTGTAGTCACCACCCTTATTGTCGCGACCTTTGCCTGGCGCCTGTATCGTCAGGCCAGTGAAGTATTGATGCGCAGGTTTGCGCTGGCCCTGGCTGCGGTATTGGCCGTGCAGTTGACGCTGGGCTTACTGAATATTGTCTTGCACTTACCACTGCTAAATGCCGTGGCGCATAATTTTGTCGGAGCGAATTTACTGATGTTGTCAGTGCTGATTTGCTACCAGATCGCATACCCCAAACCGCAGGAGGCTTAAGATGGCAACGGCAATTATTAGTGGCTCAAGTAGCCGGCGCTGGCGCGACTATCTGGAGTTGACTAAACCCAAGGTGGTAGCGCTGCTGGTGTTGACCGCCTGGGTTGGAATGGTGCTGGCTAGCAATAGCCTGGCGCCCTGGTGGCTGCTGTTAAGTGCGACCCTGGGCATAGGTTTGTTATCGGCGGCGGCGGCGGCACTGAATCATGTTGTGGATCAACGTATTGACGCCAAAATGGCGCGTACTCACAGCCGACCGGTTGCCCGCGGACGGATCAGCAGCAAGCAGGCGATCGTCTTTGCCTGTAGCCTGGCGGCTGCCGGCTTTGCCCTGCTTTATCTGGCGGTGAACCCGCTCACAGCCTGGCTGACGCTGTTAAGTTTGTTTGGTTATGCCGTGGTGTACACCATGTTTCTCAAGCGGGCAACACCGCAGAATATCGTGATCGGTGGCTTAGCCGGCGCTATGCCGCCGTTGCTGGGCTGGACGGCGGTAACCGGCGAGGTGCATGGCTATGCGCTGCTATTGGTGATGATTATCTTTACCTGGACGCCGCCGCATTTTTGGGCCCTGGCGATTCACCGCCGCGATGACTATGCCCGGGTGAATATGCCGATGTTGCCGGTAACACACGGTATCGACTTTACCAAGAGCGCTATCCTGCTTTATACCCTGTTGTTATGTCTGGTGTGCTTGCTGCCCTATATTGTCGGGATGACCGGTGCTATCTATCTGGTTGGCAGCACCTTGCTGAATCTGCGCTTTTTACAATATGCGTGGAAGTTGAAATTTGCTGCCGGCTCTGACACCGCAATGGCGACTTTTAAGTTCTCGATCGTGCATTTAATGGTACTCTTCCTGTTATTGTTAGTAGACCATTACTTTAAGGTGTTAGCGCTTTATGTTTCGTAATCTGACTTACTTGCTGCTGGCGATTGCGGCCGTGGTGGCCGGTGGCCTCAGTTATAAGCTATGGCAGCAGCCGGCTGAGCCGAAATCTGCGCTGGTGTATCCGCAGGCGCGCAATCTGCAGGAGTTTCAGTTAGTCGATCAGCATGGTCAGCCTGCCGGTCGTGAGCAGCTGTATCAGCAATGGACGCTGGCTTTTGTCGGCTATACCTATTGCCCGGATATCTGTCCTTTGACGTTGGCCAAGCTGGCCGGGGTGCAGCCGGAATTGGCTGCTATGGTGAAGGAGCCGCTGAAAGTCTGGTTTATTTCGGTTGATCCGCAGCGCGACAGCGTGGAGCAGCTCAATAATTATGTAAACTACTTTCAGCAACCGGCAGTGCTGGGGCTGACCGCCGGCCATGATCAGCTGTTTCCCTTTGTGCGGCAGCTGGGCCTGATGTATGCACTGAACAGCAATGCAGAGGGGAATTATCTGGTCGACCACAGCGCTTCAGTGGTGCTGATTAATCCGCAGGGGCAGCTGGTAGCGATGTTTAAACCTGAAATGGCAATGGGCCAGGTGCCGGTCATTGATACCGAACAGCTACTGGCCGATTTTCCGTTGGTGCTGGCAAAGTTGGGTTATTAATTTAGCCACGGCTGCGAGTACCAGTAAAAATAGCCTTTTTTACTCAGCGACGGCGCGGTGCAGTTGTAGCGGCTGCGCCCGCGATTTACTGGCTTACTGGCCCTGACTTCAAAGGTATTGTCATCTAACCAGGTTGGCTCCAGGACCTCAGAGCCGGCAAAGCAGCGCAGCTGCTGTTTACGGAAATCTTCAATCTTCAGTTGCAGGCGTAAGGTTGGCGGATTGCTACTAATCACCTGGTCGGCAGACAGATAGCCGGTGATTGGAAAGGCCAAAGTTCGTAACTTTTGCCCCAGATCTTTCAAATCCGCATACTGACCGGCCGCAGGATAACGGGGGATGCGGGTGAGTTTGGTCAGCGGCCCGATGGCACCGGATTGTTGACCAATGCCGATAAAGCCCAGTTCCGTTACCAGTTGTTCCAGCGGGGCGCTAAATTCACCATAGGGGTAGGCCAGCCACTGATGACTCTGACCGGTTTCTTCCTTGATCCGCCGCTCGGCATCCAGAATAGTCTGGCGCATCCGTTTTAACCAGTCGGCTTCAGATTCGCCCTTTTCCGGTCTGGCCATATGCTCATGCCACATGGCGTGGTTGGCAACCAGAACGCCATCGTCTGACATTTGTTTAATTTGTTGCCAGCTCATGACCGGACCGGTGCGTTTATCAATATCTCCCGGGCTGATAAAGATGGTGTAGGGATAGCCGAATTCCTGCAGGATCGGGTGCGCAGTGGTGTAATTATTTTCATAGCTATCATCAAAGGTGATCACTACCGCGTTATCAGCAATGGGCTTGCCGCTTTTTAGCTGGTCTATCAGTACGTCGAGGCCGATGACCTGAAAATTATTATCACGCAGATACTGCAGATGGCCGCGAAATTCAGCGGGGGTGACAGAGCTGACTCTGGGGGTATCCTCGGCAACATGGTGATAGATCAACATCACAGCCGCAGAGGCGGGCAAACTCAGGCTTAATAAACAGCAAAACAGCAAAGCGCGCATAACAGCACTCCAAACACCACTCCAAAAAAACCGAAGACGGCCAGAAAGGCGGCTGTCGGCTGCGCCCAAAGGCCGCCGACCAGTCCGAGAGCATGTTATAGCATAAAAAGCGCTGGCTTTTTAGTAGTAAGAGTGCTCGCCACGTTGATGCTCAGTGATATCTTTCACACCGGCCAGCTCACCACTAAAGCGATTTAACAGCTCTTTTTCAATCCCTTCTTTTAGGGTCAGGTCAACCTGGGAGCAACCATTACAACCGCCGCCAAACTGCAGTACTGCAACACCTGACTCGGTAATTTCCATCACGCTGACCCGGCCACCATGGTTAGCCAGTTGCGGGTTGATCTCGCTGTCAATCACATACTGCACCCGCTCCATCAACGGGGCATTGTCACTCACCTTGCGTACTTTGGCATTCGGCGCTTTTAGGGTCAGCTGTGAACCCATCTGATCGGTGACAAAATCGATTTCAGCGTCCACTAAAAACGGCTTACTTTCTTCATCAACGATGGCATCAAAGCCGTTAAAAGGTAAGCGGATATCGGTGTCTTCTACCGCATCAGCCGGGCAGTAAGATACGCCACATTCCGCCTGGGCCGTGCCCGGATTGACCACGAACACCCGGATATGGGTGCCGGCCGCTTGTTTCTCCAGCAATTTGGCAAAGTGTGCCTGAGCCTGTTCTGAAATCGTAATCATCGTAGTACCTGACTAAATTACTAGGTTATGTTGCTATCATACTCTTCCTACCTGTCTGATGCCAGCCCTGCTTGAGTTTTGTGGCGGTTTCTGGCTAACTTAGCCGCGAGTCTGGGGAGACAATAATGAAAAAAATGTTAGGCATCATCCTGCTCTGCAGTATCTGGCAGGTGCAGGCAAGTTTTTTTAATGAGCCGGTGGCAACTGAGGTGCCGGCACCCGAGCAGGTGCTCGGATTTCCGGTAGGTGAATGGCATGCCAGGCATGACCAGATCCAGCGTTATTTCGAGGTGCTCGCTGCCCAGTCACCGCGGGCCGAGCTGGAAGTGATTGGCAGCAGTCATGAGCAAAGGCCCTTACTGCAGTTGGTGGTGTCGGCGCCGGAAAATCTGGCGCGGTTAGAACAAATCCGCAGCCAGCATCTGGCACAGGTGCGGGGCAGCCGGGCGGTAAGTGATGACAGCCCGGTGATTATCTGGTTGGGTTACGGCGTGCACGGTAATGAACCCAGTGCCGCTAATGCAGCGCTGGTACTGGCACACTATCTGGCCGCCAGTAATAGCCCGGAAGTACAGCAATGGCTGCGTCAGGCGGTGATCCTGATCCAGCCGAGTATGAACCCGGACGGACACGATCGCTTTGCGTTGTGGGCCAATATGCATCGCGGCAAAACACCGGTGGCCGATCCGCAACATCGTGAACATATTGAACCCTGGCCGAATGGCCGGCCCAATCATTACTGGTTTGATTTAAACCGTGACTGGTTGCTGCTGCAACATCCGGAAAGTCAGGCGCGGATCGCACAGTTTCATAAATGGCAACCGAATGTGGTCGGCGATTTCCATGAAATGGGCACTAATTCCAGCTATTTCTTTCAGCCTGGGATCCCCAGCCGTAACTATCCGCTGACCCCGGAGCGCAATTTTGAATTGACCCGGATCCTGGCCGGCTTTCATGCTCAGGCCTTTGATCAGCGCGGCCAGCTGTATTACACCGAAGAAAGTTTTGATGATTTCTATGTCGGTAAAGGCTCTACCTATCCGGATGTTACCGGTAGTGTTGGTATCTTGTTCGAGCAGGCTAGCAGCCGCGGTCATGCTCAGGAGTCGATCAATGGCCTGCTAACCTTCGCCGCAACGATCAAAAACCAGTTTGATGCGTCGCTGTCTACTATCCGTGGTAGTGTCGCTAACCGACAGGCGTTACTCAGTTATCAACAAGAATTCTTTCAATCTGCGGCGCAACAGGCCCGCGCCGAGCGGACTAAGGGCTATATTCTGACTGAGAGTCAGGATCGCAGCCGGTTGGAGGCACTGTTACAACTGTTGAGTCAGCATCAGATTGCGGTCTATCCGTTAACGGCTGACTGGCAATACGAACAAAGCACTTTCCGCGCCGGTCAGAGTTACTATGTGCCGCTGCAGCAAACACAATACCGGCTGTTAAAAGCGGCCTTTAGCACGGAAAAAAGCTTTAATGACAACACCTTCTATGATGTTTCGGCCTGGACCTTACCCTATGCCTATAATATCGATTTTGTGGCGGTGAACCGCGAACCCGGTCGCGCGGCAGCAGAGCAGCCGTGGCAGGCTCAACCCAGAGCCCGTAGTCAGACGATGCAGGCCGGTGGTTATGCCTATGTGCTGGGCTGGCAGGATCAGTTATCGCCGGTAATGCTGCAGGCGATGTTGGAAGAAGGGCTGATTGTCAGAGCGGCGCTGGGTGACTTTACCGGTAGTACACCGCAGGGTTCGCGTAGTTTCCGCGCTGGCGCTATGGTGGTCGCTGCCGGTTTACAGCAACATGCTGACTGGTTCTTCCGTTTGCAGCGACTGCAGGAGCGCTTTAACTTGCCTGTTCATACCCTGACCACCGGTTTAACCAGCCGCGGCAGTGATCTGGGTAGCCATAATTTTACACCGGTGCGTTTGCCTCAGGTATTGGTGCTGGCGGGTCCTGGTGTCAACTCGACTGAAGCCGGCGAACTCTGGTACAACCTGGAGCGGTTAGCCGGCATCTCTCCCAGCATGGCAGAGCCGGATCGTTTGTCCCGGCTTAACCTGAGCCGCTACACCCATATTTTATTACCAGATGGCGATTATCGCAGCTGGAAAGAGAGTGAAATAACCAAGTTACGGCAGTGGGTACAGCAAGGTGGTGTGTTGTGGGGGCAGAAGCGCGGTGCAGCCTGGTTGGTGGATGCCAAGCTGTTGCAAGCTGGAGTCTGGACAGTACAGGACATGAACCAACTGATCCCACAACATGATTTACGCTACGCCGATCGCGAAAAACTGGGCGGTCAGCAACGGATCGCCGGTGCCATTTTCAGTGCTGAGCTGGATCTGAGCCACCCGCTGACCTTTGGCATACCGCGGCGCGACTTACCGTTGTTTAAAAACAGCACCTTGTTGTTACAGCCCAGCCAGGCGCCCTTTGTCAATGTCGCAACTTATAGTGCCCAGCCGCACCTGGCTGGCTATGCTGCTGCCGAGTTTATTCCCCGTATTGCGCAGGGCGCGGCCTTAGTGGCGCATAATCTCGGGCAGGGCCGGGTGATTGGCATGAGCGATAACCCGGTATTTCGCGGTTACTTTAAAGGCTCCAGTCGCTTGCTGATTAATGCGCTGTATTTAAGCCATGGCTTTAATGCCAGCGTTCAGGCTGAGGAGTGAGCCGAGGCTGGCGTTACCGCCAGCGTCCACAGACTAAGTTCTGTCACCCCGGCGGCTCGCAGCAGCTGTGCTAACTGATTGGCGGTGCTGCCGGTGGTGACGACATCATCGATCAGTGCCAGTTTTGGTGGTAGTTGCGTATCAATTAAGCGAAATGCCTGCCGCAGGTTAGCTAAACGTTGCTGGCGGTTCAGGCCCTGCTGCGGCGCCGTGGTGCGACAGCGCTGCAGGCAGTGTAGCAGCGGGATGCCCAGGCTTTTGGCGGCGCTTTCGGCAAGAACTCTGGCCTGGTTAAAGCCTCGTTGCCGCTCGCGAGCTGGCGCCATCGGCACATAAACCAGTGCCTGTGGTAACGGCTGGCTTTGTTGATATCGCTGCAACAACGCGCAAAATTCCTGCTGCAGTAAAGCGCCGGCATACGGATCCTGTTGATACTTCCAACGGCTGATCCAGTGTTGATAGGGCTGTTGATACCAGCCTAAACTGAGCAGGCGGTCAAACTGGCACTGCGGCAGCCCTTGTTGCACAGCAGGTAAGAACAACAGGTTAAAATGACACAGCTGATACGGAAACTGCGGCAGCGCGCTGCGGCAAGCCTGACACAGCATAAAATGATGATGGATTACCGGCAGGCTGCACCATAAACAAGGTGAGGGCAACAGCCGTTGCCAGCCAGCACGCAGCAGGTTGAGCAGATCCATTTTATTACCCTTTATTAACATAAGCAGAGTATGGCAGAACACAGCACAACCGCCAAACCAACACTGGTACTGTTACATGGCTGGGGCTTAAATCAGGGCGTTTGGTCCGAAGTCCAGCAACAACTGGCTGGCGATTTTCAGGTCTTGGCGTTGGATCTGCCCGGTTTTGGCCTGAGCCGACAGTTTCCGCCTGCTTACCGTCTGGATGAGGTGCTGTCCCAGCTTGCTGCGCAGCTGCCAGAGCAAAGTTATCTTTGTGGTTGGTCGCTGGGCGGTTTGCTGGCCATTGCGTTGGCCGCGACCTATCCGGACAAGGTTAAGCAACTGGCGCTGGTGGCTGCGACGCCGAAATTTCTGGCGACAGATGACTGGCCCGGGATGCGCGCCGAAGTGATGCAGCAGTTTGCCAGTGCCCTGAGCCAGAATTTGCCGCAAACGATTCAGCGTTTTCTGGCGATCCAGGCGCTGGGCTCAGAGCATGCCAAGCAGGATATTCTGAAGTTACGCGACAGTATTGCCCACTTTCCGGAGGCACAACCCCAGGCCGTAGTGCAGGCGTTAACCCTGCTGGCAGACACTGACCTGAGACAACAGTTTGCCGTGCTAACTCAACCGGTAGTGGGCTGTTATGGCCGGCTTGATTCGCTGGTACCAGTGGCAGTGCTGCCTTTGTTACAGCAATTGCAGCCTGCGGCAAAACTAACGGTACTGGCCAAAGCCTCGCATGCGCCCTTTATTTCTCATCCGCACGAGTTCTGTCAGTGGCTGCGTAGCGCACTGCAATAAAAATACTTAGCGGGCAGAAGCGGTTAGGGCTCATTATCGCCCTTGCTTTCTTTTTTGCCGAAACTGTTCGATAATTAAGCAGTCTAATAGCAAGAGAATAGAGAGGGCTTGGTTATGCAAATTCAGTCTGCCTTTAGTGCCGGCATGCAAGGTTTGCAGCGTGCGTCCAATGCGATTAGCGAAGAAACGCTGAATATCAACCGGCAAACAACTCAAAACCGGCAACAGGAACAGCAGGTTGCGGCAGCTGATGCACAGCAGACGGCTAATCCGGCACCTACTAATGCTGCAGCCGAACCGAACCGTGCCGCCGGCACCGATACCACTCAATCACTGGTGCGTCTGGAACAACAGGAATTGCTGGCTCAGGCCAATGTCCGGAGTTTGCGCACAGCCGATGAAATGCTCGGTAATATTATTGATATCCGGGTCTGATTGCGATGCAAATCACCTCCTATTACCCCAACGTCAGCATTAACACCGCGAATCCGGCCACGGAGCAGGCGCGGCGTGATATGCAGCGGCGTGAGCCGATTGAGCCGGTAAAGGAGTTGGAAAAAGGTGCCGCTGAGCGGCCGCTGGCGACAGATGATCGGCAACGTGGTGCTGCGAATAGTAGCGCGAATGTTACGCTGTATGATGCCAATGGTAAGGAAACCGAGACGCAGCAAGCGATAACAGGTGAGCAGGGTGAGCGCGGCGAGCAGGAAGAAAAGCAAGAGTCCGGGCAACAGTCGGAACAAGAACAACAACAGCAACAGGCCGAGCAGCGGGAAATTCGCGAACTGCAGGCGCGTGATCAGGAAGTCCGGGCACATGAGCAGGCCCATGCCATTGTCGGGGGCCGTTACGCCAGCGCGCCCAGTTACGACTATCAACAAGGCCCTGACGGTAAACGCTATGCCGTAGGTGGCGAGGTGCAAATTGATCTGGCACCGGTACCGGGTGATCCGGCAGCGACGGTTCAGAAAATGCAGCAGGTCAAGGCGGCGGCATTGGCACCGGCCGAACCCTCAGCAGCTGACCGCAGTATCGCGGCGGAAGCTGGCCAACGCCTGTTGCAAGCTCAGGCCGAGCTTATCGCCGAGAAGGCGCCGCTCGCTAATGCCGCAGCCAGTGATAGCAGCACGACTGAGGAAGGTTCTACAGCAGCTGAGTCACAGCTTACCCAGGCTGATGCAGCCGATATTGTTTTACCACAACGTGAACGACTGGAATGGCAGGCACTTATGGCCAGACGCAGCCAGGTGATTGAAAATTTCTATCAGCTGGCAACTGAACCGGCACAGCGGCCATTACGGCAGCAGGTTTAATCTGCTCGCAGCCGCCGCAATTCCGGTTTTTCCTGCGAATATTTACCCTACTTTTTAAATTTCGCTAAGGCAGCCGCTAACGCATTACCCATTGCTGCGTTGCCTTGTTCCTGTTTTGGCGTCTGGCTGGCTTTATTGCTGCCCGAGCTGCGCTCTGGCCGACCCTTACCAGCAGTCGAAACATTACTGTCGCCGTTGCTGCGGGCCTGTTCATCCATCCGCATGGTCAGGGCGATGCGTTTTCTGGCCTGATCGACTTCCAATACTTTCACTTTAACAATATCGCCGGCTTTGACCACCTGATGCGGATCGCTGACAAACTTATCGGCCAGCGAGGAGATATGGACCAGGCCATCCTGATGCACGCCGATATCAACAAAGGCACCAAAGTTGGTGACGTTAGTGACCACCCCTTCCAACAACATGCCGGGTTTGAGATCGGCCAGGGTTTCCACCCCGTCTTTAAAGTTCGCCATTTGAAATTCCGGCCGTGGATCGCGACCGGGCTTATCCAGCTCTTTTAAAATGTCAGCAATAGTCAGTAAGCCAAAATGGTCATCGACAAATTGCCGGGCATCGATTTGTTTCAGGAAACTGCTGTTGCCAATCAACTGCTCGACACTTTTCTGATGCGCGGCAACAATTTTCTCGACCAGTGGGTAGGCTTCGGGATGCACACCTGAGGCATCCAGTGGGTTAGTGCCGTTATTAATGCGTAAAAAGCCGGCGGCCTGCTCATAGGCTTTTGGCCCCAGACGCGGCACCTTTAACAACTGGCTGCGACTGGTAAAGCGGCCATGTTGATCGCGATACTGCACAATATTTTGTGCCAGCGTTTTGTTCAGGCCGGCCACCCGGGCCAGTAATGCCGCTGAGGCGGTATTTAAATCGACGCCGACCGCGTTGACGCAGTCTTCTACTACGGCATCCAGCGATTTGGTTAGTAAGCTCTGGTTCACATCATGCTGATACTGGCCAACGCCGATGGCTTTGGGTTCAATTTTTACCAGCTCGGCCAACGGGTCCTGTAAGCGGCGGCCAATCGAGACGGCGCCCCGCAAGGATACATCCAGCTGCGGAAATTCCTGCGCCGCCAACTCCGATGCCGAATATACCGAGGCGCCGGCTTCGGACACCATCACCTTGCTGATCCGCTGACCGGGCAGTGTCTTAATCACCTCAGCGGCCAGTTTATCGGTCTCCCGCGAGGCGGTACCATTACCAACCGCAATCAGCTCAATCTGGTAGGCCTTACACAAGGCCGACAGCGCCTGAACGGATTTATCCCATTGATTCTGGGGCGCATGCGGGTAAATGGTGGTGTGATTTAACAGCTTACCGGTTTCATCAATGGCCGTGACCTTTACACCGGTGCGCAGTCCGGGGTCCAGTGCCAGAGTCGGGCGCATGCCGGCGGGTGCGGCCATCAGCAAATCTTTCAGGTTACGGGCGAATACCCTGATCGCCTCGGCTTCGGCCCGTTCCCGCAGTTCGCTCAATAAATCATTTTCCAGATGCAGCTGTAGTTTTACCTTCCAGGTCCACTGTACAACGGTGCGCAGGAAGGCATCAGCCGGCCGGTCCAACTGCCGGATCTGAAATTGCTCAGCGACCATTTGTTCACAGACGGCGTGTGGTTGTTCACTCAGTTCAGGCAGTAACTGCAAGTTAAGTATGCCTTCGTTGCGCCCCCGGAACATGGCCAGCGCCCGGTGCGAAGGCACCTGTTTCAGCGCTTCGCTGTGTTCGAAGTAGTCGCTGAACTTGGCACCTTCCTGCTCCTTGCCGGCAACAACCCGGCTTTGCAGCACGGCATGCTGACTCAGATGGGCGCGCAAACGGGCCAGCAAGTCAGCGTCTTCGGCGAATTGCTCCATCAGAATATATTTGGCGCCTTCTAATACGGCTTTGACATCGGCATAACCGGCCTCAGCGTTAAGATAGGCGAGGGCTTCCTGTTCCGGTTGCCGTGTTGGTTCTGAGAGCAGCAGCAGAGCCAGTGGCTGCATGCCGGCCTCAATAGCTAACTGGCCCTTGGTACGTCTTTTGGTTTTATAGGGCAAATACAAATCTTCGAGCCGGGTTTTATTATCTGCGGCGCGAATTTGTTGTTCCAGTTCGGCGGTGAGTTTGCCCTGCTCGGCGATGGTGTTTAAGATCACCTGGCGCCGCTCCTCCAGTTCTCGCAAATAGCTCAGGCGCTGATCCAGGATACGCAGCTGGGTGTCATCCAGGGCGCCGGTGACCTCTTTCCGGTAACGGGCAATAAAAGGCACTGTTGCGCCTTCATCCAGCAAGGCGATGGCGGCGGCAACCTGCTCCGGGCGGGCGGCGATTTCAGTAGCAATTTGATTAATCAGCATAGACATAACACTAAATTCCTGTAACGGTTTGGCGCAGCGATTGAGCTTAAAGCCTTAACTAGGCTGGGTTGGCTGCGGATAGTCGATAGCCACAATGTACCAGTCTTTCGGACCATTTGGGGTGGAAACCGTGGCCACATCATCGACCTGTTTTTTCAGTAAGGCGCGGGCCATAGGGGCGTCGATCGAGATATAGTCTTTGCGGCCGTAGATTTCATCCGGGCCGACAATGCGAAATTTCAGGCTATTGCCAGCATCATCTTCCAATTCGACCCAGGCGCCAAAGAACACCCGGCCGGCTTGCTGTGGTGAGTAATCGACAATAGTCAGCTCATCCAGCCGTTTGCGTAAAAAGCGCAGCCGACTGTCAATTTGCCGAAGTAATCTCTTATTGTAGGTGTAGTCGGCATTCTCCGAACGATCGCCAAGGCTGGCAGCCCAGCTGACAATACGGGTGATCTCCGGGCGTTTTTTGAACCAGAGCTCATCATGTTCGGCTTTGAGCTGTTGATAGCCTTCGCGGGTAATTAGCAAGGTTTTACTGCTGGTGCGTTTCACCTGTTATGACATTCCCTTCTTACAGCACTGGCGCTGATTATCAGCCATAGTGCGGCAGAGCGTAAAGCTTTTTAGCCAGTTGCGGCCCTTTGCTGGTTAAATTTCGACCAGCCTGGTTTGGCAATCTCAGCCGTGCTGGCTAGGCTTAAAATGCAATAACCTGTAACAGGAGAGGTGTAAATGAAAGTGCGCCAGAAAATTGCCATCGTCGCGTCCTTGCTGCTGTTAGCTGGCTGCAGCTCGACGCCGGTGCAGACTGCCCGTAGTCAGCTTGATCAGGATTATATTAATCAGGTCGAAGCCGCAGCGAAGAAAAACAGTCTCAGCCCCAGGATTTACTGGGTTAACCCGCCCATGAAAAAGGACGCGGGCCAACAGTAATTTGTCGCCCTGCCGAGCAGACAAACTTTGTAACATAGTTTATGCCGTCTGGCCGATGCAAAGACGGCATTTTCGTTTATAGTGACCTGAAAAGCATCAGAAATAAGGATAGGGTAGTGGTCACTGAAACAACCAAGATTCTGGTAGTCGACGATGATTTGCGACTACGCTCTTTGCTGGAGCGCTACCTGGTGGAACAAGGCTATCAGGTACGTAGCGTGGCGAACTTCGAACAAATGCAACGTTTGATGGAACGCGAACACTTTCATTTGCTGGTGCTGGATTTGATGTTACCCGGTGAAGACGGTTTGTCGATCTGTCGCAAGTTGCGCCAGCAGGAAAACGAAATCCCGATCATTATGTTAACGGCAAAGGGTGACGAGGTAGATCGGATTATCGGCCTGGAAATGGGGGCTGATGATTATTTGCCTAAGCCCTTTAACCCAAGAGAGTTGTTAGCAAGGATCCGCGCGGTATTGCGGCGCAAAACCAAGGAGGTGCCGGGCGCGCCCAGTCAGGCCGAAGGTATTGTTGAATTTGGTCCCTACCGTTTTAACCTGGCGACCCGGGAAATGTTTAAAGGTGAGCAACAACTCCCCCTGACCAGTGGTGAATACGCCGTATTAAAGGTGTTAGTAAGCCACCCCCGCGAACCCTTATCACGCGATAAGCTGATGAATCAGGCCCGCGGCCGCGACTATTCCGCGATGGAGCGCAGCATTGATGTGCAGGTATCGCGTTTACGCCGGATGTTGGAAGACGATGCTGCTAATCCGCGTTACATTCAAACGGTATGGGGTTTGGGCTATGTTTTTGTGCCGGACGGTAGTCTGAACGGATGAGATTTTTCCCGCGCAGCGCTTTCGGGCAAACGGTATTCCTGATTGGCATCATGCTGTTAATTAATCAGGTGGTGTCTTACCTGTCAGTCGCTTTTTATGTGATTAAACCCAGCACCCAGCAAATCAGTCATCTGGTCGCCAAACAGGTCCGGTTGGCATTGCCAGCGACAGCCACCAATCCTGAGTTACAACAGGCTATAGCGGCACATTTTCAGCAAGCGACACAGGTGCGGGTATTTGACGAGCAGCAAGCTTTACGAGAGGGACTGGCCGAGGCCAGTTATTACGGGTACTTCTCACAACAACTGTCGGATGAGCTGCAGCAGCAAGCCGAGGTCCGAATTTCACAAACCGATAGTTTTATCTTCTGGGTCAGACCAGATCTTGAGCAGGACCTGTGGGTCAGGGTGCCGCTGGCCGGGCTGGACGAAGCCAGTTTTCCGTTGCTCACTTTTTATTTGCTGATGATTGGCGCCTTAAGTGTGCTGGGTGGCTGGACGCTGGCCCGACATCTGAACCGGCCGCTACAGAAGTTACAGCAGGCGGCACTGCAGGTTGGGCGCGGTGAATTTCCGCCGCCGTTATCAGAGCAGGAGGGGGCCACTGAGATCCTGGCGGTAACCAAGGCCTTTAACTATATGGCACAGGGGATCCGGCAACTGGAGGAAGACCGGGCCTTACTGATGGCCGGGGTGTCGCATGATTTGCGTACACCGTTAACCCGTATCCGGCTGGCATCGGAGATGATGAGCGAGTCGGATGCCTGGATCCGCGATGGCATCATTAACGATATTGAGGATATGAATGCCATTATCGATCAGTTTATTGATTATCTGCGGCACCATAAGCAGGAAGAGCCACAACTGCTGGATTTAAATGAGCTGGTCCGCGATCTGGTGCAGGCGGAACAGGTGCAGCAGCGTCAGATCCTAACTTACCTTGATCCGGCTTTGCCCTTAGTAGCTTTACGTCGTTTGGCAATGAAACGCATGCTGAATAACTTGCTGGAAAATGCCTTACGCTACAGTGAAGGTGATATCGAAATTAGCACCGGCTATGAGCGGGCAGCGAAATGGCTTTATCTGGAAGTGCGGGATCACGGCCCTGGTATTCCGGAGCATAAGATGCAGGCGATGTTTAGTCCCTTTGTCCAGGGGGATGAAGCCCGGGGTAGTGGCGGTTCTGGTTTGGGGCTGGCCATTATTAAGAAAATCGTTGCCATGCATCATGGCGAAGTACGTCTGCATAATCATGCCAAAGGGGGGTTGGTGGTGACAGTCAGCCTGCCGCTGAAGTCGCCACAATAGCCCGCATAACCTTCATTTGACTATGGAGCTGTAAAATATAAATTACAGTATCTCACGGAAAAGTGTCATTATTTTTTACATTAATCCATTTTTTTAGCATTGCATCCATCCAAAGCTGTGGTAAAAACAGGTAAAGAGAGATGATCTCTTATGGGCGCAGACTCTCACTGTGCCCCTGGTTGCTTTGTCATTTTGGCAAAGTTTTCACCAGCCACCGGGTAACTAAATAAAATATCTCGCCCGGTATAACAATAATAATCTGGAAGGAGTAATACCTTGGGAAAAATGAATAAAACCCTGCTGGCAACAGCTGTCGGCTTGGCTATTTCCGGGTCTGCGGTAGCCGGCATCGAGCAATTCAGAACAGCACATGGCCAAAGTGTGCACGAAATCTTTAATAACCAAACGGCAGTTAGCCTACATGCTGAAACTGAGCAACCGAGTGCCTGGTTAATCCTGCTAAATGCCCCGGCGTCCAGTGACGCCTTGCAAGGCTCGCGCTTTGATCAACAGTTGGCGGCACAGTATCAGCTGACTGCAGAACAAATTCAGCAGGAAGTGACGTTTCAACTGCACAGCGTCGATCCGGATGCTGAAATCTTACTGGCGACCAAACATCTGGCAGCTGGTTTGGTGGTGAACGCCTCTACTGAAGCTCTGGCCGAGATGCGTAAGCACAGCGCAGTACAGAATATTTTGCCTATCTATGATAGTAAGCCGATGGTGGTTGACAGCGCCGAGTACATCCGGGCGCTGCAAACGGTGCAATCTGGCAAAGCGACCGGTGAAGGGATCCGGGTTGCTATTCTGGACTCCGGTGTGGATTATACCCATGCCTTATTGGGTGGTCCTGGCACCACGGCTGCTTACAATGCAGCGTTAAGTGACCAGGTTAATGCACCAGCCTGGCCAGTTGGTCAGATTATCGGTGGCTACGACTTTTTGCGGAATGACCCTAATCCTATCGACGATGTCCGTCTGGCTGGTGCCGGCCATGGTACTTCTGTGGCACATTCGGTATCTGGCATTGCACCAAAAGTAGCTTTTTATGCCTATACCGTTTGTACTAATACCTGTCCGGGTGTCGCTCAGCTAAGAGCATTAGAAGCCTCAATGGACCCGAACGGCGATGGCAATATGGAAGATCGGGTCGATATTATCAATATGTCACTTGGTGGCCAATTTGGCTCAACCCAAGCAGTTAGTGGTACTCAGTTCTTAATTCAGCGTGCCGTAAAACTGGGGACAAATCTGGTTATCTCGGCAGGTAACGACGGTAATGTGCCATTCCGGGTTGGCGGTCCTAGTACCACACCTAACGCACTTTCTGTGGGCGCTATGACACACCCGAAAGCTGCGGTTGGAGTCTTTGAAGCTGCGGTAATAGATGGTGCGACGGCAGTGATGACAGCTTCTGCCTTTAATCGAACTCTGGATTTTGCTTTTAGTTCTGCCAACACACCACTGGTGGTGGTGCCGGGCGAATATACGGCCTGTAATGCGCTGCCTGCCGAGGTTGATTTAACCGGTAAGACAGTGTTGGTATCGCGTGGTGTCTGCGCCTTTGCCGACAAAGTTAAGGTTGCACAAGAGCGTGGCGCTGCCTTTGTGATTATTGCGAATAGTAATCCGGGTGAGGCGCCGATCGTAGCGGGTGGTGATGATCCAGCGGTAACGATTCCGTCAGTAATGATTACCAAAGAAGTGGGCGATGCTATCAAAGCCAAGTTGGAAGCTGGCGAAACAGTTAGCTACGATATTCGTTCCGTTGGCAAATCTGGTGCCGGTGCTATTGCTAACTTTACGTCACGCGGTCCATCGATGGATGGTTTGCTGAAGCCGGAAATTACTGCACCGGGGGTCGCGATCCAGGTTGCCCGCTTAGGTACAGGTACCGGCACTGCTCCGGTTAATGGTACCTCGTTCTCTGGCCCAATTACCGCTGGTGCTGTTGCGCTGCTGCGCGGTGCCTTACCTGAGCGCAATGCGCTGGAAATTAAAGCCACGCTAATGAATACGGCGAATCTGACGGTGCACCGTGAACCGGTGGGTATCAATCCGGATGCTAAATTAGCATCAATCAGCCAGATTGGTGCAGGTTTGGTGGATGTCGAGAAAGCCGTTAACTCGCCGGTCGCAGCCTGGGTGAATGACGCGCGCTTCGATACCGCACAGGCGGCGTTATCTTTTGGTTTACAGTCGCTGGATAAACCAAGCAGCATGACCAAACGGGTCACGTTGAAAAACTTCAGTAACACCAATAAAACCTATAACCTGCGGATCCAGGATCGCTATGCTGATAAATCGGCGACAGGGGCGTTAAGCTGGAGTTTCCCGGCTGCGGTAACGGTTCCAGCCAAACAAACCATAGAATTTGACGTCACACTAACGGTTGATCCGGCCAGGTTACCTGACTTTGTGTTAACCAACGGTGTCTTCTACTCTGCTTTGCAAGCTGCGGCTCAGATGGACAAGGTTGAATTTGATGGTGCCCTGATTTTTAATGACCCCAGCACAGCAACTGATCATGATCTGCATCTGGTGTACCACCTGATCCCGAAAGCCGTTGGCAAACTGGCGCTATCGGGCGAGCTGGTCGATGGCAAGGTTGCCACGAAAATCACCAATAC
Organism: Alishewanella aestuarii B11; assembly: GCF_000280055.1. Taxonomy (GTDB): domain Bacteria; phylum Pseudomonadota; class Gammaproteobacteria; order Enterobacterales; family Alteromonadaceae; genus Alishewanella; species Alishewanella aestuarii. The sequence goes on along the minus strand of NZ_ALAB01000035.1, from coordinate 43,280 downwards.
CGGCGTGATCCCGGTTGAGCCTTTTGCCTCCACTCTGGTTGCCACCTCGGCGGCTAACCCGGCCATCAATCCAATACATGATATCCGGGCCATTACTTTTGATGTAGCGCCGGCAAGCGCCTGTAGTTCAGGTTATGCTTTATATCCAACTTTCCATCTGGCAGAAGGGGTAACTCACCTACTGCAGGGTAACTACGCGCTGGATCTGGATATCAACAATGATGGTGTCTTTAACTACACCATGAATACCCTGTTGTTAACCCGTCTTGGTACTACCTATGCACAAAGCCCCGGGGTAATGGTTTCGTTTAATACGCTGTACAACACCACCAACGGATTCCTCGGTGATGTATTGCATTTTGCCGGTAGTAAGCAGATCACGCTGGAAGCCTGTTTTAACCATGTTGGTCTAACGGCGGCAGATCTGGGCCGTACCATTAATGCGCGGTTCCGGACTAATCCAGATTCCTTCTCATTAAGCTACAGTCAGGCTCAAACAGCCGATCAGCTAACGGCTCAGGTGACGTTAACCCCGTCACCTGCTGTGACCTTTAGTTCGTCGCTGGCGCCGGCAGAAGGCCCAGCGGCAGCAACCTCAGTTACCGTTAGTGAGCTGGCACCGGGTGAGTCGGCCTATCTGCAGCGACCTGCCGGCGATAACCGCAGCTTTGTGCTGTTGTCGACTCAGGCCGATGCCGCAGCAGTTGCAAACTATGCGGCGCCTTTAGCGCAGCCCGTGCTGGCTGGTAGCAAAACTTTCAGTGTCAATGAAAATACAGCTACTGGTACCGTCGTTGGTCAGTTACAAGCAGAGAGTGATTTCCGCACTGCGGTGACTGAGTTTGTCGTTCTGGGCAGCTCGTCGGCGGCACTGTCTATCAACAGCGATGGCCGTATTGTGGTCGCTAATCAGACAGCTCTGGATTACGAAGCGGGTCTGACACAGGTGAGCTTTGAAGTGGCAGTATTGGATAGTGCGGGTCAGGTTTCAGCACCGGCAACAGTGACGGTGGAAGTGGTTAATATCCCGGATACGCCACCTGTCATCACCGCTGCTGTGACATTGAGTTCACTGCCATCTGGTACCGCAGCCGGTACTGTGGTCGGTACTGCTACGGTGCAGGTAAGGGAAGCCGGCGCGACACTGACTGGCGTAACATCCAGCAATCCGCTGTTTGCAGTGCAAAATGGTCAGATCGTGCTTACCCGCGCACCAGTGAAAGCAGATGCCGGGCCCCAAAGTCTGACCTTGACCGCGCGTGATTCCGCCGGATTACAGGCAACAGCCACAGCTCAAGTGACTATCACCCATAGATCGGGTGGTAGTGCGGGCTGGTTAGGGCTGTTACTGTTGCCGTTACTGTGGTTACGGCGCCGGGTTAAGGTCTGAACACAAATCTGAAGCTGGTTAACTAACAAGCCACCGCTACGCGGTGGCTTTTTTACAGCTGGTCATGAATGCTTTGCAGCTCGTCAGCACTGAAATGATACGACTTGTTGCAATACTCGCAGGCCATATCCAATCCACCCAGTGCCAGTTGCTCGGCTATCACCGCGCGTCCCAGGCTGAATAAAGCCGATTCACATTTTTGCTTCGAGCAACCACAGACAAAACTAATCTGCTGGGCCGGGAATACTTCAACTACTTCCTGGTGAAACAGGCGGTGTAATACTTCTTCTGGCGGCAAATCCAGTAGTTCACCAGCCGTAAGGGTATCGCTCAGCACCACCAGCTCATTAAAATCCTCGCGGGCTTTGTCCTGCTCAACCGGGAGTACCTGCAACATAAAGCCGGCGGCACGGTTGCGATTACTGATATCGGTATAGATGTAAAGACGGGTTGGTAACTGCTCTGACTGTGCGAAATAGGCTTCCAGTGTTGATGTCAGGCTGTCGCCACTCAGCGGAATAATGCCCTGATAGCGCTCACCCTGCACCGGTGTGATGGTCACGACCAGGTAGCCATTACCGACCAGATCCCGGAAGTTGTCACCACTAAGTTCAGCCTGCATCCGCACCACACCGCGGAAGGCTTGCTGATGATCGCCATTGACTGCCGCGAAACGCACGGGTCCATCACCTTGCAGCTGTACCGCAATTTCACCCTCAAATTTCAGGGTGGCGGTCAGTAAACTGGTCGCAACCACCAGCTCTGCCAGTAATTGCTTGACCGGCAGTGGGTACTGGTGATGCTGTAGCATCTTATCGAGGCTATCCTCGACATAGGCCAACTCACCACGCACATGCTTTTGTTGAAATAAAAAACGGATTAGTGCATCAGTCATGCTTGAATTCTCATTGCTGCGATTTAAGTAACAAGAGCTGCCGGCGCTCCTTTTTGTCCGGTTTTGTTTCCGGGTGTGGCGCAAATAACGCATTGTTTTTTCGCAGTTCGGCGCGTTTTTGCCTCTCTGCCAAACTTTCGGCGGTTTCTTCGTAAAGTTGTTGTGCCAGAGGGGCAGCCAGGCGCTTATCAGACAGCCCGCGGACCAGCACGATTTTTTCGTCTGCTCCCTGTGCCAGTCGCACTGTGGCACCGATATCAACCAACTTACCGGCTTTACAGCGCTGACCATTATAGTGCACCTTGCCGCCCTCAATCATTTCCTTAGCCAGGCCGCGGGTTTTATAAAAGCGGCAGGCCCAAAGCCATTTATCAAGGCGAACAACAAGGTCGGTAGCTGTAGCGTTGGCGGTAGTTTGTGGCATAAGAAACCTGATAGTAATTGGAGTTTTGATTATACACCCAAAAACCGATAAGTTGCAGGTCGTACTTTGGCGTTAGAGGCTTGTAAAAGCTATTAACAAAGCTTGTTGTCGGCGGTCTTACTCAGTAAGATGCAGTGGAACTGATTAAAAGATAAAGGCTATGCACGCGACACTTCACCCGAAACTACAACTTGGCTGGCAATATTTACAGCGGCTGCCGTTACAACCGCTGCGCCTGGTGCTGAATCTGCTGTTGGTGCTGCTACTGGCTTGGTTGCTGGCGCGCTTAAGCTGGCAACTGGTGCCCCAACCGGTTGCCCCTGCGCTTCCAGCTGGTGTTAGTGTGACGCCAGCACAGCAAGCCCCGGTTGCGCTGAATAACCTGTTACGTTACGCCCTGTTTGGTCAGGCCTCGGCTGAGGTGACTACACCTGCCGTAGCGCAGGTAACCGAAGCACCGAAAACCCAATTAAATGTTAAGTTAACCGGCCTGGTCTCAGTGCCAGGCCGACCGGAGGCCGGCAGCGCCATCATTGAACAGCGCGGCAGCGAGACCACCTATGCGGTGGGTGATCAGATCGAAGGTACCCGTTCCCGCTTATCTCAAGTGCTGGAAGATCGGGTGCTACTGGAACAAAATGGCCGCTTTGAAACCCTGATGCTCGACGGTGTTGAGTTTACCCGCATTGCTCAGGCTAACGCTGGTCTGGGGCAGAGCGACAATAACGCGGATTATCAGTTACAGGCAGAAGAACCCATAGTGCTGGCCGCGCCTATCGCATCTGGAGTGATTAATCCGGATGTGCAGGTACAACGCGATGAAATTCTGGCTGAACCGATGAAATTTTTTGACTACGTGCGGGTCTCACCGGTACAGCGTGATGGCCAGCTGGTGGGGTATCGTTTGATGGCCGGCAAAGATGCGGCCTTGTTTGCACAAATGGGCTTACAGCAAAATGATCTGGCGATCGAAATTAACGGTATACCGCTGAATGATATGCAGCAAGCGATGCGGGTAATCAACGATTTGCGCGATGCATCTGAAGCGCGGTTAAAGATTGAACGGGATGGCGAAATCAGAGATATTCTGTTTAGTCTGTCACAGTAAAATAACGATAAGAATTGGTTAATCTCTCATGAAATCAGCTTTTTTCTCCAGGGCAAGACGCCCGTTGGCGACGGCGCTGCTGGCTGCGCTACTTAGCTTCAGCGTCGTGGCGGACAGCGACATTCGCTACTCTCCCAATTTCAAAGGTACCGACATTAATGAGTTTATCAATATCGTCGGTATGAACCTGAAAAAAACCATCATTGTCGATCCGCAGGTCCGTGGCCGGATTAATGTGCGCAGCTACGATATGCTGACGGAAGAACAGTACTACCAATTCTTCTTAAACGTACTTCAAGTCTACGGTTTTGCTGTGGTCGAGATGGAGAGCGGCATCCTGAAGGTGGTACGCGACAAGGATGCGAAAACCTCGAATATCCCGGTGGTTGGGGATGAGGCGCCGGGCTATGGCGATGAGATGGTGACACGGGTGGTTCCGGTGCGCAATGTTTCAGTGCGTGAACTGGCGCCTCTGTTACGGCAGTTTGTTAACCAGGGCGGTGGCGGTCATGTGGTGAACTATGACCCGTCCAACGTGATTATGATGACCGGCCCTGCTGCGCTGGTAAACCGGTTGGTGGATATTATTCAAAGGGTAGATAAAGCGGGTGATCAGGAGCTGGAAATTCTGAAACTGAACTTTGCTTCGGCTGCAGAAATTGTCAGGATTCTGGAGAGCATCTACCGCACCCAGAACCGGGGCGAGCAACCGGATTTTCTGGTGCCACGGATTGTCGCCGATGAACGCACCAACAGCGTGATTGTCAGTGGCGAAGCCCAAGCCCGGCAGCGGGTCATTGAATTAGCCCGCCGTTTGGATGCAGAGTTACAAACCAGCGGTAATACCCGGGTGTTTTATCTGAAGTATGCCAAAGCGGAAGACCTGGTGCCGGTGCTCACCGGGGTAAGTGATTCTATTGCTGCCGAAGCCCAGGGCGCGCAACAGAGCGGACAACCGGCACCCAGACGGGCAGCTGGTGGCCGTTCTATTAGTATTGAAGCGCATGCCGACAGTAATTCGTTGGTGATTACCGCGCAGCCGGATATGATGCGCTCTTTGGAGGATGTGGTACGGCAGCTGGATATCCGGCGTGCTCAGGTCCTGGTCGAAGCCATTATTGTCGAGGTGTTTGACGGTAACGGCACCGATTTCGGCGTACAGTGGCTAAACGCCAATGGCGGTGGCACTAACTTTACCGGCACTAATACTATTCCGATCGTGAATATTGCGGCTGGCGCAGCTCAGGCTTCGCAGATCACCCGCGGTACTACCACGCAATCGCGTGACCCGACTACCGGTGAGTTAATTACCACCACTACGCCAGATACCAATCGTGACTACTCCGGCTTAGCTCAGGCCCTGCAAGGGCTCAATGGCGCCTTGCTGGGGTTCTACAATGGTAACTGGGCGGCGATCTTGCAGGCCGTGCGTACCAGCACCAACTCCAACGTACTGGCGACACCCCATATTACGACCATGGATAATCAGGAAGCGATTTTCCTGGTCGGTCAGGAAGTGCCGATTATCACCGGCTCGTCACTGGGCTCTAACAATACCAACCCGTTCCAGCAAGTACAGCGGCAAGAAGTGGGCATTAAGCTCAAGGTGACACCACAAATCAACGAAGGTGATGCCGTGCAGCTGGTGATCGAGCAGGAAGTTTCCAGTATTGGTGGCGCAACAGCGGTCGATATCACTATTAATAAGCGTGAAATCAAAACCACCGTGATGGCGGACGATGGTGCGACTATTGTACTGGGTGGTTTGATTGACGAAGATGTGCAGGAAAGTGAATCCAAGGTGCCGCTGTTGGGTGATATCCCGGTACTGGGCCATCTGTTTAAATCAACCAGTGTCAGCAAACGCAAACGCAACCTGATGGTGTTTATTCGTGCCACTATAGTGCGCGACGGCAATGCCATTAATGGCATCAGTAAGCAAAAATATAACTTTATCCGCGCCGAGCAAATTAAACGTGACCAGGAAGGGATCCGCTTAATGCCACAAACCCGGCAGGCGATTTTGCCGGAATGGGACGACAGCCTGAAGCTGCCGCCGAGTTTTGAAGAGTTTATGCAACAGCAAGAGCCACAGCCGCCGGCAGGACAGCCTAAGCCATGACAGAGATGGAACAACTTAATCCGGTACTGACGCAGCGGGTGCGATTGCCCTTTAGTTTCGCCAAAAGGTTTGGCGTGCTGCTGCAGCCGCATCACGATGGCTGGTTGCTCTACGTGCAGCCGGCCACGCCGCCACAGGCGTTACTGGAAGTGCGTCGTTTGCTGGCGCAGCCGTTTAAGGTGCAGCAACTGGATGCTCTGGCTTTTGAAGCTCTGCTGGAAGCCGCCTATCAGCGCGATTCCAGTGAAGCGCAGCAGATTATGGAAGATATCGGTAACGAGGTCGATCTGGCGTCACTGGCGGAAGATATCCCGGAAGCCGAAGACCTGCTGGAAAACGAAGACGATGCGCCCATTATCAAACTGATTAACGCCATGCTCGGCGAAGCCATTAAGCTTGGCGCCTCAGATATTCATATCGAAACCTTTGAAAAAGCGCTGATTATCCGCTTCCGGGTCGACGGCTTGCTGCGCGAAGTGCTGCGGCCAAATCGCCGCCTGTCCAGCCTGCTGGTATCACGGATCAAGGTTATGGCGAAGCTGGATATTGCCGAAAAACGCGTACCACAGGATGGCCGTATTAGTCTGCGGATCGCCGGGCGGGCGGTGGATGTGCGGGTTTCGACGATGCCGTCCAGTCATGGCGAACGGGTGGTGCTGCGGTTACTGGATAAAAACAATTCGCACCTGAATTTAGCGGATCTGGGCATGACCCCTGCCGTGCAGCAGCTGTTCTCGCAGCTGATCCTAAAACCGCATGGCATTATCCTGGTGACAGGTCCTACCGGCTCCGGTAAAAGTACCACGTTGTACGCCGGTTTAACCGAAATTAATACTAAAGATCGGAATATCCTGACGGTAGAGGATCCAATCGAATACGAACTGGAAGGTATCGGCCAGACCCAGGTCAATACCAAGGTGAATATGACCTTTGCCCGCGGTCTGAGAGCCATTTTACGGCAAGACCCGGATGTGGTGATGGTAGGGGAGATCCGCGACCTGGAAACGGCACAGATTGCGGTGCAGGCCAGTTTGACCGGTCACCTGGTGCTATCGACCCTGCATACCAATACCGCTGCCGGCGCCATTACCCGGCTGGAGGATATGGGGGTGGAGGCGTTCTTACTGTCGTCTAGCTTACTGGGGGTACTGGCGCAGCGCTTGGTGCGTACGCTTTGCCCGCATTGCAAAGCTGCACATGAGCCGGATAAAGAAGAACGTCATCTGCTGGGTATTACCAAGAAAGAAGGCGCGCTGATCTATCGCGCTGTCGGTTGCGAGCACTGTAATGATACCGGCTATCGCGGCCGTACCGGTATCCATGAGCTGATTGTGGTGGATGAGCAGATGCGTGAGATGATCCATAATGGTAAGGGCGAGCAGGCGATTGAAAAATACGCCCGGGCACTGAGCCCCAGTATTCGTAGCGATGGTTTCTCTAAGGTGCTTGCCGGCGTAACCACGCTGGAAGAAGTGCTGCGGGTTACCCGTGAGGATCTGTAATGGCGGCCTTTGAGTTTCAGGCATTAGATAGCAGCGGTAAAAAAAATAAAGGGGTGTTGGAGGCTGATAACGCGCGCCACGCCCGGCAAATTTTACGTGAGCGTAAACTGACGCCGCTCAGTGTGGAACTGGCGTCACAGCAGGAAAAAAAACTCGCCAACCGCGGCCCCTGGTTGCAGCGGCGGATATCTGCTGCCGAATTGGCGCTGATCACCCGGCAACTGGCCACCCTGGTTGAGGCCGCGCTGCCGATAGAAAGCGCGTTGTTAGCGGTTGCCGAGCAGTGCGAGAAACCCCGCCTGAAAAATATGCTGATGGCGGTGCGCTCTAAGGTCGTAGAAGGCTACAGTCTGGCAGAGGGGCTGGCGGAGTTTCCGTATGTGTTTGATCATTTATTCCGCTCGATGGTGGCGGCCGGCGAAAAATCCGGCCATCTGGAGCAGGTATTAAACCGGCTGGCGGATTATACCGAGCAGCGCCAGTATATGCGCAGTCAGATCCTGCAGGCGATGCTCTACCCGTTAATTCTGACCGGCTTTGCCATCCTGGTGATCAGCATCCTGCTGGCGGCGGTAGTGCCGAAGATCGTCGTACAGTTTGAGCATATGGGAGAATCGTTACCCGGCTCGACACTATTCTTAATTGCGGCCAGTGACTTTTTACGCCATTACGGTGTCTTAGTGTTACTGGCGATCTTACTGACAGCAGTAGCCTGGCAGCGCGCCTTACAAAAACCCGGCTTGCGCTTGCAGTGGGACCAGCTGGTATTGCGGCTGGGCTTGCTGGGCAAGGTGGCGCGCGGGCTGAATACGGCACGCTTTGCCCGGACGCTCAGTATTTTGAATGCCAGTGCGGTGCCGTTGCTGGAGGCGATGCGGATCAGTGCCGAAGTGCTCAGTAACAGCTATATGCGACTGGCGCTGGCCGATGCCACCGCCAGAGTACGGGAAGGGGCTTCATTAAAAAGTGCGCTGGAACAAAGCCGCTTGTTCCCGCCGATGATGCTGCATATGATAGCCAGCGGTGAAAAAAGCGGGCAGTTAGATGCCATGCTGGCACGTGCCGCCAATGCGCAGGACACCGAATTTGAAACCCTGGTTAAGGTCTCGCTAAAGGTGTTTGAACCCGTGCTGGTGGCCGTGATGGCAGGTATGGTGTTATTTATCGTACTGGCAATACTACAACCCATTTTAGCGTTAAATAATATGGTAGGTGCTTAAGATGTTAAGGCAAAAGCAACAAGGTTTTACTCTGCTGGAAGTGATGGTGGTCATCGTGATCCTCGGCATCATTGCCAGTATGGTGGTGCCTAACCTGATGGGTAATCAGGAACAGGCGGCACGGCAAAAAGTGGTGGTGGATATTCAGCAACTGGAAAGCGCTTTGGATATGTATCGCCTGCGTAATGGTTTCTACCCGACAACAGAGCAGGGCCTCGACGCTCTGGTCACGGCGCCCACCTCGCAGCCGGTACCGCGGGTCTTTCCGGAGGGTGGCTTTATCCGGCGTTTACCAAAGGATCCCTGGGGAGAGGAGTATATTCTGGTCAGTCCCGGACAGTTAGGGCGGATTGATGTCTTTAGTAAGGGCCCGGATCGGGTAGCCGGTACCAATGATGATATCGGCAACTGGAATCTTGACGCGGATGGCGCTGGCGGTAACTGATGCTGCGCCGTGCCGGCTTTACCTTGCTGGAAGTGATGCTGGTGTTGCTGCTGATTGGTATTTTAGCCAGTGCGGTGGTATTTACCTTTAGCGGCGATAGCACCGAGCAGCGGCTGGAACGCGAAGCAACGCGCTTTAGCCAGGTGTTTCAGTTTATTGCCGACACGGCGTTGCTGAGACAGCAGGAATGGGGTCTGGTGGTGAGTCAGCAACAATATGCCTTCGTTTATTATGGGCCGGATGGTTGGCAATGGGCGCCTGAGGTTGCCGCCGCTAAAACCTATCAGTTGCCGGAGCAATTGTCACTGCTGCTGGAATTAGAAGGCTTGCCTGGTGCTGAGTTTAATTTGCTTGGCCAGGTCAGCTGGCAGCAGGAAGCGCAAGCTGAGGCTACCGATGCGCCTGCTGCGAATAAACCCCCTCTGCCACAGGTATTTATTTTATCTTCCGGTGAAATTACCCCCTTTCGTTTAGTGTTGCAGGCCGCTGAGCAACGGCCGCCCGTGCAGGTGCGGGTGGGTACCGATTTCAGTGTCCCGCTCAGCCGCTTTAGCGGAGCAGAATAATGCGGCAGTGGCGCGGTTTTACTTTGCTGGAAGTGCTGATCGCGCTGGCGATTTTTGCCACCGCCGGTGCGGCCATTTTGCAGGCCAGTGCCAGTCATTTACGCGCCGTTGCTCAGTTGGAAGAATTAACACTCGCCAGCATGATTGCCAATAATCAACTACAGCAGGCGCAACTGAATCGCAGCTGGCCACCGCGTGAGCTGGAGCAGGGCGAAGTCAGCCTCGGCAACCGGGATTGGCAATGGCAATTACGAGCCGTTACGGTGCCTGATCAGGATCTGCGCGAGCTGCAGATTAGCGTGCGCCTGGCTGAGCAGCCGGAGCAAGTCGTCTATCAGCTGAAAACCTATATAGGGCGTCCCGATGCGCCGGGTTAAGGGTTTTACCTTTATCGAAATGTTATTGGCGACGGCGATCTTTGCGATGGTGGGATTAGCCTCGGTCGCCATTCTGAGTAATGTCACGCAAAGTGATGAATTATCACGGCAGCACTTAGCACAACTGCGCCAGTTACAACAGGCCATGCTGCTGCTGGAGCGTGATTTGCTGCAGATCAGTGCCCGGCAGGTCCGGATCCAGGGAGACCCGCCGAAACAAGAGCGCTTGTGGGGTGAGCCGTTTTTGCTCGGTAGTGAAGATCATGGTATCAGCTTTACCCGCCAGGGCTGGCGTAATCCGGGGATGTTGCTGCCCCGCAGCGAATTGCAGGCTGTGGCCTATCGCCTGCAAGACGGGCAATTACAACGTTTGTTTACCTTATACGTCGACGCGGTCAATGACACTGAGCCGCAACAGCAGATGTTACTGGACGGTGTTGAGGCCTTTGCAATTGAATACTGGTATAACGAACGCTGGGAAGAGCGTTGGCATCATCAGTATTTACCGCAGGCGGTGAAGGTCACGCTAAAGCAACAACAGCTGGGTGAAATTGAGCGCTTATACGTGTTGCCGGATGGCTTGTGGCGGGGTGCTGAATGAACAGATGCTATCCGCGGTCACAAGGAGGCGCAGCCTTAATCACCGTACTCTTGATCGTGGCGATTGTGGTCGTGCTGGCGGTTGAGATGAGTGGCCGCTTGCAGTTGCAAATACAACGGCAACAGAATTTGCAGCAACAGCAGCAGGCGTTTTGGTATGCAATGGGGGCAGAAGCCTTTACCCGGGTGTTGTTGCGTCGTTCGTTGCAAGGGCAGGATGTGGTGCATCTGGGGCAGGATTGGGCGCAGCAGGGCGCGAGCTTTATGGTGGATGACGGCCAGATCGCCGGAGAAATCCGTGATCTGAACAGTTGCTTTAACCTGAATGCGTTGCAAAAACAACCAGACCGGCAACAAGGTCAGGTGCAGACGCTGGCGCAGCGCACCTTCCTGCGTTTACTGGAGCTGGTGGCAGCCGATCTCAGTATGCCGGCCGAGAATCTGACGGCGCGGCTCAGTGATTGGCTGGACGAGGATGGTATTCTGAATTCTGCCGGGGGCGCGGAACAGGACGATTATGCCGCCTTGTTATTTCCCTATTATACCGCCAACAGCTTGATGGTGTCGGAGACTGAACTGCGGTTAATCCTCGATCTGACGCCGGCAGATTATCAATTACTGCTGCCTTATATTTGCGTGCTGCCGGAAAACGATGTATTGCTGCTGAATGTGAATACGTTAACGGAGCAAAGCGCCGTCCTGTTACAGGCGCTGCTACCGGAGATGACCGAAACTCAGGCGCAGGATGCGGTATTAAACCGGCCGGAGCAGGGCTACACCGATGTAGAAAGTTTTCTACAAAGCCCGGCGCTGGCCGGGCTGACAGTGCCGGCCGATGTGAAGGCGGCACTGGCCGTCAAATCCGAGTATTTCCGGTTACAGGCAACGACGGCTTATCAGGAAAGTGGTTTTCAGCAAAGTACACTATTTAAACGAGAAGAAAATAATGCCATCAGGGTTTTGGCCCGGCGCTTTGGAGGCCAGGGGTGAATGAACAACTACTAATCCGGCTGGCCAGTCAGCCTGAACAACCAATCAGCTGGCTGGTCTATGCACCGCTAACCGCAGACATCATAGCCAGTGGCGAGGTTGCCGGTGTGGCGGCGCTAGCCGCGCTGGCCGAGCGGCTGGGACGGCGCAACGTTATCGCGCTGGTACCGGCCGCAGATGTGGTACTGAAAACGGTGACCTTACCGGCCAAACCGAACCGTCAGTTACTGCAGGCGCTGCCCTATATGCTGGAAGAAGAGCAGGCTGAAGATATTGATAAGCTTTTTATTGCGCACGGACAGGCTGAACTGCAGCAGGGGCAGTACCGGCAGCAGGTTGCGATTTGCCAGCGCGAACGTTTGCAGCAATGGTTAGATTGGTTGCAACAGGCAGGCTTTAATGTTAGCCGGATGCTGCCAGATGCGTTATTACTACCAGCTGATACATTACCGGCTTGTATTGAACTGCAACAGCAATGGTTACTGCGACTGGACAGCTGGCAGGCAACAGCGATCGACAGTGCCTGGTGGCAGGACTACCTGGCGTTGGCTGCTCTGCCACAACTGACAACGTACAGTCCCTGGCCTGAACATATTGTCCAGCCACATCAGGCTGCCGCTCCGGAGTTACCCCTGGCCTTACTGGCCAGAGGCCTGACTGCGACCAGTTTCAACCTGTTACAAGGCCCCTATACTCCGAAAAAGCCTCAGAACAAAACCTGGCAGCAATGGCGACTCAGTGCCGCCCTGGCTGGCGGCTTGCTGCTGGCCTATCTGTTACAGCTGGGTATCGGTGTCTGGCAGCAGCAACGGCAGCTGACGCAATTGACCGCCGAGCTGCAAACTAATTATCTGCAGCTGTTCCCGGGTGAGCGGATCGTGAATTTAAACCGCCAGTTACAGCAGAAGTTACAGGCTGCCGGCGTCGGACCTAACGAGCAGAATTTCTTTGTGCAATTACAGGCGCTACAGCAACGCTTGGAAGGCTTGCCGGATGTGAAGCTTGACTCACTGCGCTATGACGCGGCGCGGCATGAGTTACGCTTTTCAGCCAGTGCTGCAGGTTTTCAGAGTTTTGAACAGTTAAAAACCGTGCTGGAGCAAGCCGGCTATAGCATAGAGCAGGGCGCGCTGAGCAACGATGGCAGCCGGGTACAGGGCACAGTAGTAATGCGGGGTAAGGTATGAAACAACGGGTGCTGCTCTGGTGGCAAGGTTTAGCGCAACGCGAACAACAACTGCTGTTACTCTGTGTTCCTGTGCTGTTGCTCGGCGCCTTTTACTGGCTGTTGTGGCAACCACTGCACCAGGCACAGGCGCGCAACGCAGTAGCAATTCAACAGGTGCAGCAACAGCTGCAGGCGTTACAACAGGCGGCTCCGTTGTTGCAGGGCGCCACGGTAACGGCACGCAGCGGTGGCAGCTTGTCGCAAATTATCAGCACCAGTGCCCGAAGCTTTAATATCCGGGTTAGCCGGATGCAGCCGCAGAATGAGCAGTTGCAACTGGTACTGGAAGATGTGGCGTTCGAACAATTGTTGCCCTGGTTGCATCAGCTGTACTATCAGAACGGGGTGCGGCTGGTGCAGGTAGACGTTGCCGCAACAGATAAGGCCGGTATTGTCAGAGTTCGCAGAATGGTGATTGAGTAGTATGAAACAACATTGGCCTTTGGCCGCACTGGGCTTGGTTGCCTACTTGCTGTTTATGCTGGTATTAACGCCGGCAGCCTGGTGGTTAAAGCTGGTGAGCTTGCCGCCACAACTGCAACTGGGTCAGGTTACGGGCACCCTGTGGCAGGGGAAGGTGCAACAGCTGCGCTTCCAGCAACTGCAGTTAAATGAACTGAACTGGCAGCTTAATCCCTGGTCATTACTGCGCTTACGCTTAGATCTGGCACTGCAATCCGGTAGTGTGCAGCAAAATCAGCAACCCTATTTGCAGGCCCGGGTCTGGGCCACGCCGGCGGGTATCAGTGTGCATTCCAGCCTGATTAAACTGCCGGTACCTTTATTGCTGCCATTACTGCAATTGCCGATGCCGGTGCAGGCCGGTGGTGAGTTAGTGCTGGATATCCAGCGTCTGACTTTGCAAAGTGGCCGTTGCCAGACCCTTGCTGGCCAGCTCAGCTGGTTTGATGCCAGCCTGCAGCCGCCGACAGGTACCTGGTTGCAACTGCAGCAGTTTAATGCCCGCCTCGAGTGTGACGAGCAACAACCGGTGCTGATTACCGATCCGGCCAATATTCTGGCGTTAGACGTAAGGGCAACGGTTAATGCTGCCGGTAAACTGCAGGTTAGCGGCACCCTGAAACCAGCGGCAGAGCTGCCGGCTGAGGTGCATCAGGCGATGCAGTTCGTTGGCGCACCCGACGCTGAGGGCCGTTACCGCTTAAATTTCTAAGTCGTCTAGGGTCTTAGCCGGCTGAGGCCGGCAGAACACCACGGCTCTGGTAGATATCGCCCAGCAGGCTGCGATAGTCGGTGACCATGCTAAAGCCATGATAATGATTGCCTGGCTTTTGGCTGTCCGGGTTAGCCACGCCGAGCAAATGTTTGATGCCAAATTCACGCGCCGCTTCCAGAATGGGCAGGCTGTCATCGACAAAGAGCGTGCGCTCAGGATCAAACCCGAGCCGGTGCTGCAATTTATGCCACAGTTGCTGACTTTCTTTGGTGACGCCGAATTCATGGGTAGAAATTAACTGCTCAATATATCTGGCCAGATCGGTGCGTTCCAGTTTCAGTGACAAACTGTCGGGATGTGCATTGGTAACCAGGGCAATATGGCGGCCACTGGCTTTTAGCGCGGTTAAAAACTCCGGCACATCATCACGCATCCGGATCTTGTCGATAATCTCCCGCTTAAGCTCAGTGATCGGCAGTTGCAGCCGTTTCCCCCAGTAATCCAGACAGTACCACTCCAGTTTGCCCTGCAGCTTGCTGTATTCGGCCATCAGTTCGGCACTGGCTTCAGCGGGGCTGATCCCGGTAATGGCGGCCCAGCGCTCCGGTAAATGTACCTGCCAGAAATAATTGTCAAAATGCAGATCCAGCAGGGTACCGTCCATATCCAATAACACGGTATCGATTTCTGACCATTGCAGCATAGGCTTTTCCCGTTAATCGCTTTATAGTAGATAACCAAACAGCTTAGCAGTTTAACAGAGAGCAGCCGATGACGCAGCGCACACCTGACAAACAAAAACCGGAAATTCTGTCGCAGCAAATTGTGGCGCAAAGCCGGCTGTTTAAAGTGGAGCAACTGGAGCTGCGGTTTAGCAATGGCGAACAGCGGGTATATGAACGGATGCGCGGCAGCAACCGCGGTGCCGTGATGATTATCGCCTGTCCGGATCCGGAGCACCTGTACCTGGTGCGCGAATACTGTGCCGGTACCCATGATTATCAGCTGGGGTTTCCCAAGGGTTTAATCGATCCGGGTGAGGATATTCTGACAGCGGCTAACCGCGAGTTAAAAGAAGAAATTGGTTTTGGCGCGCACCGCTTTGTACAGCTGAAGTCACTGGCGTTAGCGCCGGGCTATTTTAATGCTACAATGCACCTAGTGCTGGCCTTTGATCTCTATCCTGAGCAGCAGGCCGGTGACGAACCCGAACCTTTAGAGCTGGTGCGCTGGTTGCGGCAAGACAGTGCGGCCTTATTGCAACAAGCCGATTTTACCGAGGCGCGCAGCGTGGCAGCCCTGTTGCTGGCACAACAATATTTGGAAGCCAACCCGGATGTTTTTAAGCAAACTGCTGGAGCCAGTGAAAGCCACTGCCCGTGAGGCCGGGGCGATTTTATGGGAGCTTTACCAGAGCGGTGAGTTTAGTCAGCAACAAAAGCAGGATACCAGCCCGGTAACCAGTGCCGATCTGGCTGCCAACACACATATCATTGCCAGGCTCAGTGAACTCACGCCTGATATTCCGATTATCTCTGAAGAAACCCAGATCCTACCGCTGGCACAGCGTTCAGATTGGCCGCGCTACTGGTTGATTGATCCAATGGATGGTACCCAAGAGTTTGTTGCCCGCAGCGGTGATTTCGCGGTGAGTATTGCTCTGGTGGAGCATGGTTGGCCGGCGCTGGGCGTGATTTTCTGGCCGAAAGAGCAGTTGTTGTATTACGCCACCCGCGGCAATGGTGCTTTTAAACAACAACATAACCTGATTAACCGGATCCGGGTGCAGCAATATCAGCCTGGTGAGCCGCTGCGCATTGCCGTCAGTCGCCGCCAGCCGCGACAGCTGATCCACGACCTGCTGCAACAACCGGAGCAAGCCGAGTTTATTGCGCTTGGCAGCTGTTCCTTAAAAAGCTGTCTGGTAGCTGAAGGCAAGGCAGATTGTTATTTGCGACTGGGGCCTACCGGGGAATGGGATACCGGCGCCGTGCAGGTCATCGTCGAAGAGGCCGGCGGCAAAATTCTGGATAGCCAGTTTGCCCCCCTCAGTTATAACCAGCGGGAAACCCTTGGTAATCCCGATTTTATGGTTATCGGCGCTGCGGTACAGCCTTGGTCTGAGCTGATTAAAGCCCGGCAAACCGCGCGTGAATTGTAATAAAATTACCAACTTCAGTAATTAAGCAACTGGCCAGAAGCCGCGCAAACAGGGGCCTTTAGCCAAATCCCAGTATCTTTTATCGTGAAAAAACGCTATGATGCACGGGTGTTTTTTGAACAGAGAACCGCCCTCTGCTCAAAGAACAACATGAAAATTAAGTCCGTCAGAGACTGCACCCTTACCTACAGTACCCTTAGGAGTTAACAAATGTCCGATCTGGATTTGGGCCAATACGGCATCACAGATGTCACGGAAATCGTATATAACCCATCTTACGAGCTGCTGTTCGCCGAAGAAACCCGCAGTGATTTGCAAGGTTATGAAAAAGGTAAGCTGACCGAGCTTGGCGCAGTATCAGTCGATACCGGCATCTTTACCGGCCGCTCTCCGAAAGACAAGTATATCGTGCGTGACGACACTACCCGCGATACCGTCTGGTGGTCAGATCAAGGCAAAAACGACAATAAGCCCATCAGTACAGAAGTTTGGGCTGATCTGAAAACACTGGTTACCCGCCAGTTATCCGGCAAAAGACTCTTTGTTGTCGACACCTTTTGTGGTGCTAACGCCGACACCCGCTTAGCGGTACGTTTTATTACTGAAGTGGCCTGGCAGGCGCATTTCGTAAAAAATATGTTTATCCGGCCTACAGATGAAGAGCTGAAAAGCTATAAGCCAGACTTTATCGTGATGAACGGTGCCAAATGCACTAACCCGGATTGGCAGAAACATGGCCTGAATTCAGAAAACTTCGTTGCCTTTAACCTGACCGAGCGCATTCAACTGATCGGTGGTACCTGGTACGGCGGTGAAATGAAGAAGGGTATGTTCTCAATGATGAACTACTTCCTGCCACTGCAAGGCATCGCTTCGATGCACTGTTCTGCTAACGTCGGCAAAGACGGCGACGTGGCGGTATTCTTCGGTCTGTCTGGTACCGGTAAAACTACCCTGTCGACCGATCCAAAGCGGCAGTTAATTGGTGATGACGAGCACGGCTGGGATGATGATGGCGTGTTCAACTTCGAAGGTGGGTGTTACGCCAAGACCATTAACCTGTCGAAAGAAAACGAGCCGGATATTTATAACGCCATCCGTCGTGACGCCCTGCTGGAAAACGTGACCGTGCTGGCAGATGGTAAAATTGATTTTAACGATGGCTCGAAAACGGAAAATACCCGGGTGTCGTACCCGATTTACCATATCGACAATATCGTCACCCCAGTCTCGAAAGCCGGTCATGCCAAGAAAGTAATTTTCCTGACTGCTGATGCCTTTGGGGTATTACCGCCGGTATCGAAGTTAACCAAAGAGCAGGCGAAGTACCACTTCCTGTCTGGCTTTACGGCCAAGCTGGCCGGTACTGAGCGTGGTATTACTGAACCTACGCCAACCTTCTCCAGCTGTTTTGGCGCCGCCTTCTTAAGCCTGCACCCAACCAAGTATGCGGAGGTGTTAGGTAAGCGGATGGAAGCCGCTGGTGCTGAAGCGTATCTGGTCAATACCGGTTGGAATGGCACAGGTAAACGTGTATCCATTAAAGCCACCCGCGCTATTATTGACGCCATCCTGGACGGTAGCATCGAGAATGCCGAGTTTGTGCAGCTGCCGTACTTTAACCTGGCGATCCCAACTCATCTGCATGATGTCGATGACGGTATCCTGGATCCGCGTGCAACTTATGCCAACGCAGCAGACTGGGAAGTCAAAGCCAAAGATCTGGCCAAACGTTTTATCGATAACTTTGTTAAGTTTACCGATAATGACGAGGGTAAAGCTCTGGTTGCGGCCGGCCCGCAGCTGTAAGTTAATCGCTGGCTCTAAATAGCAAAACGCCCCGCTGAGTCGGGGCGTTTTTTATAGGTGTTTATTGCCATATTCAGGCGATTTTTTTACTGAGTAACGGCTGCAGCGGCAGCGCGGCAAGACATTCGGCTTGCTCGGCCCAATGATACAGCGCCAGGCTGCCATCGCTGTGCTCCAGCAGGGCAGTACAGCTATCAATCCAGTCACCGTCATTACAGTAAATAATGCCATCTTCCAGGGTCAGTTCCGGGTGATGGATATGACCACAGACCACGCCATCGTAGCCGCCCCGTTTGGCCTTTTTTATTGCAGCCTGGCGGTAACGGCCAATGGCTTTTAATGCCCCCGGTACCCGGCTTTTAATATAGGCAGCCAGACTAAAATAACGACCACCGGTTACGCGGCGTACTCTGTTGTACCAGCGGTTCAGAAACAGCAACAAATCATAGAGGTTATCACCGAGCCAGCTTTGCAGCGGACCAAAGCTGACCTCTTTATCGAATTCGTCACCGTGGAGCAGTAATAATTTTTTACCCTGCGCCGTGGTATGTTCGCCTCTGAGCTGTACTTTAATATTGCCAAACAATTTGCCACGATACAGCCGCATCGCCTCATCATGGTTACCGGGAATATATACGACCTTAGTGCCTTGCTCGGCTTTTTGCAGCAGCAGTTGTACCACCTGATTCTGCGCCTGTGGCCAGTGCACCTGACGCTGCATGGCCCAAAGATCAACAATATCCCCCAGCAGATAAATGGTGTTGGCTTCGGTTTGCTGCAAAAAATGCAGCAGATATTCGGCCTGACAGTCTTTACAGCCCAGATGAATATCAGACAGGAAGATGGTATTGCAATTTAACATTGGCTATCCCCGGTGGCTGAATGCGCTGATAGCATCGGCCGGCCAGATGTCCGGGGTATGACAGCCAGATGAAGCTTATTTGACTATGGATTAGCCCCTTGCTGCAGATAGTCACAGATCTGCTGGTTCAGCCAAAACTCAGTGCGAAACGGATGCTTGCCGCCGACAAAGCCGACATGGCCACCGTGGCGGCTGAGCCGGTATTCCACCTGTGGGCTCAGTTCAGCCGGGGAGGGGATCACGGCGTCGCTTAAAAAGGGATCGTCACTGGCATGAATAATCAGCGTTGGGATGGTGATCGCTTTTAACCGGGCTTTGCCGCTGGCGCGTTGGTAATAGTCAGCGGCATCGCGAAAGCCGTGGATCGGCGCAGTATAATGCTGGTCGAATTCGGCAATACTGTTAAATTGCTGCACCTGAGCTGGCGTTAGCGGGAGCGGAAAATCCGGGAACTGCGCCAGCTTGGCCAGGGTTTGCCGTTTTAAGCGCTCCAGCAAGTAACGCTGATAAATTTTACTCAGGCCCTGATTAATGCGTTTGGCGCAGGCCGCCAGATCCAGTGGCGGGCAGATGGCGACGGCAGCGCGTAGCGGATTAGCACTGGCTTGCTCACCACAGTATTTTACCAACACATTACCCCCCAGGGAAAAGCCAACTGCGGTTAGTGGCATCGCCGGAAAACGCTGTTGTAGTTGGCTAAGTAAATAGCCAATATCGGCAGTATCACCGCTGTGGTAGGCCCGTGGCAGCTTGTTCGGTTTACCATGACAACCACGAAAATGCATCACTACCGCTGGCAGTTTGCGGCGTGTTACTTCGGCAAGCAGCCCCTGAATATAATGGCTGTGCAGGTCACCGGCCAGCCCATGCAGGATCACCAGCAGCGGTCTTTGCTCAGTTACTGGCAGTTGTTCGGTCCAGTTGAGCTGCAGTTCATCACCATCGGGTAAGGCTAACATTTCCGGGTAGGTTGGCACCTGCTGCTTTGGGCTTAAATACTTAGCAAAAATAGTTTGCAGATGGGCATTACGTAGCCACCACGGCGCGCTAAAGCTGGTGGCATGAAGATGATGACTGGCTGGTCCGAGCTGTGCTTGCAAAATAACCGCTCCTGAGAAAGAATGTGGCCTAAGGCTTCCAAAAAAGAATAACGATGAATCGCCGCCAATTTATCCTGTCAGGCCTGGCGCTTGGCACCACCGCAACGCTGGGAGTTAACGGTTATCAGCTGCTAAACAGTGATGACACGGCTAATTCTGAGCTGGTCCTCGCTGCTTTGCTACCGGCCTTATTATACGGTGCTTTACCCTCGGCGCCGGCAGAGTCTGACGCCGCCATTAGCCGGACTATCGCGGCGGTGCACGACAGCCTGGCATTTTTGCCGCTACGCCAGCAGCAAGAACTACAACTGCTATTTAATTTACTGGCACAGCGACTGGGCCGGCTGGCGCTGAGTGGCCACTGGTTGCCGCTGGCTGAACTCAGCCTGCCACAACGGCTGACGTTATTTGCCCGCTGGCGTGATAGCTACCTTGCCGTATTGCAGCAAGCTTACCATGGTTTACGCGAATTGTTATTTGCTGCCTACTACAGTCAGCCTGAGCACTGGGCTGCTCTCAATTACACCGCACCGAGGTTTCGTTAATGGCTAAGCAGTCACCGCAACATCTGGACGCCAGTCAATTTACCGCCGAACAGCAATTTAGCGCCGATGTGGTGATCGTTGGTAGCGGCGCCGGTGGCGGTATTGCCGCGGAGTTACTGGCTAAGGCCGGTTTGCAGGTATTGTTACTGGAAGAGGGCGCCTACTACGATCGCGATGATTTTGTCATGGAAGAGCGCTGGGCCTATCCGCAGCTGTATCAGGAAGCAGCCGGGCGTAAAACCCGCGATCAGGCGATTGGTATTCTGCAGGGCCGCACTGTAGGTGGCTCAACCACCGTTAACTGGACTACCTCAATCCGCACCCCTCAGCCAACAGTCAGCTACTGGCAAACAGAATTTGGCCTCGACTTTAGCGGTGACAATACGCTAAGTCCTTATTTTGCTTTGGCTGAGCAGCGGTTAAATATCCACCGCTGGCCGGTGCCGCCGAATGCGAATAATGCCAAATTGCAGCAAGGTTGTGAGCGTCTGGGTTGGGAATATACGGTGATCGATCGTAATGTCAACGGCTGCGCCAACCTTGGTTATTGTGGCATGGGCTGCCCGATCAATGCCAAGCAATCGATGTTAGTCAGTACCATTCCCAGTGCGTTGGCGCAGGGCGCCCGGCTGATCTCGCGGCTTTCGGTGCGGCAGCTACACTGGCAGGGCAATCAGGTGCAAAGTCTTACTGCGGTGCCGGTCGATCGTTTTTTCCATCCACGCGCCGAAATACAGGTCCGAATTCGGGCCAAACACTTTATTGTCGCCGCCGGCGCCATCGGCTCGCCGGCATTACTGCTACGCTCCAAAGTACCTGATCCTTCAGGCCGTCTGGGTAAACATACCTATTTGCACCCGACAGTGATCTCCGGCGCGGTCTTTAATGAGGACATTAACGGCCATGCCGGCGCACCGCAAAGTATTTATTCCGATCAGTTTGTCTGGCCCAGCGATGGGCAGGCCGGTTACAAGCTGGAAGTACCGCCGCTGCACCCGGTACTGATGGCAACCAAGCTGACCGGCCAGGCTCAGGCCCATGCTGCCTTGATGCAGCAGTTTAATCAGTTACAGGTAACTATCGCTTTATTGCGCGATGGTTTTCATCCGCAAAGCCAGGGCGGCAGTGTTAGCCTGGATGCGCAGCAGCAACCGCTGCTGGATTATCCGGTCAGTGACTATTTATGGCAGGGTATGCGTCGTGCGCTGTTATCGATGGCTGAGCTACAGTTTGCTGCTGGTGCCAAAGCGGTATTGCCCATTCATCATCAGGCGCAGCAATACCAAAGCTGGGCCGAGGCGAAAAGCGCGATCGCCCAGCTGGCAATGCGTCCGTTATTACAAACGGTGGTGTCGGCTCATGTGATGGGCGGCTGTAATATGGCGGCTAATGAGCGGCTGGGCGTAGTGAATGCCGATGGTCAGCATTATCAACTGCAAAACCTGTCGATTTTTGATGGCTCGGTATTGCCAACCAGCCTGGGGGCTAACCCGCAGCTGACGATCTACGCTTTAGTGTGGCGTAATACTGAGCGACTGATTAGTCGTTTACGACACGGCTCCCGTTAATAATTTTTCTTTGGCTTAGGTAGTTAAAGCTGGATTCTACTAGTAAAAATGGACTATTGTTAAGTTCTGATACTTCTTATGTTGTAAAAATACAGTCATGCCAGCTTCGTTATGCCACGCCTTAGGCGAATATATAGATGTGTTACTGGATGCGGTTTGTGCTGTGGATCGCGATGGGCATTTTCAGTTTTTAAGCTCAGGTGCAGAGCGGATTTTTGGTTACCCGGCCAGTGAGATGCTGGGCCGGAGTATGCTGGACTTTATCCATCCGGATGACATTCCTAAGACGCTGGCCGCGGCGCAGGCCATCAATACCGGGCAAATCAAGACCGATTTCGAAAACCGCTACCTACGCAAAGATGGCCAGATTGTACATTTGCTATGGTCAGCACGCTGGTCGGCAGATAAGCAGCAGCGGGTTGCCGTGGCGCGTGATATTACCAGGTTAAAATTGGCAGAGAGCCGCCAACATGCGCTCTATGCTATTTCCGAGGCGGCTTTTGCTGCCGAGAATTTGCAGGATCTATACCGGCAGCTGTTGCAAATTGTACAGCAGTTAATGCCGATCCAGGCCTGTGTCATTGCCCGCCGCACGGTTGCCGGCAGTATCAATTTAGCTTATCAGTATCTACCTGAGGAGGATACGCAGAGTGCTGCGGAAGCAACCGAGCTTTGTAATCAGCTGTTGCAGGACAGGGGACCAGCCTCATTGCCGCTGATCCGTAAACGTGCAGACCATAATTTATGGTTGGGGGTGCGGCTGATCTCGCACACCAACGTGCTAGGCGCTATGGTGATCTTAGTTTCAGCACAAACTGCGGTATCACATCATGCGGATGCCGATTTACTGGATTTCGTGGCGCAGCATATGGCGGTCGCGATTGAGCGGAAAGAGTTGCTGGCGCGGCTGCAACATTCCGCATTGTATGATGAGTTAACCGGCTTACCCAAGCGGGAGCTGTTTTACGACCGTTGCCGGCAAGCCATGGCGCAGGCACAGCGGCATCAGTGTCAGTTGGCCATTTGTTATCTCGATCTGGATGGTTTTAAACCGGTGAATGATCAGTTCGGCCATAGCGTTGGTGATGATTTATTACAACAGGTTGCGCAACGCTTAATCCAGAATGTACGTCAGGCCGACACTGTCGCACGCTTTGGTGGTGACGAGTTTGTGATCTTGTTGAGCGAAGTTGACTCGGCAGAGCAGGCCGCCGTAGCGGCGGAAAAGATCCGTCAGAGTTTTAGCGCTTCTTTTCAATTACCGTCGCACAGCCTGACGATCACGGCGAGTATCGGTGTGGTATGTGCTGCAGCGGCGACATTAAACACAGAGCCGTTACTTGCAATGGCCGATCAGGCGATGTATCGCGCCAAGCAACTCGGTGGTAACCGCTGTATTCAGGGCTAAACGGTTTGTAGTTGTTGCCCTAATAGACGGAAATAACCCAGCCATAATTGTCCGAGCTCAGCGGTTAATTGCGGTTCAGGGTAAACCCCTGCGCGGGCAGCAGCAGTTTGCCGGGTGCCCGCTACCAGAAAACTATTTTTCAGTGGCTGGCTCTGTAATACTTTCTCGAATGCTCTGGCCATCATTTCTTCCGGCAAGCTGAAATAAAGTCGCGCTGCGGCTTGGTCCAGACTTCGGCAATGCTGAAAAAAGTCGCTGACATCACAACCATCATCACTGACAAAGAGTTTTGTAAAAGCCTGGTCTAACAAAGCATTGAGGGGATGCGCTTTTATTGGCTGCTGTGTTAGCCAGGTGCGGCTGGCAAATTGACCGGCGCTAACCTCGCCCTGAAACATTTTCTGCGCAATATAATGATCAAAAGCATGCATCCACTCGTGAGCCAGGCTGCCGCCGCCGGCATTTTTAGCCAGCGCCAGGATCCGCCCTTTGGGTTGATAAAATGCGCAAACTCCGGGTTGGCCACCAATACCAAAAGTTAACGCCAGAGTACCGCGCAGTGAAATAACCTCGGCCGGGACTTGCAGCAATTGTTGCAAATCGGCAAAGGCATCAAAGAATAAATTAGCCGCTTGTTGTTGTTCTGCTGCGGTCACCCAGCGACCAATATGAATGCTGTTAAAGCCAAAGATCGTTACCAAATCGGCAAAGCTAACGTCGGCACCACTGCGATGCGGTGGACCATTACGATAGTACTGGCGTGGGGAGCGGGAAGCGTGCTGCATGCTGCTATAATAGCGAGAGCCTTCAGCTTAGAGCAACAAAAAAGCGGGCCACCATGCTCGGAGTAACACAGCAGCCCGCAGACCTGAAAGGTTAAGCGGTTAAACTATCGAAGATCCGCAAAAAGGTCGGTTGCTGGCGGATAGCTAACGGCATATGTAAGCGCCGTGCCAGCTCCTGCGCATGGATCACGCCACGGATCTGATGATTATCGCGGTCCACTACCAGACAAAATGCCTCACCATTCGATTGCAGGGTATTGACCACATCGGCAATGGTGCAGTTTTGTAGTTGCTGATAGGCCAGCGCCTTGATGCGCTCACGTGGCCGCATCAGATCCCGTACCTTGATTTCATCGCGGCTATTGCCCAGCATCACCTGGCGTAACAGCGCCTGCTCCGATAACTGTTCGATATGGATTAAACCCAGCATATTCTCATCGGCATCGACTACCAGTTTTAGCTGACTGTGTTCCTGCTGCATCATCAGCAGTGCCTGGCTGGCAGAAGTGTTACCTTCGATCAGGGTTGGCTGGTTATGTTTAAAATCACTCAGCACACTCAGTGCCGGTGAATTTAACGTGGTTTCAGTAAAGTCGGCGGGTTGAATCAACTGATCAACGGCATCTAAATTGAATAAGGATAAAGTTTTCATGATAGCTACTCACACTAATGGGCGCGCAGAGGCCACGCCAGAATTAACAAATAAAAATAAATGCTGTTAAGTGTGATTAGACGATGGGTGGTGCGCGGGCACTATCAGGGCTGCTACGGTGTGATAACCAGGGAGTTTGGTAAAAAGCATTAATGGCAGCGGGCAGGCTGTGGCTCAGAACTTTAGCTGAGGCGATCAGGCTGTCCGGCTCATCCGGTTCCTGTTCGTTACTGCCTTTGCTTTGGCCCAGATTACTGCTTTCAGCATGCAGTGCCTGATAAGGACTGTCAGCTAACGGCGACAATCTGCTGTCATGGGTAATACCTGCGTCTGTTGCCACCAACAGGCTCAGATAAAACACCGCGATAAACAGATTAAACCAACGCATAGTCAATACTACGACCTTTTTACTACCACTAAATTGATAATGGCTAGTTTTGCAGCAATTAACAAGAGGGCAAATAAAAAATATTTACTGCCCTCATTCTTACTTAAATCCGAATCAGGCTGATGCGGTGCTTTGCTGCAATAGATCCAATGCCAGCGCTTCGGCTACCTTAATACCATCGATACCGGCAGATAAAATACCGCCAGCATAACCGGCGCCCTCACCGGCGGGGTAGAGGCCGCGCACGTTCAGGCTCTGGAAGTCTTTGCCGCGTTTAATACAAATTGGTGATGAGGTGCGGGTTTCAACGCCGGTCAGTAAGCCATCAGCTTTGGCAAAGCCTTTAATCTGCTTATCAAAAGCCGGGATGGCTTCGCGGATGGCGGCGATAGCAAAGTCGGGCAATACCGCAGACAGATCGGTAAGCCGGATCCCCGGCGTGTAAGAGGGTTTAACCTCACCTAACTCGGCAGAGGATTTACCCGCAAGAAAATCGCCAATCAGCTGTGCCGGTGCATGGTAGTCGGCCCCGCCTAACTCAAAGGCTGCACGTTCCAGTTTACGTTGTAAATCGATACCGGCCAGCGGGTGGCCCGGATAGTCACGTTCCGGATCAATGCCAACCACTATTGCGCTATTGGCATTACGTTCATGACGGGAATACTGACTCATTCCATTGGTCACTACGCCGCCCTCTTCGGACGCGGCAGCAACTACGGTCCCACCCGGGCACATACAGAAGCTGTAGACAGTACGGCCATTCTGACAATGATGCACCAGCTTATAATCGGCGGCACCGAGAATAGGGTGGCCGGCATTTGGCCCCCAGCGGCATTCATCAATCAGGGATTGTTCATGCTCAATCCGAAAGCCAACCGAAAAGGGTTTGGCTTCAATATAGACGCCGGCATCGTACAGCATCTGAAAAGTATCGCGGGCACTGTGGCCAACGGCCAGCACCAGATGCCGGCAGGGCAGGTAGTCGCCGTTATGCAGCGTCACCCCTTCCAGTTGCTGGTTATTGATATGCAGCTGATCGACCCGGGTACTAAAGCGAATTTCGCCACCCAGTTCGGTGATTTTGGCGCGCATCTTTTCAATCATCGACACCAGTTTAAAAGTACCGATATGCGGCTTACTGACATAGAGTATTTCGTCAGGTGCCCCGGCGGCAACGAACTCGGTCAGCACCTTGCGGCCATAGTGTTTCGGATCCTTGACCTGGCTATACAGCTTACCATCGGAAAAGGTACCGGCGCCGCCTTCGCCATACTGCACGTTGGATTCAGTATTCAAAGCCTGGCCACGCCAAAAACCAAAGGTATCTTTGGTTCTTTCGCGCACGGCTTTACCGCGCTCTAACACTATGGGTTTTAAACCCATTTCGGCCAGGATCAGGGCGGCAAACAAACCACAGGGACCAAAGCCGACCACTACTGGTCGTTCAGCTGCGGCGGCAGGAATTGGCGCGACATATTGATAACGGGTATCCGGCGCAACCGACACATGCGGATCTTTCTGAAAACGTTTTATCAGTGCCGCTTCGCCGGCGACGTCCAGATCCAGGGTATAAATCAGTTGAATATCAGATTTTTTACGGGCGTCAATGCCACGTTTAAACACGCTGAAATGGTTTAAATCACTGTCGCTGATGCCCAGTTTGGCCAGAATGGCTGCGCGCAATTCAGCCTGTTCATCCTGATGCTGCAGCGGTAATTTAATTTCGGTTAAACGTAACATAACACTCGAGTCTCAGATTGCGGGCCGGTTTGCCGGTAAAGACAGTATTTTACGCGATCTGACGCCGGCTGTCCGCTTTCCTGTTGTGTTTCACGTTTGCTTCAGTATGATCGCGCAAAATAGCGGAGGAAGTTGCCATGGCCTTTGTGGTAGGTGAGAACTGTATCAAATGCAAATATACCGATTGTGTGGCGGTATGCCCGGTTGATGCGTTCTTTGAAGGGCCAAATTTTCTGGCTATTGATCCGCTGATTTGTATTGATTGTGGTTTATGCGAGCCGGAATGTCCGGCCACGGCGATTTTTCAGGAAGATAAACTGCCGCCAGGTCAGGAAGGCTTTGTCGCGTTAAATGCCGAGCTGGTTAAGCTGTGGCCGAACATCCGTGAAGTCAAAGCGGCACCCGCCGATGCGGATGCCTGGAATGGTGTGGCCGATAAACTCCAGCATCTGGAGTATTAGGGTGTCTGCCCGACCTGTTAAACAGTCTGGCTATTACTTGGTTTGTTCCTCAGCATTACTGACTTTGTACATAAAGTACACGGCGTAGAAAATGCACAGGCCAATTACAATGGCCAGGCCGGTAAAAGAAATAAAAATTACCGGGTCGTTTAAAAACTCATGCCATAGGTTCATAGGATTTCCCTCCTGAAGTTGCTTGAGGGAAGTGTAGGCAAGGGCAGCAGGCGCTGATATGACCTGGATCAAAGTTACTCAGCTGGCCGCGGCAAAGCGGGCGGCAGCTTGACGCAGATCAAATAATGCTCGTTGCAACGCTTCGTTTGTTACGGCTAACTGCTGGCAGTATAGACTCAGGTTGTCCGGGTTACTGGCCGGGGTAAAGCGCAAGTAGTGACACAGCAGTTGCTGCTCCAGCCGCTCTGCCACCAACTCGGTTTGTAAAAGTCCATGTTTTAGTTCCGTTTGCTGGCTACTATCCAGCGGCAGTTTAGGCAGCTCACGCCGGCACTGGCGTAATACCTGAGTAATGTGCTGATTTAACGGTGCCAGTTGCTGTAAGCCCTGCGTCAGACTAGCAGCATCCAGCTGCCAGCCCAGTTGCTCGGTATAGCTGAGTAGCAGCAGCAGATTAACATTGGCCTGCCAATTGTCCTGTAACTGCAGGCAAAGCGGCTGCACCTGTGGGTAAAACCCCAGGCTGATTTGCCAGAAGGCGTCGGCATTAAGCTGCTGCACTGTCATTTGCTGCGCTGTCATCTGCTGCATAGATCTCTGCTGTCCTTATTGATTTTGCTGCCAGAAATGTTGACTTTGTTGTTCCAGCGCCTCTTGCGACTCAAACCAGCTTTCTTCTATTTGCGCCAGTTCGCTGCTGGCCTGGGTTTGTTCTGTCAGCAGTTTAGTTAGCTGGGCTTTGTTAGCGGCTTCGTAGATGGCCGGTTCCGCCAGTTGTTGCTCCAGGCTGGCCAGCTGAGTTTCCAGTTGTTGCTGCCGCAGCTCCAGCTTGTCAATTTTCTGCTTTAGTGGTCGCAGCAGATTGCGCAGCTCCGCCTCCAAGCGTTTTTGATCTTTGCGCACTGCAGCACTATTGCTACTGACGGTTTCCGGTGCCGCACTCTGCTGGCTTTGCCGGGCATCTTGTTGCAGCCACTGGTAATAGTCCTGCAAGTCACCGTCGAAGGGTGCGACTTTGCCATTAGCCACTAAATAAAATTCGTCAGTGGTGCTAGTTAGCAAGTGGCGGTCGTGCGAGACCACTACTATGGCACCGGCAAAGTCCTGCAGCGCCATTACGATGGCTTCGCGCATTTCCAGATCCAAATGGTTAGTCGGTTCGTCCAGCAACAGCAAATTCGGGCGCTGATACACCAATAACGCCAGCACCAGCCGAGCCTTTTCGCCGCCGGAGAAAGGCGCACAGGGTTCCAGCGCTTTGTCGCCGTGAAAACCAAAACCACCAAGAAAATCACGTAGCTTCTGCTCAGGAACCTGCGGGTCCAGTCGTACCAGATGCTGCAGTGGCGAATCTTGCGGTCTGAGGGTTTCCAGTTGGTGCTGGGCAAAATAACCAAGACTAACGCCACTGGCATACCAGAGTTCACCAGCCAGTGGCGGTAGCTCACCACTGAGTAATTTGATTAGTGTGGATTTACCGGCGCCGTTACGCCCGAGTAAGCCGATACGACTACCTGGCAGCAACTGAAAGTTAATATTGCTTAGAATGGGCTTGCCGCTGTAGCCGGCCTGGACCTGTTCCAGCTTTAACAGTGGGTTGGGTAAGGCCCGTGGCTCGCGGAAACTGAAGTTAAACGGCGAATCAACGTGCGCCGGTGCCAGTATGGTCATCCGCTCCAACGCCTTGATCCGGCTCTGTGCCTGCCGGGCTTTGGTGGCCTGGGCTTTAAAGCGGTCGATAAATTGTTGCAAGTGCGCCACCTGGCGCTGTTGCTTCTCAAAGTTTGCCTGATGTTGTGCCAGTTGTTCTGCGCGCTGGCGCTCGAACTGGCTGTAATTACCTTTATACAGCGTCAGACACTGGCGTTCGATATGGACAGTATTGTCGGTCACCGCATCAAGAAAATCCCGATCATGGCTAATCAGCAGTAAGGTACCCGGATAGTTACTGAGGTACTTTTCCAGCCAGAGTACCGCATCCAGATCCAGGTGGTTGGTTGGCTCATCGAGCAGTAACAGCTCGGCTTTTTGCATCAGCGCCCGTGCCAGGTTCATCCGCATCCGCCAGCCACCGGAAAACGACTTTACGCTCTGTTGCTGCATCTCGCCACTAAATCCCAAACCCGCCAGCAGGGTACCGGCCTTGGCTTCGGCACGGTAGCCATCCAGCGCTTCAATTTGCTGATGTACCGCTGCCAGATCGCTGTCGCTGCATTGACTGCGGGCTTTTAGCAGCAATGGGTAAAGTTCAGGTTCGCCTTGTAACACATAATCCAGGGCGGAACAGTCCAGGGCCGGCGTTTCCTGGGCAACCGTAGCGACAACCCAGGCAGCAGGAATGCTGACATTACCGGCATCGGCATGTAATTTACCTTGCAGCAGCGCAAATAAGCTGGATTTACCACAACCGTTGGCGCCGACAATTCCCACCTTTTGCCCCGGAAATACGGTAAGATCGGCCCCTGTAAACAGCGCCTGGATACCGCGTCTTAATTCTACCTGCTGAAGCTGGATCATGTTTTACCTTGTACCAGTGAACTAAGTGGGCGATTTTACGCTATATCCGGCTGAAACTAAAATTTCGTCCGGCTTTTCGTGCCCGTTGGAGCCTGTATGACCACCCGTAAGAAAAAGCGTTTTATCGCTGGCGCGACCTGCCCACAGTGTAAAGCCACCGATACCATGAGTTTGTTTATTGAAAACAATGTTGAGAAGGTGGAATGTGTGGCCTGTGGGCATCAGATGGCGCAGCCAGAGCAGCAAGTGGTGCAATCGACCCGCGAGAATGAATTGGTGATTGGGGTCTTTAAGCCAGAATAAGCCAGCATTGTTGCTGGCTTACTCTACTTGGATTTAATAGTGCGGCGGTGGCGGTTCTTCTTCCGGTCGCAAAATACCGCTGTCTTCCGGTAATTGTTGTAACTTTTGCGCCATCAGCAAAATTTGCCGTTGCAGTTGCTCAATCTTGCGTTGATGAGCCAGCAGTTCCTCATGCAGGCTGTGCATTGTATCTTCCTGAAAAGCAATTTTACTTTCCAGCTCAATCAAATGTAGTTCTATTGCTGAGGGTTGCTCAGTCATAACGGATTTCCCATACTTCGGCCAGGCCACTGGAGCTTTCGCTAATTATACGGTTTTCATCCAGAAAAGCGACGGCATGTACCACTGCACTGGGTGGGCGACTGCCAACTCTGGGTGAAACCCGCCAGCGCTGCAGCTCCCGGCCACTCTGTACATCCCAGAGTACCAGGTTGCGGGTTGGGGCGCCGGTGAGTAAAAAGCGCCCATCCTGACTGAAACGCACCGCACTGAATACCTGCTGTCTGGCCAGCATTTGCAAGGAGCTTACCCGTTGTCCGGTTTGAATATCCCAGATTTGCGCTAATTGCTGACTATCAGCGGTAAACGCATAACGGCCCTGTGGGTCAAAGGCGACTTTGGTTACCCGGCTTGGATGCGGGAAACTATATAGGATTTGTGCGGTCTGAGTGTCCCAGAGGTAGGCCTGATAATCATTGCCACCGGTTAGGGCATAGCGGCCATTCGGGGATAAGGCGACGCTGTTAATACGCTCGCTGTGCCCCAGAAAGTCCAGGCGCCGGCCGCTGCTAAGCGTAATATGTTGTACCACGTTATCGCTGCGCCCAACCAGAATATGGGCGCCGTTATTAGACAGGGCAATATCGCGGATACTGCTGTTATCGGTTTGCCAATAGCCGACGTTCTGGCCATCTGCGGTGCGCCACAGGGCAAAGGTCTGATGATCGGCGCTAAGGACATGGCTGGCGTTATCACTGATCGCCAGGTGAAACACCAGATTGTCGCTACTATCCTGATGGCGCCAGTGATACTTCAGCGCATTTTGTTGCAGATCCCAAAAGGCGATACCGTCCTGGATAGAGGACACTGCAGCAAAGCGGCCATCGGCTGAAAGCGCGGCGGCATAACTGCCCTGAGCCACATGCGGGTACTGCGCCAACGGCTGGGTGTCGACCTTACTACAGCCGGCGAGCAACAGGGTGGCAAGCAAAATTACAGGATATTTCATTGCGGGTGTTAACCTCATCCACACAAAGCGTTAGTATAGCGAAGCGAGCTAACCTTTATTACAACATACTATAGCAGCCGAGAGGTTGCGCTATGGAGAAAAGAATGCGCTTTAAAACCAAATTAACTCTGGTCGCTGTTGCGCTGTTGGCGTTAACGGCTTGTCAGAAAGAACAAAAAGCTGAACCAGCACCAAAAATGGACACTGAACAAGCTAAACAAGCTTATAGCCTTGGCGTTTCAGCTGGCCGTTATCTGCAAAGCACTATCGACGAGTACAGCAAAATCTCTGTTGATCTGAATGCCCAGCTGATTTTAAAGGGTGTACAGGATGGTATGGCCGGTAAGTCTGATGTTACTGAAGAAGAAATTCAGCAGCTGTTAACTGCACTGGACGAAACCTACCGTAATGAACAAATGAAGCTGGCTGAAGCCGCGGCGGCGTCAGCCAAGGCTGCAGGTCAGGCTTATCTTGACGAAAATGCCAAGAAAGACGGCGTCACCGTCACGGAATCAGGTCTGCAGTATGAAGTGCTGCAGGCCGCAGAAGGTGCTAAACCTGCTGCTACTGATACCGTTAAAGTGCACTATACCGGCACTTTAACCGATGGCACCAAGTTCGATAGCTCGGTTGATCGGGGCGAGCCTATTGAGTTCCCGTTAAACCGCGTTATTCCTGGTTGGACTGAAGGTGTACAGCTGATGAGCGTGGGCTCAAAGTTCCGTTTCACTATTCCGTCTGAACTGGCGTACGGTGAGCGCGATATGGGTACCATTCCACCAAACAGCGTGCTGGTATTTGAAGTTGAGCTGCTGGATATTGTCAAACCACAATAAGTAGCGGTTTAAATAAAAAAAGCGGCCTGGCCGCTTTTTTTATTGCTATGTTAAAGCAGACCTAGGCCGTGGTGGTCGTAGAGACATGTTTGGCGTGCAGGGTCTCGATCAGCTTATCTTCCAGCGCAAAACGTTCTTCCATTGCCTGACCCAAAGCCGACAATTCTAAATCAAAAGAGCCGCTGTTGCGGGTGCTCAGATGCTCAGCGTATTTATCATTAAATTCCAGCGCCAGATCGGTTGAGACCGCAATTTTGGGATACAAGGAGTCTGCCAGCTTGCGGCTGTTGGTGCCGTTCACCGCACATTGGGCGACGATTTGCTCATAGACTTCAAAGTGACCGGCAGACAGATAATCCATCAGTAACTGGCAAAATTCTTTAATTTTGTCTTGCGAAGGCATGGTATAACGGTCTTTTTCGAAAGGAGGCAAACCGGCCAGCCGGCAATAACTGACAATCAACTCGCGTCGCTCCTGCAGCCAACTATCAATCGCCTTCAGGCTACCGCCGTATTTTTGTTGCGCTTGCTGTACGCGGGTGTACATTTGCCTCTCCTTAGATGCAGCCTGTGTTGCTGCAATACTGCTAATTAAAAGAATTTCAGCGAAAAGATCAACCGTTTTTTTATTGGTCAGCCCAGCGGCCCGGAGTATGATGCTGCCATTCTTGCTAAAACCTCCGCATTAAAACAGAGGCTGTAATGATTGAACATAGTGTAAAAGTATCATCCGGGCAGTTGGCATACTGGTTTATTGTGAGTCAGGGCCGGTTGTTTCTGACCGCAGATGGCACAGTACCCTTTACTGAACTTGCTGCCCTGCCGCTGCAGCTGGCGGATGCGATGATCTGTAAACTGGGTGAATACCAGCAGCAGCCATGTTATCTGGTGGTGTACGACGACCGACCGGCGAATGAGGCGGATTGGCATTCCGCCCGTGCTTTATTAGAGCAGGGCGAGGCGCTGTTTCAATTGGCTGCCCGGGCGACCCAGGTTGCGTTATTTTTGCAAACACACCGCTTTTGCGGTCAGTGTGGCAGCGCGATGCGTTTGGTTAACTGGGAGCTGGCGACTCTTTGCCACAAGTGTGGGCATCGCTGTTACCCTCGTATTGCACCCTGTGTTCTGGTCGCGGTAGTAAAAGCCGATAAAATTTTGCTGGCGCGCTCCACCCGGCACAAAGCGGGATTTTTCTCGGTCCTGGCGGGTTTCGTTGAATCGGCAGAGACTCTGGAGCAGGCAGCGGTGCGCGAAGTAAAAGAGGAAGTGGGGATCGATATTACCAATTTGCGTTATGTTGGCAGTCAGCCCTGGCCTTTTCCGCATTCATTGATGACAGGTTTTGTCGCTGACTATGCCGGTGGTGAGATCCAGTGCCAGCCTGAGGAAATCGCCGAAGCTTACTGGTGTCCGCTGCATGACTTGCCAGAGACACCGGGGCTACAGACCTTATCCGGGCAGTTAATTGCGCTGGCGCAGGCAACACAGCAGCAGAACGCATAAAATAAAAAAGCCACTCAAGGTGGCTTTAAATTGGAGCTTAAGGTCTCGTATACCGAGCTTCTTTGTTGTTAGAACTTCACTAGCGCAGTACTTTTATAACAGAAGCGTTTTGCTGATACAAGCGGCAAACTGAAAAAAATGAACCTAAGCTGAATATTTTTTCAGTTTACGTAAAGGTAAAGATTGCAGCTTTATAGCGCCAGATCATAGAGCAGACGGGTGCAAGCTGTTAGAATGCGACAAAAGATGTGATGGCGGATGAATTATGCAGCTAAAAAATGATCGTTATTTGCGTGCCTTGCTACGGCAACCGGTAGATCGAACCCCAATTTGGATGATGCGCCAGGCCGGGCGTTATTTACCTGAGTATCGTGCTACCCGCGCGCAAGCCGGTGATTTTATGTCGCTATGCAAAAACCCGGAGCTCGCCTGCGAGGTGACATTGCAGCCATTACGCCGCTATCCATTGGATGCCGCTATCCTGTTTAGCGATATTCTGACCATTCCTGATGCGATGGGGTTGGGGCTCAGTTTCGGTGTCGGCGAGGGCCCACGATTCAGTAAGCCGATCCGCGATTTTCTGGATGTGGTGCATTTACCCATTCCGGATCCGGAGCAGGAGCTGCGTTATGTGATGGATGCGGTTCGCACTATCCGCCGTGAATTGCAGGGTAGCGTTCCGTTGATTGGTTTTTCCGGCAGTCCCTGGACGCTTGCCACCTATATGGTGGAAGGTAGTGGTAGTAAGACCTTTAGCATCATCAAAAAGATGATGTATAGCGAGCCGGAAGTGCTACATATGCTGCTGGATAAGCTGGCGCAAAGCGTGACCCTGTATCTGAATGCCCAAATTGCAGCCGGCGCTCAGGCAGTGATGATCTTCGATACCTGGGGTGGGGTACTGACGCCACGCGATTATAAAGAATATTCGCTCAGTTATATGCAGCAAATTCTGAACGGCCTGACCCGCGAAGCTGATGGTCGCAAAGTACCGGTAACCTTGTTTACCAAAAATGGCGGTCAGTGGCTGGAAATGATGGCTGCGACTGGCTGTGATGCTTTAGGTTTAGACTGGACGACCGATATCGCCAGCGCCCGCGCCCGGGTAGGGCAGCAGGTGGCGTTACAGGGCAATATGGACCCGTCTATTCTGCTGGGCACACCGGAACGGATCCGTCAGGAAGTACAAACTATCCTTGATGGCTTTGGCCAGGGTTCAGGTCATATCTTTAATTTGGGACATGGTATTACGCCTGAAGTCGATCCTGAGCATGCCAGGGTCTTTATCGAGGCGGTGCAGGATCTCAGCCCGATGTACCATATGAACGCTGAGATCCCGGAATAAGCGTTAACTGCGGCTGTTGGCGCAGTGGTCTACTGCGCCAGAACCCCAAACATCAGAACAGGCGGTTTAGGCCGTTTAGTGCCGCAACCCGATACGCTTCGGCCATGGTTGGGTAGTTAAAGGTGGTGTGCACAAAGTAGTTCAGATTATTACCACCGTTCTTTTGCATCATAATGGCCTGACCGATGTGAATAATCTCTGCGGCCCGCTCACCAAAGCAATGAATACCCAGAATTTCCAGCGTATCACGGTGAAACAGCACCTTCAGGCTACCGGCACTGGTATTGGCGATTTGCGCTCTGGCTAAATGCTTAAACTGCGCCCGGCCGACCTCGTACGGGATTTTGGCGGCAGTGAGTTCCTGCTCGGTTTTGCCGACTGAAGACATCTCCGGAATGGTGTAAATGCCGGTCGGAATATCGGCAATCAAATGTCCGTCCAGATTACCTTTTACGATAGCTTCACCGGCCAGCCGGCCTTGGTCGTAGGCTGCGCTGGCCAGGCTTGGATAACCAATCACATCCCCGACGGCATAGATATTATCTACAGCTGTCTGATACTCACTATTAACTTTTAACAGACCGCGACTATCAGCGGCCAGACCCACCGCCTCCAGATTCAGCATTTCAGTATTGCCGGTGCGGCCGTTGGCAAACAGGAAGCAGTCGGCTTTCATCCGTTTACCGGATTGCAGGTGTAAAACTACGCCATCATCCCGGCCTTCCACATGAGACAGTTCTTCACCGTGGCGGATGGTCATACCCGAGTTCCAGAAGTGGTAACTCAGGGCATCAGAGATTTCGGTATCCATAAAAGATAATAACCGGTCGCGGGTGTTGACCAGATCGACCCGCACGCCCAGGCCACGGAAAATCGATGCATATTCACAGCCGATAACCCCGGCACCAAAGATAATAATATGCCGTGGATCATGATCCAGCGACAAAATGGTATCGCTGTCATAGATGCGCGGGTGGTTAAAATCAACATGCGGTGGCCGATAAGGCCGTGAGCCGGTAGCGATGACAATGGTTTCTGCGCTCAGTGTGTAGCAACTGCCGTCGTTATGGGTAATTTCCAGGGTATGGTTATCAATAAAACGGGCTTCACCCTGATAAATCTTTACCAGATTGCGATCATAAAAGCCGCTGCGCAGTCGTACTTGTTTGCGGATCACGCCGGCAGCATGTTTCAGGATCTGTGAAAAGGTCAGACCTTTCA
Source organism: Alishewanella aestuarii B11 (assembly GCF_000280055.1). Classification (GTDB taxonomy): domain Bacteria; phylum Pseudomonadota; class Gammaproteobacteria; order Enterobacterales; family Alteromonadaceae; genus Alishewanella; species Alishewanella aestuarii. The sequence continues at coordinate 6,630 of NZ_ALAB01000035.1, read as the reverse complement.
TCTGCTCTTCAACCTGAAACAGCGGGTTTTCATTAAATTCAATTAAACGGCTGACCGAGTGGCGCAGTGCTTTCGACGGAATAGTGCCCCAGTGGGTACAGCCACCGCCAACCGCTTGGTAGCGTTCAATGGCCGCAACGCTTTTACCACTTTTCGCCAGATACATAGCCGCACCTTCGCCGCCGGGGCCCGTACCAATAACGATAGCATCATAATCATAACTGGGTTGTTTTTTCGCTGCTTTTGCCGACACGCTTACCAATCCTGTCAAATTACTAATAGAAATTAGCATAACAGGTATCGGACACAAAAAAAGAGGCGATTGCCTCTTTTTTCCGGAACAAGACTAATAGCTAAGTTGCTTAACTAAAAGCGGCGGTCAGGCGCTGCCAATGGTTCTGTTGTTGTTGCAGATGTTGCTTTAACTCCTGATAACGCAGCATAAAGTCAGACGCATTCACCTGATCGACCAGCGCTGTACGTTTCTGTTGTAACAGCTCTTTCTTCAGTTGGTAATAATCCTGAATTTTTGCCACTAACAGCTGATACTCCTGTTCCAGCAATGCCAGCAATTGTTCTGCATTCGGCAAATGCTGAACTTTATCTTTGGCGCGCTTGAGCTGCATTTTGGCAACAGCCTGCGCAATTCTGTCTTCTGGCACAGTACGTAAGTTCCAGGTCAATTTCACCAAGGAGCAGGATTTAATCAGCCATTTAGTCGGGTCAAACTGCCACCAACGGATCCCGTTGCGGTAATCGTATTCAAAAATGTGATGGTAGTTATGATAGCCTTCTCCATAGGTCAGAAACGCCAGAAAGCCATTATCCCGTGCGCTATTCTCATCGGTGTAGGTTTGTTTACCCCAGATATGCGCCAAGGAATTAATAAAGAAGGTAAAGTGGTGGCTTAAAACCAGGCGTAGCACACCAACACTTAACAGCATGCCCCAGAAACTGCCAAGCAGTAGCCCCAACAGCAGCGGAATACCAATGTTAGTCAGTAACACCAGTGCCAAATAATGCTTGTGCTGGAAAGCCAGGATAGGGTTCTTTTGCAGATCGCGCACATTGCTGTAGTCGAAGTAGCTATCGCCCTGATAGTCACGCAGCATCCAACCAATATGACTAAACCAGAAACCACGGCCGGCAGAGTAAGGATCTTTGTCGTTGTTATCGACATGGCGGTGATGCACACGGTGATCCGATGACCAATGAATGGCACTATTTTGCAGGGCGAAGGCGCCGCCTATAGCAAAGATCCACTGTAAAACGGGATGAGCATCATAGGTCTTATGAGCCCACAGCCGGTGGTAGCCTGCAGTTATCGAAATACCGCAGTAGCCCATACATAAAATGGTGGCAATAATTTCTGCTGTGGTAAAGCCAACTGTCAGGGCATAATAGGGAACCGCAATAGCGGCAACCAAAAAAGTCAGACTGAACAGGATGACGTTAGTCCAGATGATCGGATGTTTTTTCATGAATTCACACTTTGAGCTTACAACTGTACGCCAATTTACCCAGCTGCTGACAGCCGGTCAAGGTAAATCGGCTGAACAGCAGTAACAAAGGGACGCATCGTGACCAGAGCAGAACAGAAAGAACGTACCCGCCAGGCAATTATTAATGCTGCCTTTTCGCAGCTAAGTGCCGAAAAAGGCTTTGCCAGCTTAAGCTTACGCGAGGTCGCCCGTGAGGCCGGCATTGCACCCACCTCCTTTTACCGCCATTTTGCCGATATGGATGAATTGGGCTTAACGCTGGTGGATGAAGCCGGCTTAATGTTACGGCAGCTGATGCGCCAGGCAAGATTACGGATTGAAAAGCACGGCAGTGTGATCAGTACCTCGGTAGAAACCTTTATGGAGTTTGTCGCCGAAAACAGCAACGTGTTTCGCTTGTTGCTGCGTGAACGCTCTGGTACTTCGGCGGCATTTCGTGCTGCCGTTGCCCGTGAGATCCAACATTTCTGTGCGGAGCTGGCGCATTATCTACGCAAACAAACTCAATGTCCGCCTGAACTGGCACAGCTGCAGGCAGAGGCGATGGTTACACTGGTATTTCATACCGGAGCAGATGCTCTGGATGCACCGCGGGAACACTATCCGCAGCTGACCCGGCGTACCATCATGCAACTGCGCTGGCTGGCACATGGTGCCGCCAGCTATGGTCGTAAGCAGCCCGATTAGCGCTTACGCAGCAGCACGCCAGTTTCAATATGGTGGGTGTATGGGAACTGGTCAAATAAGGCCAGCCTGCTGATATCGTGGGTCTTAGCAAGTTCAGCCAGATTCGCCGCCAGAGTTTCCGGGTTACAGGAGATATAAAGAATAGACTGAAAGCCGCTAACCAACGATAGCGTAGCTGGGTCCAAGCCGGCCCGCGGCGGATCGACCAACACAGTATTTAACGCTAATTTGGCCAGGTCGAGCTCTTTAAGCATGCGGCCGTGTTGTAGCGCCGCCGCCACATCTTCGGCAGACATCTGCAATACCTGCACATTTCCGATCTGATTTAGGGCGATATTATATTGTGCCGATTTAATTGAACTGCGGGCCAATTCAGTTGCAATGACCTGATCAAACTGGCTGGCCAATGCCAGTGAAAAATTGCCATTACCACAATACAGCTCCAGCAAGTCACCGCCCAGCCCAGCAGTACAGTTTGATGCCCAGTCCAGCATTTGCTGATTCACGCCGGCATTCGGTTGGGTAAAGCTGCCTTCAAGCTGTTGGTACTGAATGCTCCGATCTGCCGCGTTAAAACGCTCGGTTACAAAGTCATCTGATACTACCAGCTTTTGTTTACGGGCCCGGCCGATAAAGCGCACGTTGTAGAGTGGCGCCAATTCTTGTTGTAACTGCCGGGCGGCCTCCAGCCATTGCTCATCGAGTTTACGCTTATAGATCAGGCTGACCAGAAGTTCTCCGGTCGTGCTTGCCAGATAGTCGGCCTGATAAAGCCGATAGCGCAACTGATGATTAAATTGAATGGCTTTCAATAACACAGGCATAAAATCCGCGATGGGCTTAGCTGCTATTGGGAACTCATCAACCCGAACCGGTTGCCGGCTGGCGGGGTCAAACATGCAGTGATAGATGTCATCACCATTATGCCAGATACGGAATTCGGCACGTTGCCGGAAATGGCTTACCGCGGAGCGAAAGATTTCTGTTTCGGGTAAGGCGAACTGCGCGAGTAAATGGCGCAAATGTGCTGCTTTAGCGGCGAGCTGAGTTTCGTACTGTGCGGGAAATACCTGACCTAATGACATCTGACTCTCTGACTACTGGCAAAAGACGCATTTTAAGCGCTTTTTGCCAGTGAGCCAAATTTAAGCGTCAGTAAAAGCAAACTAACAACAGCAGCGACAACTGAGCGCCGCCGGCTTACTCTGCCGCAGAGCCGTCATCATCCTGACGTTCACGGGCTTCGCGTACTTTAAGAGTACGTTCCTGAAACTCAGCATCGTTTAGCTTGCTAATCATCTTATTAGCGTCAGCCGCGGCGACTTCAACAAAACCAAAGCCACGGCGCCGACCGGTCTGGCGATCCTTCATCAGGCGGACATTGGCGACAGTACCGTACTTAGCAAACAACGCCTTTACGGTTTCTTCGTTAGCCCGATACGGTAAATTCCCTACATATAAAGTAGTGGTCTCACCTTGAAAGCTGACATCGGTAGCTACGTTTACGGTATCCGCTTGTTCTGGCGGTAAGGCCGGACCTTTAACATCGACCAGGATCGGGACCAGAATGCCGCAAGAGAGCACACCGGCCACAAAAGCCCAGCCGGCAGACAGCGGCAGAGTGATCAAAAAGGTAAAAACCACGAAAGACAGAAAAGCCAGCGCGAGAGTATAAGGCAGTGAGGCGCGTAACATAGGTGACATAATAAATTCCTGCAGCTAAGTTGAAAGAAGATTCTTGTTATAAAAGCAATTCTATCTTAACGACTATTTTCTGCACAGCCAACAACTAAAAACAGAGTCTTGCATAACAGATCGACATAAAAACAATCAAAATGGAGCTTTAATAGTCAAACGAAGCCCAAACTGATGTTTTTAACAAAATACCGCTTGCAGCCTTGTTAAAGCGCTCTATAATGCGCGCCATGCCACGGGGTGCTG
>NZ_ALAB01000034.1 GCF_000280055.1 Alishewanella aestuarii B11 | reverse complement strand
ATTTGAGTTTATCTCAAACTGCTCTTTAACAATTTGGCAAGCTGATAGTAATAAAACAAGCTAAGCATACTTCCGAACTCAAGCGGAAGGATTGTGACGCGAGCACACTGTACGACTTTAAAAGACATTTTGGGGTTGTATGGTTAAGTGACTAAGCGTACACGGTGGATGCCTTGGCAGTCAGAGGCGATGAAGGACGTACTAACCTGCGAAAAGCTATGGGGAGCCGGTAAGAGGCGCTGAACCGTAGATATCCGAATGGGGAAACCCAGTGAGTTTACTCACTATCCTTAACTGAATACATAGGTTAAGGAGGCAAACCGGGAGAACTGAAACATCTAAGTACCCCGAGGAAAAGAAATCAACCGAGATTCCGTTAGTAGCGGCGAGCGAACGCGGACTAGCCCTTAAGCTAGATTGGTGTTAGTGGAATCATCTGGAAAGCTGAGCGATACAGGGTGATAGCCCCGTACACGACAACACCTTTATAGTGAAAACGAGTAGGACGGGACACGTGGTATCCTGTTTGAAGATGGGGGGACCATCCTCCAAGGCTAAATACTCCTGACTGACCGATAGTGAACCAGTACCGTGAGGGAAAGGCGAAAAGAACCTCTGTAAGGAGGAGTGAAATAGAACCTGAAACCGTGTACGTACAAGCAGTGGGAGCCCACTTTGTTGGGTGACTGCGTACCTTTTGTATAATGGGTCAGCGACTTACATTCTGTAGCGAGGTTAACCGAATAGGGGAGCCGTAGGGAAACCGAGTCTTAACTGGGCGAATAGTTGCAGGGTGTAGACCCGAAACCGGGCGATCTAGCCATGAGCAGGTTGAAGATTGGGTAACACTAATTGGAGGACCGAACCCACTACTGTTGAAAAAGTAGGGGATGACTTGTGGCTTGGAGTGAAAGGCTAATCAAGCTCGGAGATATCTGGTTCTCCTCGAAAGCTATTTAGGTAGCGCCTCGAGCGAATACCACCGGGGGTAGAGCACTGTTTGGGCTAGGGGGTCATCCCGACTTACCAACCCCATGCAAACTCCGAATACCGGTGAGTACTACTCGGGAGACACACGGCGGGTGCTAACGTCCGTCGTGAAAAGGGAAACAACCCAGACCGCCAGCTAAGGTCCCAAAGTGATGATTAAGTGGAAAACGATGTGGGAAGGCATAGACAGCTAGGAGGTTGGCTTAGAAGCAGCCATCCTTTAAAGAAAGCGTAATAGCTCACTAGTCGAGTCGGCCTGCGCGGAAGATGTAACGGGGCTAAAATCATCCACCGAAGCTGCGGATCCATACTATGTATGGGTGGTAGAGGAGCGTTCTGTAAGCCTGCGAAGGTGTGCCGGGAGGCATGCTGGAGGTATCAGAAGTGCGAATGCTGACATGAGTAACGATAAGGGGAGTGAAAAACTTCCCCGCCGAAAGACCAAGGGTTCCTATCCCATGCTAATCAGGGTAGGGTGAGTCGGCCCCTAAGGCGAGGCTGAAAGGCGTAGTCGATGGGAAACGGGTTAATATTCCCGTACCGGCCAATACTGCGATGGGGGGACGGAGAAAGCTAGGCAAGCGCGGCGTTGGTAGTCCGCGTGAAAGTGCGTAGGTTGGAGAGGTAGGTAAATCCGCTTCTCTAAGACTGAGACACGAGACGAGTCACTACGGTGACGAAGTTGCTGACGCTCTGCTTCCAGGAAAAGCCTCTAAGCTTCAGGTATTGGTGACCGTACCCTAAACCGACACAGGTGGTCAGGTAGAGCATACCAAGGCGCTTGAGAGAACTCGGCTGAAGGAACTAGGCAAAATAGTACCGTAACTTCGGGAGAAGGTACGCTCTTGTGTGTGAAGGCCTTGCGCTGTAAGCATATGAGAGTCGCAGTGACCAGCTGGCTGCAACTGTTTATTAAAAACACAGCACTCTGCAAACACGTAAGTGGACGTATAGGGTGTGACACCTGCCCGGTGCCGGAAGGTTAATTGATGGGGTTAGCGCAAGCGAAGCTCTTGATCGAAGCCCCGGTAAACGGCGGCCGTAACTATAACGGTCCTAAGGTAGCGAAATTCCTTGTCGGGTAAGTTCCGACCTGCACGAATGGTGTAATGATGGCCAGGCTGTCTCCAGCCGAGACTCAGTGAAATTGAAATTGCGGTGAAGATGCCGTATACCCGCGGCTAGACGGAAAGACCCCGTGAACCTTTACTATAGCTTGGCACTGAACATTGACCCTACATGTGTAGGATAGGTGGGAGGCTTTGAAGCTGGGACGCTAGTCCTGGTGGAGCCGTCCTTGAAATACCACCCTTGTATGTTTGATGTTCTAACGTAGGTCCCTGAACCGGGATTGCGGACAGTGTCTGGTGGGTAGTTTGACTGGGGCGGTCTCCTCCTAAAGCGTAACGGAGGAGCACGAAGGTTGGCTAAGTACGGTCGGACATCGTACGGTTAGTGTAATGGTAGAAGCCAGCTTAACTGCGAGACAGACACGTCGAGCAGGTACGAAAGTAGGTCATAGTGATCCGGTGGTTCTGTATGGAAGGGCCATCGCTCAACGGATAAAAGGTACTCCGGGGATAACAGGCTGATACCGCCCAAGAGTTCATATCGACGGCGGTGTTTGGCACCTCGATGTCGGCTCATCACATCCTGGGGCTGAAGTCGGTCCCAAGGGTATGGCTGTTCGCCATTTAAAGTGGTACGCGAGCTGGGTTTAGAACGTCGTGAGACAGTTCGGTCCCTATCTGCCGTGGGCGTTGGATAATTGAGTGGAGTTGCTCCTAGTACGAGAGGACCGGAGTGAACGAACCGCTGGTGTTCGGGTTGTCATGCCAATGGCACTGCCCGGTAGCTATGTTCGGAACGGATAACCGCTGAAAGCATCTAAGCGGGAAGCCGGCCACAAGATGAGTTATCCCTTA
>NZ_ALAB01000033.1:2500-41072 GCF_000280055.1 Alishewanella aestuarii B11 | reverse complement strand
AGTGGGGCTTTTTTATTGGCTGCGATTCTGACGCGGTGTACTGCTCGAGCAGGGCGATACCATGCGACAAATTCGCCGGGAGCGAATTTGGACAGCTTTAGCTGGCCGCGAAGCGGCGAACCCCACGGAGGGGGGGAGCAAAGTAGTACACCGCGGAATCCCACGCCAGCCACAGCGGTGGCATTGCGAAACACGTCCTGTGTTTCGCCCTTCGGGCCTGCCTGCGGCAGTCCAAAAACGCTCCCGGCGTTTTTGTATAGAATCGTCAGTACTATCTGGCATCTGCAACCAATCCTTTCCTGCCAAAGCCGCAATAAATTTGCGCTTGCGGCGGGGGTTCTTTAAAATTGCCGCTAATTCACAACCATGGTTTTGCTATGCAACTTCTTCGTCAGCAAGCAGCTGAACAGTACTCAAGTTTTCGCCTGCCTTATCAACTCGACCAGGTATTTCTCGCCGCCGATATCGCGGATCTTATGCAATTTAGCGGACCGGATTATCCAACAGTATTAGGCGAGGGTACCAATACTATCTTTTTGGCGACGCAGCATAAGCCGGTGTTACGCTATCTTGCTAAGGGAATAAGCCAACACGCCGATACTGAGCATGTTCTGTTACACGTTGAAGCTGGCCATAACTGGCATCAACTGGTCAGTTGGACGGTAGAGCAGCAATTATGGGGCCTGGAAAACCTGGCTTTAATACCGGGCTCGGTGGGCGCAGCGCCGGTACAGAATATTGGGGCTTATGGTGTCGAGCTCTCAGATCGCTGTAGCTACGTTGATTTCTACGACTGGCAGCGCCGTGAAGTAGTACGGATACCAGCATCGGAGTGCCAGTTTGCTTATCGTGATAGCATTTTTAAACAGCAATTACAGGGCCGCGGCGTAATAGTGGCCCTTGGCCTGACGCTATCACGCCAGCCTTTGCCAGTGCTGGATTATCCCGGCTTAAAAGCGTTACCAAAAACAGCCAGTTTGCAGCAGATTTTCGAAACGGTTATCCAGATCCGGCAAAGTAAGCTTCCTGATTACCGGCAGCTGCCCAATTGTGGCAGCTTCTTTAAAAACCCTGTTATTACTGAGCGTCAGTTTCAACTTATACGCCATGGCTATCCAACACTGCCAGGCTATCCACAAGCAGACGGTGTCAAGGTACCTGCTGCCTGGCTAATAGAGCAAGCTGGTTTCAAAGGCGTGGTAGTTGATAACGTCGGCTGTTATCAGAAGCAACCGCTAGTCATTGTGAATTATGGCCTGGCTGATAGCGCACCTTTACTGGCTTTAATCGCTACCATTCGTAGTACCGTGATGCGGCACTTCGCTATTGAGCTTGAACCTGAAGTCAGATTGCTCAATAGCGCTGGACAGCACCATGTCCCAGCCTAACTTACAGCTACAACGTCAGTTGCTGGCTTTACTTGCTGACGGCAAGTTTCACTCAGGTCAGCGTCTGGCTGAACGTTTTGGTTTAAGTCGTACTGCAATTGCCAATAACCTGCAGCAGTTAAGTCAACTCGGGTTAGATATCTTTAAGCTAAGAGGCAAGGGCTATGCACTCTCCAGCCCATTGCAGCTATTAGATGCGGCAGTGATCCGTAGCTTACAGTGTAATGATGCTCCGGAGATCCGCGTGCAGCATATTACTGACTCTACCAATGCGCAGCTACTGGCACTGATCCAGGCCGGTAAGCCGTTACAGCCGGGGCAAGTGATCGTGGCCGAGGCGCAAACCGCTGGAAGGGGGCGCCGTGGGCGGCAATGGTTTTCGCCCTTTGGTAGCAGTCTATACTTTAGTTGCTATTGGCGATTGGAGCAGGGGATCCCCGCTGCAATGGGATTGAGCCTGGTCGTCGCCTGCGCATTGGCTGAGCTGTTGCAGCAAGATTATCAGGTGCCAGCGCAAGTAAAATGGCCTAATGATTTATACATCAACGGGGCAAAGGCTGCCGGCATTCTGGTTGAGTTGGCAGGGCAAGCGGATGCGGTGTGTGAGTTAGTCATTGGCATAGGCTTAAATATTCGTTTGCCGCAGCTGGCAGACCAGAGCATCGACCAACCATTCACCGATCTTCAATCTCACGCCACAGCAACGGTTGACCGCAATGTGCTAATTGCCCGTTTGCAGCAACATCTAATTGGTGCTCTGGAGCTGTTTAACGCTGCGGGCTTTGCACCCTTTCAGCAGCGTTTTAATCAGTTTGATCTCTATGCCGGTAAAGCAGTTAAACTCAGTGGTAGCAAAGAGATCAGCGGCATTTGTCGTGGTGTGGATCAACAAGGTGCCCTGCTTCTTGAAACTGTCGCAGGCTTACAGGCGTTTTATGGCGGAGAGCTCAGTTTAAGAGGAGCAACCTGATGCAGCTACTATTGGATCTGGGAAACAGCCGTTTAAAAGCCGCACTATATCAGAACGGCCAGTTCCAACAGTTGGCATTCGATTCCGTTGCTGGCTTGCTTAAACTACCTGTTACTGCGGCTTACCTGAGCAGCGTAGCAACAGAGCAGAAAACAACGGAGCTGTTACAGGGTCTGCAAGCGGCAAATTTTCCAACGGTGCAATTGCATACCGAGGCCAGTGCCTTTGGCTTGATAAATAGCTATGTTGAACCACAACGACTTGGTGTTGACCGCTGGTTAGCGATGCTAGGTGCTTATCGCTCTTATCCGGCAGACCGTCAGTTAATCGTCGACGCCGGAACTGCTGTGACCTTTGATTGGTTGGAGGCAAATCGTCATCTGGGTGGGTGGATCTTGCCCGGATTACAATTACAGCAGCAAGCATTACTAACTCAAACCGCGCGGGTACATAAGGCGCAGCAGCTGATGCCAAACCTCGCCCCGGGCTGTTCTACCAGCGCCGGTGTCGAAAACGGCGCTTTGGCAGCAATAATAGGTGCAATCCGTTTGGGCTGGCAAACAACACCGGCACAACAGCTGGTGCTCACTGGTGGTGATGCCGAACTGTTAAAAAGCTATCTGCCTGATCTGCCAGTGTTGGTTGATCCCTTTTTGTTATTTCGGGGTATTGCGCAATACATCGACAATTAAAAGCTGTTTTGGCTAGCATTTAGCCACTTGGCTAAGAAAATCCGCTTTTTTCGTGTTTTTCTGTTGCGCGACTTTCCGCATTCCACTAGAATTCGCACCCACTGACGTAGTGCCGCTTTAGCTCAGTTGGTAGAGCAACTGACTTGTAATCAGTAGGTCATCCGTTCGACTCGGATAAGCGGCACCATTAGTGGAGGGGTTCCCGAGTGGCCAAAGGGATCAGACTGTAAATCTGCCGGCACTGCCTTCGAAGGTTCGAATCCTTCCCCCTCCACCATCTTCGTCAGGAGAATAGCTACGAGAAGGCCGCGGGCATCGTATAATGGCTATTACCTCAGCCTTCCAAGCTGAAGATGCGGGTTCGATTCCCGCTGCCCGCTCCAATAAGATCACAATGCTGATATAGCTCAGGCGGTAGAGCGCGTCCTTGGTAAGGACGAGGTCCCCAGTTCGATTCTGGGTATCAGCACCATCTTGCAAGCCTCCCTCGTAAGCATTACAATGCTGATTTTTCAATCACCGCCGTTTTGTTTAATAAGGGTTACTTATGGCTAAGGCTAAATTTGAACGCGTAAAACCGCACGTAAACGTAGGTACAATCGGCCACGTTGACCACGGTAAAACTACACTGACAGCTGCTATCACTAACGTATTAGCTAAGCACTACGGCGGTCAGGCATTTGCTTTCGATCAAATCGACAAAGCACCGGAAGAAAAAGCCCGTGGTATCACGATCAATACTTCACACGTAGAATACGACACACCAACGCGTCACTATGCACACGTTGACTGTCCAGGTCACGCTGACTACGTTAAGAACATGATCACTGGTGCAGCCCAGATGGACGGCGCTATTCTGGTAGTAGCGGCGACAGACGGCCCAATGCCACAAACGCGTGAGCACATCCTGTTATCACGTCAGGTAGGCGTACCGTACATCATCGTGTTCATGAACAAGTGTGACATGGTAGATGACGAAGAGCTGTTAGAGCTGGTAGAGATGGAAGTGCGTGAGCTGCTGTCAGACTACGACTTCCCAGGTGATGACCTGCCAGTAATCCGCGGTTCAGCGTTAAAAGGTCTGGAAGGCGATGCCGAGTGGGAAAAGAAAATCCTGGAGCTGGGCGAAGCACTGGATACTTATATCCCAGAGCCAGAGCGTGCTATTGATAAGCCGTTCATCATGCCAATCGAAGACGTATTCTCAATCGCGGGCCGTGGTACAGTAGTAACAGGCCGTGTAGAGCAAGGTATCATCAAAGTTGGTGAGACAGTAGAAATCGTAGGTATCAAAGACACTGTTGCTACTACCTGTACAGGTGTAGAGATGTTCCGTAAGCTGCTGGACGAAGGTCGTGCGGGTGAGAACATTGGTGCGCTGTTACGTGGCACCAAGCGTGAAGACGTAGAGCGTGGTCAGGTACTGGCGAAGCCAGGTTCAATCAAGCCACACACTAAGTTCGAAGGCGAAGTGTACGTACTGTCAAAAGAAGAAGGTGGTCGTCACACGCCATTCTTCAAAGGCTACCGTCCACAGTTCTACTTCCGTACCACTGACGTAACAGGTGCGGTAGAGCTGCCAGAAGGCGTAGAGATGGTAATGCCAGGTGACAACCTGAAGTTCACCGTAGAACTGATCTGCCCAATCGCGATGGACGAAGGTTTACGCTTCGCAATCCGTGAAGGTGGTCGTACAGTAGGTGCAGGCGTAGTATCTAAGATCATCGCCTAAGTCATACTGTTGTACAAAGAAGGCTCCGTAAGGGGCCTTTTTTGTCACTATTTCGCCATCGAAACACCATTCAGGGTGCAAGCCAAGCTTGTTTTAGTCTGCTGAGACAGTATAATGAGCGGCTATTTAACGACAGTGTTGCGAGTCGTTGGTAACTTTACAGGGGCATAGTTCCAATTGGTAGAACAGCGGTCTCCAAAACCGATGGTTGGGGGTTCGAATCCCTCTGCCCCTGCCAAATTTCGCGCCCGGCAGTAAGCCGGGGCTATTATGTTAAGTTTGTGAATAACATAATTAAGTTTAATTAAGTGAGTGGAAGCATGAGCGCAGTAAGCGAAACACCAAAAAGCGGATTAGACCTGGTCAAGTGGCTGTTAGTTGTCGTTATCCTGTCTCTGATCGTAGTTGGTAACTATATTTATGAGTTGTCGACCTTAGAACGGGCCATTGCAATAGTGGTGCTAGTCGCTGCTGCCGGTTTTATTGCCGCGCAAACCACCAAAGGTAAAATTTTCCTGAATTTCGCCAAAGAATCCCGTACTGAAGTTCGCAAAGTAGTATGGCCAACCCGCCAGGAAACGATGCAAACGACATTAGTGGTGATTGTTGCGACCATTATTATGGGTCTAATTCTATGGGGACTGGATGCCATTTTATTGCGCGTCGTCTCATTCTTTACCGGACTGGGGATTTAAGTCATGGCAGGAAAAATGCGTTGGTATGTCGTTCAGGCGTTCTCTGGGTTTGAGCAAAAGGTTGCCACCTCGCTGCGCGAACATATCAAGATCCATCAAATGGAAGATAAATTCGGTGAGGTATTAGTACCCACCGAAGAAGTGATTGAAATGCGCGCCGGTCAAAAGCGTAAGTCAGAGCGTAAATTCTTCCCTGGCTACGTGCTGGTGCAAATGGAAATGTGTGAAGAGGCCTGGCACTTAGTGAAAAGTGTGCCGCGGGTATTAGGTTTTATTGGTGGTACTTCAGATCGTCCGGCACCTATTTCAGAAAAAGAAGCCATGACTATCCTGAATCGCCTGCAAGACAATGCCGATAAACCGAAGCCGAAAACATTGTTCGAAGCCGGTGAAGTGGTGCGGGTAACTGAAGGTCCGTTTGCTGACTTTAATGGTGTGGTAGAGGAAGTTGACTACGAAAAGAGCCGCGTAAAAGTGTCGGTGTTAATTTTCGGTCGCGCGACACCAGTAGAATTAGAGTTCGGTCAAGTCGAGAAGGCTTAATAATAAGCTTGTAACGGGGCGCAGATTAAAATATAATCTGCGCCCTTTTTATCGTAAGGGAAGCCGTTTGAGTAAGTGTCCTCGCACTTACAAGGCAAAGACCCACTAACAGAGGTGAAACATGGCAAAGAAAGTCACTGCACTTATTAAACTGCAGGTAAAAGCCGGTATGGCAAACCCGTCGCCACCAGTTGGTCCGGCGTTAGGTCAGCACGGTGTTAACATCATGGAATTCTGTAAAGGCTTCAACGCCCGTACAGAGAGCCTGGAAAAAGGCATGCCTATTCCAGTTGTTATCACAGTATATAGCGACCGTTCATTCACATTTGAAACCCGCACTCCACCAGCGTCTTTCTTATTACTGAAAGCTGCTGGTCTGAAAGGTGGTTCAAGCCGTCCAAACACCCAGAAAGTTGGTAAAGTTACTGCTGCTCAGATCGACGAGATCGTGAAAGTAAAACAACCAGACTTAACAGCTGCGGATCACGCTGCTGCCGTGCGTACTATCGAAGGTACTGCACGTTCAATGGGCTTAGTGGTGGAGGGCTAATAGATGGCTAAATTAACTAAACGCGCTAAGTTAATCCGTTCTAAAGTTGATTCAACTCGCGAATATGAGATCAACGAAGCTGTTGCGCTGTTAAAAGAATTATCAGCTGGCAAGTTCGTAGAAAGCGTTGACGTAGCAGTTAACCTGGGTATCGATGCCCGTAAATCTGACCAGAACGTACGTGGTGCTACTGTACTGCCGCACGGTACTGGCCGTACTGTTCGTGTTGCTGTGTTCACCCAGGGTGCTAACGCAGAAGCGGCTAAAGCAGCCGGTGCAGACATCGTTGGTATGGAAGACTTAGCTGAACAAGTTAAGAAAGGCGTTATGGATTTTGACGTTGTTATCGCTTCTCCAGATGCGATGCGCGTTGTTGGTATGCTGGGTCAGATCTTAGGTCCTCGCGGCCTGATGCCTAACCCGAAGACCGGCACTGTTACTCCTAACGTTGCTGAAGCAGTTAAGAACGCTAAAGCAGGTCAGGTACGTTACCGTAACGACAAGAATGGTATCATCCATTCAACCATCGGTAAGCTGGATTTCGACGCTGACAAGCTGAAAGAAAACTTAGAAGCCTTACTGGTTGCGCTGAAGCGTGCTAAGCCTTCAGTAGCTAAAGGTGTGTATATCAAGAAAGTGACTATTTCTTCTACACACGGTGCAGGTTTAACCCTGAGCCAGGCTTCGTTAAGCGCTGCTGTTTAAGCGCTTTACAGCTAAGGGCAGGTTAATTTATAATCTCGCCCTCTTTTTTCGGGTAGAAGCGGTTGTTGTTTAGGCAATTAATCGCTTCCGTCCAAGACCGTAGGTGTTACGCTGTTTCGATAGCCGTAACTTAATAAACCAACCTACGCAGACGGTGTAGGCCCCAGAACGAATTATATTCTTCTGGTCTCACCGTAAATCGCGCGCTGGCAACCGTCAGCGATGTGTAGGCAACCGAACATTATGTTCGGATGAACCAGGAGTTAAGAGCCAATGGCTATTAAGCTTGATGACAAAAAAGCAATTGTTGCTGAAGTCCAGGAAGCTGCCAAAGGTGCTTTATCTGCGGTAGTCGCAGACGCTCGTGGTGTCACTGTAGGCAAAATCACTGCGCTGCGTAAGCAAGCGCGTGAAGCAGGTGTATGGGTAAAAGTTGTCCGTAACACCTTAGCTCGCCGTGCAGTAGAAGGCACCGAGTTTGAGTGTCTGAAAGATGTATTCGTAGGCCCGACTTTAGTTGCGTTTTCTAAGGAGCACCCAGGTGCTGCAGCGCGGATCTTCAAAGATTTCGCGAAAGAAAACAAAAACTTCGAGCTGAAAGGTGCAGCTTTTAATGGCGCCACAGTGAACGTTGAACTGTTAGCCTCGTTACCAACTTACGACGAAGCTATCGCACGTTTAATGAGCACTATGAAAGAAGCAGCAGCCGGCAAACTTGTACGTACAATTGCCGCGGTTCGCGACCAAAAACAAGAGCAAGCCGCGTAATTTTACGTTTGGTTTGATAAAGTTTAATCGGGCCAAGGCCCACAATTTAGGAATCTGAGCAATGTCAGTGACTAAAGAGCAAATCTTAGATGCAATCGCAGCAATGTCTGTAATGGAAGTTGTTGAATTAGTATCTGCAATGGAAGAGAAGTTTGGTGTTTCTGCCGCCGCTGCCGTAGCTGTTGCTGCTGGCCCAGCTGCTGCTGTTGAAGAGCAAACTGAGTTCACCGTAGTTCTGGCTGGTGCCGGCGCTAACAAAGTAGCTGTTATCAAAGCAGTTCGCGGTGCTACCGGTTTAGGTCTGAAAGAAGCTAAAGACCTGGTTGAAAGCGCTCCAGCGCCAATCAAAGAAGGTATCTCTAAAGCAGAAGCTGAAGCCCTCAAGAAAGAACTTGAAGAAGCTGGTGCATCTGTTGAAGTTAAATAATCTGGTGCAAACCAGATTAGCTGCCTGAATTTCAGGCCGGGCTGGTGATGAATTAATCACCGGCCTTTTTGCGCTGTGGGACAATGATTTCCCCACCCCTCTAGTTATCGTGTCTGGTAACTAAAACCACCGAAAAGTGGTTGGGAAAAAAATCAGCAAGCTGAGGAACCCCATGACTTACTCTTATTCTGAGAAGAAACGTATCCGTAAGGACTTCGGCAAACGTCCGGAAGTATTGGATGTGCCATACCTGTTGTCGATTCAGATCGAATCATTCAGCAAATTTATCGAGCCAGATCCGGAAGGTGAATACGGTTTGGAAGCCGCATTCCGCTCTGTATTTCCAATCAAAAGTTATTCAGGCAGCGCCGAATTACAGTACGTAAGCTACCGCATTGGGGAACCCGTGTTTGACGTCAAAGAATGTCAGATCCGAGGTGTGACCTACTCAGCGCCGTTACGGGTGAAGCTGCGCATGGTGTTATTCGATAAAGAAGCACCAGGCACCATCAAAGACATCCGTGAGCAGGAAGTCTATATGGGTGAAATCCCATTAATGACCGAGAACGGTACCTTTGTTATCAATGGTACTGAGCGGGTAATTGTTTCTCAGCTGCACCGCAGTCCAGGTGTATTCTTTGACCATGACCGTGGTAAAACTCACTCCTCAGGCAAAGTACTGTATAACGCTCGGGTCATTCCATACCGTGGTTCCTGGTTAGATTTTGAATTCGACGCCAAAGACAGTCTGTTTGTGCGGATTGACCGTCGCCGTAAATTACCTGCGACCATTTTGTTGCGTGCTTTAGAATTCAGCACCGAAGAAATTCTGGCTACTTTCTTTGAGAATACCCGCTTTGATATCAAAGACGGCAAGATTCTGATGGAAGTAGTACCAAGCCGTCTGCGCGGTGAAACAGCAGCTTTTGATATTAAAGATAACGATGGCGAAGTGATCGTAGAACAAGGCCGTCGTATTACTGCCCGTCACGTCCGTCAGTTAGAGAAAACTGGCTTAACGATGATGGAAGTACCACATGAATATGTGGTAGGTCGGGTGCTGGCGAAAAATTACGCTGACCGTTCAACCGGAGAGATTATTGCCGAGGCGAACGCAGAGCTCACACTGGAGCTGTTAGCAAAACTAAGCAAAGCCGGCTACGACAGTTTTGAAACCCTTTATATTAACGATCTGGATCAGGGTGCCTATATCTCTGAAACTTTACGGATCGATCCAAGCAGCAACCGGATGGAAGCGCTGGTAGAAATCTACCGTATGATGCGCCCGGGTGAACCGCCAACGCGCGAAGCTGCTGAAACCTTATTTGAAAATCTGTTCTTCTCTGAAGATCGTTACGACTTGTCTACAGTAGGCCGGATGAAGTTTAACCGTCGGGTTAACTTCGAAGAGGGCGTAGGTACTGGCGTACTCAGCAAAGAAGATATTCTGGCGGTAATGAAAGTCCTGATCGACATCCGTAACGGTAAAGGCGAAGTGGATGATATCGACCACTTGGGTAACCGCCGCATCCGTTCAGTCGGTGAAATGGCTGAAAACCAGTTCCGCGTTGGTTTAGTACGTGTTGAGCGTGCTGTGAAAGAACGTCTGTCGTTAGGCGATTTAGACGCAGTAATGCCACAGGATCTGATCAACGCCAAGCCAATCTCTGCTGCGGTGAAAGAGTTCTTCGGTTCCAGCCAACTGTCACAGTTTATGGATCAGAACAACCCGCTGTCAGAAGTGACGCACAAGCGCCGTATTTCTGCCCTTGGCCCAGGCGGTTTAACCCGTGAGCGCGCCGGTTTCGAAGTTCGTGACGTACACCCAACGCACTATGGTCGGGTTTGTCCTATCGAAACACCTGAAGGTCCGAATATCGGTCTGATTAACTCGTTATCGATCTTCGCTCAGACTAACGAATATGGCTTCCTGGAAACGCCATACCGCCGGATTGAAAATGGCGTGGTGACTGACGAAGTAGATTTCCTGTCGGCGATTGAAGAAGGTAACTTTGTGATCGCTCAGGCCAACGCTGAGTTAGACGAGAACAACCGTATCGTTGAAGGCTTAGTACCTTGCCGCTTTAAAAACGAATTTACGCTGATGCCATCATCGGACGTTCAGTATATGGACGTTGCACCACAGCAGATCGTATCTGTTGCCGCTGCTTTGATCCCGTTCCTGGAACACGATGACGCTAACCGGGCACTGATGGGCTCGAACATGCAACGTCAGGCGGTACCAACACTGCGCGCTGATAAGCCGTTAGTCGGTACCGGTATTGAGCGCGTGGTAGCGAAAGACTCAGGTGTTACCGTAGTGGCGAAACGTGGTGGTACTGTTGACTATGTTGACGCCAGCCGTATCGTGATCAAGGTAAATGAAGATGAAATGGTACCAGGCGAAGCCGGTATCGATATCTACAACCTGACCAAATACACCCGTTCGAACCAGAACACCTGTATTAACCAACGTCCTTGCGTTAACCACGGTGAGCCAATTGAGCGTGGCGATGTGTTGGCTGACGGTCCTTCTACCGACTTAGGTGAACTTGCCTTAGGTCAGAACTTACGCGTGGCATTCATGCCGTGGAACGGTTACAACTTCGAAGACTCGATTTTGTTATCTGAGCGTTTAGTGCAAGAAGATCGCTTAACCACCATCCACATTCAGGAATTAAGCTGTATCGCTCGTGATACCAAGCTTGGGCCTGAAGAAATCACTGCCGATATTCCAAACGTGGGTGAGTCTGCCCTGTCGAAGTTGGATGAAGCCGGTATCGTTTATATCGGTGCGGAAGTGAAGGGTGGCGATATTCTGGTTGGTAAGGTCACACCTAAGGGTGAGAGCCAGTTAACACCGGAAGAGAAGCTGTTACGCGCCATCTTTGGTGAGAAAGCCTCTGATGTAAAAGACACCTCACTGCGGGTACCAAACTCAGTAACGGGTACTGTTATTGACGTACAGGTATTTACCCGTGACGGCGTTGAGAAGGATAAGCGCGCCCGTGAAATCGAGGAAATGGAAATCAAACAGGCTAAGAAAGACCTGAATGAAGAATTCCGTATCCTGGAAGCCGGTATCTTCAGCCGTGCCCGTAACCTGCTGGAGCAAAGCGGTTTTGAGCGTAGCAAGATCGATGGCTTAAAAGGCGACGCGCTGTTTAACTTAAGCCTGTCGGATGAAGATAAGCAAAACGACCTTGAACAGCTGGCTGCCCAGTACGAAGAAATTCGTATCGAGTATGACAAGAAGTTTGAAGCCAAGCGCCGTAAGATTGTACAGGGCGATGACTTAGCACCTGGCGTGCTGAAGATCGTTAAGGTGTATCTGGCGGTGAAACGTCGTATTCAGCCAGGCGATAAGATGGCCGGTCGTCACGGTAACAAGGGTGTGATCTCGACTATCGTCCCTGTGGAAGATATGCCATATGACGAGAAAGGTCAGCCGGTTGATATCGTACTGAACCCACTGGGTGTACCATCGCGGATGAACATCGGTCAGATCCTGGAAACGCACTTAGGCTTAGCGGCCCGTGGTATCGGCGACAAGATCGACGCCATGATCAAAGAGCAGAAAGAAACGGCGGAAATCCGTGACTTCCTGAAGAAGGTGTATGCGCTGGGTGAATCACGTCAGAACGTGGATATCGAGAGCTTCAGCGACGATGAAGTACGCCGTTTAGCCGAGAACCTGCGTAAAGGCTTACCTGTAGCAACGCCGGTGTTTGATGGTGCCAAAGAGTCAGAAATCAAACAACTGCTGGAGCTGGGTGACCTGCCGTCAAGCGGTCAGATCACGCTGTATGATGGCCGTACCGGTAATACTTTCGAGCGGAAAGTCACGGTTGGTTACATGTATATGCTGAAGCTGAACCACTTGGTTGACGATAAGATGCACGCCCGTTCTACCGGTTCGTACAGTCTGGTTACTCAGCAGCCGCTGGGTGGTAAGGCGCAGTTCGGTGGTCAGCGCTTCGGTGAGATGGAAGTGTGGGCGCTGGAAGCTTACGGTGCGGCATACACTTTACAAGAAATGCTTACCGTTAAGTCTGACGACGTCAACGGTCGTACCAAGATGTATAAGAACATCGTTGACGGCGACCACAGAATGGAGCCTGGCATGCCAGAATCTTTCAACGTATTGATGAAAGAAATCCGTTCGCTCGGTATTAATATCGAATTGGAAGAGGAATAAACCGACCTTGTGTTGGCGGGGCAGTGAACTGCCCCATTCCGGTTTACCTCTTACAGGAGAGCAAAGGTGAAAGACTTATTAAAGTTTCTGAAACAGCAAACTAAAACTGACGAGTTTGATGTTATCCGTATCGGTTTATCCTCGCCGGACATGATTCGTTCATGGTCATTCGGCGAAGTGAAAAAGCCAGAGACGATCAACTACCGTACCTTTAAACCCGAGCGTGACGGTTTATTCTGTGCCCGGATCTTCGGGCCGGTAAAAGACTATGAGTGTCTGTGTGGTAAGTACAAGCGCTTAAAGCACCGCGGTGTAATTTGTGAAAAGTGTGGCGTTGAAGTCACCCTGACCAAAGTCCGTCGTGAGCGCATGGGTCATATCGAGCTGGCCAGCCCGACCGCCCATATCTGGTTCCTGAAGTCACTGCCAAGCCGTATCGGTTTATTACTGGATATGACGCTGCGTGATATCGAGCGCGTACTGTACTTCGAAAGCTACGTGGTTACCGAGCCAGGTATGACGTCGCTGGAGCGTCGTCAGATGCTGACCGAAGAAGAATATCTGGACGTGCTGGAAGAGCATGGCGATGAGTTCGAAGCCAAGATGGGTGCAGAAGCGATTCTGGACTTATTAAAAGGCATTGATCTGGCGACTGAAATCAAGCAAATGCGCGAAGAGTTGCCAACCATTAACTCAGAAACCAAGCGGAAGAAAATCAGCAAGCGTCTGAAACTGATGGAGGCCTTCCATACCTCTGGTAACAAGCCAGAGTGGATGATTATGACTGTCCTGCCAGTGTTACCGCCGGATTTGCGTCCGTTAGTACCGTTGGACGGTGGTCGTTTCGCGACCTCAGATCTGAACGATTTATACCGCCGCGTCATTAACCGTAACAACCGTTTGAAGCGTCTGTTAGATCTGTCTGCGCCGGACATTATCGTACGTAACGAAAAGCGGATGTTACAGGAAGCTGTTGATGCGCTGTTAGATAACGGTCGTCGCGGCCGAGCGATCACCGGTAGCAACAAGCGTCCACTGAAGTCACTGGCGGACATGATCAAAGGTAAACAGGGTCGTTTCCGTCAGAACCTGTTGGGTAAGCGTGTAGACTACTCAGGCCGTTCGGTAATTACCGTAGGTCCTACGCTGCGTTTACACCAGTGTGGTCTGCCGAAGAAAATGGCACTGGAACTGTTCAAGCCGTTTATCTATGGCAAGCTGGAAGCCCGTGGTTTAGCGACGACGATCAAAGCCGCCAAGAAAATGGTAGAGCGCGAAGAAGGCGCAGTATGGGACGTACTGGACGAAGTCATCCGTGAACATCCGGTACTGCTGAACCGGGCACCAACACTGCACCGTCTGGGTATTCAGGCATTTGAGCCGGTACTGATCGAAGGTAAAGCGATTCAGCTGCACCCTCTGGTGTGTGCGGCCTATAACGCTGACTTCGACGGTGACCAGATGGCGGTACACGTACCGTTAACGCTGGAAGCACAGTTAGAAGCCCGTGCGTTAATGATGTCGACCAACAACGTACTGTCGCCAGCAAACGGTGAGCCAATTATCGTACCATCGCAAGACGTTGTTCTGGGTCTGTACTATATGACCCGCGAAGCGATAAACGCGAAAGGCGAGGGCATGCTGTTCAAGAGCCCGAAAGAGGCCGAGAAAGCGTTCCGTGCCGGTGTTGCCAGCTTACACGCCAAAGTCAAAGTGCGGATGACCGAAGTGACCATCCATGAAGATGGCACTAAGACCTCTGAGACGGCAGTTAAAGACACCACTGTTGGCCGGGCCATTCTGTATTCGATCCTGCCGGAAGGTTTAAGCTTTGATGCGGTGAACCAGGCGATGGGTAAAAAGCAGATTTCCCGCCTGTTAAACGGTGCTTACCGCCGTATCGGTCTGAAACAAACCGTTATTTTGGCAGACCAGATTATGTATACCGGTTTCCACTACGCGATGTTATCGGGTGTGTCGGTTGGTATCGATGATATGGTGATCCCAGCGGCGAAGACTGAAATTATCGACGCAGCTGAGAAAGAAGTAGAAGAGATCCAGGACCAGTTCCAACAGGGTCTGGTTACCGCTGGTGAAAAGTACAACAAAGTTATCGATATCTGGTCAACAGCCAACGAAGCCTTGTCTAAGGCGATGATGGATAACCTGTCGAAAGAGAACGTGGTTGATCGGGACGGTAATACTGTACAGCAGCAGTCGTTTAACTCGGTGTATATGATGGCCGACTCTGGCGCCCGGGGTTCACCGGCGCAGATCCGTCAGCTGGCAGCGATGCGGGGCCTGATGGCTAAGCCGGATGGTTCGATCATCGAAACGCCGATTACGGCGAACTTCCGCGAAGGTCTGAACGTATTACAGTACTTTATTTCTACGCACGGTGCCCGTAAGGGTCTGGCTGATACCGCACTGAAAACAGCGAACTCAGGTTATCTGACGCGTCGTCTGGTCGATGTGGCACAAGACTTAGTCGTAACAGAGCACGACTGTGGTTCTGAGCAGGGCATTATCATGAAGCCGCTGATTGAAGGTGGTGACGTGGTAGAAGGTCTGCGTGAGCGGGTACTGGGCCGGGTAGTGATTGGTGATATCATCGCGCCAACCACTGGCGAAGTGCTGGTGACAGATGGCACCATGCTTGATGAGCAGCTGTGTGATCTGATTGAGAAAAACTCAATCGACGAAGTGCACGTACGCTCTGTTATTACCTGTCAAACCGACTTTGGTGTTTGCGCCAAGTGTTACGGCCGGGATCTGGCGCGCGGTCACCTGATTAACCCAGGTGAGGCGGTAGGTGTTATCGCGGCGCAGTCAATCGGTGAACCTGGTACCCAGTTAACGATGCGGACTTTCCACATCGGTGGTGCGGCATCACGGGCATCAGCTGAAAACAGTGTCCAGGTGAAGAACGCCGGTACCCTGAAGCTCCACAACGCCAAGTTCGTCCGCAATGCCGATAACAAGATTGTTATCACTTCGCGTTCAGCTGAAGTCACCGTATTCGATGAATTAGGTCGTGAAAAAGAGCGCTATAAACTGCCGTACGGTTCGATCCTGACGACAGACGATAACGCTAAGATCACAGCAGGCCAGATCGTGGCGAACTGGGATCCGCACTCACACCCAATTATCGTTGAGCGCGGCGCTAAGGTCTCGTTCAGTGATGTTGACGATACCAACACTGAAGTACAAATGGATGAGCTGACCGGCTTAACCCGTACGGTAGTGAAAGACCTGGCCAAAGCGAACGCCAAAGAGCCGAAGCTGATTCTGGCAACCGACGATGGTGGCCTGCAGGAAATTCGTCTGCCAAGCTTCACCACTATTGAAGTGGCCGACGGCGATAACGTGGTTACCGGTACTGTACTGGCACGTATTCCTCAGGAAAGCTCGAAGACACGGGATATTACCGGTGGTCTGCCGCGCGTTGCGGACTTGTTCGAAGCGCGTAAGCCAAAAGATCCGGCCATTCTGGCTGAGATCTCAGGTGTTATCGGTTTTGGTAAAGAAACCAAAGGCAAACGCCGTCTGGTAATTACACCGGACCAGGGTGAAGCTCATGAAGAGATGATCCCGAAATGGCGTCAGGTCAATGTGTTCGAAGGTGAGCGCATTGAGAAAGGTGAAGTCCTGTCAGAAGGTCCGGAGTCAGCACATGACATCCTGCGTCTGCGTGGTATTCACCATGTTGCCAGCTACATTGTGAACGAAGTACAGGACGTTTACCGTCTGCAAGGTGTAAAGATCAACGATAAGCACATCGAGACCATTATCCGGCAGATGCTGCGTAAGTGTGTGATCACCCACCCTGGCGACAGTGAATTCCTGGAAGGCGAACAGGCTGAAGTGGCCCGCGTCAATATCGCGAACCGTGAACTGGAAGCCGCCGGCAAAATGCCTGCGCAGTACGAGCGTGTACTGTTAGGTATTACTAAGGCGTCACTGTCTACGGACTCCTTCATTTCTGCGGCTTCGTTCCAGGAGACTACCCGCGTTCTGACTGAAGCTGCTGTCGGCGGTAAGGTTGACGAACTGCGTGGTCTGAAAGAAAACGTTATTGTTGGTCGTCTGATCCCGGCCGGTACTGGTTTTGCTTATCACCAGAACCGTGCCCGTCAGCGTGCCGGCAACAATGATGTTGTTGAACCGGTAATGAGTGCAGAGTCGGCCGAACAGGCACTGACCGATGCACTGAATATGGATTTATCGGGCAACGACGAGTAAGCAAGGAACAACACCTGCCGGCATTAAAATGCCGGCAGTGTGCTTTGTAACTTGACAGGTCAAAGCTTGACCATTAGAATTCCGCGGCCTCATTCTCGGGGGCGGAATTTTTCACGTTTATTGGGTATATATTAACCAGGAGTATTTAATGGCAACAATCAACCAGCTAGTGCGTAAGCCGCGCAGCCAGAAGGTAGCCAAGAGCACCGTTCCGGCGCTTGAAGCTTGCCCGCAGAAGCGTGGTGTTTGTACCCGTGTATACACCACTACACCTAAGAAGCCAAACTCAGCATTACGTAAAGTATGCCGTGTTCGTTTAACCAACGGATTCGAAGTAACTTCTTACATCGGTGGTGAAGGCCACAACCTGCAGGAACACAGCGTAGTGCTGATCCGCGGTGGCCGGGTAAAAGACCTTCCGGGTGTGCGTTACCACACCGTACGTGGCACGTTAGACTGTGCAGGCGTAAAAGATCGTAAACAAGGCCGTTCTAAGTACGGCGCCAAGCGGCCTAAGAAGTAACGGTACTCCGTTAGTAAGGCCAAACTAAACAACTTTTTTTCATTACTGTATTAAAAGTTTTGGAATCACCTGAAGCAATCGGAGTTTCGAATGCCTAGAAGACGCGTCATCGGTCAACGTAAAATCCTTCCAGATCCTAAGTTCGGAAGTGAGTTACTTGCCAAATTTGTTAACGTCGTAATGGTCGACGGTAAAAAGTCCATCGCCGAATCAATTGTATACGGCGCTTTAGAAATTGCAGCTACGAAATCTAAGAAAGAGCACATCGACCTGTTCGAAGTGGCTCTGGATAACATTCGTCCGTCTGTTGAAGTTAAATCACGTCGCGTGGGTGGTTCTACCTACCAGGTACCGTGTGAAGTTCGTCAGGTGCGTCGTAATGCTTTAGCCATGCGCTGGTTAGTAGAAGCTGCCCGTAAACGTGGTGAAAAATCTATGGCTCAGCGTCTTGCAGGCGAGATGCTGGATGCAATCGAGAACAAAGGTTCAGCGGTGAAGAAGCGTGAAGACGTGCACCGTATGGCCGAAGCGAACAAAGCGTTCGCACACTTCCGCTGGTAAGAATTTCTTAACTGAGGGGAAATTATTGTGGCACGTACAACTCCAATCGAACGTTACCGTAACATTGGTATCTGTGCTCACGTTGATGCCGGCAAAACCACGACATCCGAGCGGGTCCTGTTTTACACAGGCCGCTCGCATAAGATTGGTGAGGTGCATGACGGCGCTGCAACTATGGACTGGATGGAACAGGAGCAGGAGCGGGGTATTACTATTACCTCGGCTGCGACGACAACTTTCTGGTCTGGTATGCAGCAGCAGTTTGAACAGCACCGCATCAATCTGATCGATACCCCGGGCCACGTTGACTTCACTATTGAAGTTGAGCGTTCACTGCGGGTGTTAGATGGTGCTGTGGTAGTACTTTGCGGTTCATCCGGCGTCCAGCCACAAACCGAAACGGTTTGGCGGCAGGCGAATAAATACGAAGTTCCTCGCATGATCTTCGTAAATAAGATGGACCGTACAGGTGCTAACTTCCTGCGCGTAGTTAAGCAGGCTAATGACCGCCTGAACTCGCGTTGCGTGCCTATTCAGCTGCCTATTGGTGCTGAAGACCAGTTCAAAGGTGTGATTGACCTGATTAAAATGAAGGCAATCAACTGGAACGAAGACGATCAGGGTATGACCTTCACTTATGAAGACATTCCAGCCGATATGGTTGCAGAGTGTAACGAGTGGCGGCAGAACATGATCGAAGCGGCCGCAGACGCCAGTGAAGAACTGATGGATCGTTATCTGGAAGGTGAGGAATTCACTGAACAGGAAATCCGTCAGGCATTGCGTGACCTGACCTTACGCAACGAGATTGTGCTGGTTATGTGTGGTTCAGCCTTTAAGAATAAAGGCGTGCAGGCCATGCTGGATAACGTAGTCTACTTCCTGCCTTCACCGATTGAAGTTAAAGCCATCCGCGGTATTTTGCCGGATGAATCAGAAGGTGTGCGGATTTCAGGCGACGACCAGCCCTTTGCGGCCCTGGCATTTAAAATCGCCACTGACCCCTTCGTTGGTACCCTGACTTTCTTCCGGGTTTACTCAGGTGTGGTTGAGTCTGGCTCAGCCGTATACAACTCAGTAAAAGACAAGAAAGAGCGGATTGGCCGTATCGTACAGATGCATGCTAATTCGCGTGAGGAAATCAAAGAAGTTCGGGCGGGTGATATTGCCGCGGCTATTGGTCTGAAAGACACCACCACAGGTGATACCCTATGCGATCAGGATAACCCGATTATTCTGGAGCGGATGGAGTTCCCTGAGCCGGTAATTTCTGTCGCAGTTGAACCGAAAACCAAAGCCGACCAGGAGAAAATGGGTGTAGCCCTGAGTAAACTGGCAGCGGAAGATCCGTCTTTCCGGGTGCATACCGATGAAGAGACCGGGCAAACCATTATCTCGGGAATGGGCGAACTACACCTCGATATTATCGTTGACCGCATGAAGCGCGAGTTCAAGGTAGAAGCGAACGTGGGTAAACCACAGGTTTCTTACCGCGAAACCCTGCGTGGTCAGACGGAAGTCGAAGGTAAGTTTGTTCGTCAATCTGGTGGTCGTGGGCAGTTTGGTCACTGTTGGTTACGCATTGAACCATTACCGGAAGGCGAAGGTTATAAGTTTGAAAATGCCGTGGTCGGTGGGGTAATTCCAAAAGAGTTTATTCCGGCAATCGACAAAGGTATTCAAGAGCAGATGAAAAACGGCGTATTAGCGGGTTATCCGGTAATCGACGTTAAAGTCACGGTGTTTGACGGCTCTTACCACGATGTTGACTCCAGTGAAATGGCTTTTAAAATCGCCGCTTCAATGGGCTTCAAAAAAGGTGCGTTGCAGGCCAAGCCTGTGCTACTGGAACCTATTATGAAGGTTGAAGTAGTGACACCAGAAGACTTTATGGGTGACATCGTTGGCGATTTGAACCGTCGGCGCGGTATTATCAATGGCATGGAAGACGCACCAGGTGGCATCAAAATTATTGCTGCTAATGTGCCTTTGTCGGAAATGTTTGGTTATGCCACTAACATGCGCTCACTGAGTCAGGGCCGTGCCTCCTATTCGATGGAGCCACTGAACTATCAGGAAACACCGAGTAACGTTACTGAAGCCATTATCGCTTCACGTAAAGCATACGATTAACGATTAACAGGCCCGGTTTTGGCCGGGTCTAATTTTTGACTAAGAAGGGTCTACACATGGCTAAGGCTAAATTTGAACGCGTAAAACCGCACGTAAACGTAGGTACAATCGGCCACGTTGACCACGGTAAAACTACACTGACAGCTGCTATCACTAACGTATTAGCTAAGCACTACGGCGGTCAGGCATTTGCTTTCGATCAAATCGACAAAGCACCGGAAGAAAAAGCCCGTGGTATCACGATCAATACTTCACACGTAGAATACGACACACCAACGCGTCACTATGCACACGTTGACTGTCCAGGTCACGCTGACTACGTTAAGAACATGATCACTGGTGCAGCCCAGATGGACGGCGCTATTCTGGTAGTAGCGGCGACAGACGGCCCAATGCCACAAACGCGTGAGCACATCCTGTTATCACGTCAGGTAGGCGTACCGTACATCATCGTGTTCATGAACAAGTGTGACATGGTAGATGACGAAGAGCTGTTAGAGCTGGTAGAGATGGAAGTGCGTGAGCTGCTGTCAGACTACGACTTCCCAGGTGATGACCTGCCAGTAATCCGCGGTTCAGCGTTAAAAGGTCTGGAAGGCGATGCCGAGTGGGAAAAGAAAATCCTGGAGCTGGGCGAAGCGCTGGATACTTATATCCCAGAGCCAGAGCGTGCAATCGATAAGCCGTTCATCATGCCAATCGAAGACGTATTCTCAATCGCGGGTCGTGGTACAGTAGTAACAGGCCGTGTAGAGCAAGGTATCATCAAAGTTGGTGAGACAGTAGAAATCGTCGGTATCAAAGATACGGTATCAACGACCTGTACTGGTGTAGAGATGTTCCGTAAGCTGCTGGACGAAGGTCGTGCAGGTGAGAACATTGGTGCACTGTTACGTGGTACCAAGCGTGAAGACGTAGAGCGTGGTCAGGTACTGGCGAAGCCAGGTTCAATCAAGCCACACACTAAGTTTGAAGGTGAAGTGTACGTACTGTCAAAAGAAGAAGGTGGTCGTCACACGCCATTCTTCAAAGGCTACCGTCCACAGTTCTACTTCCGTACCACTGACGTAACAGGTGCGGTAGAGCTGCCAGAAGGCGTAGAGATGGTAATGCCAGGTGACAACCTGAAGTTCACCGTAGAACTGATCTGCCCAATCGCGATGGACGAAGGTTTACGCTTCGCCATCCGTGAAGGTGGTCGTACAGTAGGTGCAGGCGTAGTATCTAAGATCATCGCCTAAGTCATACTGTTGTACCAAGAAGGCTCCGTAAGGGGCCTTTTTTATGCCTTTAAGCAAATTCAAACACTTGTTTGACTACCCTAGCTGTGCCATAGTTCTCACTCATCGGTCCAGTTTAGGAGTAGAGCATGAGTCTGTATCAGGCACCCCTCAATGATATCCAGTTTAACCTGTTTGACGTCTGGCAATTAGATCAGTATTGGCAACAGCAGCCGCAGCTGCAGGATTTGATTGAGGCAGATACTGCCAAAGCTATTCTTGAAGAGGCCGCTAAAATTTGTGAGCAGCAACTGGCGCCCTTTAGTCAGGCCGCTGACCAGCGTGGCGCTCAGCTAGCTGATGGTAAGGTTACACTACCGGAACATTATTACAGTGCCTATCAAAGCCTGAGTGAGGGTGGCTGGACCGGTTTAAGCGGTGATCCGGAATACGGCG
This sequence comes from Alishewanella aestuarii B11, assembly GCF_000280055.1. Taxonomy (GTDB): domain Bacteria; phylum Pseudomonadota; class Gammaproteobacteria; order Enterobacterales; family Alteromonadaceae; genus Alishewanella; species Alishewanella aestuarii. The sequence continues at coordinate 19,269 of NZ_ALAB01000033.1, read as the reverse complement.
GCATGGGGATGCCCAAGGCCTTGTCGATGATGGTCGACGAGATGCTCTGTAGTGCTGATATTGCCTTTTCACTGTATCCGGGACTGACTGCCGGAGCCTGTGTTGCCTTGCTGCAACACGCAGATGATGCAACCAAAGCGTTGTACCTGCCAAAACTCTACAGCGGGGAATGGTCGGGTACTATGTGTCTGACCGAAGCCCATGCCGGCTCAGATCTGGGTATTATGCGAACTACGGCCAAGCCGGCAGCGGATGGCAGCTATCAAATCAGCGGTAGCAAAATCTTTATTACCGCCGGTGAGCATGACCTTACCCGCAACATTATCCACCTGGTGCTGGCCAAATTGCCGGACGCTCCAGCAGGCAGCAAGGGTATCTCCCTATTTCTGGTGCCGAAGTTTTTACTTAACGCAAACGGAGAGCCGGCCGAGCGCAATAACGTCAGTGTTGGCTCTATCGAACACAAAATGGGTATTAATGGCTCGGCAACCTGTGTGCTGAATTTTGATGGTGCTACCGGTTATCTGATTGGTGAGCCACACCGCGGTTTGGCCTGTATGTTTACCATGATGAATTACGAGCGTTTGTCGATGGGTAGTCAGGGATTGGGCGCTGCAGAGCGCGCTTATCAAAATGCCTTGGCCTATGCCAAAGACCGTTTGCAGGGTAGAACCGTCGGGCGTGATCCGAACAAAGCCGACCCGATCCTTGGCCATCCTGATGTGCGGCGGATGCTGTTAAATATCAAAACCCTTAACGAAGCAGGCCGAACCTTTGCGACCTGGGTTGCCAGCTTACTTGATAAGGCAAAATATGATAATTGTAAGCTCTCGGCTGACCGTGCCAACCTACTGACGCCGATCACCAAAGCCTTTATGACGGATCGTGGTTTGGATGCCTGCGTTAACGCGCAGCAGGTATTCGGTGGTCATGGCTATATTAAAGAATGGGGTATGGAGCAGCTGGTGCGGGATGTACGAATTGCTCAGATCTATGAGGGGACAAATGGTATTCAGGCGCTGGACTTTGCCTTGCGCAAGGTGGCGGCCGATCAGGGCGGCGTGCTGCAGCAGCTATTGACAGAGATCCATACTGAGGTCAGTACAAAGCCCAATGCCGCTTCTGAACTACTGTTAACTGCGGCAGTTCAGCTACAAGATTGTGTTGCAGCTCAACTGGCAAAGGATACGACGCAACAGGCGCTGGATGCCTGTGACCTGCTGGATGCGGTAGGCTATGTGCTCTATGGCTATATGTGGTACAAGAATCTGGCAGCGCTTGATAGCGAAAAGCATAGCGCCGATGTTATTGCCGCTAAACAAGGTGCGGCACACTGGTATCTGCGTCGGGTTATGCCAAAGGCGCAGGCATTGTTTGCCCAGCTGGGCGCCGATGGCAGCGCCGCGCTGCAACTGACAGACGAACAATTCTAAAATGGGATTGGTATTACTGTTGATCGTTTTATAATCAATGCTTGCAATATCGGCTGGGGTGTATATAATACGCCGCCAGTCGATATGATTCTGGCTGGTACAAACACCGGTAAGTCCTGTTAGGCAGAGTGTTTGTTGATAAGCTCCCGATTGGGGAGCACTTGAAACTAGGTGCATAGGCAAAGCCAAAATGGCTGCTTGCTTATGTTTATTTTTGCTCTTTTTGCTCTTTGAGGCTTTGATACAATGAGTAATCAAAGGATACGCATCCGTCTGAAAGCGTTCGATCACCGCTTGATCGATCAGTCAACTATGGAAATCGTTGACACAGCTAAGCGTACTGGCGCCCAGGTTCGTGGTCCAATTCCACTGCCAACCCGTCAGGAACGTTTTACTGTTCTGATTTCTCCTCACGTCAATAAAGATGCGCGTGACCAGTACGAAATCCGTACTCACAAGCGTTTAATCGACATCGTTGAACCAACTGAAAAAACAGTTGATGCGCTGATGCGTTTAGATCTGCCAGCTGGCGTTGACGTTCAAATCAGCCTGGGCTAATCAGACAGGTTTTTAGAGAGGTTTAGGAAATGGCTATCGGTCTTATCGGTCGTAAAGTGGGTATGACTCGCGTCTTCACAGAAGATGGCGTTTCTATCCCAGTAACCGTAATCGAAGCAACACCAAACCGCGTTACTGCTGTTAAAACTGAAGAAGTTAACGGTTATAACGCGCTGCAAGTAACTACTGGTGCAGTTAAGGCAAGCCGCCTGAACAAGCCAGACGCAGGTTTCTTTGCAAAAGTCGGTGTAGAGGCGGGTCGTGGTCTGTGGGAATTCCGCCTGCAGGATAACGAAGGCGCTGACATCACTGTTGGTAGCGAGATTACTGTCGAAATTTTCGCAGAAACAAAGAAAGTAGATGTAGTAGGTACATCTAAGGGTAAGGGTTTTGCTGGTGCGATCAAGCGCTGGAACTTCCGTGCCCAGGATACGACTCACGGTAACTCTTTGTCACACCGTGCCCCTGGTTCAATTGGTCAAAACCAATCACCAGGTAAAGTATTCAAAGGTAAGAAAATGGCTGGTCACTTAGGTAACGAGCGCGTAACTGTGCAGTCGCTGGAAGTGGTTCGTGTTGATGCAGAGCGTAACCTGCTGTTAGTAAAAGGCGCAGTGCCTGGTGCTATCGGTGGTGACGTGATCGTTAAACCAGCTGTTAAAAGCTAACGTCTGAGGAGAGAAGTGATGGAATTAGCATTACGAGACGCTCAAGGCGTTCTTGAAGTTTCCGAAGCTACCTTTGGACGTGAGTTTAACGAAGCTCTGGTACACCAGGTAGTCGTTGCGTATGCAGCTGGCGCCCGTCAGGGTACCCGTGCTCAACTGACCCGTTCAGAAGTACGTGGTGGCGGCAAGAAGCCATGGCGTCAAAAAGGTACTGGCCGTGCCCGTGCCGGTACAATCCGCAGCCCAATTTGGCGTAGCGGTGGTGTGACTTTTGCTGCTAAGCCGCAAGATCACAGCCAGAAAGTTAACCGTAAAATGTATCGCGGTGCAATCAAGAGCATTCTGTCTGAATTAGTTCGTCAGGACCGCTTAATTGTTGTTGAGAACTTTGGCGTTGAAACACCAAAAACCAAAGACTTAACTGCAAAACTGAAAGCGATGGATTTAAAAGACGTTCTGATCGTTACTAACGAAGTTGACGAGAATCTGTTCCTGTCTGCCCGTAACCTGTACAAGGTTGACGTGCGTGACGTACACGGTATCGATCCGGTCAGCTTAATCGCATTCGACAAAGTGTTAATGACTGCTGCTGCAGTTAAACAACTTGAGGAGCTGTTAGCATGATCCGCGAAGAACGTTTACTGAAAGTGATTCTGGCTCCGCACGTTTCTGAAAAGAGCACTAACGCGGCAGAAAAACACAACACTATCGTTTTCAAAGTAGCTACTACCTCTACCAAAGCTGACATTAAAGCTGCCGTAGAAAAACTGTTTGAAACAGAAGTAGTAGGTGTTCGTACTGTTAACGTTAAGGGTAAGACCAAGCGCACTGGTATGCGCATGGGCAAGCGTAGCGACTGGAAAAAGGCCTACGTCACTCTTAAAGAAGGCAGCGAAATCGATTTTGTTGGCGGCGCTGAGTAAGAAGAGGAGTTAGGAAATGGCACTTGTTAAGTGTAAACCTACGTCACCAGGTCGTCGCCACGTATTAAAAGTGGTTAACCCTGACCTGTACAAAGGCAAGCCTTATGCACCTTTGTTAGAGAAGAACGTTAAGACTGGTGGTCGTAACAACAACGGTCGTATCACTACCCGTCATATCGGTGGTGGTCATAAACAGCATTACCGCGTTGTTGACTTCAAACGCACTAAAGACGGTATTCCGGCTAAAGTAGAGCGTTTAGAGTACGATCCAAACCGTACCGCTAACATTGCATTAGTACTGTATGCAGACGGTGAGCGTCGTTACATCCTGGCACCGAAAGGTCTGAAAGCCGGTGATGCGGTGGTTTCTGGTGTTGATGCACCAATCAAACCAGCCAATACCTTACCACTGCGGAATATCCCGGTAGGTCAGGTAGTACATAACATCGAAATGAAACCAGGTAAAGGCGGTCAGCTGGCTCGTTCAGCAGGCGCTTTCGCTCAGATCCTGGCCCGTGACGGTGAGTATGTAACTCTGCGTCTGCGTAGCGGCGAAGTACGTAAAGTATTAGCTGACTGCCGTGCAACCATCGGTGAAATCGGTAATGCCGAACACATGTTACGTCAGTACGGTAAAGCGGGCGCAATGCGCTGGCGCGGTATCCGTCCAACGGTACGTGGTGTGGTAATGAACCCGGTAGATCACCCGCACGGTGGTGGTGAAGGTAAAACTTCAGGTGGTCGTCACCCAGTTACACCTTGGGGCGTACCAACTAAAGGTTACAAGACTCGTTCAAACAAGCGTACTGATAAACTGATCGTACGTCGTCGTGATAAATAATTTGTGAGGAATTGCCATGCCACGTTCTCTCAAGAAAGGTCCATTTATCGACCTTCACTTGCTGAAGAAGGTAGAGAAAGCGTTGGAAAGCGGTGACAAGAAGCCTATTAAGACTTGGAGCCGTCGTTCAATGATCATACCTGATATGATCGGTTTGACCATCGCTGTCCATAATGGTCGTCAACATGTACCTGTGTTCGTCTCAGAAGAGATGATCGGTCACAAGTTAGGTGAATTTGCACCTACTCGTACCTATCGTGGTCATGCCGCCGACAAAAAGGCCAAGAAGCGTTAAGGGGTAAATAATGCAAGCATTAGCGAAACACAAATTTGCCCGTTCTTCTGCACAAAAAACTCGTCTGGTTGCTGACCAGGTGCGTGGTTTGCCAGTAGATAAGGCGCTGAACGTACTGACTTACAGCCCGAAGAAAGCTGCTGAGTTAGTTAAAAAGGTTCTTTTATCAGCCATTGCCAACGCTGAGCACAATGAAGGCGCGGATATCGACACGCTGAAAGTTAAGACCATCTTCGTTGATGAAGGTCCGTCTATGAAGCGTATCAAGCCACGTGCTAAAGGTCGTGCTGATCGTATCGTCAAGCGTACCAGCCACATTACTGTGGTTGTAGCTGATAACTAGGAGTGAGAAATGGGACAGAAAGTACATCCTAATGGTATTCGCCTAGGTATCACTAAGCCATGGAGCTCAACCTGGTTCGCGAATACAAAAGACTTCCCGGATTTCCTGAACGGTGACTATAAAGTTCGTCAGTACCTGACTAAAGAACTGAAAGCAGCCTCAGTAAGCCGGATCGATATCGAACGTCCTGCGAAAAGCATCCGTGTGACTATTCACACTGCTCGCCCAGGCGTGATCATCGGTAAAAAAGGTGAAGACGTTGAGAAGATCCGTAAGCAAGTAGCCGCTATCGCTGGCGTACCTGCTCAGATCAATATCTCTGAGATCCGTAAGCCAGAGCTGGACGCGAAATTAGTTGCCGATTCAATAAGCAGCCAGTTAGAGCGTCGCGTAATGTTCCGTCGTGCGATGAAGCGCGCGGTACAAAACGCTATGCGGATTGGTGCTAAAGGTATCAAGGTTCAAGTAAGTGGCCGTTTAGGCGGTGCTGAAATTGCCCGTGATGAATGGTACCGCGAAGGTCGTGTGCCACTGCACACCCTGCGTGCCGACATCGATTACAATACCTCAGAAGCACTGACTACTTACGGTATCATTGGTGTGAAAGTGTGGATTTTCAAAGGTGAGATCTTAGGTGGTCTGCCTCTGCAAAATAACGCCAACAACGCCAACAATAACAACCAGCCTAAAGCGCCGAAAAAACCGGCTCGTAAGGCTAAGTAGGGGTATTGAGCGATGTTGCAACCAAAACGTACAAAATTCCGGAAAGTGCACAAAGGCCGTAACCGCGGTTTATCACTGGTAGGTGATAAAGTTAGCTTCGGTACTTTCGCACTGAAATCTGTAGAGCGTGGTCAACTGACTTCACGTCAAATTGAATCTGCACGTCGTGCTATGACGCGGGCTGTTAAGCGTGTTGGTAAGATCTGGATCCGTGTGTTCCCGGACAAACCAATTACTGCTAAGCCGCTTGAAGTACGTATGGGTAGTGGTAAAGGTTCTGTTGAGTACTGGGTATGCCAGATTAAACCTGGCAAAGTACTGTACGAAATGGACGGTGTGTCTGAAGAGTTAGCGCGCCACGCGTTCTCACTGGCTGCTGCTAAGCTGCCATTTAAGACAACCTTTGTAACGCGGACGGTAATGTGATGAAAGCCAGCGAATTGAAAACCAAAAGTGTTGAAGAGTTAAACACTGAATTATTAGGTCTGTTACGTGAGCAGTTCAACCTGCGCATGCAAGCAGCTACTGGTCAGTTAGCTCAGACTCACTTATTGAAGCAGGTGCGTCGTGATATCGCGCGCGTTAAGACCATCTTAACCGAGAAGGCAGGTGCGTAATGACCGAAACTAATATCCGTACACTGCAAGGTAAAGTGATCAGCAACAAGATGGATAAATCTATCACTGTTGCGATCGAGCGTCAGGTGAAACACCCAATTTATGGTAAGTTCATCAAGCGCACCACCAAGCTGCACGTACATGACGAAAACAATCAGTGTAAAGAAGGCGACGTAGTCACTATTCGTGAGTGCCGTCCACTTTCTAAGACTAAGTCTTGGACTCTGGTTGCTGTAGTTGAAACAGCTGCTGAGTAAATCTCAGTAAACTGGAAACGGCTCCCTTGGGAGCCGTTTTTGTTTTTACAGACAGTGATTTTGAAGTGGCGGTACAGCATTGACCAAGCCGAATTGTTTTTATTTTAAACTACCACTTTTCAATAACTGCTGTTATAATCACGCGCCCTTCCTTTAGGGAGGGTTTTTATTATCGTAAGCAGCGTAATCCGAGAGGGTTACATAGTAGAGTAGCGGAGCACTAAGATGATCCAGATGCAATCTATGCTGGAAGTCGCAGACAACAGCGGCGCGCGCAGCGTAATGTGTATTAAGGTCTTAGGTGGTTCGCATCGCCGTTATGCTGCAATTGGTGACGTCATCAAAGTTACTGTGAAAGAAGCAATTCCTCGCGGTAAAGTGAAAAAAGGTGATGTTCTGAATGCAGTGGTGGTGCGTACAGCTAAAGGCGTACGTCGTCAGGACGGGTCATTAATCCGTTTTGATCGTAATGCAGCAGTGTTGTTAAACAACAAGCTGGAACCGATCGGCACCCGTATTTTCGGGCCTGTTACACGTGAACTTCGTGGTGATAAATTCATGAAGATCGTGTCTCTGGCACCAGAAGTACTGTAAGGAGTCAGCATGGCTAGCAAAATCCGTCGTGATGACGAGGTAATTGTTCTTACTGGTAAGGACAAAGGTAAGCGCGGCAAAGTGACTAAAGTTTTAGTTTCTGAAAACCGTGTTTATGTTTCAGGCGTGAATCTGGTTAAAAAGCACCAGAAACCTGTTCCGGCTATTAACCAGCCAGGCGGTATCGTCGAGAAAGAAGCCTCAATTCATGTTTCAAACGTAGCGATTTTTAACCCTAAAACGGGTAAAGCTGATCGCGTAGGTTTCCGTTTTGAAGATGGCAAAAAAGTCCGTTTCTTCAAATCGAATAACGAAGTAATTTAATTGCTATTGGAGTAATACGATGGCGAAACTGCATGAGATTTACAAAGACACCGTAGTCCCAGAACTGATGAAACAGTTCGGCTACACCAGCGTCATGCAAGTCCCTCGGATTGAAAAAATCACACTCAACATGGGTGTGGGTGAGGCCGTAGCTGACAAAAAGATCCTTGAGAACGCGGTAGCTGATTTAACAGCTATCTCTGGCCAAAAGCCATTAGTGACCAAGGCTCGTAAGTCGGTAGCAAGCTTCAAAATCCGTCAAGGCTACCCTATTGGCGCAAAAGTGACCCTGCGCGGCGAGCGTATGTGGGATTTCTTAGAGCGTTTAGTCTCTATCGCTATCCCGCGTATCCGTGACTTCCGTGGCGTAAGCTCGAAGTCATTCGATGGCCGTGGTAACTACAGTATGGGCGTACGTGAGCAAATCATTTTCCCTGAAATCGATTACGATAAAGTAGATGCAGTACGTGGTTTAGATATCACTATTACTACTACTGCTCGTAGCGATGACGAGGGTCGTGCATTACTTGCCGCGTTCAACTTCCCGTTCAAGAAATAAGGTGTAGGGTCATGGCAAAACAATCAATGAAAGCACGTGAATTAAAGCGTGCACAACTGGTAGCCAAGTTCGCTGCTAAGCGTCATGAACTGAGAGATCTGATTGCTAATCCGGCCACTTCTGATGAAGACCGTTGGGCTGCAGTTCTTAAGTTACAGACGTTGCCGCGTGATTCAAGCCCATCACGTCAACGTAATCGTTGCCGTGTAACAGGTCGTCCACACGGTTATCTGCGCAAGTTCGGTATGAGCCGTATCAAGGTTCGTGAAGCTGCAATGCGCGGTGAAATTCCTGGCCTTCGTAAGGCTAGCTGGTAAGAATCACGGGAGTAACGAGCTATGAGTTTGCAAGATCCAGTAGCGGATATGTTTACTCGCATCCGTAACGGCCAAGCGGCTAACAAAGTTGCGGTTAAAATGCCTTCTTCAAAACTGAAGACGGCAATTGCGAAAGTATTAAAAGACGAAGGTTACATCGCCGATTTCGCGGTATCTGGTGACGTTAAGCCAGAGCTGGAAGTGACATTAAAGTACTTCCAGGGCAAATCTGTAATTGAAACTATCGATCGTGTTAGTCGTCCAGGCCTGCGAATCTATAAGAAGAGCGGCGAATTACCAAAAGTAATGGGCGGTTTAGGTGTGGCCATCGTGTCAACATCTAAAGGACTAATGACTGACCGTGCTGCGCGCAAGGTTGGTATCGGTGGCGAAATCATCGGCTACGTAGCGTAACGGAGGTAGTAATCTATGTCTCGTGTTGCTAAGGCCCCAGTCACTCTGCCAGCAGGCGTTTCTGTAACGCAAACTGGTCAGGTAGTGGCACTGAAGGGTAAAAACGGCGAGTTAACATTGAATGTTAACCCAGCGGTTGAGATCGTTGTTGATGGTAACGTACTGCGTACTGTACCACGCGAAGGTTTCGAAAACGCTAACGCACAAGCGGGCACAGCCCGTGCATTGCTGAACAGCATGGTTATCGGTGTAACTGACGGTTTCACCCAGAAACTGGAATTAGTCGGTGTTGGTTACCGTGCTAAAGCTGAAGGTAAGGTGTTAAACCTGAGCCTGGGCTTCTCGCATCCGGTAGCGTTTGAGGTACCAGCTGGTATCACTGTTGAAACACCAACTCAAACCGAAATTCTGGTTAAAGGTGCTGATAAGCAGTTAGTTGGTCAGGTATCTGCCAACATCCGGGCATACCGTAAACCAGAGCCTTATAAAGGCAAGGGTGTACGTTATGCGAATGAAAACGTGCGTCGTAAAGAAGCGAAGAAAAAGTAAGGTAGGACGATGGATAAGAAACTTGCTCGTCTGCGTCGTGCCAAACGCGTCCGCAGAAATATTATCGAACAAGGTGCGAATCGCCTGGTGGTACACCGTACCCCACGTCACATCTACGCTCAGCTTATCGCACCAAATGCTGAAGTGATTGCAGCTGCTTCTACTGTAGAAGCCTCTATTGCAGAGTCACTGAAGTACACTGGTAACGTAGAAGCGGCCAAGGCTGTAGGTAAAGCGATCGCCGAACGTGCAGTAGCCAAAGGCGTTACTGCTTGTGCTTTTGACCGTAGCGGTTTCCGCTACCATGGTCGCGTGCAGGCGTTAGCAGACGCAGCGCGTGAAGCCGGTCTTCAGTTCTAGGAGTAGCTCATGGCTAACGAAGAAGTTAAACAACAATCTGACTTACAAGAGAAGCTTGTTGCTGTTAACCGCGTGTCAAAAGTGGTAAAAGGTGGTCGTATTTTCAGCTTCACCGCTCTGACTGTGGTAGGCGATGGCAATGGCCGTGTTGGTTTCGGTTATGGTAAAGCGCGTGAAGTTCCAGCTGCTATTCAAAAGGCAATGGAAAAAGCCCGCCGCAACATGACTCAGGTTGAATTAAATGGTAACACACTGCACCACCCAACTAAGGGTGTGCACTCAGGTTCGAATGTTTATATGCAGCCAGCTGCAGAAGGTACAGGTCTGATCGCCGGTGGTGCTATGCGCGCCGTGCTGGAAGTTGCCGGTATCCAGAACATTCTGTCTAAGTGTTACGGTTCAACCAACCCAATTAACGTAGTTCGCGCTACTATCAACGCGCTGTCGGCTGTTAAGTCACCAGCACAGATAGCGGCAAAACGCGGTTTACGCGTTGACGATATTCTGGGGTAATTTGCCATGGCGAAGAAAACAATTAAAGTCACCCAAGTGAAGTCTAGCATCGGTCGTTTACCGAAGCACAAGGCTTCATTACTGGGTCTGGGTTTACGTCGTATCGGTCACACCGTTGAAGTTGAAGATACTCCTTCAGTTCGCGGTATGATCAACGCCGTATACTACATGGTTAAAGTGGAGGAGTAACAGATGTTATTAAATACTCTTGCTCCAGCACCAGGTGCCAAGAAAGAAAAGCGCCGTCTGGGCCGTGGTATCGGTTCTGGCTTAGGTAAAACCGGTGGCCGTGGTCACAAAGGTTTAAAATCACGCTCTGGCGGTAAAGTTCGCCCGGGTTTCGAAGGCGGTCAAATGCCTCTGAAACAGCGTTTACCTAAGTTCGGTTTCACTTCTCTGAAATCTCTGGTTTCTGCTGAAGTACGTTTACACGAAATCGCTGCAGTTAATGGTGACGTGGTAGATTTAGCCTCTTTAATGGAAGCTAATATCATTTCCCGCACTGTGAAGTTCGCTAAAGTTGTGCTGTCTGGTGAGATCACTCGTCCAGTAACCGTTAAAGGTTTAGGCGTAACGAAAGGCGCGCGTGCAGCTATCGAAGCCGCTGGCGGTAAAGTCGAAGAATAATAAGGATAGTACGCAATGGCTAAACCAGGTTCGGACTCAAGAGCAGCAAAAGGTGGATTCAGTGAGCTGAAATCTCGCCTGTTGTTTGTGCTTTTAGCCATAATCGTATTTCGATTAGGGTCCTTTGTGCCAATTCCTGGAATTGACGCCACCGTGCTAGCTCAGTTATTCGAGCAACAAAGAGGCACCATCGTTGAAATGTTTAACATGTTCAGCGGTGGTGCACTTGAGCGTGCTTCTGTGTTTGCGTTAGGTATTATGCCTTACATTTCAGCCTCAATCATTGTGCAGTTGTTGACGGTAATGCATCCGGCAATGGCTGAACTGAAGAAAGAGGGTGAAGCTGGCAAGCGCAAAATTAACCAGTACACACGCTACGGTACCTTAGCATTAGCGATCTTACAGTCTATTGGTATAGCTACTGGCTTGCCCAATATGATGCCAGGGTTAGTGATTAACCCAGGCTTTGCATTTTACTTTACCGCGGTAATCAGTTTGGTTACCGGTACCATGTTCTTGATGTGGTTAGGTGAGCAAATTACAGAGCGCGGCATTGGTAACGGTATTTCGCTGCTAATTTTCACCGGTATTGTTGCTGGCTTCCCGTCTGCCATTGGTCAGACGATTGAGCAGGCACGTCAGGGCGATTTGCACTTTTTACTGTTAGTAGCGATTGGCGTGATCGTCATTGCGATTACCTGGTTCGTAGTATTCTTTGAACGCGGCCAGCGTCGTATAGTGGTTAACTACGCAAAGCGTCAGCAAGGCCGTCAGGTATTTGCCGCGCAAAGCAGCCATTTACCGTTAAAGGTCAATATGGCCGGTGTTATTCCACCGATCTTTGCCTCTAGCATTATTCTGTTCCCTGGCACTATTGCCAGTTGGTTCGGTTCAGGTGAGGGTATGGTAGCCAACTTCTTACAGGAGTTAGCGCTAACATTATCTCCGGGACAACCGCTGTACATGATGTTATACTCTGCAGCGATTATTTTCTTCTGTTTCTTCTATACAGCGTTGGTGTTCAACCCGCGTGATACAGCTGACAACCTGAAGAAGTCCGGAGCCTTTATTCCTGGTATCCGTCCTGGTGAACAGACATCAAAATACATTGATAAAGTGATGACAAGGTTAACCCTTGCTGGTGCCCTGTACATTACCTTTATTTGTTTGGTTCCTGAGTTCATGATGGTAGCGTGGAACGTACAGTTCTACTTTGGCGGTACATCATTACTGATTATCGTTGTTGTTATCATGGATTTCATGGCACAGGTACAGACACATCTGATGTCGCATCAGTATGATTCTGTGCTGAAAAAGGCAAATCTTAAAGGCATAGGCCGTTAAGATATTTTGCGGAGTTAAGTTATGAAAGTACGAGCTTCCGTTAAGAAGATCTGCCGTAACTGCAAAGTGATCAAACGTAATAACGTCGTTCGCGTAATTTGCAGTGAGCCGAAGCACAAACAGCGCCAAGGCTAATAGCAGAAAATTACGATAAGGCGGGCTGAACTTTAGTTTAGCCCCTTTATTGTTTGCAATATGAGCGCCATTTGAGTATCCTTACGGGCTTTTCAAATTGGCACCTTTTAATTTCAGATAGGAGAACGTTAGTGGCCCGTATCGCTGGCATTAACATCCCCGATAATAAACATGCAGTGATTTCACTGACTTATGTTTATGGTATCGGTAAGACCCGTGCAAAGGCTATTTTAGCTGCAGTGGGCATCGAAGAGTCAACCAAGATTGCGACCTTAAGTGACGCACAGTTAGACTCTTTACGTGACGAAGTTGCAAAATACACCGTTGAAGGTGACTTGCGTCGTGAAATCACATTAAACATTAAGCGTTTAATGGACCTGGGTTGCTACCGTGGCTTGCGCCACCGTCGTAGTCTGCCGGTTCGTGGTCAGCGCACTAAGACTAATGCGCGTACCCGTAAGGGCCCACGTAAAGCGATTAAGAAATAAGGTGATTCAACATGGCTAAAGCACCAGTTCGTACTCGTAAACGGGTAAAAAAGCAAGTTTCAGATGGTATGGCTCATATCCATGCTTCTTTCAACAACACCATTGTGACGATCACTGATCGTCAGGGCAATGCACTGTGCTGGGCAACAGCTGGTGGTTCAGGTTTCCGTGGTTCACGTAAATCTACGCCATTCGCTGCTCAGGTAGCTGCAGAGCGTGCAGGTGCTGCTGCACAAGAATATGGTCTGAAAAACCTTGAAGTCTTTGTGAATGGCCCAGGCCCAGGTCGTGAATCAGCGATTCGCGCACTGAATGCCGCTGGTTACAAAATCACAAATATCACCGACGTGACGCCAATCCCGCATAACGGTTGCCGTCCACCTAAAAAACGTCGCGTGTAATCACAGCGCTTCACGGATTATTGGAGAAAGAAGATGGCAAGATATTTGGGTCCTAAGCTCAAACTAAGTCGTCGCGAAGGTACAGATCTGTTCCTGAAGAGCGGCGTGAGAGCAATCGATTCAAAGTGTAACTTAACTACAGCTCCTGGTCAGCATGGTGCCCGTCGTGGCCGTCTGTCAGACTATGGTTTACAGTTACGCGAGAAGCAAAAAGTACGTCGTATTTATGGCGTATTAGAAAAGCAGTTCCGTAATTACTACAAAGAAGCTGCGCGTTTGAAAGGTAATACCGGTGAAAACCTGTTAGCGTTGTTAGAGTCTCGCTTAGACAACGTGGTATACCGGATGGGTCTGGCCAGTACTCGTGCCGAAGCACGTCAGCTGGTAAGCCACAAAGCAATCATGTTAGATGGTCGCGTGGTGAATGTTCCATCACATACTGTATTACCTGAGCAAGTTGTTGCTGTGCGTGAAAAAGCGAAAAAGCAAGCCCGTATCGGTGCTGCATTAGAGCTGGCTGCGCAACGCGAAAAGCCAACTTGGATTGAAGTAGACACTACGAAGCTGGAAGGCGTGTTCAAGCGTCTGCCTGAGCGTTCAGATCTGTCTGCGGACATCAACGAACAGTTAATCGTCGAGCTTTACTCTAAGTAAAGCTAATTGTTAAGAGAGGATATATGCAGGGTTCTGTCACCGAATTCCTTAAGCCGAGATTAGTTGGTATCGAAAGGATCAACCCAACTCGTGCCAAAGTTACTTTGGAACCACTTGAGCGCGGTTTCGGGCATACCTTGGGCAACGCGTTACGTCGTATTCTGTTATCGTCTATGCCAGGTTGTGCAGTGACTGAAGTAGAGATCGACGGCGTGCTCCATGAGTACAGTGCCAAAGAAGGTGTACAGGAAGATATCATTGATATCCTTCTGAACCTGAAAGGCCTTGCCGTACGCCTGGAAGACAAAGATGAAGTCACCCTGACTTTAACGAAAAAAGGTGCCGGCCCTGTAATCGCTGGAGATATCCAGCGTGGCGACGGTGTGGTAATCGTTAATCCTGATCACGTTATCTGCAACCTGACTGGCGAAACTGAATTCAGTATGCGTCTGAAAGTTGAGCGTGGTCGCGGTTATGTGCCTGCATCAGCTCGTTTTTCCTCAGACGATGACGAACGTCCAATTGGGCGTCTGTTGCTGGATGCGTCTTTCAGCCCGGTAGAGCGTATTGCTTACACCGTTGAAGCCGCTCGGGTTGAACAGCGTACCGACCTGGACAAACTGATTATCGACATGGAAACCAACGGCACTGTTGAGCCAGAGGAAGCCATTCGTCGCGCAGCAACAATTCTGGCTGAACAGCTGGAGTTCTTTGTTGAGCTGCGTGATAAGAGTGAGCCAGAGAAACGTGAAGAGAAGCCGGAGTTTGATCCGATTCTGTTACGGCCGGTCGATGATTTAGAACTAACAGTTCGTTCTGCTAACTGCTTGAAGGCAGAGCAGATTCAGTACATCGGTGATCTGGTGCAACGTACCGAGGTTGAGTTGTTGAAAACACCTAACCTGGGTAAGAAGTCACTTACCGAAATCAAAGACGTGCTGGCATCACGCGGTTTATCTCTGGGCATGCGCCTGGAAAACTGGCCGCCAGCTAGTTTGGTAAATAAAGACTAACCAGATACCAGTTCCTGGTTTAGTGAGAAGGAATAGATCATGCGCCATCGCAAGAGTGGTCGTCAATTAAATCGGAACAGCAGCCACCGTACTGCAATGTTCCGCAACATGGCAAGCTCGTTGGTGAAGCACGAAATCATCAAAACGACTTTGCCAAAAGCTAAAGAGTTACGTCGTGTGATCGAGCCATTGATCACTTTGGCTAAGAACGACAGCGTTGCAAACCGCCGTCTGGCTTTCGCCCGTACTCGTGATAAAGAAGTAGTAGGTTTACTGTTCAATGTTTTAGGCCCGCGTTACAACGCGCGTCCAGGTGGTTACACTCGTATTCTGAAGTGTGGCTTCCGTACTGGTGACAATGCACCTATGGCTTACATCGAATTAGTTGATCGTCCGGAAACGGCACTGCCAGTTGAAGAAACTGCAGCTGAGTAATCACTGATTCTCGTAAAAACCGGGCTTATGCCCGGTTTTTTTATGCCCTTTTTTTGTCTGCTGCTTTGTGCGGGTGATATCGTTTCTTTATGCTGGTTTTATCGTTAAGATAAAATTTTACAGCTATCGGAAACCCGCATGAGAATCTTCGCCTGTTTATTACTTGTTCTAACACTCTATCCGCAAACGACGTTGGCGCAGCAGGACCCCTGTCAGCATTTAGCAGCGGTAAGCAGTTGCCAACCCTTGCTCCCTTTGCTTGAGCAAGGTCAACAGCAGTCTGCGTTATTAAAGCAGGTGCTGGCGGCAAGTGAGGCCTATCAGCTACAGATCCTTTATACCCGTATCGAATTGCCCACAACTGAAGGCCAGCTACCGAAACTCCATTATTACCATTACCGGGTGCAACCCGAGCATTACTTCTACCCGGCCAGTACAGTGAAGCTGCCGTTGGCAGCTCTGGCCTTACAGTGGCTGAATGAGCAGGCTGTACATGGCCTAACTCTGGACACGACCATGCTGACCGATAGTCAGCGTCCACCGCAAACTGCGGCACATAGTGATAGTAGTAGCGAAACCGGCTTACCCAGCGTTGGGCATTATATTAAGAAGATTTTACTGGTTAGCGATAATGACGGTAGTAACCGCTTATACGAATTAATGGGCCAGCAATATATTAACGAGCAGTTAAAAGCGAAAGGTCTGACTGCGACTATCATTAACCACCGCTTAAGTGTGCCCTTTAATGATGAAGATAACCGTTATTTTAATCCGATACGTTTTGTCGATGCCGCAGGTAAGACATTATTGGCATTGCCGGAGCGGCAGATCGCTAAGTCTTATACCAACCCGGATCAGCCTAAGCTTGGCAAAGCTTACTATCAGCGCGGTGAGCTGATCGCGCAGCCGATGGACTTTACCTATAAGAACCGGCAGTCGCTGATAGATTTTGATGGTGTAGTAAAACGTATCCTAATGCCGCAGCTGTTTCCGGTACAGCAGCGCTTTAATATCAGTGAATCACAACGGCAATTTCTACTGCGCTATATGCGGATGTTGCCCCGGCAAAGCCAGTATCCAGCCTACCCGGAATTAGAATATCCCGATACTTATGTAAAGTACTTTTTAAAAGGCGACGCGCAACAGCGCTTGCCTGAGTATATTCACTACCATAATAAAAACGGCCAGGCTTATGGTCATGTTATTGATGGCGCCTATATCGAAGATACTAAGCATGGGATCGCTTTCTTCCTGACTGCGATCCTCTACACCAATGCGAACCAGATCCTTAATGACGATACTTATGAAACTGACAGCATAGGTCAGCCGTTCCTGCGTGAACTGGGCTCCTTGCTATATCAGCAGGAGTTAGTGCGGCTACAGC
>NZ_ALAB01000032.1 GCF_000280055.1 Alishewanella aestuarii B11 | reverse complement strand
ATTTGAGTTTATCTCAAACTGCTCTTTAACAATTTGGCAAGCTGATAGTAATAAAACAAGCTAAGCATACTTCCGAACTCAAGCGGAAGGATTGTGACGCGAGCACACTGTACGACTTTAAAAGACATTTTGGGGTTGTATGGTTAAGTGACTAAGCGTACACGGTGGATGCCTTGGCAGTCAGAGGCGATGAAGGACGTACTAACCTGCGAAAAGCTATGGGGAGCCGGTAAGAGGCGCTGAACCGTAGATATCCGAATGGGGAAACCCAGTGAGTTTACTCACTATCCTTAACTGAATACATAGGTTAAGGAGGCAAACCGGGAGAACTGAAACATCTAAGTACCCCGAGGAAAAGAAATCAACCGAGATTCCGTTAGTAGCGGCGAGCGAACGCGGACTAGCCCTTAAGCTAGATTGGTGTTAGTGGAATCATCTGGAAAGCTGAGCGATACAGGGTGATAGCCCCGTACACGACAACACCTTTATAGTGAAAACGAGTAGGACGGGACACGTGGTATCCTGTTTGAAGATGGGGGGACCATCCTCCAAGGCTAAATACTCCTGACTGACCGATAGTGAACCAGTACCGTGAGGGAAAGGCGAAAAGAACCTCTGTAAGGAGGAGTGAAATAGAACCTGAAACCGTGTACGTACAAGCAGTGGGAGCCCACTTTGTTGGGTGACTGCGTACCTTTTGTATAATGGGTCAGCGACTTACATTCTGTAGCGAGGTTAACCGAATAGGGGAGCCGTAGGGAAACCGAGTCTTAACTGGGCGAATAGTTGCAGGGTGTAGACCCGAAACCGGGCGATCTAGCCATGAGCAGGTTGAAGATTGGGTAACACTAATTGGAGGACCGAACCCACTACTGTTGAAAAAGTAGGGGATGACTTGTGGCTTGGAGTGAAAGGCTAATCAAGCTCGGAGATATCTGGTTCTCCTCGAAAGCTATTTAGGTAGCGCCTCGAGCGAATACCACCGGGGGTAGAGCACTGTTTGGGCTAGGGGGTCATCCCGACTTACCAACCCCATGCAAACTCCGAATACCGGTGAGTACTACTCGGGAGACACACGGCGGGTGCTAACGTCCGTCGTGAAAAGGGAAACAACCCAGACCGCCAGCTAAGGTCCCAAAGTGATGATTAAGTGGAAAACGATGTGGGAAGGCATAGACAGCTAGGAGGTTGGCTTAGAAGCAGCCATCCTTTAAAGAAAGCGTAATAGCTCACTAGTCGAGTCGGCCTGCGCGGAAGATGTAACGGGGCTAAAATCATCCACCGAAGCTGCGGATCCATACTATGTATGGGTGGTAGAGGAGCGTTCTGTAAGCCTGCGAAGGTGTGCCGGGAGGCATGCTGGAGGTATCAGAAGTGCGAATGCTGACATGAGTAACGATAAGGGGAGTGAAAAACTTCCCCGCCGAAAGACCAAGGGTTCCTATCCCATGCTAATCAGGGTAGGGTGAGTCGGCCCCTAAGGCGAGGCTGAAAGGCGTAGTCGATGGGAAACGGGTTAATATTCCCGTACCGGCCAATACTGCGATGGGGGGACGGAGAAAGCTAGGCAAGCGCGGCGTTGGTAGTCCGCGTGAAAGTGCGTAGGTTGGAGAGGTAGGTAAATCCGCTTCTCTAAGACTGAGACACGAGACGAGTCACTACGGTGACGAAGTTGCTGACGCTCTGCTTCCAGGAAAAGCCTCTAAGCTTCAGGTATTGGTGACCGTACCCTAAACCGACACAGGTGGTCAGGTAGAGCATACCAAGGCGCTTGAGAGAACTCGGCTGAAGGAACTAGGCAAAATAGTACCGTAACTTCGGGAGAAGGTACGCTCTTGTGTGTGAAGGCCTTGCGCTGTAAGCATATGAGAGTCGCAGTGACCAGCTGGCTGCAACTGTTTATTAAAAACACAGCACTCTGCAAACACGTAAGTGGACGTATAGGGTGTGACACCTGCCCGGTGCCGGAAGGTTAATTGATGGGGTTAGCGCAAGCGAAGCTCTTGATCGAAGCCCCGGTAAACGGCGGCCGTAACTATAACGGTCCTAAGGTAGCGAAATTCCTTGTCGGGTAAGTTCCGACCTGCACGAATGGTGTAATGATGGCCAGGCTGTCTCCAGCCGAGACTCAGTGAAATTGAAATTGCGGTGAAGATGCCGTATACCCGCGGCTAGACGGAAAGACCCCGTGAACCTTTACTATAGCTTGGCACTGAACATTGACCCTACATGTGTAGGATAGGTGGGAGGCTTTGAAGCTGGGACGCTAGTCCTGGTGGAGCCGTCCTTGAAATACCACCCTTGTATGTTTGATGTTCTAACGTAGGTCCCTGAACCGGGATTGCGGACAGTGTCTGGTGGGTAGTTTGACTGGGGCGGTCTCCTCCTAAAGCGTAACGGAGGAGCACGAAGGTTGGCTAAGTACGGTCGGACATCGTACGGTTAGTGTAATGGTAGAAGCCAGCTTAACTGCGAGACAGACACGTCGAGCAGGTACGAAAGTAGGTCATAGTGATCCGGTGGTTCTGTATGGAAGGGCCATCGCTCAACGGATAAAAGGTACTCCGGGGATAACAGGCTGATACCGCCCAAGAGTTCATATCGACGGCGGTGTTTGGCACCTCGATGTCGGCTCATCACATCCTGGGGCTGAAGTCGGTCCCAAGGGTATGGCTGTTCGCCATTTAAAGTGGTACGCGAGCTGGGTTTAGAACGTCGTGAGACAGTTCGGTCCCTATCTGCCGTGGGCGTTGGATAATTGAGTGGAGTTGCTCCTAGTACGAGAGGACCGGAGTGAACGAACCGCTGGTGTTCGGGTTGTCATGCCAATGGCACTGCCCGGTAGCTATGTTCGGAACGGATAACCGCTGAAAGCATCTAAGCGGGAAGCCGGCCACAAGATGAGTTATCCCTTA
>NZ_ALAB01000031.1 GCF_000280055.1 Alishewanella aestuarii B11 | reverse complement strand
GGACCTGCCTGCGGCAGTCCAACTTCGTTCCTGACGAAGTTGTCGCCATGCTACATCGCACTTCGATTACACATCTTCTGTACGAAGCGCCAAACTAGAAGATGACACGATACTCAGACTCCGGTACGCCCGCCGTACCGGAGTCATTCTGCGATGGTAATAGAAGAGATAAAGCGAGAAGACAAAACAGACTTATCACAGCGAGCGATATCCGTGCCATCAATGACACACCGCACTGTGACTAAACGCCCCCTGCACGAAGCGCCAAACTAAACGAGTACACCACACTCAGACTCCGGTACGCCCGCCGTACCGGAGTCATTCTGCGATAGTAATAGAAGAGATAAAGCGAGAAGACAAAACAGACTTATCACAGCGAGCGATATCCGTGCCATCAATGACACACCGCACTGTGACTAAACGCCCCCTGCACGAAGAGCCAAACTAAACGAGTACACGATACCCAGACTCCGGTACGCCCGTCGTACCGGAGTCATTCTGCGATAGCGATAGAAAAGATTAAGCCAAACGCCACCAAAGACTTATCACAGCGAGCCATCGCAACCATCTCAATCACTGCGTTCAGCTTAACAACAGCCGGTACTGTGCTTCAGTGAGTAAGCGCCGGTAGTAAAGTCCGTGCAAACCCTGCAAGCCGCCGGTATGGAAAAAGGCAATACGCTTTACGCCGCTTAAAGAACCCGTTTGCAGCAGTTGGCTTAATAGCTGTAGTGCCTTACCGGTATAGATAGGTTCAGTAGTAAGCTGATAGTGTAGTTTTAGCTGACAACAGAACGCTACTAACTCAGCGTTAACCTTGCCATAGGCCGAATTTGCCTCGGCCAGTTGCCAATTCTGATAAGACGATGTCGGCGGTAAACACTGCTTAATACGATCTGCTAAAGATGCGTCTTTGACCACTGGCAAACCCAAGCAGCGTACTTCGGGGTAGCGCTGGATTAAACCTGCCAGGGTGCCGCCACTGGCGGTAGCACAGCACAACAGATCGGCGTCGCCGTCGGGGGTTTGTAATAGCGGTAACTGCGCCACACCTGCCGCCCCGGCAAGGTCACTGCCACCTTCTGGCAGAATCAAATAATCCGGATAGGTTATTTTTAGCCGGGCAAGGAACTCTGGTAGTTGCTGTTGTCTATAGCTTATCCGATCGAGGGCAATCAGCTGCATGCCGAGTTCCCGACAGCGCCTTAAAGTTGGATTATGCGTGTCGAGTTGCTCGGTTCTGACCAGTCCTATAGTAGAAAAGTGGTAGTGCTGGCCGGCAGCTGCCAAAGCGACAAGATGGTTGGAGAAGGCACCACCGAAGCTGAGCATGCCTTGTCCGGGTTTGCGTTGTTGGATGGCGGAGTGTAGCTTCAGCCACTTATTCCCGGCAACTTCTGCAACTGGTGCCTGCAAGGTACAGATCCACAGTTGAGGTGTGTTATCCTGCCCCATTGGAATAGGCAGGCGTTGCCAGTGGTAAGTCGCTGTCGGTAAGGACGCCATACAAGATCGCTCAGAGGAAAACCGGCGTTATTATAACGATCTACAACAGCGGTGAGCGGAAAAAAATGAAATAGCGACGGCCGGTATGATGCGGGCTGTCAGTTTGCAACCTGACAGTTTTTTACATCGAGGCAAGCTGTATAACCCGCATCTTGAAGTTGTTTGCGTATATTTGGTAAAAAACTGACAAAAAGCTATTTTCTTGGCGGAGACTTACTTAGAATAGCCATAATTTCGTATAAAATTTTTCCTGCTGCCAGCGCTCAGGCCGGTGTAGCCGGATGTCGTTAAAAGGATCCACCTTCCCCATGTTTAATAAATTGCGCGGTATTTTTTCCAACGATCTGTCCATCGACCTTGGTACAGCTAATACACTGATTTACGTTAAAGACCAGGGGATCGTATTAAACGAACCCTCTGTTGTCGCAATCCGTCAGGAAAGAGCGGGTGGACCGAAAAGTGTCGCTGCCGTTGGCCATGCCGCTAAGCGGATGCTGGGTCGTACTCCTGGCAATATCAAAGCGATCCGGCCGATGAAAGACGGTGTTATCGCTGACTTCTACGTTACCGAAAAAATGTTACAACATTTTATCCGTCAGGCGCACAGTAACAGTTTCTTACGGCCAAGCCCACGGGTACTGGTCTGTGTACCTTGTGGTTCTACTCAGGTAGAGCGCCGTGCGATCCGTGAATCAGCCCAGGGTGCAGGTGCCCGCGAAGTGTATCTGATTGATGAGCCAATGGCTGCCGCTATCGGTGCCGGCTTGCCAGTATCGGAAGCAACAGGCTCTATGGTGGTGGATATCGGTGGTGGTACCACAGAGGTTGCCATTATCTCGTTGAACGGTGTGGTGTATTCCTCCTTAGTGCGGATTGGTGGTGATAAGTTTGATGATGCGATTGTTAACTATATCCGTCGTAACTATGGCATCTTGATCGGTGAAGCCACTGCTGAGCGCATTAAAACTGAGATTGGCTCTGCCTACCCAAGTGATGATGTGTTGGAGATTGAAGTTCGTGGCCGTAACCTGGCGGAAGGGGTGCCACGCAGCTTTACCATGACCAGCAATGAGATCCTGGAAGCGTTGCAAGAGCCGCTGGCGGGTATCGTCAGTGCAGTTATGGTGGCGCTGGAGCAATCACCGCCTGAGCTGGCATCAGATATTTCTGAGCGTGGTATGGTATTAACCGGTGGTGGTGCACTGCTACGTGATTTAGACCGCTTGTTAATGGAAGAAACCGGCATTCCGGTGGTGGTTGCTGATGATCCTTTAACCTGTGTGGCCCGCGGTGGTGGTAAGGCACTAGAAATGATCGACATGCACGGTGGTGATGTGTTCAGCTACGAGTAAAGAGGTTTCTCACTTTCTGAGACTTACATGAATGATTTTTTTGCACGCGGCCCGGCACTCGGGCTGCGTTTAGTTTTAGCGGTAGCCTGCAGTATCGGGCTGATGTTCGTCGACCGTTACACGGATAGTGCCACCCAACTTCGCAGTTATCTGACCTCAGCGGTCAGCCCACTTTTTTACGCCGCCAGTTTACCGGAAAGTGTGATCACCACTGCCTCAGAGCAACTGATGTCACAGCAACAATTACTGCAGGAAAATGCCGCACTAAAAGCCCGGCTGTTGCAATTAGATGCCCAACTGCAGTTATTGAATTTTCTGCAGCTGGAAAATAATAAGTTGCGGGCGTTACTCGGATCGGCGCCAGTGGTGGAAGGTCAGCGTTTGATTGCTGAGGTGCTGGCCGTTTACAGCCATCCGTTTTCGCACCAGGTGGTACTGAATAAAGGCAGTAATGACGGTGTTGCCGTCCACTATCCGCTGATTGATGATAAAGGCGTCGTCGGGCAGATTATCAGCGTTACCCCAACCAGCAGCCGCGCCATCCTGATCTCAGATAACACTCATGCTATCTCGCTACGTGCAGAGCGCACCGGGATCCGCACTATTGCTGCGGGCATTGGGCAGTGGGATCAGCTGCGGTTGATTCATTTACCGCTAAGTACCGATATCCGCGAAGGTGATCGTTTACTAACTTCGGGCCTGGATGGCCGCTTTCCGGAGGGTTATCCGGTGGCCGAGGTGGTCAGTGTTAGTCGGGATGATAGCCAGCCGTTTATCAGTGTGCAGGCGCGGCCTTACGCCAAGCTGGATCGGATTAAGCATGTGTTGATTCTGTCTCCGGGATCTCAGGTTGAAGCAGTACGACAAGCGGAGGAGCAACCCTGATGCGTCCGGCACAAGGTTTAGGATATATCTATTTGAGTTTACTGGCTGCGCTGTTGCTGACCATTATTCCGCTGCCTTATCAGATGACATTATTCCGCCCGGATTGGGCGTTATTAGTGATCATTTATTGGACCCTGGCGTTACCGCGCAGAGTCAGTATTGGTACCGCCTTTGTGGTCGGTTTTTTAACAGACATTCTGGTCGGCACCGTACTTGGCGTGAATGCGCTGGCGTTTTCGGTTGTCAGCTTTATCGTCGCGGCAAATTACCTGAAAATCCGTAACTTTTCGATGCTACAGCAAGCACTGCTGGTCGCGATGTTTCTGGCGCTGTATCAGCTACTGTTATTCTGGTTAAGTCATTTCCTGACCGGGGTAAATTTCCGGCCCGGTTACCTGTGGCCCGTGTTAACCGGTATGCTAGCCTGGCCCTGGTTATTCTGGCTGTTACGTCGCTACCGTCGTCAACTGAAGATCCAATAATGTATCCCGATATTGCTCTAGCCTCTGCTTCACCCAGACGCCGCGAATTGTTGGCGCAACTGCCTGTCAACTTCACTCTGGTCAGTGCTGAGATTGATGAATCAGTGTTAACGGGCGAGGAGCCGGCAAGTTACGTCAGCCGGCTGGCACTGCAAAAGGCCCAGGCGGGTGCCAATAAACTGAACTGGCAGTTACCGGTCTTGGGTGCTGATACCAGCGTGATCTTAGATAAGCAAATTCTGGGCAAGCCTGAATCTAAAGACCACTTTATGCAAATGCTGCGGCAACTGAGTGGCCGCAGCCATCAGGTACTTACCGCTGTGGCCATTGTCAGTGCCGGGCAACAATTACAGGCACTGAGTAGTACCGAAGTCTGGTTAAGACCGCTTAGCGATACTGAGCTGGAGGCTTACTGGCAGAGCGGTGAACCGGCAGATAAAGCCGGTGGTTATGGTATTCAGGGACTGGCCGCGCGCTTTGTCGAGAAAATCCATGGCAGTTACACCGGTGTTGTTGGATTGCCACTTTGTGAAACCGAGCGCCTGATACAACAATTGCGGAGGTCAGCATGAGTGCAGAGTTATTAATTAACGTCACCCCAACTGAAACACGGGTTGCGTTAATTGAGAACGGGGTACTGCAGGAGCTGCATATCGAGCGGCAAGCCCGGCGTGGCTTAGTAGGCAATATTTATGTCGGTAAAGTCAGCCGGGTATTACCTGGAATGCAGGCTGCCTTTGTCGATATTGGGCTGGATAAAGCGGCCTTCCTGCATGCCTCAGATATCGTCCAGCACAATGAAGTGGGCGAACTGGATGCCAAACCGGCGGTCAGTAAGGATATCCGGGTACTGGTGCGGGAAGGACAGTATTTGCTGGTACAGGTGGTGAAGGATCCGCTGGGGACCAAGGGCGCACGCCTAACCACCGACATTACCTTGCCGTCACGTCATCTGGTATTTATGCCCGACAGTGCCCATGTCGGCGTATCGCAGCGATTGGAGTCTGAGTCGGAGCGGCAGCGCCTGAAAGAGATCGTTGGCAAGTGTGTTGATGATACCGGCGGCTTTATCGTACGCACGGCCGCGGAAGGGGCCGCTGAAGACGAACTGATCCAGGATGCCAAATTCCTGAAAAAGCTCTGGAGCAAAGTATTAAAGCGCAAGAAAAACACCCGCAAAGAAGGCGTTGTCTATGAAGATCTTAGCCTGAGCTATCGTATTCTGCGTGACTTTGTGGGTACTGAGCTGGAGCGGGTGCGGGTTGATTCAAAACTTACCTTTCAGCAACTGACGGCCTTTTGCGAAGAGTTTATGCCGCAAATTATTCCGCTGCTGGAATACTATCCCGGAGAGCGGCCGATTTTTGATTTGTTTGACGTCGAGAATGAAATTCAGCGCGCACTGGAGCGCAAGGTGCCGCTGAAAAGCGGTGGCTATCTGATGATTGATCAGACCGAGGCGATGACTACCATCGACGTTAATACCGGAGCCTTTGTCGGCCACCGTAATCTGGACGAGACCATCTTCAATACCAATACCGAGGCTACTCAGGCCATCGCGCGGCAGCTAAGGCTGCGCAACCTCGGCGGGATTATTATTATCGATTTTATCGATATGCAGAACGAGGAGCACAAGCGCAGGGTGTTTCATAGCCTGGAGCTGGCACTCGCCAGGGACAGGGCGAAAACCAATATCCATGGCTTCTCCGCGCTGGGGCTGGTGGAGATGACCCGTAAAAGAACCCGCGAAAGTCTGGAACATATTCTCTGTTCTGAGTGTCCAGTATGTAAGGGCCGTGGTTCGTTAAAAACCGTAGAAACCGTCTGTTTTGAAATTTTACGCGAAATTGTACGGGTTAACCGGGCTTACTCAGCAGATAAATTTGTGGTCTATGTGTCGCCGATTGTCAGAGATGCGCTGACTACCGACGAGTTTCACAGTCTGGCAGAGTTACAGGTATTTATTGGTAAACAAATTAGTATTCAAACTGAACCTATGTACACCCAGGAGCAGTTCGACGTGGTAATGATGTAGTGCAAATTAAACCGCTGTGCTTTTACTGTTTGCATAAGCTGTGGGTGGTACTGGCGCTCTGCCTGGTATTACTGGCAACAGTGGTATCGGTGTTGCGTTTAACGCTACCCTATGCCGACAGCTACAAACAACAGTTCGAGCAGGTACTCAGTCAGCAACTGGGTGCTACGGTCTCGATCGGCCAGCTGTCGGCCGGTTGGCGTGGCACCGGGCCGGCTTTGCTGTTGCAGGAGCTTAGGATCCAACATGCTGAGGCTCAGCCGCTCAGTATTAAGCAAACCTCGATTCAGCTGGATTTTTGGAAAACCTTACTCAGTCTTAAATTAACGGCTGAACGTTTCGAGCTTACCGGCGCCCGTTATGAGCTGGATGCTGATAAGCTGTTTGCGTTACCTAATGCCGGCTCCGGGCCTGACCTGACATTGCCGGCGTTGGAGCAGCTATTTTTCAGGCAGCTCAAGGCATTCTCATTATCTGACAGCGAATTGGTGCTGGTAAGTAGTGAACATCCCGCGCAGATCCTGCAAATCCGGCATCTGGACTGGCGTAATGCTGGTGATCGGCATCAGGGCCGCGGTGAACTCGCGATAGTAGGGGTCACGTCGAATACCATCAACTTTATCCTCGACTTCCAGGGGGCAGATCTGCAGCAGGCGCAAGGCCAGCTTTACCTCGAAAGCGCTGATCTGGATGTGCTGCCCTGGTTTGCTCAATATATTCCGCAGAGTAGCCGCCTACAAAAAGCGACTGTTAACTTTAGGGCCTGGGCTGATATCAGTGCTGGCCAGTTTAGCCGACTGCAACTGGAATTAGCAGATAACAGTCTGCATTGGCAGAGAGCCGGTCAGCAACATAGTGTCAGGCTGGGACCCGGGCAGTTGCTCTGGACACCCGTCGATGGTGGCTGGCAATTGTTATCAACGGCACTGACTCTGGCAGATCTGGATGACAGCTGGCCTGGCTTACAACTGCAGCTAAGCCGTGATGGTGCGGACTATCTGGCTACGCTGCAAGATTTTCCGTTAGCGGCACTGGAACCTCTCGCCCAGTTATTGGCAGAGGACCATCAGCTATTACAGGCCATCCTGGCGCATCAGCCAACGGGCTACTTGCGTAAATTGCAAAGCCGCTTTAACCGCGAACAATGGCAACTGACAGGCCTGATTGAACAGCTGAGTAGCCGCGCTGTGGCCGATATTCCCGGGGTGCAGGCGTTAGATGTCCGGCTGGCAGCGACCGCAGAACAAATCTGGATCGGGATTAGCGGTGAGCAGCAACAATTGACCTGGGACGGTTTGTTTAATGACAATTGGGACTACGACCAATTACAGCTGCAATTGCTGGCCCGGCAGACCACCTCAGGCTGGCGCATACAGGTCCCTATGCTGCAGCTGCAGATGGCAGATTTCCAATTTGCTGCCCAGGCCAGCTTGCTGCTGGCCGAGCAACCAGAGCTGTCACTGCTGGCACAATTAACGGGTCTGGATGCGGCTAAGGCTCAGCAATACTATCCGCAGCGCTATATGCCGGCGCGCACCCGCGATTATCTAAGCAGTGCTATTGAGGCTGGGCAGGTGCAGCAGGCCACAGTGCTCTGGCACGGCGCCTTTGCCGACTATCCGTTTAGTGCCGCTGATGGTCATTTCCAGGTTTATGCCGGTATTAGCGACAGTACCTTCCGTTTTGCGGCCGACTGGCCGGCGCTAACCGAACTGCAGGCTGAACTCTGGTTCGATAATGCCGCTATGCTAATCGAGGGCCAGCAAGGTTATCTCGGCTTATTACCGCTTACCGACCCGGTAACGGCGCATATCCCGGATCTACGGCATGCTGAACAACTCGATATCCGGCTTGATACGGAACTGGATAGCAGCGCTTTAACCGAATTAATGCTGGAGTCGTCGTTGCATGACAGCCTTGGTAAGACCCTGCAGCATTTAGGGTTAGCCGGCCCGGTGCGCGGTGAACTCTTGTTGGAAATCAGCCTGACGGAACCAAGCGTGGTGGCCAGTGGCGTCGCCGAGTTACAAGCGGTGCAGGCGAATATACAAGCGCCTGCCATGCAGTTAAATGCGCTCAATGGCCGGGTACATTTTCGTAATGAACAGTTACGGGGAGAAGGGCTGACATTTGATTATCTGGGCCTACCGGTGCAGGCCAGTTTTAACGGAGCTATGGCAGCCGATGGCTATCAGCTGGCGATGAACTGGCAAGGTCAGGCGCCGGCGGCAAGCTTAAATACCCTGTTAGCATTAGAGCAAAGCGAACTGTTGCGTGGGGCTGCCGATTGGCAGTTGCAACTGGCCTTGGTATTGCCTGAGCAGGGATTCAGTTATCAGGCCTCACTGGAGGCCGATCTTGGTCTGATGGCCTTAGCCTTGCCGGTACCCTATCAGAAGCCATTGGGGCAGGCTGGTAAACTCTATCTACTGGCCAATGGTAATGCTGAACAAAGTTATCTGGCGCTCAATTACCCGCAGTTATTGGATTTTCAGGCGCAACTTAGCCATCAGACCGGTCGCTTCGAACGGGCGCAACTGGTACTGGGTGATAGCAAAGCCAGTTTAAGTCAGCCGGACTTTAGTATTGAAGTCACACTGGCACAGGCCGAGTTGGTGCCCTGGTTTGAATTGTTGCAACCCATGCTAAGTAGCCGCAGCGAGTCCTCGCTACTGCCGCCATTGCAGCGGGTGCGGGGGCGGATTGCAACAGTGCAATTACCACAGCAACTGGCACTGACTAATACGGTATTTGACTTAACAAACGACAGCAAAGGCTGGCAGTTGCAGTTAAATGGAGCTGAGCTGGCCAGCCGCTGGCAATTTTCTCATGCCTGGCAGACAGACGGCATCCAGGTACAGCTCGACTACCTGCACTTACCTTTAGCGGATAAAGCTGCGACAGAGCAGGAAACCGCGGTGGCTATGGCCGAGCCCGAAGCCGAGCTGGCTGCCCAGTCCTGGTTGACGGAGATGGTCCCGCTGCGACTGAGTTGTAATGACTGCTCGGTCGGACCTTATCGTTTTGGTAAGGTGGCGCTTCAGGCCGCTGGCACTGGCCAAAGCTGGCAGTTAACCGAACTGACCTCAGATTATAAAGGCAATCGCTTTGTCTTACAGGGCGACTGGCAACCCGATGCAGACCTGGGACGCAGTCAGTTTAGCGGTAATTTCAGCAGCCCGAATCTTGGCGCCTTACTCACCGAGTATGAGCTGACTACTGCCATCAGCGGCAGCCGCAGTGAGCTGGAGTTTCAGCTTGGCTGGCAGGGGGCTCCACAGCAGTTCCGGTTAAAAAGCTTACAGGGGCAGGTGAAATTTGCCCTCGGCGAAGGTTCGCTAACCGAAGTCAGTGATCAGGGCGCCCGCTTATTCTCAATTTTTAGCTTAAACTCGCTACTGCGTAAACTGCGGCTGGATTTTCGCGATGTGTTCGCCAAAGGCTTTTTCTATAACCGGATGACCGGTAACCTGAGTCTGGATCAGGGTGTGGCACAAACCAGTGATTTTCTGATCGATGGTGTGCCCGGCAATATGCAGCTGCAGGGCTACGCCGATCTGGTGAAGCGGCAGATAGATTATCAGGTGTCGTTCTCGCCGAAAGTCACCTCCAGTTTGCCGGTGATTATTGCCTGGATGGTCAATCCGGCCACCGGACTGGCGGCACTGGCACTGGATGAAGTGTTTCAGTCGGCCGAAGTGATCTCCCGTATTAACTTTACCGTGACCGGTAGCTTTGACAAGCCGGTGGTGACCGAAGTCAACCGCCATAGTACGGAAGTTCCGGTACCGGTGCGGATTGCCCAACCTGAGAATCGTCAAGATGATAGCCGCCAGCCCTTACTCTGAGCCTAACGACAGCCGCTGGCGCTTATCCGCGCTGCAGTTAAACAGCCTGCCCGATCCTGCCAGCAATTTTGCTCAGGTTGCCGCGTTACTCGCGACCTTGCCTAAAGCGCAACAGCATCTGGTGGTACTGCCTGAGTGCTTTGCGGTATTTGGTGGGGGCGAACAGCTGCAGCGGCAGTTTCAGGCCCCTCTGGGTGAAGGGCTTTTGCAACAGCAAGCTGCAGCACTGGCCAAGGCGCATCAACTGTATCTGCTGGCCGGTAGCATGCCTACCGCCAGTCCGGATCCGCAGCGCTTTTATGCCAGTAGCCTGTTATTCGGGCCGGATGGCCGCTTACTGGCCGACTATCAGAAATTACATCTGTTTGATGTGGCGGTTGCCGACAGTACCGGCAGTTATCGCGAATCCGCCGGCACCATGCCGGGGAATAAAGTCACCTTAAGCCAGCAGGGCAGCCTGAAACTCGGCATGACGATATGCTATGATGTGCGCTTTGCCGGTCTGGCGCAGCAACTGGCGGCGCTGGGGATGAATGTGCTGGCGGTACCCTCGGCCTTTACCCGGCCGACCGGCGCTGCACACTGGCATACCTTGCTGCGGGCCAGAGCCATTGAGAACCAATGTTTTGTCATTGCTCCCGGTCAAACCGGCGTGCATGCCAATGGCCGGGAAACCTATGGCCATAGCCTGATTATCGACCCTTGGGGTCAGGTGTTGGCCGATGCCGGCAGCGAGGTCGGTGCGATCAGTGTTGAGGTCGATTTAACCGACTGTCAGCAACTGGCGCAGAAAATGCCGGTAAAACTTCATAACCGTTTTAACAGTGAGCTGAAACCATGAATGCAGTAGAACAAAACCTGATCCAAGCCTCTGAGCTAAGCGCCCGCGATCTGGAGCAGACGCTGGGCTTTTTGTTTGCGCATCAGCTCGACTATGCCGATTTATATTTTCAGTCCAGCGTGCATGAATCCTGGGTGCTGGAAGATGGCCTGGTTAAAGACGGCTCCTTTAATATTGAGCGTGGCGTTGGGGTACGGGCGATCAGCGGTGAAAAAACCGGTTTTGCCTACGCCGATAGCATTAACCGCGATGCCTTGATGCAGGCCGCCGGCGCAGCCCGTGGCATAGCGGCACAGGGCCAGCAGGGCAGTGTAAAAGCCTTTAGTAAAAGTGGTAACAGCAAGATTTATCTGCCGTGTGAGCCATTACAAAGCCTGAGCAATACGGAAAAGGTTGCGCTGTTGCATCAGATTGAAGCCTATATCCGCAGCCTGGACAGCCGGGCAGAGCAAGTCATGGTCAGCTTAACCGGCGTGTACGAAGAAGTGCTGGTAGCAGCCAGTGATGGCACCTTCGCTACCGATATCCGGCCTTTGGTACGCTTAAATTGCTCAGTGTTACTGGTACAGGACGGCCGGCGTGAGCGCGGTAGTGCCGGTGGCGGCGCCCGCACCGATTATCAGTACTTCAGTGCCGATGTCGATGGTCAGCCACGCTGGCAGCACTATGCGCGTGATGCGGTGCGGATGGCGCAGGTGAATCTGACCGCTATTGATGCCCCGGCCGGTACCATGCCGGTGGTGCTGGGAGCCGGTTGGCCAGGCGTATTACTGCATGAAGCTGTCGGACACGGGTTGGAAGGCGACTTTAACCGCAAAGGCTCATCTACCTTTAGTGGTCGGATCGGTCAGCAGGTGGCGTCGAAACACTGTACTATCGTCGACGATGGCACCCTGAGTGGCCGTCGTGGCTCCTTGAATATTGATGATGAAGGCACCCCCAGCGCCTACAATGTGCTGATCGAAAAGGGTGTACTCAAAGGTTACATTCAGGATAAACATAATGCGATGCTGATGGGGGTAGCCCCTACCGGTAATGGCCGCCGTGAGTCCTTTGCGCATCTGCCGATGCCGCGGATGACCAATACCTATATGCTGGCCGGTGACTATGCGCCGGAAGAGATTATTGCCAGTGTTAAAAAAGGCATCTATGCGCCGAACTTTGGTGGCGGCCAGGTCGATATTACCTCCGGTAAGTTTGTGTTCTCGGCTTCTGAAGCCTATCTGATTGAAGACGGCAAGATCACGGCGCCGATCAAAGGGGCTACCTTAATTGGCAATGGCCCTGAGGCAATGCAGCAGGTGTCGATGGTCGGCAATGATATGAAACTGGACAGCGGTGTTGGCGTCTGTGGCAAGCAAGGTCAGAGCGTGCCGGTTGGCGTGGGTCAGCCCACCCTTAAGCTGGATGCCATGACGGTGGGTGGTACCCAGTAACGTCGCTAAGTTAACTTACAATAAGATCAACGGCCGGTGCGCAACCGGCCTGTTACTCTACAGCAGGAAATCAAAATGGCAGCATTCGGAACCGTGTTTACCGCTGAAATGATGTTAGCGGAATATAGTAATAATCAGTGGAGTGAGCCGGCACTGGTGCCGGTAAACAGTATCAGTCTGCACCCCGGTGCCCATGTGCTGCATTATGCCAGTACCTGTTTTGAAGGCTTGAAAGCCTTTCGCCATAGCGATGGCAGCATCCATATTTTCCGGATGGACAAAAACGTCGCCCGCTTGCAGCAAAGCAGTGACCTGCTGGCGCTGCCAAAGGTTGATGCTGCTATGCTGCGGCAGATGATCCTGGATATAGTTAAACGCTATGCCGCTGACGTACCTAATCCACCTGGTTCTATGTATATCCGGCCAACCCATATCGGTACCGAAGCCTCTATTGGTAAGGCAGCGGCGCCCAGCCTGAGTTCGCTGCTGTATGTACTGTTATCGCCGGTTGGCGACTACTTTGCCGGTGGTGCTAAGCCACTGCGCTTATTGCTGGAAGACAATGCCCGTTGTGCGCCCCATATGGGGATGGTGAAAAGTGGCGGTAACTACGCCAGTGCGCTGCAGCCGATTATGAAAGCACGCGCTGCAGTGCAGGCCGATCAGGTGCTGTTCTGCCCGCATGGTGATGTGCAGGAAACCGGTGCTGCCAACTTCCTGCTGATCGATGGCAACGAAATTATTACCAAGGCGCTGGATGCCAGTTTCCTGCATGGCGTCACCCGTGATTCGATCCTGACGCTGGCGCGCGATCGGGGTATGAAGGTCTCTGAGCGCGAACTGACGGTCGATGAGTTGTTAGAGCGGGCGGTGAAGCCGGGCGCCGAAGCGGCCTTATCCGGCACGGCGGCAGTATTAACACCGGTCGGCACCTTAATTCATAACGGCCGGGAATATGCAGTAGGTGGTGGCGTAGCCGGTACCACCACCGCCAGTTTACGTCAGGCGCTGAACGATATTCAGTGGGGCAAGGCTGCCGATACGCACGGCTGGTTAACCAAAGTTTGCTAAGCTTCTTCAGCCTTGCCAGCGCTAAAGTCCGGCACGGCAGGGTGAGGGATCACAAGTAAGAAAGGCCGCTTAGCGGCCTTTCGGTTTTCTGACAGTGGATGCTGCAGTTTAGTCGG
The DNA here is from genome assembly GCF_000280055.1 of Alishewanella aestuarii B11. Lineage (GTDB taxonomy): Bacteria > Pseudomonadota > Gammaproteobacteria > Enterobacterales > Alteromonadaceae > Alishewanella > Alishewanella aestuarii. The sequence goes on along the minus strand of NZ_ALAB01000031.1, from coordinate 14,769 downwards.
CTTTGCTGCTTTGCTGATACAGTGAAATAACCCGGGTTTTACTGATCTTATGCCGGTAGATCTCCCGCAGGTATTTAATGGCTTTCTTTACGCTGTCGCGCGATAAGCGGATATCGTTAATTGAAACAAACTTATCTTTGTTATTAATCAGCTCACGGTATTTTTTCTCATACATCGGTTTAATTGCATACCAGTTGGTATCCAGGATCTTGGCCGGGTTCTCAAACTCATGCAGCATGCTATCTAGCAGACCTTCATCAAACTGCTCACTGCGGATAAAGTCGAGCATGGCTTCATCAAGCTTTTCATCGAAGCGATAGTTATCTACTGCGAAGCAGCGTTTGATATAGGCGGCAATAAGGGTTAAAAAATCATCACTTAAACAGGGGCTCTTCACTATCAGCGTGGTCAGCGAAATATTGGCTGAGGCACCAATAACCAGCGCATAGCGTTTTAGCGTGGTATTCGGGAACAAACTGTTCAGATGAGACTTTAGTTTGTTTAAATCCATATAGGACAGTTTGTAGTCCTTGGGTAAGGACACAATGGACACTACCGAGGAGCAGTTATTAAAAAAGTGCAGATCTTTAATATCGCTGGCGTTATAGCCGTTAGCCTTATATTTGGCCAGGATTTCACGATAGCGGGTTGATTCGATCGGCAGCAGGCTGATCCCCTCAATGGCCTGGGTGATCTTGTTAAAATGCGGCAGATCAATAGAGCGGAAGAATAAGTCATCAATATCCAGGCCCGGGGTGGCTTGCTTCTCAAACAGCTTCAGTTTCTCGGTGGCGCTGAGATCACCCGGCATCACCGACTCCGCATAGGCCACTGCCACCGGCCCGGCCAGACTCATAAAGAGGTCATTGGCATCCAGCCGGATGGTTTCGCCAATATCAATACCGGCGCGGCGGAAGTAGTTTTCATCATAGTCCGTGGTGACCGCCTGCGCCGTCAGAATATTAAAGATTTGCTGCGAGATATATTGGTTGGCGTACTTCTCCATAGTACTGACATCAATATGCTGGATGTCGCCGTCATCTGTTTCTTCAGCATAGCGCATAATGTCATTTGAAATCAGCATCATAGCATTCCATGGCCGGATGCGGTGCATGGCACTGGCGTCGCTCTTTTCGTCCTGATCAAAGTTGTAGGAAAAGTCCCATTCTTCCGCCAGATATTTACACAGCAAGCGCCCGGCATTGATATGCAGGGCTTCCGACATTTCGACACCATGATCGGAGATATTCGGCAGAATACAGATGCCACTGGTAAAGATCGGTTCAAATACAAAGGAGTGGCCGCGATTCTCTTCGTTTTCCGGCAGGGAGCGGGTGTCGAAGGTTTTACTCATATAGGCATATTGCTGGGCCAGACCAAATTCTGATGCCATACCCGAACCGGTACCACCGCCGGCGCTGAAAATATAAAAGTACAGCCGCGATTGGTTGGCCTTAATGCCGCAGGAGTCGATCAGGTAAGAGTGAATAAATTTCCAGTCGGCATTGGAAAAGCGCTGGGTATCTTTGTTCAGGATAATCTTAGCCAGATACTGACCGAGGATTGGCGCATTACCGGCGCCACCGGCATGCACCTCAGACAGATCCATAATTTTCATCTTGGTGTAATCGCGTAAAAAACCACTGGTTTCGGCGCGGTTGGAAAAGCGGATCCGCCCTTCAATATCTTTATCCAGATCCCCCAGCATCACCAAAGGCTCAATCAAAAATACCGGTTTTAGGATATTGGAGTTTTTAAAATGCAGACTGCGCTTGATCCAGCGCATCGGCCGCAGTTCCTGTTCGCGGGTTTGTTTTTCCTGGCTGTTAAATTCGTGCAGATAGAAATTGCGCGCGTTATAAACCAGGGAAGCGACATCCAATGCGATATTAGAGCCACAACGGCCCAGACCAATTAAGCACACTGATGGAAAGTGCGGTTGCTTTTGCGCGTTAAGCTCATGCTCTGCGGTACTGCCGGGAAAAACCGTTTGGCGTAAACCATCGAGGTTACTCAAAATGCGGTTCAGATCCCGCTCAGTAAAGTACATATAGCGTTCATTACCAACACGGACCGGTTTGTTACTGACTGCGGGGCGCACCGCAATAATTTCATCTTCGAGGGGTTCTACGGTAGGCGTCGTGCTAGGTCTTTTGGTGGCCATAAAAGGTTTCCTGATAACAGAACATTATTCTAAGTGTCTGTTATAAAAGTAGACGATTTATAAGCGAATACAAAATTAGCGCCGTTTTTATGTCAGCAGAACGACAAAGTGCGGTGATGTATCAAAGGGTGTTGCGGCTAACACCAGGTGGCCGGAAAACAGGTCCCGCTGGCAGCTGGCGCGGGATAGGAGTCAGCTGCCGCTGGGGTAATTCAGGCTAGTCCTGAATAATCAATGGTTTAATCAGTTGAAACAACTCGCGGTAGGATTTAGGCGGCTGCTGCTTTTCCTGCTCTTTCTTGCTATTGCGGATCAACTGGCGCAGCTGCTGTACGTCAACATCCGGATACTCGGCAATAAAGTCGGTTACAGCATCTGCTTCGGCCAGCAGACGATCGCGCCAGGTTTCGACCTTATGAAACTGGCGCGTTGCAGCCTGGTTGGTGTTACGGATAATCGCCAGAGCCTGTTCAATCGGCTCCAGTTCATCTTCACGCTCACGCATCAGACGGCCAATAAACTGCATATGCCGGCGTAAGGCTTCGCGTTTATTCGCCAGCTTATCGGCCAACTCCAGTGCGTCTTTTAATTCCTCATCCAGCGGGAGCTTGGCGCGGGCCGCCGGGCTTAATGCCACCAGCTCTGCACCCAAGGCCTGCAGCGCGTGCATCTCGCGCTTAACCTGGCTTTTACTGATATGCTCCGGTTGTTCCAGCCATTTGCTGTCACCGTATTTAAATTCTGTATCTGTCATGCTGTGGCTTCTATATCACTTGTCTACAACTAGTATATCACTATACCCAATGGATTTCGAAATGCACGTAGGCGGCAAGGCCGCGAATCCCTGCGAGCTTAGCTGAACTAAGTGAGTGGGCCGGGCTGGCGCTCCAGGGCATGGGCGCAGCCAACACCCGTGCATTTTGAAAGACGAAGGGTATAAAGCTGCAGACATGGGCAGCAGCCCTCAGCGGACTATGGTAAGCTAGGCAGATAACGTGAGAAGGTTCGAATAAGATGCAGCAAACCGCTATTCAGCAAGAAATCGCCGAAGTAAAAGAAGCCGTTAGCCAGGTGCTGGCGCATGCGAAAAAACTCGGGGCCAGCAGTGCTGAAGCCTCAATGAGCCGCACCCGGGGCCTGAGTGTCGAAACCCGCCATGGTGAGGTGGAGACCGTGGAATTTAATCAGGACGGTGGCCTGGGCATCAGTTTATATTTCGGGCAGCGTAAAGGCTCGGCCTCTACTGCGGATCTAAGCCCGCAAGCATTAAAACGCACAGTAGAAGCGGCGGCTGATATTGCCCGCTATACCTCTGAAGATCCGCATGCCGGCGTGGCAGATGCCAGCTGGCTGGAATTTAACCCGCCGGAGCTGGATCTATATTACCCTGATAGCATCAGCACCGAACAGGCCATAGTGCTGTGTGCAGCGGCAGAAGAAGCGGCCTTTGCCGAAGACAGCCGGATCACCAACTCAGAAGGCGCCTCGTTTTCAACCCATCAGGGCCTGAAAGTCTATGGTAACAGTCATGGCCAGCTGGTGGGCTATCCAAGCTCCCGCCACAGCTTTAGTTGTGTGGTAATTGGCGAAGCCGGCGACGATATGCAGCGCGACTACAGCTATACCGTGGCCCGTCGTTATGCCGATTTGCTGGACCCACGTCAGGTGGGCCGTGAAGCAGCACGCGAAACCGTCGCCAGGCTGCAACCGAGGAAAGTCCCAACCCAGAAAGTACCGGTATTGTTCCGCGCCGATATTGCCAGCTCGTTGTTTGGTCACCTGGTATCGGCGATCAGTGGCGGCAGTATTTACCGCAAGTCCAGTTTTTTACTGGACAAAGTGGGCCAGCAAATTATGGCGCCGGGTTTGACGATTCTGGAGAAACCGCATTTAAACCAGGCGCTGGCTTCCAGCCCCTTTGACAGCGAGGGGGTTAAAACCCGCGATCTGGCGGTAATTGAGCAGGGCATATTGACCACTTATCTGACCACCAGTTATTCGGCGCGCAAACTGGGCATGGCCAGTACCGGCCATGCCGGTGGTATTCACAACTGGCTGGTGCAACATGGTAGCGAGGATCTGTTGGCCCTGTGCCGGCAAATGGGTAAAGGCTTGCTGGTAACCGAGCTGATGGGGCAGGGCGTGAATACCGTGACCGGTGATTACTCGCGGGGTGCCAGTGGTTTCTGGGTTGAACATGGTGAAATCCAGTTCCCGGTCGCCGAAGTGACCATTGCCGGTAACCTGAAGGATATTTTTATGAATATCGTGGCGGTAGGTAACGACGTGGATCGCCGTGGTGGCGTGCACACCGGTTCAGTGCTGGTCAGTCAGATGCAGCTGGCCGGCGATTAACGGCTAAGTTCAAAGCCAATAAAAAAAGCCTCAGTTGAGGCTTTTTTTATGCTGCTAAACCGCAGCACAGTGCTGCGGTTTAGGCGGGGTATTAATCAATCTTGGTTTTCAGGCCGCGACGGATTAACAGCGCATCGGTAGTAGGTTCCTGACCACGGAAGGCTTTGTAAGACTCCATAGTTGGCCGTGAGTTACCCACCGCCAGAATGTTCTTGCGGTAGTGATCACCGTTCTCACGGGTCAGACCGCCATTCTTCTGCACATGGGCAAAGGCGTCAGCGGCCAGGATCTCGCTCCACATATAGGCATAGTAACCGGCTGAGTAGCCACCACCCATAGAATGTGAGAAGAAGTTAGTTTTATAGCGCGGCGGTACTGCGTTCAGATCCACACCATGCTTTTTCAGCGAGGCCGCTTCAAAGGCTTTTGGATCCTGCAGCGGGGCATCGGCGCTCAGCGTATGCCAGTCCATATCCAGCAGGGCCGCAGAGATATACTCCAGCGTATCGAAACCCTGGTTAAAGCTGCGTGACCGCATAACTTTATCCAACAGATCGGCCGGAATGGCTTCGCCAGTCTGGTAGTGCTTGGCATAGTTGGCCAGAATTTCCGGATGTTGCGCCCAATCTTCTTCGAAGGTTGACGGGAATTCAACGAAATCGCGTGATACGGCGGTCATTGCCAGTGTTGGGTACTTCACGTTTGAGAAGATACCGTGCACACCATGGCCCAGCTCATGGAAAATGGTCGTAGTGTGGTCATAGCTGATCAGTGTGGGTTCACCCTCTGGCGCTTTCGGGATATTCATCACGTTTACCACAACTGGCTTCTGACCTGTCAGGTGTGATTGACCAACGAAAGAGCTCATCCAGGCACCGCCACGTTTGCCTTCGCGGGCAAAGTAGTCAGCATAGAACAAGGCAATGCTCTTACCGTCGGCGTCAAACACCTCATAGACTTCCACATCCGGGTGATAAACCGGCAGATCCGGGCGTGGCTCAAAGCGGATACCATAGAAGCGGTTCATATAGTAGAAAGCGCCGTCTTTTAATACCCGGTTAAATTCGAAGTATTTTTTCACTTCGTTTTCGTCCAGATCGTACTTCGCCTGGCGCACAAATTCAGCATAGTATTCCCAGTCCCACGGCTGCACTTCAAAATCACCGCCTTTTTCGCGGATCATCGCCTGAATGGCGGCCTGCTCTTGCTGGGTATTGGCTACCACAGCCGGAACCATAGAACCTAACATGTCATAAACCGCTTGCGGGGTTTGTGCCATATTGGTTTCCAGGGTGTAGGCTGCCCAGTTGTCATAACCTAACAGCTTGGCGCGCTCAGCACGCAGCTGGGCTAAGCGGGCAACAATGGCCGTGTTGTCATTTTCACCTGACTGGGCGCGGTTTGCTGAAGCTTCCCATACGCGCTGGCGCAGTTCGCGGTTATTCAGCGAGGTTAAAATTGGCTGGCGCGTGGTATTGGTGATGTTCAGTAAAAACTTACCGTCATGACCGCGCTCTTTGGCTGCATTGGCCGCAGCAGTAATTTGTGCCTGTGATAAACCATCCAGCTCTTCAACAGTATCGACGATCACGGCGATATTGCGGGTTTCCGCCAGCAGGTTCTGGCCAAACTTGTTGGTAAGGGTAGAGTGTTCTTCGTTCAGGGCGCGAATAGCGGTTTTTTGCTCTTCGCTCAGCTTGGCACCAGAACGCACGAAACGCTCGTAGTACACTTCAACCAGACGTTTGGATTCAGCATCCAGGCCCAGATCGTTACGGGCGTTATACACGCTTTCGATACGGGCGAATAACGCCGGGTTCAGGCTGATATTATCTGAGTGAGCAGCCATACGCGGCGCCAGCTCGCTTTGAATTTTGCGACGCTCTTCGTTGCTGTCAGTGCCGGTCAGGTTATAAAACACCCGTGATACTCGGGTTAACAGCTCGCCGCTTTTTTCCATCGCCACAAAGGTATTCTCAAAGGTGGCGGGCTCCGGATTATTGGCAATGGCTTCAATTTCAGCCATATGCTGCTTCATACCTTCTTCAAAGGCTGGCAGGAAGTGCTCGTCTTTAATTTCAGCGAAATTTGGTGCTTCAAAAGGTAAGGTGCTTTTTTTGAAGAAAGGGTTAGACACTGTCACCTCGGCAACGGCTGGCGCGGCAGCCTGATTAGCTTGTTGAGTGGGGGCTGTATTGTCAGAGCAGGCGCTGAGCGACAGCACTGCACCAATGGCAGTAGCAAGCAGGGTTTTACGCATTTCTTATCTCCGTGGATAGTTCGGCTAGTTATTGTTTTCGGTACCGCAGGGCGGCGGGTTACAATGCTGCAGTATGCCGTAAAAACCGGGGCTGGCACGGCAGTTTGCAACCAAGTGCCAACAAATTAAGACAAAAGCCCCGGCAGTGCAAATTTTTAGCCCGAAAATGCCGATTTTAGCTGCTTGCCAGTGGTAAACGGATAAAAAAGCGGCTGCCGTTGGCCAGGCGCTGATAGCCAATGTCGCCATGCATTTTGTCGATCAGCTGCTTGCTAATTGCAAGCCCTAAGCCGGTGCCGCTCTGGGCACGGCTACTGGCACTGTCGGCCTGGGCAAAGCGCTGAAACAGCATTGGCTCAAAGGCTGCTGGCACCCCTTTGCCGATATCATCCACCTGCAGTTCCACCTGCTGTGCATGCGTTAGCAGCTGCAGGGTAATAGGTGTATCCGACTCAGCGAATTTCAGGGCGTTGGAGAGCAGGTTCAGACATATCTGGCGCACCCGGGCTTCGTCGGCCAGTACCGGATAAGTGGCGGCATCGGCTTTGAGTTCGAATTGCCGCTGCTGACTGCTTGCCAGCTGCTGGCTCAGTTGCTGCAACAGTGGTAACAGGTCAAACGGCAGTATTTTTAACGGCATATTACCGCTACTGAGTTTTTCAAAATCCAGTAAGTCGTTAACTAACTGATGCAACTGCCGGCAATTGTGTTGCGCAATTTCCAGCATTTTTTGCTGCTGCGTCGATAACGGGCCCAAAGCGCCACCTACCGCCAGGCTGAGGGCACCATTAATTGAAGTCAGTGGCGTGCGTAGCTCATGGCTGACAGTGGCAACAAAGTCATTCTGTAGCCGCTCGATGCGTTTGCGCTCGGTAATATCCCGCAGCACCAGCAGTTTATAATAGTGTGCTTGTGGCATCGGGGTATGAAACAACAGCAATTCGAAGCTTTGGCCATCAGCCCGCAAACCCTGGCATTCCAGTTGTTGCTGCTCCGGGGTTGCCTGCTGCATCTGTTGTTCAATTTGCCGTTCAACTTGCTGGGCATTGGCGAGTAAAAAGGTCCATTTCTGCCCCAGCAAGGCGTCGGTTTGGTAGCCAAAGATCCGGCTGCAGGCGCTATTAGCGGTTTGGATCCGGCCGCTGCGATCGACAGTGATAATGCCGTCCAGTACATTGTCATAAATACTGCGTAGCCGCTGCTCGCTCTCGGTCAGCGCATCACGGCTTTGTCGCAAACGGTATACTGTGGCCAGCAAGCGGCTGAGCAGATACAAAATACAGAGCGCAGTGGCATATAAACCAAGCCGCAGCAACGTCAGGCGACTACCGGTAACCGGGGCTTCTTTTACCGCCATTTGCCACTCAGCCCCGCGGATCGCCACATTTAACTGCAAACTACGCGGGTTAAACAGTTGCTGCTCGCCAAAGAATGCTGGTGTTACTTCGCCTTCTGTCGTCAGGCCGCGTAGCGCAACCTCTATCCCTAACTCTTTGGCACTGTTGGTCAAAAGCTGCCAAACTGGTGCCAAATCAATCACGGTACTGATAATGCCCCAGTAGCTACCATCTTCCAGATACAGTGGATAGCGATAGATAAAGCCACGGCCACCCTGTACCAGATCCAAAGGGCCGCTCAATAGCGCCCGGCGGCTACTAATCATACTGGCGATCGCCGGCCATTGCAGCGGTAAGTCGGGGTAATACAGATTAATGGCCTGCTCATTACCGGCCAGCGGATAGACATGCTGAATACGGTTGCCGGGGGCGATACCGATATTGCGGATATAAGATGATTGCCTGACCAGACCCGCCAGCAGGATATCCAACTCCTGTGCTTCTAACTGTCCGGATTTGGCCGTGAGGTAACTGGCTAAACTGGCCGTTAGGTACAAAGGGATATTCAGCTCTTTTTCCAGCCGGGTTCGCACCTGATCCGCTGCCGCCAATTGTTGTTGCTGACTCAGGACACTGAGCCGCGCCTGCTCATTACGCAGTAACAGCTCGACACCGGCAATCATAGCCAGTGTTAGCAGTACCAACAGTAAGCGTTGCCAGGTATTCAGAGGGGGCAGTGGGGTTTTCATAAGCCGGCGTGTCCTGACCGCAGTAGCAAAGTACAGATTATAGGCAGTTGCACCGATATTCAAATGCCAGCGCGTCTGTTCGCCTAAAAAAGCAACACAGATACAATAGACTTACGCCGCAAGCCTGTCTATAATGCGCGCTCTGGATGCACCCGTAGCTCAGCTGGATAGAGCGCTGCCCTCCGGAGGCAGAGGTCAGAGGTTCGAATCCTCTCGGGTGCGCCAATCAAATCAACCACTTATGCGAAAGCTAAGTGGTTTTTTTGTGCCCCGTGACAAATCCGTGACGTAATCGTGACAAAGCAATTTTCGGGTGCGATAGAATTCTAATAAATTTGACCTCTGCTCTTTTTAACTAGCTGAGGTTCTTTTAATTAAGTTTAAGGCAATTGAAAGTTAAATGAGCCTAAAACGCATGTCGCTTAACTTCATCTAAATTCGCCACCATAATCTGCTGCGCCTCGGGGCGAGCTTCTATTTTTGCTAGGTCCAGGTTTAACGCCTGCACGGCATAAGGCACCAATGCCGAGCGCACGGAGAACACCCGCTTGCCATGTTGCATATTGTAATCTTCGGCAATAATGGCTTTTTGATAGTCGGTTAAGCGGGAATCGGGCACCAGCACGATATCAATAGTGGTATTCCAGCGTTCATCCTGCTCTTTGGTCATTTCGGCATCGCCTTCGATGCCATTGATGCCGCGAAAGCGGCTTAGCACAAAATCCCGAAAATCACGGTTTTTCTCGCAGTAAGCGCGCACATGCCAGCGTAGGGGCGTGCAGACCAGCGTATGCGGGGCAATAATGCGGCTTTCTTCATCCGGGCTGGTCAGCGACACATAGCCCATATCAATCTTTTTACCGTCGCGTGCGGCTTGCACCAGTGCCCGCAGAATATCCGGATTTACATGACGCAGTGGTGGCGTTAGCATTTCGGTATGGGCAAAGCCTAAATCGAGCTGGCTAAAGGTATGAGCAAAATCTTTGGTGCTGGCCAGTGCATGCAGGTATTCATCCGCCAGGCCACTGGTGACTTTGGGGGTAAAACAGGCAGCTGGTTTATAGCCTTTTAGTTTGCTGTCGTACACCAGATTGTCGGGCGCAATATCGCGCAAATAGGCATTAATGTCTTTTGATGCCTGCTGGCGCGCAATACCAAAGCTATTGCATAAATGCTTGGTGGTTAACCGGCCTTCCCATAGCGCAACAATTTCAATTAGCCGGTAACGCATTAATAGCTCCCAGCGCAGCGGCCAGCCGCTGGCAACTAAACCGCCACAGTCATCTAGGCTATTGTTATCTGTCGAAAGCGATTGCTGGGGTTGACTGTTTTGCATATAAACTCCTGTAAAATGTGTCTGATTAGCATACACACCTGCAATCAATACGTTTTAGGCGTTATCCGTTGCTGCATTTAAGGTGGCAACCGGCCAGGGTAAATTAAACTGCTTTAAAATAGCTTGTTCTGCCGCTAACCACTTACTGAAGTTATCAATCTTTAAGCCATAAGGAATAGCCAGCACATAATACTCATAAGCCAGATAAACCAAATCGGCATAGCGCCAAATACGCCCAGCATACACCACTTTATCTTGCTTAGCTTTGGCTAAGTGTTCAATAGCATTGAGAGTTTTACACAGCTCTTGCAAGCGGGTTAGCCGAGGTAAATCCTCAGCGCGAATAGGCTGGTTGTTCATAGTTAGCTCGCTTTATGTTGGGTGTTGCCTCAACTCTAAGTCAGTGCGCGAACGTCTTAAAGGGCTTGGCGCAAACGCCAAAAAACATCTGCCTGAAAAACATACACTGAGTGCCTGCACAGTATGGCGTGAAAAAAGAAACAGCCTAAGATGGTGACTTATGGATGACATGTCACTAACCATGACAGGGTATGGACCAACTAGCAGGACGCTATTGGCAAGGATGCTTTTTTAAGGAAGCTATTAGCAAGGATGCTATTTGCTTGGATGCGTTGGTACAAACTGGCAAGGATGCCAATTATCGAAGGAGGCTAATATGAGCATGCTACAGCAAGACTTATTCTTAATAACCTTAGAAGCGCAATTTCGCGATCTGTTTCAGGCCAGTAAAGCGGGCAAAGATAACAGCGAGCAACGCTTACGCGCACAAGGCTTTATTCATGCCGGTGAACTATTACAGCTATGCAGCCGCCAGCAAGTGCAACAACTAATGGAAAAGGTGCACTTGGAAGTGTTTGGGATCAGTATTGCCGATCGCAAACCCTCAGCCCAAGCGCGCCGCCAGCAGGCTTTGCAGCTGGGCGATTATGCTTACTTTGAAGAGCCGGCGTTTAATCGGTTGTATCAAGTCTCTGATGAATAATAAAACTGCAAATCAGTCGATTGACGACCTGGCTGGATTAACACTGTATAAACGCTTTGAAGGCGGGGCAGTGTACACCCAAGAGAACAATGGTAAATACTGCGTAATCATTGATGAAAGTAGCATTGCCAGCTTGCTACCACCTGAAGAGCTGGATGACATGGAGCTTATCAAGGTGTTTGAGTTCAATACGGAGCAGGAACGCTCGGCTTACTTATTGACCAGATTTGATAAGGGCCTATAGCCTAGGTTTTTATTTGGACCTAATATAAGTACGGATTTTTCGGGGCAAAAATGGATAATGAAGACAGGATGTCAGTTAAGGAGTGTTAAATGTGGTTTGAGCAACTAACTGGTTTTACCGAGCAGGGCGCGGCACAAGTACGGCAAATGTTGTCGCTAGAAAACGGCGTGTTAACCAGCCGTGCCAATGGGAAAACTTTTCAGGTAGGGCATTTAGTCACGCCCACTTTGGCTGATTTAAAAGCTGAAGCCGCCGCGATTATGCAAAGTGCAACGTTCATTGCCAAGCCAGCTAGCGTGCAAGAAGTAATTGCCGATGTGCAAAGCTTGCATATGGATCCACAAAACGCTGGCGCGTTTTTTCAGGTGGCTTCGCAGTTTAATTTATTAGAAATGGTTAGCCCTACGGTCACGCCTGACTCGGGCATTACCGGTTATCAGTTCGATCGTACACAAGGCCCGGCCTGCGCCATGGCCTGCGGAGCCGGGCTTATCTACCGAAATTACTTTGTGCCCGTTGATGGCGAGCCAGGGCAAACTGCCGAGCGGCAACTGAATATGCTGGAGCAATTTGAGCAGCAGCTATTAACGCATGTAAACCAGCACACAACAGAGCAGCTTGATAGTCTGTGGCAAATGAAAAACGGCTACGCGCTACCCAGTAGCAAACAGCTAAACGCCATAAATCAAACGCTGGCGCAATTAAATGAAACTGAAATCACCGAGCTAATTAACGCAGTAAAAATTGGTGTGCAATACGATACTGAAGTCACACTCAACAACATTGGCTACGCTGTTACTCAAGCGTACTGCTCAGCTATGCCAGTTGCCTACACTGAACATCCAGCAGCGCTTTGGCAGCCCCTAGCCAGCTTAATTTTACAGGCGTCTTACGAAGCTACCCTGGCCGCTGCTGTCATTAATGCCACTAAAACCGGCAACAAAAAGGTTTACTTAACGTTGTTGGGCGGAGGGGCTTTTGGAAATGCGATTAGCTGGATTATCGACGCATTACAGAAAGCGTTAAACGCTTATCGCCAGAGTGGTCTCAGTATCATAATAGTTAGCTATGGCAGAAGTAAGCCAGAGTTAAGTTCGTTGCTAACCGGCTAATTTTCAAGGAGATAACATGAAGGAAAAGCGGAAACTAGATGGGCCTTTAACCTATGCTCACGCTTATCATTGGTTACCCAATGCGCATGAGCTTGAACCAGAGGACGAGCTGTACGTGAAAAACCTGATATGTCTGGAGCATGCGGAGCAAGTCTATAAAGAAACTCAATCTAGAGGTTGGGAGGAGTCAATTAAGCAGCTTCGTAAACAAATTGAACGGCGTAATAAGTATTACTTAAAGCAATAATATTAAGCATTTAGCCTTGATAAAGAAGCTCGTCAATGAGTCGGCATTCATTGACAAGCTTTACAAAGTTTATGAAAAAATTAGTTATTTAATACAGATGCTAGTTCAGCTAGAATCACTGTTTATCTTTACAGATCATTGTGGCCTGTAGATTAGACAAATAAGTGTTGGTATATGGCTTATCAGGAACTCAAACCCAGCTTCGCTCGCCATGAAACTTTTGGCTTAAGATATAGTTGGTTACCAAAAGGATTTCGTGCTTTTAAAGATGACAAAGGCGCTAGCGCGTTCACAGATGATTATGCAACCGTAAGGCTTGGCGTTGGTAAGAACATGGTTAACTCCATTTTTTATTGGCTACAGGCTGCCGATATTATCGGAAAAGCTACAGGGCAAAAAAATATTAACGCATTTGGCGAGACTCCGTTCGGTAAAGAATTACTAAATAACTGATCCTAATTGTGATACACCTGCTTTAATCCATGTTTGCCGCCCGGAAACGGTGCGGCAGTGTCCATAAAGTAGTAGTAAGCGTCCGGCGATCACAGGTAGGTGTTCTAATTTAAGTGTCCACTTAATTTTTAGTGGACACTTAGTGTCTTAGATCGCATCACCTGGCTGGACAGATAAGTCGATGTTCCAGGGTAACAGTTCATCAATGCGGTTGATCGGATGATTACCGATACGTTTTAACACGGCAGTTAAATACGCATTGGGATTGATGCCATTGAGCTTGGCGGTGCCAAGTATCGAATACAGCACGGCGGCCCGTTCCCCTCCGCCAACAGAGCCGGCAAACAGGTAGTTTTTCCGACCCAGGGCGATGGGCCGTAATGACCGCTCCGCACTGTTGTTATCTATCTCAGCATAACCATTATCCACGTACGCCACCAACGCGTCCCATTGCTTTAGTGCATATTGGATAGCTTTAGACAACGCAGAGCCTTTTGATAAGGTGCGCAGGGTTGTCTGTAACCAGTTGTTAAACTGTACCAGGATAGGTTTTGCCTGCAGACTTCGCAGGCGCTGTCGTTCATCCGGTGGTTGGCCTCGCGCCTGTTTCTCAATCACATACAGTGATTGGATTATGGTCAGGGCTTCTTCTGCCAAGGGGGACGGGCCGGATTGGGTAATGTCATAGAACTTACGCCGCACATGGGCCCAACAACCATGCTGGGTGATGTGGTTTTGGTATAAGGCATTGTAACCGGCATAGGCATCAGCCTGCAGCGAACCTTTATACCCGGTTAAATGGGCAGTGGGGTGCAGACTTTTTCTATCTTCACTGTATTGCAGCCACACGGCAGGCGGTGTGGTATCGCCCCAGGAACGACCATCACGCACATACGTCCAATAGCGACCGGTTTGCGTGCGGCCTTTTCCTGGTGATAAGGTTGGCGCGGTCGTGTCATCCGCATAGATATGTTGACCGGCTTTGACATGGCGTCCAATCGCCTCAGCTAGGGGCGTTAATAATGCACCGGATTGACCAACCCAGTCTGCCAGCGTCGAGCGCTCGATATCAATGCCTTCCCGCTCCATCCGCTCAGCCTGACGGTACAGTGGTTGATGGTCGAGGTATTTATCGACAATCACTTGTGTCAGCAATGCTGCGCTGGCCAGGCCTTTTTTAATCACCCGCTCCGGAGCCTGACCTTGTACCAGCGTGTCGCAGTGCTGGCAGCTGAACTTAGGGCGTACAATGCGGATAACCCGATAAGATGCGGGTACGACATCCAACATTTCAGAGACATCCTCACCGATATGGGTTAATTCGCCCTGACATGCCGGACACTGGCAAGGTGCATCAACACGCTTTTCTTCACGTGGTAACTGTGCCGGTAAGGTCACACGACGACGCGCAGTGGCTTTCTCTTCGACAGCGCCATCGGTAAGTTTCGGTAAGGCGGCCGTCTGCATCTCCAGCTCTTCTAACTGCAATTCCAGTTGATGGATTTGCTT
>NZ_ALAB01000030.1 GCF_000280055.1 Alishewanella aestuarii B11 | reverse complement strand
TAACTCATTGATTAATTGTATTTAAGCTGTGTTTTTTGGCGTATTTTTTCTGGCGGGCGGACGCCAGTCTAAGCCTTCAAGCAGTAGCGCTAACTCCGCTTGGGTTAAATGCACAGCACCGGATTTTGCGACAGGCCAGACGAACTGTCCCTGCTCAAGACGCTTGTAGAATAAACACAAGCCCTGACCATCCCACCACAGTAATTTCACCCGGTCACTACGCCGTCCGCGAAAGACAAACACATGACCACTGAAAGGGTCTTTTTGCAGGACGTGCTGCGCCATGGCAGCCAGGCCATCAAACCCTTTGCGCATATCGGTGAAACCCGCACACAGCCAGATACGCACATCACGCGATAACATCATCATGATAACGCTGCCACCAGTTGCGCTAACAGGGCCGGTGTCGCCTCGTGCAACATCAACTGATGACCACTTCGAAATGACACCGTGATGGCAGCTTTAGGCAAAACGGGGGCTGCTGCATTAGCCGGGCGGACGCTGACAGGTAGAAAAGCTGAAGCAGCTACAGGCGCATCCGGTTCACCTTTAGCGCGTCTGACCCACAAAGCCTGACCCGCCTCAGCTTCACGCATCCAGCGAAATACCTGGTTGGTGTTCACATCGTATTTGCGGGCTAATTCAGAAACGGACAGTGTACGCTCTTTGGATTCTCGGACAATCTGCCATTTAAACTCAGGGGAAAAGACCCGGCGCACATCGGGGTGTTTTAAAGCTGTCATTCATAAGTCTCACAGTTGGCAACAGTGAGCACTATGATGCGTGATCAGTTAGCAAATAAAAGATGTGTTCGCCGGACGCTTAC
>NZ_ALAB01000029.1 GCF_000280055.1 Alishewanella aestuarii B11 | reverse complement strand
CACAGTTATTTAGCTATTGTTTTCTTGTTAGGTACGAGTATCTGTTACTTGGCTAATACCGCATAGCACCGCGGTGAGTTTAACCGACGTCACGCCAGTTTAAGCCTGATGCTAAAGCGGGTAGAGCGCGCATCTGATTCGACGCTTAACTGACCCTGATGAGCATCGACTATGGCTTTGGTAATGGCTAGGCCCAAACCCGAGCCTTCTATCTGGCGTTGGCGCGAGGCGTCAGCACGATAGAAGCGATCGAATAAAAACGGCAAATGCTGTGGCGGGATCGGCTGGCCCGGGTTTTCTACCGTGATGGTGGTGCTGTCGGCTGCTGCGGTGGTGCTGACGGTAATGGTTTCGCCGGGCGGGGTATACCTAAGCGCATTGGATAATAAATTGGTCAGGGCGTGGCGCAGCAAGGTGCGATCTGCCTGCACAATAATATTGGCACCGTGATAGCTAAGGCCAACCTGACTTTCTGCCGCCCAGGCTTCGAAAAAGTTGAAAATTGCGGCCACTTCCTGCTTTAGCTCCAGCGGCTGCTTTTGCAGTGTTAACAGGCCATTGTCACTTTTGGCCAGCCACAGCATATCGCTAATCATTTTATTCAGCCGCTCCAGCTCTTCCAGATTGGAGAACAGCAGATTCTGGTACTCGTCGGCGCTGCGCGCGCGCGATAAGCTGACCTGCGTTTGCGTGATCATATTGGTCAGCGGCGTGCGCAGCTCGTGGGCGATGTCGGCACTAAAGTGCGACAGCTTGGTAAACCCCTGCTCCAGCCGATCTAACATCAGATTAAAAGACTGCACCATGTGGCGCAGTTCGGTCGGGACCTCGCCCGGGGACAAGCGAATATCCAGTTTACTGGTTTGAATATCACGCATTTGTTCGCTAAGGCCTCTGAGTGGATTCAACCCCTGATGCACCGCCAGCCAGGCCGCCAGCAAGGTGAGCAGTGCAGAGCCGAGTAAAATCAGCCCCAGGCTGCGCTGTAACTGCGCCAAGAAATGGGTATGAAAACTGATATCAATAGCAGCAATTACCTTATAGTCCTGATCTGCCGTGGTCAGGCGGCTGAACACACCGCGATAGGCTTTGCCGTCCAGCTGCCAGTGGTGGATGGTTTTGGCATTGTAGTCGGCGCTGGCCGGGGTGTTGGCAGCCAGCAGGCTTAAGTCAACGTCGGCATTGCGGTACAGTAAGCGGTTTTGGCTATCCATCACCTGATAGTAAACACCGTGATGGCCCGATACCGCTTTGGCCAGCGTCTGTGCCGGCTGTTGCTGGCCGTCCTGAGCGGTAGTCAGCGTGTGCTCAACCGCGTGCAGGATCACGGCTAATTCGTCGGCGTCCTGCTCGATAAAGTGATGTTCGACTGAGCTGAGCAGTAATTGCTGCACGAAGAACAGGCAAATCGAAATGGTTAGCGCGACAAAAAGTACCACGCGAACGGTGATCGAGAGAGGGCGTTTGCCAGCTTTATGCATCAGTTTGCTCATCGTCCAGTTTATAGCCCATACCGCGCACGGTGTGGATCAGTTTTGCCGCAAAGCCATCATCAATTTTGGCGCGCAAGCGGCGGATAGCTACATCGATAACATTGGTGTCGCTGTCAAAATTCATATCCCACACCTGCGAGGCGATAAGCGAGCGTGGCAGTACTTCGCCGCGGCGGCGCATCAGCAGCTCAAGCAAGCTAAATTCCTGATTACTCAATGTTATTTTGGCGCCGCTGCGGCTGGCTTTACGCTTGGCGATATCCAGTTGTAAATCGGCGACCTGCAATAATTCTGACTGCGGTACGGCCTGACCACGCCGTAGCAGGGTTCTGACCCGGGCCAGCACTTCAGAGAAAGCAAAGGGTTTGATCAGGTAGTCGTCGGCGCCAAGCTCCAGGCCTTTTACCCGGTCGTCGACACTGTCGCGGGCCGACAGAAACAGTACCGGCGTGTGGTTATGGTTTTCTCTTAGCGCCTGCACAATGCGTAAGCCGCTGACGTCCGGCAGCATCACATCCAGCATGATTAAATCGAAATCTTCTGTCATCGCCAGATGATGGCCATCCAGGCCATTTCTGACCAGTGACACCTGAAAACCGGCTTCGCTCAGGCCTTGCTTCAGATAGTCGCCGGTTTTTTGTTCATCTTCCACAATCAGCAAACGCATCTTGTCATCTCCAAACATAGCTTTGGCAGTATTAGGCCATAAACCGCCAAACAGCAACATGACAGCAAGATTACAACTTTGTCATGTTCATGTCATGCTGCTGACAGTTTCGTCCTCTACACTGCTACGCATATAGAGAGTATTGGAGGTTGCAGATGATAAAGGCTAACACCATGATGCCGGTATCGATTTCACGGCGCCGGTTTGTGCAGGGGCTGGCGGTGGGCGGCGTGCTGGCCACTTTTCCGCATATCGTCAGGGCGGGTAGCGCCTTTAAAGATAATGCCTTTACCGGCTATGCCACTGAGCTCAGCGGTAACGTGATTGATTTAACCATCGGCGAAGCGCTGGTAAATTTTACCGGCGTGGTCCGTAAAGCCACCACCATCAATGGTTCGATACCGGCACCGACCTTACGCTTGCGCGAAGGCGATGAGGTCACCATACGGGTAACCAATACCTTGTCGGTGCCCAGCTCAATTCACTGGCACGGTATTATTTTACCCTACCAGATGGACGGCGTACCCGGCATGAGCTTCAGAGGCATTATGCCCGGCGAAACCTTTGTCTATCGTTTTACGTTAAAGCAAAGCGGCACGTACTGGTATCACTCGCACAGTGGCTTTCAGGAAATGACCGGCATGTATGGCGCGCTGATCATTGAACCCAAAGCGCAGGATGTAATTGCCGCCGATCGCGAATATGTGGTGCAGCTGTCAGACTGGACCGATGAAGATCCACATACGGTGTTTCGCAAATTAAAAGTGCAAAGTGATTTGTACAATTTTAATCAGCCAACAGTGCAGGACATGCTGCGCGATATCACTGACAGAGGGCTGGACGCGGCGCTGGCAAAACGGCAGATGTGGCAGCAAATGCGCATGAATCCAACCGATTTAGCGGATTTGTCAGCCGCTGTCTTAACCTTCTTAATGAATGGCAGCACACCGCTGGCCAACTGGCGCGGTTTATTTAAGCGCGGTGAGCGCGTGCGGCTGCGGTTTATCAATGGCTCCAGCAACAGCTTTTTTGATGTGCGTATTCCCGAGCTGAAAATGACCGTGGTGCAGGCTGACGGCCAGAATGTGCACCCGGTGACGGTGGATGAATTCCGCTTTGGCCCGGGCGAAACCTATGATGTTATCGTGTCGCCACAAGCGGATGCATACACCATTTTCGCCCAGAGTATGGACCGCAGTGGCTATGCCCGCGGTACCCTGGCCGTGGCCGAGGGCTTGCACGCCCCGGTGCCGGCACTGGATCCGGTGGAGTGGCTGACGATGGCTGACATGATGGGTAATATGAACCATGGCGCAAGCGACAGCCACAGCCACGGCCACAGCGCGATGGCGCACGGCAATGGCGCGGAAGATCATAGCCAGCATGGTGCTATGGCTATCGATCACAGTCAGCATGGCCCGGCGGTGCCTTATGCCAAAGCCAGTTCAACTGTGCGTCATGCCAGCACCGAGTATGGCCCGTCGGTGGATATGCGGGTGGATATGCCAAGAACCAACCTGGACGATCCGGGCATTGGTTTGCGCAATACCGGGCGGCGCGCGCTGACTCTGGCCGATTTACATTCGCTGGACGGTATTATTGAGCCGGGCGGCCCGGAGGCGGAAATTGAGCTGCATCTGACCGGCAATATGGAGCGCTACACCTGGTCATTCGATGGCTTAGAGTTCAGTAAAAGCACACCGGTGCATATGAAGCACAATCAGCGTATCCGGGTGATCTTGCAAAACGACACCATGATGACCCACCCGATGCATTTGCACGGTATGTGGAGTGATCTGGAAAGTGACAACGGTGCCGCACAGGTACGCCGCCATACCATTCCGGTGCAACCGGCGCAGCGCATCAGCTTTTTAACCACGCCGCATGATGTCGGGCGCTGGGCCTGGCATTGTCATTTATTGTTCCATATGGATGCGGGTATGTTCAGAGAAGTGGTGGTGTCATGAAAACAGCCAACGTAACGCTAACCTTGTCGCTGCTGGCGCTGGCCTGTACTGTGGCGCTCAGCCCTGGCGTGGCAGCGCAGAACGCCACTGAGAAACCGCCGGTACCAACGCACAGTGGCATGGACCACAGCAAAATGGACCACGGCAAAATGGATCATAGCAAGATGAACCACGCTGAGCAGGCGGTTGACCATAGCCAGACGAACCCTAGTGACATGGATCACAGTCAGATGGATCATAGCGGCATGGACCACAGTAAAATGGGCCACGCTGAGCAGGCCGTAGACCATAGCCAGATGGACCACAGCGAAGTGGACCATAGCAAAATGGATCATACCGAGATGAACCATAGTGAAATGCCCCATGCTGAGCAGGCCGTGGATCACAGCAGTATGGATCACAGCACGATGAACCATGCCGATATGCAGATGCAAGGCGGTAAGGCGCCGGCTAATGCCCGCGATCCACATGCCTACTCCAACGGCTACACCCTGACTGACGGGCCCTATGGCATGGCCGATTCACGCCATTTAAAGCACGGCGTTGAACATCCACAGTGGTCCGTGCTGGGCGATCGGCTGGAATACAATGCCGACAGTGAAGCTGGCGAACTGGAGCTGCAAGCCTGGTATGGTACGACCTATGATCGGTTGGTGCTGAAAACCGAAGCTGAAGTCAGTGACGGCAAGCTGGAAGAGAGCAGCACCGAGCTGTTATGGAGCCACGCGATAGCAGCCTATTGGGATGGTCAGCTTGGGCTGCGCCTGGATCAGGTTGCCGATGGCACCA
Organism: Alishewanella aestuarii B11; assembly: GCF_000280055.1. Lineage (GTDB taxonomy): Bacteria > Pseudomonadota > Gammaproteobacteria > Enterobacterales > Alteromonadaceae > Alishewanella > Alishewanella aestuarii. The sequence goes on along the minus strand of NZ_ALAB01000029.1, from coordinate 63,707 downwards.
ACCGGCAGTGGTTAGCATTGGGTGTGCAGGGTTTGGCGCCGTACTGGTTTGAAGTGGATGTCACGGCTTATCTGGGCACTGGCGGTCGCACCGCGTTAAGTGCCGAAGCGGAATATGAGCTGCTGTTAACGCAGCGCCTGATCCTGCAGGCCCGGGCGGAGCTGACAGCCTATGGCAAAGACGATGAGGTCAATCAGCTGGGTAAAGGCCTGTCTTCACTGGGGGCAGGGCTTCGGCTGCGCTATGAATTCTCCCGCCAGTTCGCACCCTATGTCGGGGTAGAGTGGCATAACAAATATGGTAACACGGCAGATTTTGCCCGCCTGCAGGATGCATCGACAGCAGAAACATCCTGGGTTGCCGGTGTGCGTTTCTGGTTTTAATAGATCAGGGTTTTAATAAATAAGGTGATCAACATGAAAAAATTAATCCCGCTACTTACTCTGCTCTGTTTGGCGTTTGCCGGGCCTGTGCTGGCGCATGTTAAACAAAGCGGCTCGGTGCCGGCGGATAACGCCATGCTAATGCAGGCACCGGATGTACTCAGTATCAGCTTTAGTGGCCCGATCCGGCTGACGAAAGTCACGCTGTTGCACGATAACGGTAACACTGTCGATTTTGGCTTTACGCCCACCGCTGTCGCCACGCAGTTTAGCTGGCCGTTGCCAGTGCTGGAGATCGGTAGTTATCAGGTTAACTGGGTAGGTTTGGGCGAAGACGGTCATAAAATGAAAGGTGATTTCAGTTTTATGCTCCACGCCGGCGCTGACGCCGGGGTGAAAGCTGATAGCGCGCACGCGCATCAGCACTAGATGGCTTGAGATTGGCGATGTTTAGCGATACCTGGGTATTAGCCTTATTCGCCCACAAGCTGCTGAGTTATTTAGCGGTTAGCGGCAGTATTGGTGCGGCGTTTTTGCTGCAGTTGCCGGCGCTGGCTCAGCCACCGTCTGATAGCCTTGCCTTTCGGCTGTGGTTAAAACGCCTTGTACTGGGGTGGTCGGCCGCAGGTATGGTGCTGGCGTTACTGTATCTGCCGCTGCAGGCTGGTGCGCTGGCCGAAACAGGCGTAGCTGGCATGGCCGACAGGCTGATGCTACAGATGGTTTGGCAATCGGCAATGCGCACCCAGCTGCTTTTATGGTTATGCGGTTATGCAGCGCTGTGGCTTTGGGCCCGGCGCGTTAAACACAGCGGCAACACGGTGAGCATTGCGCTTGTTAGCCTGGCTGCGTTTTTGCTGGCCGGCAGTTTCAGCCAAACCGGCCATGTGGCCAGTTTGGCAGGCCTGTGGCAGCTGTTACTGACGCTGCATGTGCTGGCAATAGCGGCCTGGGTAGGCTCCTTGCTGCCGCTGTGGCAAAGCTGTTACCGCTTGGCACCGGACAGGTTACTGGCACTGATGCAGCAGTTTGGCCGCGTAGCGGTAATTGTGGTGTTAGTGCTTATCAGCTGTGGCGTGTTGATACTACTGCAGCTACTCGATTCGCCTGCAGCACTGTTTGTAACCGACTATGGTCGTTTAATGCTGTTAAAGCTGATGTTGGTCGCGGCTATGTTACTGCTGGCAGCCTGGCATAAATTTAATCTGGTGAAAGCGTTGGCGCAGCATCAGAACAGCCGCTTGCTGGCACGGTCTATTTTTATCGAAATGCTGTTGGCGCTATTGGTTCTGGCAACCAGCAGCAGCTTTACCACTGTGGTGGGCTTAGCACATTAAGCCTGCTTTATTCTAATAATTACAACAGGATACCTAATATGTTTCGCAATAAAATTCAAACCTTGTCTGCCATCAGCCTGGGCCTGGCGTTGCTATGCCCCGTTAGTGTGCAGGCGCACGGCAATGAAAAGCATGCCGCCCCGGCCTTGTTTGTCGGCGAAAGCACCGCTGCCGCTCAGGCGGTAAAAGCGTTTCATCAGGCGTTACGCGCTGGTGATGCCAATGCTGCCCGCGCCATGCTGGCAGATGACGTACTGATTGTCGAAGGTAATGGCGTAGAGCGCTCGGCAGATGAGTATGCCAGTCACCATATGCTGGCCGATATGAAATTTATGGCGGCGGTACAGGTAGAGGCGCTGGAACATCAGACCAAGGTGCTGGGCAAGGTGGCCTATTCGGTTAGCCGCAGCCAACTGACTGGCGAATATAAAGGCAAGCCGGTTGACGTTATCAGTAAAGAAACGCTGGTGCTGGTAGATAACGGCGACGGTTGGAAGATCGTGCATGTGCACTGGTCGCACTAAGGCAACAGCGGGAGAGCACTATGAAGTTAACTCTGATAACGGCAATGCTGGCAGCCACTGCGCTATTGGCTGGTTGTAAAGACGCCGGCCCGGCTAAACCGGAAACTACAGCTTTGTCCGACAGTGCTGGCAATGCGGCAGCACTAACCCTCACGGTATACAAAACGCCAAGCTGCGGTTGCTGTAAAAAGTGGGTATTGCACCTTGAACAGCAGGGAGTGGTTGCACACACGAAAAATTATGATGATTTAAGTGGCATTAAAGCCCGCTACGGTATCTCACCACAGTATTATTCCTGTCACACCGCCGTATCGGAGCAGGGCTATGCTTTTGAAGGCCATATCCCTGCTAAATACATCCGGCAATTCCTCGCTGAGTCGCATCCGGATGCGATTGGCCTGAGTGTACCGGCGATGCCGCTCGGCTCACCGGGCATGGAGGTCGAAGACCGCTTTATGCCGTACGACATTCTGCTGCTAAACAAAGATGGCAGCGCCAGCGTCTACGCCCACATCAGCGATGCTTCGATGCAGTAGCCAATAATAGGCGCTTAAAAAAATGATACGTACCAGCAACAGTAGACACTTCACAAAGCACTGTTCTTCAAATGAAAATTCTTTTTGCTTAGATAGCTAAGAGCACTTAAGGAATGCGCCTTACCGTAATCTCAGGTGGGGTGTGTAGTAGCTCAGCTGGTAGAGCGCGACCTTGCCAAGGTCGAGGTCACGAGTTCGAACCTCGTAACTCGCTCCAAATACTTAAGAAGCCGCTTACCCAAGCGGCTTTTTTGCATCTGCGGTATCGCTTTTGGCATCGTTATCCTATTCACGTTCTGTGGCACTGTTCACCTTATTTAGTCCCTTCTTAGAACACAAAATCCCCTGCTGGTGCATTATGCGTTAGAACTGCTTTAAGCCGTTGTTATCGAGCCAAATGCGTGCGGGTTGAGGTTTATATATTCGGTTTTATTGGCTTAGAAGAAACCTAATGGATCCTCGCTGTAGCTCACTAACAGGTTCTTGGTTTGCTGATAATGATTCAAGGCCAATTTGTGCGTTTCACGGCCAATACCCGATTTTTTATAGCCACCAAAAGCAGCGTGCGCCGGATACATATGGTAGCAGTTAGTCCACACCCGACCGGCTTCGATTTTGCGGCCAAAATGATAAGCGCGATTCATATTTCGCGTCCACACACCCGCACCTAAGCCAAATTCCGAACTGTTGGCCAGTCGCAATGCTTCAGCTTCATCTTTAAAGGTAGACATGGAAATCACTGGACCAAAAATCTCTTCTTGGAACACCCGCATATCGTTAGTGCCTTTTAAGATAGTCGGCTGAATATAATAGCCACCGTTTAAGTCGTCGTTTAGTTCTTCAACGTGACCGCCGATCAGCACTTGTGCGCCTTCTTTTTTACCGATTTCAATATAACTTAAGATTTTATCAAACTGAGCTTGGGAGGCTTGAGCGCCTACCATGGTTTCGCTGTCTAATGGGTTGCCGCGTTTAATTTGTAGTGTGCGCTCTAAAATGCGCGCAATAAATTGCTCGTAAATGTCTTCCTGAATAAACAGTCGTGACGGGCAAGTACAGACTTCACCTTGGTTAAAATAGGCGAGTACAGCGCCTTCAATGGCCTTACTTAAAAACGCATCATCTTTGTCCATAACATCGTTAAAAAAGATATTTGGCGATTTACCGCCAAGCTCGACGGTTGATGGAATAATATTTTCTGCGGCACATTTCAAAATGTGCGAGCCAACAGGCGTAGAGCCAGTAAAAGCTATTTTGGCAATGCGCGTGCTGGTGGCCAGGGCTTCACCGGCTTCTTTACCAAAGCCATTGACTACATTCAGCACACCGGCTGGCAGCAAATCGCCGATTAATTCAAGCAGCACTAAAATAGAAGCGGGCGTTTGCTCTGCGGGTTTTAAAATGACACAGTTACCGGCAGCTAATGCAGGTGCTAGTTTCCACGCGGCCATTAAAATAGGGAAGTTCCAAGGAATGATTTGGCCAACGACACCCAGTGGCTCATGGAAATGGTATGCAACCGTGGTTTCGTCAATCTCACCAATGCTACCCTCTTGAGCGCGAATGCAGCCAGCAAAATAGCGGAAGTGATCAATAGCTAGCGGAATATCTGCTGCCAAGGTTTCACGAATGGCTTTGCCGTTATCCCAAGACTCAGCAACCGACAACATCTCTAAGTTTTGCTCCATGCGATCGGCAATTTTTAACAAAATATTACTGCGCGTCGCCACTGAAGTCTTGCCCCAAGCGGCTTTAGCCTGATGTGCTTTGTCGAGCGCTAATTCGATATCCTCTTTGCTAGATCGTGGGATCTGACAAAACACCTTGCCGTTAACCGGACTTTTATTTTCAAAATATTGTCCTTTAATGGGAGCGATCCATTCGCCACCAATATAATTACCATATTGCGCTTTAAAGTTTACTAAGGCACCGGCTGTACCTGGATTTGCATAAATCATAGTCTATCCTTTGTCTAAATAGTGATAGTGCATTTAGTGATTAATTAACTAAATTTGGCGGAAGGTTATTGTGTTTTAGCCGCCATAAGTTCACCTTAACGAAGGTGTGTTAAACACGCTTGCTTTCTAGTCCAGACTTTTTGTCTATTTGTCCAAATAGAGGGAGACTATGACAACATCGGTTCTCACCCAAAGACGCCAACGCATTAACGTACTTGTTGAAAACAAAGTGAGCTTTGCCGGTGAGCATGCCGAATTGAGTATTTATGACACCTATCAAGATGCGCAAAAGGTTGCCTTGCATTCCAGCGAGCTATTGTTTTGCGGCATGTTAACGGGCAAGAAAGTCATGCATGTGGCCGATTGCCAATATCATAGTGCTTTTTTACCGCATCAATCTTTTGTCCTGGCACCAGGACAAAAAGTGCTCATCGATTTCCCTGAGGCAACACTGCAACAACCTACTACTTGCTTAGCCATTGAAATTAGTACCGATAAAATTCGTAAAGTGGTAGATGCACTTAATTTTAAACAAGAAATTAGCAACAACGATTTTTTTCATTATGTGCCGAAGTTAGTGCACGGTCAGCATAATCTGCAAACACAACAGTTACTGGAAAAAATGATCACGTTGTTTAGTGAAAACGAGCAACATCGTGAATACTTAATTGAATTGTCATTAAACGAACTGATTACTCGTCTGTTACAGCAGCAAAGCCGCGAGCTGCTGCTGGCCAGTTGTAAGCAAGCTAATATGTCTACCCCGCTGGGGAATGTGCTGAATTTTATTGAACAACATCTGCATGAAGATATTCAGATTGAAACGTTATGTAAGATCGCCTGCATGAGCCGCAGTAAATTTTATCAGCAGTTTAAATTAGCTTTTGGGGTAACCCCAGCGCTATGGCAGCAACAATTGCGGTTACAACAAGCTTATCGCTTATTGCAAGCAGGCGAGCGAATCAGTCAGGTCTGCTACCAGTTAGGCTTCAATAATCCGAGCCACTTTAGTCGGGTGTTTAAGCAAACCTTTGGGGCGTCTCCAAAACACATTACTAAAGCAAATTAGCAGCCGTTTAAAACAGTGTTAACGCATATTACGCTAGTTTAGCTGGTTCAGTGACCTCACTACATCTTCATGTGTGCAGCTTGGAGTTCGGCGTGACCAGCGTTTCTTCAAAGGCCGCGATCGCATCAGTAATACGGTCAAGATTGACCTCGGGTGAACCATACACCTGTTGCATAATGTCGACATAGCCCGGAATAGATTTAATCACATCCACTGCCAAAGTATGTGGCATTGCCATCTCAACTTCAGCCTGGATAGGGCCCGCTGCCTGTTCTTTCAGGTTAGCAGCCCGACCATCCCAGAACTGAGCGATAGACAAACTGGAGTTAAATACCGTCGGAGAATTGACTGGCCCAGCCTGCCATTTATGGCCGATAGACGTTTTAAGGTTGTCGGTACCGCCTAACGACAAGTTATGGCAGGTGTTACAGGAAATTATGCCTGACATCGACAAACGCGGATCAAAAAACAGCTTTTTGCCAAGTTCGACTTTTTCAGGCTCGGTAATAACGGCAGGTTTAATGGGTTGTACCGGTTCAGGTCTTGGTGTTGCTGCGTAAGCAGCCAAGGACATAATACAATTAACTAGTATGAGTTTAAAGGCAGGGTTCTTCATTGTGCATCCTATGCTAGTTTCATTTTCTCTAATTTAAATATAGAGTAATTAAAGCGTAGATGGCAACTAAATAGCAGATAGTCTGTTCATAAATGGAGGCTGTAATAAGAACGGCACTAAATGTTCGTGATCTTGCCCTGCTGTAGGCCAGTATTTACAACCCAGTAAGCATCACTTACCTGTTAAACGTTACATACCATCCATGAATTCTACGGAATCAAAAAAACTACCTATTCACTTAGATTTAAGCTCGCAGCATGCGGGTCATTTTTAGGTCAAGTTATAATTGTGATCGTCATGCGGCAGATGAAGGCACTGCTACTTTTAGCCAAATATAAATTAAGGATATTAGTCAGTTATCTCCTCAGTACCAGCAACAGTATACACTTCACTAAGCATTGTTCTTCAATTCAAATTCTCTGGACTGAGATAGCAAAGTATTAAACTACGAGTAACAAAGCTTCTAAAGTGCAGTGGCAGTGTCTTCAGGCAAAAGGTATGACCTCGATGGGAGCCGCCCTAAAGATTGCCAAGGTCGTGACCGAGGACATTGTGACCATTGCGTCACCTGCTTATCGCCCGACAATTGTTCTTGTTTCTAATGGACAGCCCAATGATAGCTGCCGTTTCACCATGAAAGCATTGCATTTCATGATGAAACGGTCGGAACTTAGATTACTTAATAACGATAGGGTTGATCGGTGACCCTGAACCACGTGCCATCTTCAACGGAGCAGCGGTGAACATAAAGGTGTATTGACCATCTTTAGCGCTGTCAGCCGCCAGATCGTCTAACCAATAAAGCTCGCTTAAAACCACGCCCAAGTCGCGAATCAACGCGCCGTGCAATGGAATCACGTAATCAACGCCGTCAATCTTTTGTGGCACCAGCTCGACCGCTAGGTTATCCGCAGCAATCACTGGAATTTCCATCGCATCGACCCATTTCACCAGTTCTTTGCTGTAACAAAGGCCTGGTTCAGTGGTTGCAGTCCATTCCGCATCTGGCGTATCAGTGTAGAAACGACCGACTGAACCTGTACGAATCAACAGGATATCGCGCTTTTCAATGGTCACACCTTGCGCTTTCGCGGTATCTTTCAAATCTTCTAAAGTTACACAGCTACTTGGTGCAAGGCGGCCTGATTTGCCACCTTTAAGTTTACCCACATCCAGCAGTATACCGCGGCCGACAATACCGTGGCTCGCCAGACTACCGATATCAACGTGGTCATGACCGTGAACGGTGCTGTCTGCACTCACGCCACCGTAGACTTTGTCGCCGTACCATGCGTGACCCAAGGCATCCATATGAGTGGTACCTTGCAAATACATAAATACCGCGTCGTCGGAATACTTAACTCCACCCGCAAGCGCATCGAGCTTGCCAGTTGAATACATACTTTCGTCTTGCGTCATATAATGCATGGCCGGCACGCGCCCCGGGAAAACGGGACCCACGCCGTGAATCATCGGTAATTGTAAGGTGAATTTTTTACCTTGCTTGACCGCCTTTACACCACGCAATGCCTGCGCATCGTCGAGATAATTCAGGGCACCGATTTGGTCGTTAGTACCCCATTTACCCCAGTTTTTTGGCATGTCTGCTTGCAGCTTTTCAATTGGAGTTTCGCTCGCAACAGCAACGGCAGCTAGGCTAACAAAAGCTGCGGTAAGTGCTGCCGAGATCAGTGTTTTAGTTGTCTTCATGATAAAAGTCCTTCTTGTTATTGGTGTTATTATCAGTTGTTTAGTTTTATGTACTTCGTTTCGAGGTATTCCTCGATGCCTTGACGGCCGCCCTCACGGCCCATACCCGACGCTTTGATACCTCCAAATGGCACAGCCGCATCGGAAATCAGGCCGCTATTAATGCCTACCATCCCGACTTCAAGCTGCCTTACAGAGCGTTGAATTTGTTCTAGATTCTGTGTAAATACATAGGCTGCCAAGCCCGCGTGCTGACCGCGCAATTGTTGCAATAGCGTGCTGCTATCAATGAAGCGCACTAGTGGTGCCACTGGCCCAAAAATCTCTTCTTGGACACAACGTGCCGAAGCATCGACCTCGGTGATAACCGTAGGTAAATACCAGTTTCCATGGTCACGCCAGCGTTTTCCGCCGCAACGAATTTCACCACCATGCTGGATCGCGTCTGTGACCATTTGTTCGACTTTGTGCAACGCCGCACGATTGATCAGCGGCCCCACCGTCACCTCAGGTTGATCGCCCGTTCCCAGTTGCAACTGTTGCACACGGTCAGTCAGGCGCTGGGCAAAGTCATCATAGACGCTGTCGGCAACATAAAAGGCATTAGCGCAAACACAGGTTTGTCCGGCATTACGGAATTTAGCAGCGATTGCTCCGTCGACAGCAGCATCAAGATCAGCATCGGCACAAACTATGAAAGGAGCGTTGCCACCTAACTCCAGCGATAGGCGCTTAAGCGTCGGTGCACAAGCTGCCATTAAACTGCGTCCTACTGCGGTCGAGCCGGTGAAGCTTAGCTTGCGCACCCTTGACGATTGGGTTAAACGCTCGCCAATCACTTGCGCATCACCCGTCACCACATTGAGCACCCCAGCCGGAATACCTACTTGCGCGGCAAGTTCAGCGAGCGCTAACGCGGTGAAAGGGGTATCGGGCGCTGGTTTGACGATCTTGGTGCAGCCAGCGGCTAAAGCGGGGGCAACCTTACGCGTTATCATTGCCGCCGGAAAATTCCACGGCGTAATGGCGGCGCAAACCCCTACCGGCTCACTTGTCACCAGCATATCTAAAGGTTGCTGACCGTAAGGTAACGCGGCGCCGATATCGAGTAAGGCGGGTTGCGCGAACCACTGGATATAACTGGCCGCATAATCAATCTCACCGAGCGCTTCGGCATAGGGCTTACCTTGTTCGAGGGTGAGGATTCGAGCTAACCGCTTACGCTCGGCCTTAATACTGTTGAACCAAGCCGTAAGCAGCGCACAGCGTTCACGCACGGGCACTTCGCGCCAGTGATAAAATGCCGCTTCGGCCGCTTCAATACAGTCATCGATTTGTTGTACGCCGAGCTGGGGCACAGCACCTAAGCGTTCGCCCGTGGCCGGATTGAATACCGACTGAGTGCTCTTATCAAGCGCGTCGACCCATTTGCCATTGACATAGGCCTGCTGGCGTAACTGCGGTATTTCGTTGTGAAACATCTGCACTTCTTTAACTCCTACTATTGATACGAGCTGCGCTGGTTGAGCCAACGCTTTTGCTTTTTGACCAAGGTCGATTGATCGATGCCGAGAGCCGTCGCTGCTTGCCGTGTGGTACCATACATGGCCATCGCCTGTTCAATCAGTCTCTGTTCCAGCCGTTCAACCTGGTCTTTCAGGCTCAACCCGGGGCTTCTATAACTCTCATTAACTCCTAACTCGATGGGCAATTGCGCAGTGGTTATCAGTGACTGCTCAGCAGTCACCACTAAGCGTTCAGTGAGATTAATCAGTTCACGAATGTTACCCGGCCAGGCATAACGTTGCATCCGTTCAATCACCTCGCGCTGCCAGCGGCAATCGAATTCATACTTGCAGTTAAAATGATGCAGATAGTGTTCTAACAGAGCTTCGATTTCTTCGGCACGTTCACGCAGCGGGGGGAGTTCCAACGGTACAACTCTGAGGCGATACAGCAAATCTTCGCGAAAACGCTGTTGTGCCACCAGTTGATGTAAATCGTGATGGGTAGCAGAAATCAAGCGAAAATTGGTGCGCTTGAATTGCGTACCGCCGACTGGAATAAAGCGATTTTCTGCGATCACCTTGAGCAGTTTGGCCTGCAGACTTAACGGCAAGTCACCAATTTCATCAAGGAATAGCGTGCCATTATTTGCTGCCTCTAAAAGCCCTGTTTTGCCTTTCTGCGAGGCCCCTGTAAACGCCCCCGGAACATAACCGAACAACTCGGCTTCGAGTAGGCTTTCTGGCATTGCCGCACAGTTCAGCTCAATAAAGGGTCCTTTCGCGACGCTACTGTATTCGTGAATGGTGCGTGCCAGAAGCGTCTTACCTGTACCGGTCTCACCTTGAATCAGGATCTTCGCTGCTGTCGGTGCGACCCGCTTAGCCAGATCGTAGCACTGCTGCGTTGCCCGACTAATAATGAAGGGCTCGTGCTCTTGCTCACCACTATAGTGTTCGCGCACATGTAAGATTTGTTCAAGCTGCTCTTCAGCCCGCTTCGCTTGCAGCAACTCGGTCACGTCGCGCACCGTCGACAACACAAATTCAATGCGCCCTTCGCGATCAAACATGGGCGTTCCCGACACTAGTATCTGGTGGTATTCGCCAATGGTTTGGGTCAAGGTGACTGGTCCCTGTTCTTTAAGCACTTCCAGTGTCACCGACCGTGAGATATAGCCGCGTTGCACCACTTCCGACATGTGCAAGCCCGTCAGTGCCTGCCGTGGAATACCGGTGATCCGTTCATAGGCTTTGTTGACCGTTAACGTGATACCATTACCATCGGTGATGTACACGCCATCGCTCATGGCATCAATGATACGCTGTAAGTTGTCACCGGAAATCATGACTGCTGCTCCCGTAAGCGCCAGCCGTATATCAAGAAACACAGCAGTAAGCCGGCAGCGAATGCCCAAGTAGCGCCTTTGACGACTAAGATAGCGGCGATAACGCCGGCGATACCAAGATCACGCTCAGATTGCGCTTCTTGAATGCCGATACGTACACTGACATAGCCTTGAATCAGAAGGGTTAACGCCAACGCGATGCCCAATATGGGTTGTACGAGGCTAACCACGGGCAGCAACAGTAAGCCAGTATTGGTGCCCCAGCGGAACGAACCTGCACCACCGAAAATCGAGTCCATGGCTTGTCGACCTTTTTTGAAGCGCTCGACAATAACTACATGCATCGCCGCCCACAGCGGACCACACATGGTTACATCCGGTCCGATAAAACTCATTCCCAAGTTCCGTGCGCCAAAAATCATGTGCGCACGGTCGGGGTCATAATCAATTTTTTCATCTTGTCGCACTTCATCGGCTTCGTCCAGAATCGCCTTGCTTTGCAGGACATCGCCAAACAGAACGATGTATGCCGCAAGTACTGTCGGGATTGCCGTTATATACATACTCCAAGGTGGCAGGCCAACCCCAAACACGGTGTATTGACTGAACATGGTGACAAAATCGGGCGATGTGAAACCCCATTCGATATCAGGCCATGGTGCTTCTGAGAACAGCGGCGCTAGTACTATCGCCAACGCAATAATCGGGAAAATACCGAGTTTACCGATGGTTGCAAACAACCAATGACGGCTTTGCAGCGCAGTGAAGTGCTTCGAAAAAATCAAGTAAAATGCGATACCTACGGCAATCGAAATCGTAAACGGGTAGCTCTCGAAACGACCACCATCGTCAAACACTACGGCAATGGCTGCCAGACCTGCACCCATGATAATACCAGCCTTCATGGCGCTGGGAATCAATTGCACGACGCGTTTAGCGGCTCCCGACGCGCCAAGGGATATTGCGAACAACCCAAGCATCATTTGGAAGGCAATCAGCGCATGCACCCGCGCCTCACCCTCAGGGAACGCCCCAACATACATCATCAGCAGAGGAATCGCCGGAGTGATCCAACCGGGTACTACTGGGTCTCCGAGCAAATGATGCAGCAAATAAAATAGCCCGTTGATGACCACAATGGCCAACGCTGCCTCAAACGGCATCCCCAACAGCTCGGTCATAAGCGAAATTGCGGCCAAGTCGACCGCACACATCAGTAGACCTTGAAAGTAATCCGGCCATTCAAACCGATAATGAATAAACGGTAACCGCAGTTTAAACGGTCCCAGCGCGAAAAACGGAGCCTCTGCACCAAACGTACGTTGCTTCCATAAAGACATACGGCGCTCCTTAATAGGCTTCTCGATAAATATCTTCGATATCACTCACGGATAGCTCCCGTGGGTTATTGCGCAGCAATCGAGTGACGCCGCTCGCCGCTAAGGCTAGTACCGATAACGCCGATTCCGGAATATTAAAAGCTCGTAATTGTGATGGAATATTTACCGCGTCACACAGGCGCTGAATCTCACTAAGTACATATTCGCCCGCCTCAGCATTGCGGATATCAGGTGCAGCGCCGAAGGCATGTGCGAGTGCGACAAAGCGCCCAGGGCAAGCGGCTTGATTCCAGCGCATCACTGGAACAAACATCACTGCATTACTCATTCCGTGTGACAGGTGGTAGCGTCCGCCCAAGGGGTACGCAAGCGCATGAACCGCACCTACCCCGGCGTTACCAAAGGCAAGGCCCGCCATGAGGCTCGCAGTCGCCATTTCTTCGCGCGCAGCAAGGTCGTCAGGTTGCCGGTAGGCACGCTCGAGCGAGGCACGGATTTTAGTGATCGCCGCTAGCGAATAAGGTTCGGTCAACGCGGTGGCAAAGTTCGACAAATAGCTTTCGACCGCATGCACTAGAGCATCTATACCACTGGCCGCAGTCACGGAGGGGGGGCAGCTTAGAGTCAGTTCCGGCGCTACAATTGCGACATCTGGCAGCAGTTCATTGCTGACTATCCCTTTTTTGATTTGCGCTTCGGTATCGGCCAGAATTGAGATATTGGTAACTTCCGAGCCTGTTCCCGCCGTGGTAGGTAAGCAGATCAGAGGATAACGGCGCGATGCCACTTGATCTTCACCGAAGAGTTCAGACAACGGACGCTCATCACCGACAAAAACCGCGACCGCTTTTGCGGTATCCATAGCGCTGCCTCCACCGACAGCGATAATTCCGTCGCACTGATGTTGGACGAATAAGTCACGGCAGGTCTCTACAACAGCCATTTCTGGTTCTGCAGTAATGGCGTCAAACACCGTTAAATCTGCAATGCCTTGGTCGCGTAATTGTGCGGTGATCTGTGCTGTAATACCCGCGTCACTAACGCCGCGGTCGGTCACTATAAGTGGATTCTGCGTGCCCAACTGACACATTTCTCGATAGAGCTCGCGGCTCGACTGCGCACCGGTTAGAAGCCGCCTTGCAGTTTTGAAGATTTGAACAGATGAAGTATCCATGTGCTTCCTTATTCTTATTTTTGGCCTAGAGCTTTTGCAAACCCCATGCCAACCTTAATTAAATGTTTAACATTATGTTTTTTATAGTTATTTTTAATCTGAATGACTAGATGGAGCGATTGCGTTGATGATTTTGTTCATCAGTTTGCCTTAAGCTGATGAATAATGTCATCATAACTAGCTTTTTGTGAAAAAGATAAATCCTATGAAAACATATAGTTAAGGTTGGTATTCGACTTGGCACAGCCATTGCAGAAAAAAGATGCAACAGGTCGCAGCAATTGCTGATATCTGTCATCAACAATAACAATTACAAGAGGCAATGGTTATGGCACTCAAAACAACTCATCTATATTATTTACCTGCAGTCGTTGCGGCCGCACTTTCCGCATCCGCTGCGGCTCACGCAGAAACCGCAGCACCGGCTTGGGATTTCGAATTTCACGGCTACATAAATGCTCACGCTGTATTCGCTGATTGCGATGACTCCGGCGCCGCTGTGGCTGGCAACGCGTTGCTATGTACCGGCAAAGATGCAACCTCAGTATCGAATGGCTATAGCCCAGCCAGCTTCCAGTTTTCGGCAAGTACGCAGCGAGATGGTTTCGATCTCAAAGCGTTTCTCGCGATTGAACCTGGCACCACCGACAACAGCGCCTTTAACGGGAACGGCGATAATCGTGCCTATCGCGCCTTTTTCACCGTTGGTAACGCCGACATGGGCACCATTAAAGTGGGGCGTGATTATGGGGTATTTGGTATCGATGTCGTGCTAGAAGACATGGCCTTGGGTGGCGTTGGCGCAACAGCTGCTATTCGGAGTCCGTTGAATACCACTCTTGGTGCCGCAGGTTACGGCTATGTGTTTGCCGACCGACTCTCTCAGATCACTTACAGACGCCAGTTAGGTGAGCACTTTCAAGCTGATATCGGGATCTTCCAACCGCTCGACCCAGTAAGCTTTGGTGGTAACGGTTACGTCGGCGACTCCGGCTCTGAACGTCCGGGTATCCACGGACGTCTGCGCTACAATTTCGAGCAAGGCTATATTTCTAGTACCTTTTTCAGCCAAGACGTTGCCACCCCGAACGGTGATTATACCGCACGTGGTATCGACGTAACCGCAGCACTCCAACTCGGCGCGACGCGCTTAGCTGCCTCAGCATTTGATGGCCAAGGTTTAGGCTATTATGGATTACTGGTCGACGGCGCAGATATCAATGGCACGCCGCGCGACACCTCAGGCTGGTTCACCCAAGCCACGCACACTATCGGAGCCACTAAGTTTGGCATTAACTATGGCGTCTCAACCGTAGATTTAGCTGGCGTTGATGCCTTGGTGCAAGTGGAGCAGCAAAGGAAACTGAGTGCAGGTGTATGGCACACACTCTGGACCATGTTCACCATTTCTGGAGAAGTCTCGCGGATGGAAGCAGAAAGCCATGCCGGCGAGAGCATTGAAAATACCGCGTTTAGCGTGGGGCTTGCATTAAGTTTCTAAACGTCCCTGAAAAACCATAGGCCCGCACGCAAGGTGTGGGTCGTTACTCTTGGTTTCGCCCTAAGCTCTATTCCGTTTCCGTGCAGCAAGCATGAGTTGAAGCGAATGTATCACAATAAGGATAAATTATTTTGCTCACAGCTGATTTAGCATTTCCTGAATTTTTAGATGGCGGATCTTCTTCAGCATTTGCATTTCGCAAGCTTTACCGTCATGGGCGGGTTCTGCAGCAACTTGTGCCGCCAACTTATCTGCAGCCGGCATGATTGTCTTTTTCATTTGTTCCATAATTCTTAATGACAGTGCCTCTGGCAATCCAAGCGCCAGCCCAAATTGCAAGACATGGTTTTCTTAACTCACCAAAATGAGCTGCCGCTCCCATTTTCTGAGAGAGCTCTTCAAGATGATGTTTTCCAACCACTGCATAGATACTGGTGCTTAAAAGATCATAGTGAGGCATCAACTGATAGCCTCGGTCAGTTAATCGAAACGATAAGTTCTTCAGATGTGCATCACCATTACCAACAAAGGCGTTGAACAAAGCCCATTTGAAAATAGCTAACCGGGCTGGACCAGGCGCAATACAGCTATCCGCAAGTTTTTTAAGACTTTCGACTGAGCTTGCACTGTATTTTTCTCTGAATGACAGCCCCAGAAGCTGGCATCCATCTATGACATGTAATCGATGAATATCTGGATACTCACCAGACCGATCAAAACGTTTTACGATATGAACCGGTGCAGGAAGATAAATATGGTGTACCTCCGGCACAGACAGGCCACACGCTCTGGCCAACGACATGACAAACCATTCATTTCGAGTAGTAAAGTAATACGCCGAAGCGTCAGTATGTTCAGGCTTTAAAATGTGCGTTGACGGCAACTGGCCAGAAGGTTCATAGAGTTGCCCATCTTTGAAAATCACCAACATTTTGTGTTGCGCGCCCGCAAGCGACATTTTTTTTCGTTCGCTTAGATTTAAAGGAAGCTTTGGTAGGTTTAGGATTCTTTCATTGAGCTCTGCCGGTGTTAGCTCGATAGCCTGTCCGGCATCTAATTTTGCACCTGGTGTTAATAGCGTAAAAGCCCCTGCCGATTCATGGCCAATTGCTGTCAGCAAAGAAAACGCATCACCAGGTTGCACTTTGGCCTCTTTTTCAAGCAAGGTTCTGGCTTGCTCTTCTGGCAATAAATTGTCAAAAAACCATTGCACAGGCCGGGTTGTGGCGCCATCCAGTTGTCTACCGGCTTTGAATAAAAGCCCTGGTATGATGTTGTAGCCATGAGTTAACCATGTACTGTCATACTCAAATCCCCACAACGACGATTCTTCGAATAGCTTTCCAACTAAAGTGCGGTCAAGATAAACGACTAACTCTCTCATGACCGTCGCACCCGTTTGCTGTTCGATACCTTTTCCCATAGTTCAAGGAAGGTCTTTATATCAGTACGCTGAAGTCTCTTACCATCTTCATATAAAACGCCACTCCGATATGTTTTTGATAGTTCCTCTGTTGGGCTATCTGAGGCGACATTATAATTGTGTAAATTACCGCCATGTTTTACCGAGTTTTGATATTTAGCCAGCATGGTGTCAACATCAGGCGGCAGAGTCAGCTCAACCCCAATTCCCAATGATTCTAACACCTGCAACACTTTGCCAATTTGTGCCGTTTCTTTTCCGTTCTCCAAATGGCTTAAAAATGATTGTCCTGCGCTGGAGAGTTGAGCTGCGGTTAGCTGGTCTAAATCCTGAGAAATCCGAGTGATACGAATAACCTGACCAATGTCAGCAACACTTTCAACAGGTATTTTCACTGGGAAACCTCGTTAATTTATTCGAACAAATAAAATAGCTACATTCTTACCTTTAATGTAGAACAATTTGTTCGCTCTAACAAGTTAGTGTCTATTGTTAAGCTTTAAGGTTGTAACTTATGCGAACGGACTATTTATTAAACCTAAAATAAAATGATACGTACCAGCAACAGTAGACACTTCACAAAGCACTGTTCTTCAACTGAAAATTCTCTGGGCTGAGATCGCCAAGAGTACTTTATGAATGCGCTTTAATGTAATCTCAGGTGAGCTTCGCTTTTACATGTATTCGCGTTAACGTTTAATCATTTTATAGGCTGATGAATCATAGAGTGCAAAATCACCCGTGCTCTCATTAGGTTTACCATTGTACAAATCTTTACCACAGTAGGGGCAAAACAAAACTTCAGCGCTTACTGTCCAGATAACTTCGCCAACTGCTTCGAGATAATGGCTTTCTTCCAGATCTTCGTCAGTCGCTTCACGAATTAGACTCAGATACCAAAGTTTTTTTCCACATTAGCTTAACTCATCTTTATACAGATAAGCTCCTGCAGGAAGGTGGTCACATTTATGTTCTTCCATCAGATGTTCCATAGCACTTTGGCGCTGATAGGGGGCTTTCAAAACGCTTCTTTTCATACCTGTTCAAAAAGTTGAGCCTGCGTTTGTAATGGCTCTGCTCTTTTTATGAACAATGTTTTTAATGCTTCAATATGCGCAAGTTGTTCCTGGCTAAGGGGGCCACCGAGAAATCCCGCTTTAGTAAGCATGCCCGGCAAGCACGTCATCAAGATTATCCAGCGTAAAGCCCCGGTAAGACACGTCATAGCTATGACGATTAAGTTGTTGTAGCAAGCTTTTCGATTTCATTATCAGCTTGGTTTCACTATATTTTCTGGATTGCCGTTTCACTTCTGCGATCAGAATTTTTTTATTCAAATCATCGATAGCAACAATATCAATCTCATCTTCCCCTTTGCTATCCCAGTAACTCCCTATCTGGTTGAACTGCTTGGACTCGGCAAGAATGGCTTTAAATAAGTTTTCCAGTTGCTTACCCGAATAGGTGTCAAAATCTCTGTCGATAATCCGCCTGATAAAGTCAAAGTTCTCGATTTCCACCGCGCTGCGATTGCTGTAGATAAACCTGAACCAAAAACTTAGAAATTCATCTGCAATCTCATAGCGAATATCTCGTGAGCTCTCTTTTGCCGTTATAGACCTGATTTTATTGATAATATCAAAGTCCTTTTCGAGCTTTTCCAAATGAACGCCAACCCCGATGGCAAGATAGTTTTCTATTCTCGGCCGGGTGTTATAGCCACTCGCGATTGCGCCGAGAATATCAAAATAGGCTCTGTGCTCTGAACCGAAATCTTCGACTAGGCGATGCATCCCTTCTTTTATAAGGGGTGAGGTATCAGAGATAAGGCTGGAGAGCGGTTCATTTGTCGCATTATTTAGCCATTCAAGATATTTAGGAATACCGCCTGATAAACACCACCATAACAACAAGTCCTCCGGATTATATTTGCCGTTGTCTTGCATAATGGCTTTGATGTAACCGGGAGTAAGCGGATTGATTTTGAAAAAATAATCATCTCGGTTTAGTAAGGGCTGCTTTTCATCCTTGAAGAGTCGAGTCATCAGGTTGTACAAAGAGCCACAGCAAACCAGATGCAGCATCGCGCTTTTTTTGTAACTATCCCAAAGATTCTGCAAATCTGAGAATAAGCCAGGCTCTACTCTTTCGATATCCTGAAACTCATCGATAACGATAGTCAAAGGTACCTTGGTGGCATAATCAAATAAGTATTCGAAAATATCTTTCAGGCTGGTTGGCTGAAAAAACCGCGATTTCAGTTTAAACTCAAGAATGGCAGTAAACTCACTGACCAGCGCTTTTTCAGACTTACGGCCAATAAAAAGGTAGAGATGTTGATGCTTGTTACTGTCGAACGCTTCATTCAACAACCTGGTTTTGCCAACACGGCGACGACCCACTACAACACTGAGTATCCCTTTTGAATGTTCAATGTTGCCGCTGATTTCCCGAAGCGCTGCTAGCTGTGATTCTCTATTGTAAAACTGCTGCACGACATCACCAGTAATATCTTAGTTTCTTCCTGAGGTTTACTGTAACATAGATTACTGTAAAATCAATTACAGAGATTGAGCGGAAAAATGCAAACCTGACATGGTGACTTCTGTCCTGCTAATGTTAAAGCTCGAGCAGTGATTTATGAGGGGCCAGTTTCTTTTTATTCAAGCCCAACGTTTTACAAAGGTATCCATGGCAGCAACCGAGCCATATTGCGCGCATCGTCGATACCACGATGATGTTGGCCTTCAAAGGCAAGGTTATGAAAGGCCAATGCGGCTTGCAAACCAGAGCGACGTTTGGCTGCTCTGCCTTCACGCCACAATTGCTTCAGGTTTTTGTGCTCTAGTGCCATAAAAGCAGGCTCACAACCGTTGTGTTGCCGCTCAGCACCCAGCTGATGCCGATCGTAATCGCCCCAAGACGCCCAGCAAAAAGGCTGATAAGCAGCAAGCCATGCATCTATTACTTTAACTACCTCTGCATAGACCGGCGCGACAGCAACTTGCTGCTGAGAAATTCCGGTTAATTGTGTGCAAAAGGAACTGAGCTGTGGGCGTAACACAGGGCGCACGATAAAGGACTTTGCATCCAGCAACTTGCCATCGGGCTCTGCCACTACACAGCCAAACTCAATAACTTCCATATCCTCAACGGTTTGGCGACGATTAAGACTAGGTACATCACCATCCCAGCAGGTGGCTTCTAAATCGACTATCAGCAGATGTTTGGGCATGTGCTACCATTTCAGAAAATTTTAATAATTCAGCGCGTTATAATAATACTATACAGCTTAAAAGTTTCTTTAAATTGTGTCAGTTAATTTTCGAACCATTACGTATTTCGCTTTGTTCGGCCGTAATTAGTGTTCCTTGGCATCTATTTACTTTTAACGTACAACATTAGCAGTGAAGTTCTAAAAAAGCGTCACTTTGGGTTAGTGATCAGCTAAGTAGTCGCTGGCTATATCTGTGCATACCTTCAAATATCGGTTCAGCTATAAAACTAGGAAAACCAGCGGGCAGTTCATCAGCAACCTTATTAATCACATCTGCAGTCATGCTTCCCATTTCATGTAGTATCCGCTCCATGCTCGATAATGGAAAACCGACTTCACCAGCGGTGTTGAAAAAGTGTTTAGGGCCGATCAACCGGCATTCTGTTTTTCTGCCTTTGGACCCCTTTAATGACATTGCCAAACGCAAGTCTTTTTCATGTAGACCTTTTTTAGAGATTGCAGGGAAGGCGGACAAGATATCGTATAGCGGGGTTAGCCGGTATTGATCTTGCCGTTCAAGAAAAATGGAGAAATTCTTAGCGTGACCATCTGTTGCACCCAGCAGCCAGAATAAAACCTGAGTGCGCATGAAAGTTTCTCTGTCATGCTTGGGATTAGCAGCACCAAGTAGTTCCTGCATTATGGTTGAAATGGCAGGGCCGCCGTCCACCTCATATTTTCTAGCGGGGGAGGTGCCGCTAACCTGGCAGAAATCCTCTTGCGGTAGTCGCATGATCCAGCTGTTGTCAGGCGCCATCTTGCGATCAAAGCGCTCAACCGCCAGTGCTTTAATACCGTCCGCCATCATCATCTGACATTTTGCCGTTTCAAAGCCGTAGGTTTTGGCGATGTTAAGACATAGATACTCATTTTCAACACTGTGTGTCATATCAATCACACGATCATGTGAGCGTATCTCACCTATTGGCAGCTTAATAATGTGCGTTGTTGGTGTAGCCTTATGTGGCAAGCACCATTGGCCTTGATAGAATAATAGTGCCGTTTTTTCCTGAGCACCGGCCAGTGAAATACGAAAATCTTGTGTATCGTCCAGCATACCTAAGGGTTTTTTTGCCTGATAGCCATTTAATATCTTTGCTAGTTCAGTATCTGTTAGCGCACTCGCCTCAATCCGCTTTATGGTAGGCGCAGCTGCACCTGACGGAACCAGCTGTATCGCACCGACACAATCCCTTCCGACCTGGCTAAGGATATCAAAAGGTTCGGTTGAGTTTGCTTTAAAGCGTGCCACCATTCGCTCGCGAATTTCGCGAGAGTCGGGTAGTAAGTTGTCAAAAAAGTTATAGACTTGTGGCCCTGTATAACGTTCTGGTCGAAGTGTTAAGGAAAGCGATAAGCTTCGACGTCCTGGCGAGTTCAGCCAATCAGTATCGTAAGTGAAACTATTCGCACCTCGTCTATCGCGCTGGTATTCACCAACCCTGATCCCATTCATGTAAATATCAAGCGTGTCCATTTACCAGCCCTCCTGCCATGTATCTTGGTCTGGCTGTAAGGATGTTTCGCGGGGCGAGATATCCAGCTGTAGTTGCAAGGCGGCAAGGATTTTGAAAAATGTGGCTAACTTGCAGGATTCAGGTTTGTTCTCAAAATCAGAAATTGTCGCCACCCGAAGACCGACCAGCTGAGCGATCTCTGATTGCGTAACACCCTGCTTTTTGCGATATGCTTTTATAAGAGTGCTAAGTTGTTCTGGACGGGTGATCTGCATCAAACACACTCCACATTGTTAAATGTAATTTGTAATGAGTGTATACGCCTTACCGTAATTATTGTCAATATACGCTAGGGCGTAATTTAAATTGATATACGCTAAGGCGTAATAAAGAATGTTGAGTTTGGTGGTTCATGGCTGAAGCATCGCGGGTATTTATAGCTGTTCAAATGCCAAAAATTCATCTAAAAGTGTCGAAAAAATTCGACATAAAAACTCAGATTTTTTTTCGGTTTTAAAAAATTTTGTCGTAGGCCTCCTGAGGAAAAGGTCAAATTTTTGGTAGCTAAAAGTGACTAAAAATGTGACTAATTGGGTTTAAATGGTTGTGTTTTTGGGTTAATCTAGGTGTCGCTCTTTATATAAGTGCATGATATATATAAAACATTATAATTTGGTGAGATAGGTTTCTGCGCTCCGGAGGCAGAGGTCAGAGGTTCGAATCCTCTCGGGTGCGCCAAACGTCAAAACCGCCATAGGGCGGTTTTCTCGTTTGTGGACCTTGCCGGATGAGAGCCTGTCGTTCGACAAAACGGCAGGAAAGCCGTTTTGGACGTTGCGTAGCAACGCCCGCAGGGCGAGGTACAGGATGTACCGAGTCAATCCTGACGGGTGCGCCAATCAAATCAACCACTTATGCGAAAGCTAAGTGGTTTTTTTGTTTTATGTGCCACGATTGTGCCATGAATGTGCCACCTTCCATTTCAACAATGTTCAGAAATCGAAAAAAACGACCTCTGCTCGAAATCCTGACAGTATTGCTCTATAAAAATGCATTCTAGCGAGCAATCAAAATGCATGCCGCTGCGCTTCATCTTCACTTTATCCGACAGCTTTGGATATATACCCCTTAGTTGCTTAAAGGTTATAGTGGTTAAAAGTTAATCCGCATTCTTTGAAAGCGATTTAGCCTGTTTCTTTTTGGCAACCTTATGGGCTGCGAATAGCGTTAAACCGATGAGGACTATACCAACAAATAAAATTACCAAGCTTAATTGAGCTATTGTCATTTACAGCGCACTCTTAAAACCTCAACCTTATAAATTACTATAGCCGCATTCGCCTGTCTCCAGCCAAAAAACTATAAGCCGCGAACAAAAACTGGTAAAGGCAAGGATACCAAGGCCTTTTGCCACAAGCTGACAAGTTTGTTAAAGCTTGGCTCATCACTTAACGTGCTAAGCTGAGTCTTAAGTACAAAGCTTATATATGGGGAGTTAAGAATGATGTTGCTATGGTTAATTCCAATCAGCTTACTTGTAGTGGGCTTATACATCCTTTGCCGCAAGCACCTGAAAAACAGCTAAACACAAAACTAAACACCTAACTGGATGTCGGTACGGGCTGTCTATGCTTGGCAAAACTTGGCAAGCAGGCATAAATACTCTTCGTCTTTCAAGATGTTCGGGTGTTGGCTGCGCTCCAGTTCACGGCCCGCCTAAGTGCATCTTGAAATCTATTGCGTAAATTACTTTTAGGGAGACTCTATGAGAGATGCTATTGCCAAAGCTTTACCCCCAGCCATCATAATATCCAGCATGTTGTTTTTTGTGTTGCTTTCTAAAAACGCTACTGACACGACCAGCAGTTTAACCTGGTTATTATATGGCACGTTGATGAATCCAATCCTCATAATTGGTCAAGCCGCTTACTTTCGTTATCACGCCAAAACCAAACAGCATAGTATTTTATACGCCATTGTTTATACGTTGTTTTTTGTACCATACACTGTTTTATCCTGGCTCTGCTGGCGCCGTTAAGGCGTATTTCACCGCCATACACTGCACCAACGCCCCATGGTTAATTTGTTAAGCCGAAATAAGCGCAAAACAGCTCCAAACTAACAAGTTTGTTAACCCGCTACGCCTCGAAGATATTTTTTACACTGCCGTTATCCATTAAACCGCAGGAGAGGCTGATGAACAGAACCGCTTATCAACAATGGGAGATGACCAGAGTATTCGAGCTGGCTTTCAATGATATCGCTAAGGCGGCTGCTGAGGTGGGTATTGATGCCAAGGCATTATTGGCTCAATTACCGCCATATTCTGTTCGTTTAACGGGTAATCAGGTGCCAGTGCTGGAAAAGCGTTATCGCGGCACCTGCTCCGTCACTTATTATTTTAATCAAAATCCTGCAGGTGAGCCTTGGCCATTTTTTCGTTTCCATACCTTCAAAGACGGTGGCGTAACCACAGACTTCAATGGCTGCCGCTGGTTGAAGGCAAATCGCGCAGTATTGGAACGTACAAGTCAGGTAGCGCAAATGGCTTCTGAGCCAATAATACTTGAGGCTGCAACCCCGCGTGATTCATCAATTACATTGCCTCAATTCATGGCAGAAGATAAAAGTCGTGCTGAGTATTTTGCTTTGCTACAAAAGGGGTTCCGTTATGCGCCTTCTATAGGGCCTGAGCATCCATATATAAAATCCAAGCTAGCAGGCTATGCCAATCAGCAGTTACTCCGCAGGATTATGCTGCGAAATTTTCGTGGCAAACTGCTGGTGCCTTTAGAGCGCATTAATGGTGAGCATACCGGTTTTCAACTGATCATGCCTGATCGAGTAACAGATAACAAAAGGATCCATGTCGCCTATCCAGGAGCCATGCGCGGCAGTTTTGTTAAAATTTCGGCTGTATCCGGGCTGCGGTATTTTCCAATCATGTTTTGCGAAGGTATTTTTACTGCGCTGAGTTTAGCGCTGGTATGGCCGGGTGAAATACGAGCCGTCTTAAGTTGCCATAACTACACCGGATGCCGGGATCATTTAAACGAGCACGTTTACTTTGCTCATGATAGTGATCTGTATAAGCCGCAAATTGGCAATGTAGGCCTGCAGCATGCCAAAGCCGCTTCGCGGCAGGGTGATATTTTTATAACACCGCAATTCTTACCCATGCACCAAGCTCAAAAACCAACCGACTTCAACGACATGCTGCAGCTTTATGGTGTGAGCTCGTTGCAACAAACCATAGAGCAGGCAATGGTTGAACAATCTGCACTGTCTGGCTGACAAGTTTGTCAGCGGCACCTTTTACAACTCGTACTGGCAACATATCAAAAAAAGGAATGCAGAATGAATGATAAATTTGATCCACACCATGTCGACCTCGGGCCTTATGAAAAGGATTACTCTGAGCAAGGCTTTTGGGAAAAGGTCAGTCACTATTTCCATAAAATCGGTAAAGACGCGCTGCTGTCAGCGTTAACGCTCTACTATGCTGCCAAAGATCCCATTACACCTGATTGGGTGCGAGTATTTCTGTACTCAGCACTGGGTTATTTCATCTCTCCAATTGATGTTGTCCCCGACTTTATTCCGCTGGTGGGGTATAGCGATGATTTGATCATATTGTCAGGAATCTTGTTGTCACTTACAGCATACGTTTCTACAGAGCACGAAGAAGAAGCTGCTGAAAAAGTCATTTCAGTTTTTAACTCGCGCTAATGCACATCGTGGCGATTATCAAAAGGTAGTAAAAATGAACTTGTGTTTAGCCGAAACTTTATGTAAAACAACAATCAAAATGGATTTGCAGTTGGCTGTAATGGACGTTGAAAATAGTTTAATACCTACCTTTCATCTTCAGAGTTCTACCATGCTGTTTGGCTTGGTGACCACACTCCAATGTTTTTTCGCCAGAAATAAATAAAAATCAATTTCTAACAATTACTTATACTGCGAGGTGCTTGTGATTTATTCCTACCTGTTTGAGGCTAAATCGATACAAGCTTACCTGTTTCAATCGGGTAAGTTAAAAGACGTGATTGCCGCCAGTGAGCGGTTAGATCGCATGGTCGATACCACTGAAAGCAGCTTGGTCGGTCAGGTTCTGCGCGCATTGTCATTAACGCACGATCTAACCAATCCAGCAGCAAACCTCGGCGATGTGGATATTAGCTTTTTGCGGTGCAAAGGCGGTGCCCTGTATGCTGGTGCCACGAATAAAGATCATCTGGTGCAATTTCGCCAGTTGTGGACACTCACTATCCAGCAGCTTTTCCCCAGTTTAGTGTTTACCGATGCACTTTGCAGCGGTGAAACCTTAGGCCAGGCCATTGAACAGGGTCATAAGTTATTGGCGCAAGACCGTAATCTGCCGCAGATCACTCTTCCTTATGGCAGTGCCTACAGCGCCAGAGAGCAGCGCTCCGGAAAGGTTGCCGTGCCAGTTTCAAGCTTTGCCAAAAAAGCGGGCGTAGACAGCGCGGAGATGAAAGGGCTCGACGCCGATACACAGCTGCACCGTCAGGCCT
This sequence comes from Alishewanella aestuarii B11, assembly GCF_000280055.1. Taxonomy (GTDB): domain Bacteria; phylum Pseudomonadota; class Gammaproteobacteria; order Enterobacterales; family Alteromonadaceae; genus Alishewanella; species Alishewanella aestuarii. The sequence continues at coordinate 38,010 of NZ_ALAB01000029.1, read as the reverse complement.
ATGGGTTGTTTGAACTAAAAACAGTCTCCAACCTACAAGATCGCTTTACTCCCGAAAGCTTGCGGCCTCGCCATTACCCAGTCAATTTAGACAAAGACTTCGAGTTTGATGGTACCAAAGACATTGCACTGATCCACATCGATGGCAATGGCCTTGGCTTGTTACTACGCCAGTTAAAAAGCGCCATGCAAGGCAAGTCCGACAGCGATTACCGCCAAGCTTTCCGCCAATTTTCTGATACTGTGAACAAAGCCACCGAGCTGGCAGCTCAGGACGCCACTGCCTGGTTGGCTGAGCAGTTTCCGGATGCAACCCATACTTTGCCGATGCGCCCCTTAGTATTGGGCGGTGACGATGTCACCTTACTTTGTCACGCCAAGTATGCGCTTCGCTATGCCGAAACTTTCTGCCGGGCCTTTAAACAGCACGCCGATAAAGAGCTGAGGGCGTTAAGTCGTGATTATCAGCTGTCCGTCAAACTGACCGCAAGCGGCGGTGTGTTATTCCATAAAGCCGGGCATCCTTTTGTGCAAAGTCACCACCTGGTGGAATCCTTGTGTGCCAAAGCCAAACAGCTGACTAAGTCCTGCGTACCGGCAGGGCAAACCGGCCCGGCTGCGCTGGCTTGTTACCGTGTTAGCCAGGTTATCTTAACGGACTTAGAGCAAGCCGCTCAGCAAGCGCACCGTTATCCGCTGCAACAAGGGGGCACAATCAACCTGATTGAGATGGCTTACCTGGTCGACGAAAAAGAGGGTGGTGTTAGCTGGCAGCAGCTGCGACAGCTGATTGCATTGTGCGATAAAGCCAAAGGCACCGATGCCAAAGGCTTTACTTTATCGCGTTGGCGCAAAATGGCATCTGAGCTGGCAGCCGGTGATTTCGTCGAGGCCAAGCGTATCTTTGAACGTGGGTTGGAGTTCTTGAAAAAAGGTAACAAAGCCGCTGAGTCCGAATTTATCGAGGCGCTGGCCAATTTGGGTCTGCAGCAAAAGCGTTGGTACCGAGAAACCCGCGAAGGCTATGCAGCGCCCTTAGTCGATTTACTGAACCTGGCGCATTTTGAAGAGGAAATCAGCAGCTGGCAGCACAACAATGGAGAGGTGTTATGAACATCCGTTTATCGTGGAACTTTTTAACCGACTGGCAAAGCGCCGGCGGCCAGGAAGCAGGCGCTTACGCCGACCAATTGTGCATTAAAGACAGCCACCAACTGCCTTACTTGCCTGGCAAAAGCATTAAAGGTTTGCTGCGCGACGCCTTCAGCACGGCCATGCACAATCAATGGTTTGCAGATATGCCTACCAACCTGCTGGCCTTGTTGTTTGGCGATGAAGGGCGTAATGGGCTGGAAAGTCAGGGGGTATTGCAGTTTAGTAATGCGCATTTACCCGCTGCTGAGCGAGCTTACCTGGCGCAGCAACCAGGTTTAAGCCGCCATTTATTCAGGGTGCTACATGCCACCGCCATTAATCCGGATACCGGCGTGGCGCAAAACAGCAGCTTGCGGGCCATTGAAGTGGCCGTGCCAATGCAGCTGGTTAGCGACATCAGCATCAACAGCCATCATCCACACCTGGCGGCGATCCCCGATTGGCAGCAACGGCTTCCTGCCTGCATCGAAGCGGTTTTACCCCTTATCGATGCGGCCGGCTCGAAAAAGCAGCGCGGCTTAGGCCTGGTGGAAGTCAACCGGCTTGCAGGAGACTAATATGAAACGATTTTTTCAGGTAACACTGAACGACGCCGTAGTCCTGAGCTATCAGGCCGGCTCCAGCCACAATCATCTCTGTTTGGATTACATTCCGGGCACCACCTTGCTGGGCGCGCTGGCGGCGCAATTTTACAGCCAACAGCAAAACAATGATCAGGCAGCCTTGGCAATGGAGTTATTTCACAACGGCAGCGTGCGCTTTGGGCCTTGCTATCCGGTTGCGTCATCCTTGCTTAGCTTACCGGTGCCAGCCAGCTGGTATGGCATCAAAGGCCAGCCCGTGGTTAGTCAAAAAGACGGCCAAGCCGAGCTTTGCACCCAGCATGTTAGTAACCAGGCCAGTGCAGATTTTCGCCGTGACGAACTGCTGCAGTATCAGCAATGCCGTGATGGTTTTGTCACCCCTGAGGGCGCATTGGCGGATGTGAAACAACTCTGGTTTACAAAAACGGCTATTGATGAAACCACTGGCAAAGCCAAAAACAGCCAGCTGTTTAACTATGCGGCTTTAGAAGCCGGCCAGGTGTTTATCGGTTGGATAGATTGCAGCGACCAGCACTGGCAACAGCTAGCGCCGATGCTGCAAGGCCAACACCGAATTGGCCGCAGCAAAGGATCTGAGTTTGGCCGCATTAGTATCATGCTGTTACCTGAGGCCGTCGAACCAGCTCCTGAGTGTGCTGGCCGCCAGCTAACCCTCTGGTGTGTGAGTGATCTGCAGGTGCTGGATGCGCAAGGGCAGCCCAGTTACACCCCAAAGCTGAACGAATTACTGCCAGATGCAGGCTTACCAGCGGTTAGCCTGCAGCCAGAGTTAAGCTTTGTGCGTACCCGGCAACAAAGCCTGTTCAACCAAAAAAGAGCCGGTGCCGACAGCGAGCAGCTGTTTATTCGAAAAGGCTCTGTATTGGTTTATCGGCTGGAGCAGCCATTAAGCGCTCACCAATTGCAGCAGCTTAGTCAGGGCGTTGGCATCAACCAGCAACAGGGGCTGGGCTGGGTGCGGGTCAACCCAAGCTGGGCCATGCAAAGCACCCTGACAGGTACACTCGATTCCCTGCGAATTGCGCCACTTGCCGCGACCAATGCACAGGCCGATAAAGCGCCGGCAACCGCTTTTATCCGCTGGTTGCACGCCAAGGCTGGCAGCAATGCCGTGGCCGGGCAAAACAATGAGCAGGCGTTGCAACTGGTACGCGAGCTGTTGCAGGGCTATCTGGTTGCAAGGCGTTACAGTGGTATCTTGCATGCACAGACCTATGGGCCCAACCGCACCCAATGGCAGCGTGTAGCAACCCTGCTAAAAGAACAAGACTCCAACTGGCGCGACACCACCTTTGGCACCGGCAGCGGTAATAAAGCGCACCACATCGCGAAAGCTGAAAACGATCCTTATGGCTGGGGCATCAGCTGGGATAATGGCGAGCGCTTTATTAGCTATGCCAGTTATTGTCAGGCAGTGTTTGCCAATAAAGACGATGCTGCCGTATTACGGGCGCTGGAATTGCTCGGCCGTTACGACGTATCCAATTACGCTGCTCTGAAAAAAGCATGCGAAGCCTTTAAAATCATGTTGGAGGTGGCTCATGACTAAGGTTCATCTAACCCGTTTGGTGCTGGAAACCACCAGCCCCATGGTAATTAGCTCAGGTGAGCGCGAAACCGGCTTTGATAATGCCCTAGCCCGCGATGCTAACGGTTTGCCTTACATTCCGGCCACCGCCATCGCCGGTGTCTGGCGCTCACTTGCCACCCAGCTGGATGCAGCAATGGCAGAGCGCTGGTTTGGCTCTTTACAACAGCGTTCCTTGCTACGCTTGCAACCAGGCTTTTTACACAACTCGGCCAATAAGCCGGTGATGGGTTTGCAAGATCCCGTGGCTTTAAGGGCTGAGCCGCTATTTACGCGCTTGCTGCAGCCTTCGCCGCATCATCGGGATCGGGTTGCCATTAATGACCGCGGTGTGGCCAAAGACACGGCGAAATTCGAACAAATCATGTTACCTGCTGGCCTGCGCTTTAGCACCTCCATTCAATGGACATTGACTGATGCAGCCGACAGCGAGGCATTACTGGCACAGTGGGACCAATTACTGCAGTTGTGGGCAGATCGCCGAATGGCTTTTGGTGCCAGTACCCGCAATGGACTGGGGCAAATCAAATTGGTTGGGTTGCAGGAGCAACTGTTTGATTTAGCCCAAGGCCCGTCGGCGGCAAAAGCCTTGCAACTCGCTGCGCGGGCTGTGCCGACCACGCTTTCGAAAACCCTGGCTGCGGCTTCCACGGCCTTGGTCGCTGATATTCCTCTGCAAGCGCTGGATAACTGGCGTTGCGGCTCAGGATCTGTTCTGCTTGGCAAAGCACCCAAAAGTGGCAGTGTTGCGCTGATAAGTTACAGCGAACCCCGTGTGGAATGGCAGCAGCATCAAGCCAGGTGGCAAACTAAGAGCCCAGTGCTTTGTGGCAGCAGCATCAAAGGTATTTTGGCGCACAGATTGGCGTTCCACTATCGTCGCCATGCAGGTATTTTTGCCGAGCAGATGGCAGAAGAAAGCCATGCCAGCTGGCAGAAGCGCCCGGATGCGCTCGATACCTTATTGGGCTTGGTAGGCGAAAACCATGAAGATGCCCGCGCCGGCTTGCTGTATGTAGATGACAGCAGCATTGACGTAAAGGCCGAAGATACTGTGCTGCGAACGCACAATACCATCGACCGTTTTACCGGTGGCGTGATGCAAGGTGCCCTGTTTACTGAAGAGTTGCTGTACCGTCCTAAATTTTGCGTTCGTTTGTGGCTGCGCAAAACCGATAGCCTGGACGCAACATTAAAAGCGGCCTTGGCCGATACCTTACGTGATCTGACCGAAGGGCTATTGCCTATGGGGGCAGGCAGCGGACGTGGCAGCAGTCTGGTCGCATTGGATAGCAGCCGAGAACTCTTTATTCATCCCGAATTTCAGACCGCACAGCAGGAGAAAATTGCATGACTCTGCCCGCTTACCAAACACTGGCCAGTGACGAAAACAGGGCCATCATCGGTGCAAAATTACCGGCGTTAAAAGCCGGCGATCTGCAAATCCAAAGCGAGCGCCTGCCATACAGTGCGCTGCAGGCCAAAGTGCAGCCTTTTTTAGCCGGCCAAGGCTGGGTAATGTGCCGTGGTGAAGTGCTGCGCCAAACCGAACTGCCTGCCGAGCACGATTTGCTGGAAGCCGAGTATTGCCTGGGCGAACAATCGTTGCATATTCGTTTGGAGCAGCCAGGTCTGTACCGCTGTACCTTATTTACTGCAAAGCCAGAAGGCACACTGTTGTACCGTGACCAACTGGTTCACAGCCGCGAAGGCGGTAAGCAGGTACTCTGTTACCGATTGTGGTGGCAGCTGGGAACTACGGCACCAGACGAGGGGCGTTACCGCCCACTGGCTCAACAATTTCTTGGGTTTTCAACGCTTTCTGCTGCGGAGGATTTATGATCCATACTCCATATCATTTTGTTCCCCTGTCGGATTGGGTGTATATGCCTGATTGGGCGCACCTGGTCAGTCACGATGTGCCATTTGCAGACGGTTACTCCGGCAGCATTGAATACACTTTAACTAATGCCACCCCATTATGTGTTGGCGCAGAGCAGCAAGCGGCGGATGGTAAGCCAACCCAGGTGTTATGGGCGCGGGATCCCAAAGGCAACCCGGTGATCCCGGGTTCCAGCATTAAAGGTATGCTGCGTAGTGTGCTGGAAATTGCCAGCTTTGGAAAATTTCAAACTGTTGATAATCAGCACTTTTCGTATCGGGATATTTCGAGTTCTGACACAGTATATGCAAAAGAGCTGCACGAAACAGAAGTGGTGGCCTACTGGGTTAAATACGACGAAAAACAGCAAGTATGGCAGTTTCGAAAATCGCAATGGTTGCCAGTATTTAACGACGACCTGACTAAGTTTACCCAGCAGTCATTTAAAAATGATCCTGGCGTTACGGTCAAACAAAAATACCAAAAGTGGCCATTGGCCAGTAAAGCCATCCCCTTTACGCCGGGCAATCGTACGATGATGGGTACCCGGGGTAAGCCCGTGACCGTAGCCTGTGCTTCCAGTCTCGGGCAAGGCGACCTTATGGGGTATCCGGTGTTCACAGGCTTTCGTCCAGGCAAAAAAGAAGTTCGTGATGGGCGGCTAGGTTTCAACTACTTATTTCACAGTTCTGACGATACTGCACAGGTTTTTGAGCATGGCACCAAGTTGGTCAATCGGCTGTTTGAAAACCACAACGAAGAGCTGGTGCAGTACTTTAAACAGAACCCGCATCCTGAGTTAGGTATTCCGGTATTTGCCAGAAAAACCAAAAAAGGGGAGCTGATCGCACTGGGTTTTGCCAAAATGCCCCGCAAGCTTTACGAAAAATCGGTGCATGAGCTCGTGCTGGCTCGACAAAAGCTCGCACAGTCGCAGCACATCTTTGACATGGCCGAATTAATCTTTGGCACCTTACGTGAATTTGGTTTTTCATTAAAAAGCCGGGTGGCGTTTTCGGATGCTGTATGCCGTCAGAAAACGGCACTGAGTTTCTCTAAGCCTGTGATTCTAAGTCAGCCTAAAGCCAGCTTTTTAGCCGCCTATCTGGAGCAGGAACCCGCAAGCACGCTGCTAACAACCTACCAATCGCAGGCTCGGCTGAAGGGGTGGAAGCGTTACCCAGTGAAACCAGAAATGGATACCGATATCCCGGCCGATCTGCAGAACAAAGTAAACGTGCAGTCGCAACTCGAATTGATGGCACCCAAAGCCGAGTTTAGCGGCAAGCTGGTGTTCCATAATTTAAAAAAAGAAGAGTTGGCAGCTTTGATTTGGGCGTTACAGCTACCTGCCGATTCTGAGCTTGCATACCACAGCCTTGGTCATGGCAAACCCTTAGGCGCAGGAGCTGTCCGTTTTCATCAGCTGCAGCTGCAAGGTCGTGGCAATCAGAGTCAGCCTTTGCCGAGTGTGGATGAGCTTATTGCCCTCTTTACTGAGCACATGGACCAAGCATACCCAAGCGATGAGCACAGTTGGCGCGTATCTCCTCAGATCACGCACCTGTTGGCTATGGCAGATTTAAAAAACAATGCCGGAAAAAACCTGAGTTACATGGCACTGGCCGATTACAAAAACTGCCGTGGATTGCCCGATTTTAAAAAGCAAGATCAGGTGTTGTCCAGAAAGTCGCCGGCCATGGCTACGCAACCCAAGGCTTTTGCAGCCGGGCGTTTGGCCGATTTAATCAAAGCTGTAGGAGGAGAAAGCGAACTGGCGGTTTCCGAGAAACTGTTATTGCAGCAGCGACAGGAGCAAGAAGCGCAAGCGCAACTGGCTAATGCATCCGAAGCTGGCCGCCTCTTCATGGAATTAAAAGCGAAAATGGAGGGGAGTGAGTTGCAAAAAGATTTAATGAAGCAAAATCCCCTGTTTCCAGACTTGGAAAAGTCGATGCGCCTTTTTATCGATGAAGGTGGAGAGGATATGCTGGCCAAAGAGTTGGTGTTGCTGGTTCGCAATACAGCTAAGTGTAATTACCTGAATCTCAGCCTAAAGAAAAAGGAAAATAAACAAAAGCTCAACGAACGCAATGCACTTATAAATGCGCTGGCGGCAAAATACGGGATAACCTGAACGTGACCTTGTTTCAGCAGGCATTGGCTAATTTTCAGCTACTACACCTCACAATCACCCTGCAATTGCAGGGTGATTGTAGCCTGCCTGCCTATAAGGGTTCGATGTGGCATGGTTGGTTTGGGCATGCGTTAAAACAGGTTAGCGAGCCGGCATTTAACGCGCTCTACCTGCAATACGATCATGAGCAACCCAAACCCTATGCTATAGAGCCCGGCTTTGATCAAAAAACCGAATGGCGTGCCGGTGAGCTAATTCAGTTTAACTTGCGCTTATTTGGTGCAGCCAGTGATTTAGGGCCTATAGTGCATAAAGCCATACTCGCTGGCGAACGCTTAGGCTTAGGGCCTGCGCGCACGGCAGTAAAGTTAGTAGCCTTTAACGCAATCGGGCCGCAGGGGCTGCTGGCGCCTTATCAAACTTGCTCACTTAGCGCGTATTTAGCTAAGCCTTTCGCCACAGCTAGTGCGCAAACCTTAATATTAAATACGCCGCTTAGGCTAAAACAGCAGGGCAAGGTATTACATAATCCGCAGCAGCTTACGGCAAAGCTATTGGCTGCACAGGCCAGAAGACGCTTAATGCAGCTGTATAAATACTGGGTATCAGAAGAGCCAGAGCAGTTAGAGGCGATAAGCCAGTTGCCGCTTGACCTTGGGCAGAGCCAGCTTAGTAACAGTCTGTACTTTGAAGACTGGCAACGGTTCTCGTTAAAACAGCAGGAGTTTATTCCACTGGGTGGTTTTAAAGGAGTGATCACCATTAGCCGTTGCAGCCCGGGTTTGTCTCAGTGGTTAAAAATCGGTGAGCAGCTACAGCTGGGTGGCAAAACCACCTTTGGTTTAGGCAGCTATCAACTGGTACCGGCAATAAATAATAGCTAAGGTTATAACGCCTTAAGCTATACAAGCTAAAGCCTTTTGGCTAATATAGTTTTGCTCTTTAATAATATGCAGATTTGTATAAAAATTAGCCAAATCACTGATTAAAAAGTAATCAGTGATTTTCTGTTGGAACTAATTGTTTTTTAAAATAAAAAAATCATGTTAGAGTCCAACAGCTGCCCCGACATAACAGGGGATTAAGACAACGGTTGTTAACGCTTTCACAGCACCTGCTTGATGTCCAACAGCTGCCCCGACATAACAGGGGATTAAGACTTACTGACGCTGTATCAAAGAATGTAGCAGCATGGTCCAACAGCTGCCCCGACATAACAGGGGATTAAGACATTTCTTGATACATACGAAGTTCTTCCTCTGTGTCCAACAGCTGCCCCGACATAACAGGGGATTAAGACAATAAACATTGAGCAAATCGCTCAGTAATAAAGTCCAACAGCTGCCCCGACATAACAGGGGATTAAGACTGTGGGACCGGGTAAACCCAGTTGCCTGAATATGTCCAACAGCTGCCCCGACATAACAGGGGATTAAGACATGATAGGACAATAAGTCCTAATACTTGCTCATCGGTCCAACAGCTGCCCCGACATAACAGGGGATTAAGACCTTTAAGAGGCGCTGCCAATCCAAGTCCGCGCGTCCAACAGCTGCCCCGACCACACTGCAGGAGCAAGTGTGGAACCGCTTTAGCGGGCCCCGTAGGGGTGAGCCACAGGATGTGGCGAATACTTCACAGGGGATTAAGACTCGCATTCCGGATCTACTGAGCCCCAAAACGCGTCCAACAGCTGCCCCGACCACACTGCAGGAGCGCGTGTGGAACCGCTTTAGCGGGTCCCGCAGGGGTGAGCCACAGGATGTGGCGAATACTTCACAGGGGATTAAGACTCAATCGAGTTTACATACCCAACACCAAAGCCGGTCCAACAGCTGCCCCGACCACACTGCAGGAGCAAGTGTGGAACCGCTTTAGCGGGCCCCGTAGGGGTGAGCCACAGGATGTGGCGAATACTTTACAGGGGATTAAGACAAACTATTTCGCGAAGTGTCGTTCGATGGATTGGTCCAACAGCTGCCCCGACATAACAGGGGATTAAGACTCAATCGAGTTTACATACCCAACACCAAAGCCGGTCCAACAGCTGCCCCGACCACACTGCAGGAGCACGTGTGGAACCGCGTTAGCGGGCCCCGCAGGGGTGAGCCACAGGACGTGGCGAATACTTCACAGGGGATTAAGACGGTCAATCATGTTTCGAAAAACGCCCCGTTGGGGTCCAACAGCTGCCCCGACCACACTGCAGGAGCACGTGTGGAACCGCTTGAGCGGATTCTGCAGGGAGAGCCATAGAATGTGGTGGTTGGTTTGCCTATTAAGCCCACATGCTGGCTTACGGCTCTTGGTGGCTGTTAAGGATAACTGCGCTTACGAGGTAAAGTTTATAAGGAAATAAAATACGATGAGCATAGGGCAATACTTATTAATAAGTGTGTTAACTTGGGTAGCGGTGGGGTATTTAGGCTACAGATTTTTAATAAAACCCAAGCTTAAATCATATGGTAAAGAATAAAGCCGTATTTGCCTAACGCCTTGCCAATTTGCCGGCGCGAAGATTGGTAGCGCCATAAATCAGCGGGAGCAGATTAATTTAGCCATTATGCGTTTCGTCGCGTGCAGGGCTAGCTGCCAAACCCGCTGCAATATACTGCAAAGCCAAATCTTCCTGGCTTAATTGCAGTTGCTCTGCCTGTTGGCGCAACTGTACTAATAGTGGGTTTTCTGGCTCGGTCATTAATACCACGGTATGCCAGCGGTTGTTGGTACATTTGCGTAAGCCGTTGGCAATAAAGCACTCGTCCAGGCTGTCAAAATTTGAAATATCCTTTATTTCCGGATGCATATGATCAACGCTCTGGCTGAGTAAGCGCTTGATATACAATTCTGTTGAGATCTGATGGTATTGTGCGATGCGATCCAGATACTCCGGCGTCATCACATCGTCGCTAAAAGTGATTTGATAAGTTCTGCTCATTTCGTTTCCTCGTGCTGTGGGTTAGGGGAGGCACATGCTTCCTCGCAGGATAAATCTGCTTGCCTGATAGCGTTCCAGGCAGCGCGATGTACCCAAAAAATCACTATTAAGGTGATTGCGGTGCTTAGCCAAAAAAACCACTGCCAAAACAAATCGCTATTGCTCACGGGCTGTAAACTCCTTGAAATCGTTGTAAAGAAGGCGGGCAAATGCCAGTAATACCAGCACGGTAACGGCGAGGTATGGCCAGTTTAGTCCATCGGTAGAGGCTTTCGCCAGGGCATAAAAGTGCACAACTATGAGCAAAGCTGTTGCATGTTTAGCCGCTTCTATACTGACCTTGGGCATCTTTAACCGGTGGGCCATGACCACGGTTAAGGCCATGGCGATAACCGATACAGTGCAGAGCAGCATAAAGTAGTCGTCGCTTTTCAATCCACCGGCCGAAGGCAGTAAGGCCAAGAGTTGCAATACCTGCCAATTGTTCTTAAATGCAAACTGCCCTCGAGTGAGTTTGTTTTTTGTCATGGTTGCTAATCCAGTTAAGCTTTATGAAAATGTTTAAGCCGTTATTCGTTTTCCGAACCCTGTTCTTTTTGCGCGTTAGCGTTAGCTTCAGCACGCTGCTGTTGCCAGCGGATCCACCTTTTGCAATACCATACCAGCACAATACTGATTGCTGTGCTTACTATTAAAAACGTACGGGGAAGGTTAACTTCGATCACGCTGCCTCCAGTAGTGCAGAACATCTCTGACAAAACAGTACAACCAATAGCAAAAGGCGATAGTGGCTATACCAATGTAGATCTTACTATGTATTTCAGCAGTGGCCGGATGTATGGCAGCAATACCGTACACCATGGCAATACTAAGCGTAAAATGCTGGGTCATGTTTAATGCCAGCTGATACTCACCGCAACGAGTTAAGCTAAAGATATAACAGGCTATAAATACAATAGGCAGGGCGAGGATCATTAAGCCATAAGCATTGCTTACAGCCGCCCCCAGTGGCAGTGCGAGATAACACAAGTTTATTTTTTCAGGGTACAAAAGCTTACGACGATTTTGCGTGGTATTCGGCATAGTGGCTCATTCAGTTGTGGTGGTATGAGGTGCCTGACCACTGCCAAGCCCTGTTAGGATCCCTTTTAACGCCAGTTCATCATCTTTATCGTGCACTGTGTAGCGTCTGGCCATGGCGTTGCTCCTTATTAAAAAACATAACCCAGTTTTAAATTGATATCCCAAACATCGTTCCAGCTAATACCGGTTTGTGCGGGTAACACACGCATACTGATGCTGGCCGCGCCTTTAAAGCCGCTGGTGGTCGGGCGATTATTGATGCCCAGCTCAAACCGCTGATAGCTTTGCTTAAAGTTAGCATCACCCAGGCTGATCTCTTTGGCGGCAAATAAATGCATTGCTTCCAGGTAGCCAATACCATAGCGCAAGGTTACGCCAGCAGCAGGAAAGGTCGCCGTATCAGACTCAAACTGCGCACAGCGGTCATTACGGCCGGCTTGCTGGCATATACCAAAGTTCTCGCTATACAGCCCACCATTTACACTTAACCAGTTACGCAGGTGCAGGCTGGCTTGCGCATAGTTACCCTTAACTGCTGCCTTACCGGTTTTATTCAGGCTACTCCATTCGGCTAAGCGGCCGCGGCTGCACAATAAGCAGTCTGTGCCAAAGGCGAACCCAAACCGAAAAAACGGCTCAGTATTGCCAGAGGCAGGCTCTGCTTTTATCAGGTTTGCACCAACAGGTTGCTGCAGTTGCTGTAGCTCCTGCTGAATTTGCTGGTTTCGGGCTGCATTTGGATCAGTTAGCCGCAGCGTGATCTGGTAGCTACCCTGCCAGTTTACCTGATTAACCCGGCTGTTTAGAGCCTGTAACTGGGTTTGCCCTTGCAAGCTTACGTTTGCCAGCAGTAACTGCGCCGGAACATTCAGCTGTTGGCTCCATTGCTGAATATACGGCTGCGCCAGCTGTTCTTGAATAACTTGCTCACACGCCGGCATACTCAGGCTGATATCACAGTAGGTGCTTAAGCTGGTTTCAAAAGATGCCAGCGCCGGTAGCTGTTGTTGCAAATTCAGATACGCCTGCTGATTTGCGGTTAGCTCCTGAAATAGCGCTGCCTCAGCATTCTGCCGCTGTGTTTGGCGAGATACCCGGGCCTGTTCGGCTAACAAGTGCTGTTTAATAGCAGCCGAATCAATGGCGTAGCGGCCCTCGACGGTACACTCAACATGGGTGTTATCCAAAATTCGCAGCTGCTGCGTTGTTTCGCCTTGCAGCCTGGCTGTGCCGTATACGGTGTTTTCAATATACTCGGCGCGGCTTTGGCTAAGCCCTTGTTCGTTCTCAAACAGGGTTGAGGTTACGGTTTTTTGCACAAAACTTTCTGCCTGGCGCGCAGCATCCAGCCTGGCAGCTTGCTCTGCCAGCAAACAAGCCTGGTTGCGTGAGTCGTGCACGGCCGTACCTTTGCCATTAAACAGGTTGCTGGCATAAGCAGTTTGGCTGGCGGTTAAACCTAAAATCACCATCATCAATGTTTTTTGCATATTTCGTCCTCAAAATTGTTGTTTGGGTAGCTAATGATTAACAGGGCCGCACTATTGTGCGGCTACAGCCTGGTTTGCGGCCGCCTGCTCAGCCCGGTAGCGGGCGTTGCGCTGCATTAACTCCTGGTGTGCCAGTTCCAGCGCAGCATTGGCCATCCGTTCGCGATCACGCTCAGCAATATCCAGGTGCAGTAGCACAAAGGCCCGGAAACCATCGCGATCGGCTTTTATCTCGCGCCGTAGCACCTTGGCACCTGATGTGTCCACCTCAGGCAAATAGCGATCTGCCGTGGCGTTAAGCAGCATCGATACCTCGCCGGTCAGGCCGTTATTGCGCCGGTGCGACTTAAATTGCTCTGATAAGAGCAGCTTGGTATTGCGGCCAAGCTCCTCCTGGGCTCGCAAGGTCGCTTCGTCAAAAGCCAATTGCATATCCCGCGAAAAACCGGTACCGCGGCCCAGGCTGCCATTAACATCGCTAACCTTGGTTTCCAGATACCAGGCCGGTGTGGCTTTTAATGTCTGATCACGGTCTTTAACCCGCTGCTTGTACTCGGCTTGCTTTTGTTTGGCCAGTTGCGCTTCCGGGCTGGTGCTGCAGGCGGTTAATGCCAGGCTGCTGAATGCCAGCAGGGTGAAAGCAAAGCGTGTTTTGGTGTTGTGCATGTGTTGCTCCTGTGTTGTTGTTAAAGCTATTTTATGGGCGAACTTAAAAAATCACTGCTTTACAAACTTGTCAGTCTGTTAAGGGGCTAACCAGCACACACTGCAACTGTGCCTTGCCATAGCGACCCTGCCAGCGCGCCAGTTGTTGTACTGGCGGCACAGTGCCTTGCTGCAAATGGCGTGTCTGCTGCTGTCGCTGATAGCGCCAGTCACTGCCATTGCTATCGTTAGTTTGTTGTCGCTGCGACCGATAGTGCTGCGTTAGCCACTGCGACTCAGCGAATTGTGCTTTGGCCCTAAGTTCAGCCAGTTGCCAGCCATGCTCACCTGCTGGCGCACAAGCGCTTATTGCCACCCCCGGCGGCTGCGTTACCCAAGGTGGTACGCGGCTGGCACACGCGGCCAAATGGCATGGCACCAGTAGCAGCAGTAGCTTGTTAATGCTGGCTTTAGCAAAGCTTGCGGACATGGCTTACTGCTTATTCCGGCCTGGCGTTGTTAGCGGTGCGATAAATACACACCACACCAGCCTTGTTAAAGTAAACTGGCTTGGTGATGTCACAGAAATGGGTCATTACCACAATAGGCAATTGCTCATTGCCAAAGCGTTCTGGTTGGAAAGACAGCCGCTGGCCAAATTTGCAGCCAAACACATTAAAGTTCTCATCGATTTTACAAATCTGCTGTGCCAGAAGCTGAGCCTGCTCCAGATCTTCTGCAGCTTGTTTATCAATGTGTTTATCAATGCCGTCGTTGTTGCAGGCCGTTAGTGTTAAAAGCGCGGCGCCAAGGGCCAGGGTGTTTACAAGCTTCATCATCAAAATCCTCTGTTGTTGTGATGAAGCTATTATCGGGGAAAGGCTAAGGTTTTTTTTGGATCACAAGTTTGTGTGGTTGCGCCGCTTATTTAAACAGGGCTAACAGCTCGGCTTTATCGCGGCACAGTGTTACATGATGGCTTTTACAATATTCTTCAAACTGTTGCCGTGCATTTATGTCGTCCTTTTCCAAAAAAAACAATGGGCTTAGTAATAAAACCTTTTTTAGTTTGCCAAAGTTTTCTGCCAGGCTAACCAACTGTTGTACCATTTTATTCGGGGTTTGATCGGGTGCGGTGGTTACTTTAGTTTCAATAACATAGCCAGCGGTATTATGAAAACAAATAAAGTCTAACTCACGGTTGGCGCCTTGCTCGCCGGTAGTAGAGGGTTTTACCCCAAACAATAACTGATTGTTAGGCAGTTTTTCGCTAAGCCAGCTTTGTACCAGTTGCTCCAGCCAGTCACCGCTTAACCAGCGTTTAAATTGGTTGGCCGGGTGTTTTTTGCTCTTGTGGCTATAGAGGGTTAGGGTGGGGTGCTGGTAACTCAGCTGGCCTTGTGAAAATGCGGCCAATGTAGTAAACCAGTTTTGCCAGGCAGTATTTTGCTGGTGCTGCTTTGGAATCGTCAGCTTTATCGCTTCCTGCAATTTACTTGCTGCCCAGGTGGCGGTTTCAGGGGCGGTAACCAGCCAGTGCATGGCAGAGTCGTTTTTAAGATACTGCTGCCAAATTTCGGTAGCTATATTAATAGCTTGCTCGTGCATTGAATAGGGATCGGTTTTATCAGCCGCTAAATCCATTTTATCAATATAGAGCTTTAATGCCTGTTCAGCCGAGATTTCGCTCGTTAACGGGATTTGCTGATAACTTAGAGGTTGGCCGGGTTGCCAGCTTTGCAGGTAATTATGGTTTACGCCTTTGTAATACACCCGTTTAATAGGTAACAAGTCTAATAACACAATAGGGATAACTTTAGTGCCACCGGTGCTATTGAGCTCTAGTTGATAACCTTGGGTTTTTTGCAGTAACTCGTGTTGCACAAAGGCGCTTAGCGCCTGATAGTTCTCCGCATCTTCCGGTAAGTTAGCTTCAATAAGGTTAATGTCAGGCTTTATTGAGTTAATAACCGCGATAAAACGGCTGCGCTGAGGCCAAAAATGCTTTGATGCTAATAAAACAACCGTCTGGTAATCAGCGGCCAAACAGTTATAAAGCTGCGCAATATTATGATCAGAAATAGGGATAAGCAAAGCTGTCGATGGGCTGATTGCCATAGTTTCAATTCATTAAAGATGCACTAAAGCCGACACTGTAGCGCGTGCCTATTTTAATGTCTATGCTGCCTGGCGGGGCACTGCCAGCCCGTTTAGCAGCGTTTACCCTTAAACAACTGTTCAAACAACGAAGCAATACGCTTTTCAATTTCAGGGTTTGCACAGCGCGGGCAGTGGTTTGGGTGCGCGCTGGCTGGAATGCAATCGCTGCCCGGCAGCCAGGTTTGCTGCCAGCCACACTTCTTGCAAAATAGCGTATAAGGCATGGGTTGCACTGGCATATTATGGCTTCCTAATAGCTTTAATGAGATCAGGTCCATGCTTGTATGCAATGTACAGCACGCAGCTTACTACAGCGAAACGTTGCATATCCTTTTGGCCTTGCCGGTAAGCCTGGTAGTCGGTGCTGCGTTCCTTGCTTTCATTAAATTCTTGCTCGGCTTTGTCCTTGCCTAAAAAATCATTAATAAAATCAAAAATCATCACGACACTCCTGAACTTGGGTTGGGTTTTAAAGCGTTACTCATGTACTGTGTGGTTAGTCAAACAGGCTGGACAGGCCCGCCACCCCGGCACTGAATAACGCCAACGGCACGGTAACAGGTGCACTGGCAACACCAAGTGCTGCAGCGCCTACGGTGAGGGTGCCTGCGGCTGCCATACCCATTAAGGCGCCCGTGCCTGTAGCAACAGCGGTACGAGCGGCAGAGCTTTCGTTGCTGCCAGTAATTTTTTTCGATACCTCGTTTGCGGCTAAGCCAATAGCAATTGCTTTGTGGATAGTCATGGTTGTTGCTCCTCGTGGCCGGTTGTATGTATGGTGTGTGTTGCTACTCATCATAACGCGCCTCAGTTTTCTGATGGCCAAAACAAGTTTGTTAACATAACGGGCTTTTAAATGTGCAGCCCTATAGTGAGCGCACTTTTGTAGGCTGTTTGCTTAGGTTACAAACAGTATGTAACAAGCCAGCAAAAAAATGATTGCTACAAGTTTGTAAGCAACTAAGTTGCCCTGCTTAGTGTTTAAGCAAATTGCAGGTACCGATTTAAAGCCGTTACCGGCTGGCGTAAAAGACGCTTTTACTTACCGCTGTGGTTCTATAACGCTTGGCATTATGCCGATAATGCTAAGCGGGATGCCTAGTCACAAGTTTGTGAGCATGGTAAGTTTTTAACGGTGCCATTACCTATTTTTCGCTGTTTAAAACGCGGTTTTTTGGCTTTTTTAAGCTGTTTAAGTAGCGTGCGCAGGCATATGAAAAGCCTAAGGTTTTTGCGCTTTGCGGTGCTGTTTGGTGTTTGAAAGTGGCCTTTTGTTGGTTTTAGGCTATTTCTGGCTGTTTGCACAGACTTTGAGGGTTGCAGCCCTTGACAGACGCGGCCTGCAGAGGGTAGGGTATAAGCATTGCCCGGTTATATTCGCACCTTCCATGGTGCTCAGCCTAAAGGCCCAGCCTGCTGCTGTTGGTGGCTGCTCCTGCAGCCACGCAGACGGGATTAAGCAGTTATGAGGTGTCATTTCGCTTTTGTATGCCAAAAGCGAGGCTAGTCTTGCCGCCACTCGCGCCAGGTATTGGCGCGCAGCTTGGCGCTGGTTTCGTTTTTCAGCAGCCACATAAAATTTTTATTGTTGTCAAAATTGCCGCTTAAACACCCTGCAGTAAATTGATGGCAGTTATTCAAAATTAAATTATACGAACGGCGCTTACCCAGCATAGCGCGGGCGCGATCTGCTACTTGCTGGCTTCCAACAGCCTTGGTATCGCGACTGGATACCAGAATACTGACGCCGGTGGTGCCATCCAGAAATTCTTCCTGGTCAACACTTTCAATCAGCCCCTTGCCATTGAGGTGTGCAATGCGGCCATTACCGAGATAAATGCCGCTGTGCTCGCTAAAACCGAAAGTCAGATCGCAGTACAGCACTGAGCCGGGGATGGGTTGAACTGCATCACGGCAAGCGTCAACCAAGCTTTCAACTAAATTGTAAACCGGAACGGCTAATAACCATTTCACCATCTTGTCTCTCCTCAGTGTTTGTTGAGTTGAGATCATAATGGCGGTGAGGAATATGTGTTTTTCAACAAGTTTGTATTTGAAAAGCCTGCCAGATAGTTTATTGGCAGGCTGCTATGCCATTAAGTTAGCAAGGTTTTGAGCATATAGTTTAGTTTATCTTCAAGCTTATTTTGATCGTTCAGCAGTTGTTGTACATCGGCTTGCGTGCCTGCGCCACCATGTGCCAGTGCATTGCGTAAGTCGCGCAACAATATGTAGGCGCTTCCTTCAGCTGTTTTTCGAAACACCTTATCGCCATCAAGTGTCTTTTGCGTATCTTTACGAATAGCATAATTGTTTTCCTGGCCGGGGTATGCACCACTTTCTCTTACTTTGCGGGTTAAGTAAGCTTCAAAGGCGTAAATACTGGTTCGCAAGTAATCTTTGCGCGTTATGGCATGCTTAGCTTGCGCGCTTTGCCGTTGATAAATGTAGCTTTCATTTACCCAGTCGGTGTTTTTCAGCAAAACCGGTTTTAATAAAGCCGCGGCCGCATCCAGGCTTTCTTCCTGTAGCGCCTGCCTCACCTTTTTAAGTGGGCTGCGCGCCTGATCAGAGCGATGTACGCTCATATAAAAACTGGCTTTTTTCAGATCGGGGCCAATGCTGCTGGTGTTTAGCAAGCTGGCAATATCAGTTAAATCACCCGTATTATTTGCTAGTGTGGCGGCATTTAGCCACTGCTGAATATGTAATAAGCCAGACAAATCAACAAATTGGCCTTGTTTAATGTCTTCGTTATATTCACCATAGCAAATTTGCGATACCCGTACTTCTGGCTTTATGGCTTGCAAATACTGCATGGCTGCATAAGCCATCATGGGTAGGTGCCTAAAGCTATGAGTAATATCTAGTACCACTTCCGCTTGCTCAGTAATCGCATCGGCAACGATATTAAGCATGGCTAATTGCTCACTCTGGTTGCGGGCAAATGGTATTAGCAATAACTTGTATTGACACCGGCTGTGGGCATTAACCTGCTCCATAACATGATCCAACATGCTTTGCGTTACGGTTTGCTCATCCACTGCTTCTAACAGGCTTTCGATAAGTGGCGCCTTAATATCGGCATTAAGTTCCATTTCTTCTAAAAGGCCATCCCACATACTACCGCTGGTACCTAGTATCACCATGCAGTCGGGTTGCAAGCGCTCTTGCAATAAATAACCAAAATAGGCTTGTGGTTTACTTGGGCCTTCGGGCATTTGATAAACAGTGGTGCGATAACTCCCATCACGCTTAGGGCTGCGCCCTAAAAAACTAATTAAATACCTATCCATGTTTACTCCTTAATCATGCCATGCATACTGATGTTAGTGGCCGGGATTTGGATTTGGTAAGGATTGTTTTGGCCATGAGTTTGGGGTACCAGTAGGTTTACCGCTGCTTTAGGTAGCTCTTTGTTTAGCATTTTTTGCAAACTGGAGCGCTTATCACTAAAGTTGTTTTCATCAAACTCATGGTCATGGTTTTGTTGTAGCATGGTTGCTGTTTTATTATCCAAGGCGCCTCGGAAACTCAGATTATCTAGCATTTCTTGTATATTCGTGTGATCGAATTGCTCAGCCTCTAGTAAACATAGCTCTCTTAAAAAAGCCAGAGTAAAACTAGGAGCATTTTTTCTGCCACTTTGGCGGTAAAAACCGGGTTGGTTACTTTGTCTGGCTCTGGCAAACGCAGCCAGCACAGCAAAGTCAGCCTTGCGATTTTTAAAAGCAATTTCTTTCGTGCCGAACACAATGCGAGGATTATCCCGATCAAATATTATCGTCAGTTTTACTTGCTCTGGGCGATTCGCTAACTGAATAGCGTTGACTATGTCGTTGTAGGTGAACTTATCGAAGTCGTTCACCATTTTCGGATCGATCATTCGTTGGCTGATAAGCGGAATTTCAGCCAGCATCACTTCAGCTTTACTGCAATCTAGTGTGATATTTTCACGATTGGTAATGGTTTTGGGTTGAATGGTTGGATAGTAAAACTGTGGGTTAGACTCAAATTGCTCTGAGACTAGCACATGGCTTAAACGATCAAACTCACGACCAAAAATCGACATGGCATAACCTAAAAAGAAGGTCATAGTTTTACGGCCACCCGCAATGGAAGCATGGATCCGTATATTGGTATTTTTAGTATGCTCGGCAACCTCTTTTACAATAAAGTCGGCCAGTGCTTCCTGATCTTCCAGTGTTCTGGCATCTGCAACTTCACGGCCGTTGGCATCTGGGATCACCTTAATGCTATTTTCATCGAATACGGGTACCGGCAGTTGGTACTCGTCGCATAGTGCTTTAAGTTTGCCATCGGTAATTAGGTTTAGCCTGGCCTGCTCTTTACCCACAGAGGTAGTTATAATTTGAATTTCATCTGGCCACTCCAGGCCCTGCTTATGAATGGCATACAGCGTTTCTGTAATTACCTGCGGTGTAGCACCAGTAACGGCAAGCAGTAAGGTTTTATTTGGTTGGTTCATATTTGCGTTTCCTTGCTGAAAGTGGGTTAAGTTGGCTTAGTTTAACCATGTATTTCTGTCAAAGGGCTCAAACAAACTTGTCAGAGCCCTTTTAGCTGATGAAGTTAGTGGAAGTTAAAGGGTAGCAGCTGATTTAATGCCTGTAACCGACCTTGATCATCTTTCGCATTGCTAAGCGCTGCCAGTTTATTAGTGGGTAGATAGGCTGGCCAGTTGGGTTGTTTATCCAGTGCGCAGTTAAGCCCCAAACTTTGCCCTAAGGTTGCCAATACCTGGCCCATCCATATTAATAAGGTACTACCAGCCGCTTCGCAGTCATCAATCGCTTGTTGTAAATACCCGGTGGCCAAACTAGAGTTGCCGCTGCTGACTAGCAGCCAGGCGCGATAAGCATTAATCAGCATCCATGGGTGGGCGCTATCTGTTTGCCAGTTAGGTTCGGCTTGCAAATAGGCTTGCCGTGCCTCGGTAAGCTCTGGCCGGGCTAGCAAATAACGCAGTAATAAATAGTGGCGGAAGCGTTCGCTATTACCGCTGCGTGCCAGCGCGGTAAAGGCTTTGCCAGTTTCCAGCTGCGGGCCAAGCGCTAACAGGGATAAAATGGCCTCATCGGCCTTCGGCTGCGCATGGTCCAGCCAACTTATCGCCTGATAGGTTTGGGTTTGCGTGATCTCCTTTTCAGCCTGTACCGGATCAGACAACTTTCCAAAGCCAGCAATTGCGGCGCTAAAACTGTGTTCTGCCGCAGTATAGTCACCTTTAAATGCAGCAAGTTGCCCCATAGTGGAGTGTAACTTGGCATGATTTAGTAAGCCCGGTACGGCGATGGGTTGCGCCAACCAGTCCTGTAAAAAGGGAATCGCACTATTAAAGTCATAAGCATGGGTAGCGGTTATGGCCACACGTAATAAGGCTTCGCAGGCCTGCGCAGGAATTTCATCGCGTAGTGCTGTGGCCAGTTGCAGCGTATGTTGCATTTTTTGCGGCTCACAGGCACCAAAATGGTTTGCTGCTGCTTGCTGTAAAGATAAATGCTGTAGCTGTAGCGTTTTGGGTAACGCGTATTCACCCGCCGCTAATGCTAACCAATCCAGCGCTTGCTTTAAGCCGGCAGGCGTAAAGTTTTTACTGCTAACCCGGTAGTGCACTTCCTGTAAATATTGTTGCCACTGGCTGGGGTTGGCTTTTGTTGCTGTAAGTTGCTGTTGGCTAAGATACTGCAAAAAGGAGTGTTCTGGTTCGCTACTAAGCAAATTGCACAGCTGAAACCAATCGGCCGCGGCCAGCTGATCTTGGTAGCTAACTTTATGATAAAAGCGTTCAATATTATCCAGTGCCGTATTTTGTAACAGGCACTGATCTCGCCATAGGGTTCTGGCCAGCAGCTTACGTTTTTCCTGGCTTGGGCTACCCCACAAATTGGCAATAGTATCGACATAGCCATTAAAGGGGTGATCTTTTTGCATAATTTCCAGCGTGAGATGCAGCTGGGCAAAGCGTTCCGGTGCCAGCAGTTTTAACTCGTTTTCCAGCGAATCGCACAATGCCTGCAGTTGGGTGCTATCGGTATAGGGGGCACGTTGTTCAATAAATGCCTGCACCCGGGTTGGGCCCTGTATCGGCAACATTAATAAGGCCCAGCGGATATGCTGCTGGATAGCACCAATCCAGCTATAGGTGCTGATATCTTGTACTGTGCTACCAAAGATACCGCTATTACTTTCCAACAGCCTCGCGACTAAAGGTTCAATTTTTTCTAGCGGCTCATCTTTGGCGTGAAACGGTTTTTCCAGCGACGGTAAATTGGCATTTTGCGGTAAAGCCAGGGCCACTATGCGGCCCAATTCTTGTGCGGTTTGATTAAGCTCCAGCGCCTGCTGGTTAAACTCGGTGCCAGTTTCATCAACAATCAGCTGCCAGTGCGGTGACGGCGACAGCGCGCGCAGGTTCTGATGATGCAGATTATTATTTAGCTGATAGTGTGGCAGGCTAAGTTTATACCCCTTATTTGCCCGCCATTTTTGATTTTGTTTTTGTTGCTCTTCACGCAGTTTTTTAGCCGTGATAGCCAAATGCGCTTTAATACGGCCCGACTGCTGTTGCTGCTTGCCAAGCCAGTGCTCTATTTCTGAGGCATCGGCACCACTTTGCCAGAGTTTTTTTAAACCGGCTTCCAGCATAATGGCATGCTTACCTTGCCGTGCCACTTTGTCTAATAGCTGTAAGGCTTCTGGTTGGCTGGCATATTGCTCTTTAGCTTGCAGTAACAGGCGCTCGGCTTCTTCTTTACCCCAAACAAAAAAGCGAAAGATATTATCAAGCAGCTGTTTGGGTAAGGTGGCTTGCTGTGGTTTTTGCGGCTCGGGTTGCTCAGCTGCAATAGTGGCCGCTGGCTGCGCGGCGTTGGTGGTTTCAGGTGCTGCCTGGTTAACGTTGGCTGGCGGTTCGCTGTTAAATGTAACGACAGCGCCATCATTTAAGTTTACCCACTCTGCAGTATCCTGGCTGCAAAGTAACTGTGCTTGCGGTAGGCAATGCTTGGCGGCAAACCAATACAGTGCAGGCGTTGTGCTACTGCCAATAAAACAATCAATAGGCGCACTATTTACCAAGGCGGCGGTTAACTGAGAAACCGCGTGCTGCAGTGTACCCGCATTTAGGCTGGCGTTATGCACAATGCCAACTGTTAGCGCAGAGGGTAAGGTCGTGGGGGCGTGAGGCAATAACACCGCTTTCATTATCATTCCTTTTTTGAAGTTTCGCTGGCAGAATACTGTTAAAGGCTTATTTTTTCTAGTTTTGCCTTAAAACAAGCTGATGTTTTCCGGCGGTGGCTGTTGGCAAAACTGAAACACCTGCTCCAATGTTTTTAAACCAATGCCGGGTAAATCGGCTAACTGGTTAATTTGTGCATAACGGCCTGAACTTACCGCCTGTTGTATGGTTTCCAGGCGTTTAAGTGTGATACCCGTTTGCAGCTTAAGCTGTTGCGCATCGAGTTGTTGTAACTGCTGCGCAAACCGGCCGAACAGTTCATCACTGACGTCGGGTCGATACAGATAAATTTCAACATCGATGTGTTCAGCAACCGGCTTTAGGGTATTTTGCATTAACGTTAACACCTGCTCTGGTGCTAAACCGCCTCTGTCGGCCCCTAATAGTGGAAATGCGATGCTACGTATTCCGCGTTGTGCAAAGGTTTGCCCAAAATTAGCCAGGCCTTGTTCTAGGTAAACCAATTTAGAGGGGTACTTCCACTGTAACTTAGTAGGGAAGTTTAAAATCCAGCGATCTGCCGCTTTGTATAGCCACAGTTTGCCGGGGGCCAGTTGCTTGTCGGCACAAAATTGCTGATAGCGGCTAAACATGTCGGGGTAGCGAAGGCGACACTCTAAGGCAATGCCCGCACCCATAATGCCTTCGCAGTTCACGGTATTTACCAGGGTTTGTGCTTTACTGGTAAAGATATTCCCTTCAATAACAGCCATTGCCATGTAGTGTGTCCTGAAAATTAGAGAAAAAATTTATTTGGTGCGTAAACTGCGGCTAAGCCATATTCTTGCTCGATATGGCTGATTAAGTTAGGGTTGCAGACTTCAGCACCAACAATAGCTGAAGGTGAAATTCGGTTTAGCACCAGAATTTCGGCACTGCGCAGTGCACTACCTTCAGTTAGGTTGTTCCAATAGGACGACATTAGCACATGCCAGGGCAGAAATTCCGGTGCTATGCCCTCATAAAATTTTACGCCATCTGCTGCTGCATTCCGATCCGCAGTAATACAATATTGCTGCGTGAGTTTACAGACATCAATTTTTAACCAAACCAAATGCCTAGCCTGGTGCCGTAATTTAGACATCATAGGATTACGCTGCTGCACAAAGGTGGGGACAAAATTATGCAGTGGTATGCCAAAGATGGTTTTTCTGGCACGGCGAGTTTGGACCTCAGTCATAGAAATATCCTGATAACTAACCAGCTGTTGTTGTAACGCATGTTTACTGAGTAAACCACTGGCACTATTAAAAACCGAAGGT
This sequence comes from Alishewanella aestuarii B11, assembly GCF_000280055.1. GTDB lineage: Bacteria > Pseudomonadota > Gammaproteobacteria > Enterobacterales > Alteromonadaceae > Alishewanella > Alishewanella aestuarii. The sequence continues at coordinate 13,802 of NZ_ALAB01000029.1, read as the reverse complement.
AAATTATTGACATGGGTTAAATGCCAGACATGTGAAAGAACTAAGTCAGGTGCGATTAATGGATCATGATGTTGTAAGGTGGTGTGCAACATAATCAGCTCCTTGGTTAGGGGAGCAGATTAACGCCTAAGAAAGCGTTTTAAGTTGCTGACAAGTTTGTAAGCGGCTGTTGTTCTCGGGCCTTAACTTTGCAGTACGCGGGTGAGTTTTTCAAGGTAGCGCTGGCAGGTATTGCTTAGGTTATTCAAAAGGGTATTGCCCATTAAACGGGAATAAGCCTGTTGCGCATGCTCAAGTTGCATTAGCTCTGCCAGTTTAGCGTTGTTATCGCATAAAATGGTGGTTTGTTGTTTTGCGCGTGTAATCGCCACATAGAGGCTACGCCGCTCTTCTTCTTCCAACTTTTGCGGCTCTTGCCCCCAACTTTCACCTGCCATCACAAATACATGATCGTATTCCAGCCCCTTATGAAAATGTACCGTGCCGAGAACTAAATTGCTGGGTTTAGCTTCGGCTTTTAAGCGAAAGACGCCTTTGATAAAAGAGGCAAACTCGGTAAAGGATTGGGCTTTTTTTTCTGCCAGGATAACTAATTGCTGATAATGGAAGCATTTATCATTGCGGCGCTCTTCACTTAACAACGCATCGTTTTGGATATGATGGATTAAATCGGTTTGCGTATAGTATTCACTCAATACCTGCTCGGCATTGACCGCGTTGTTAGCGATCAATGTAATAGCAATACGCAAATTTTCTAAGGTTCGCCAAACCGGTTTTTCCACACTCTGCTGTAATGACGCAATATGATGTAATACCCTTTCTCGTGGTAACTGGCCAAACTGCGTGGCCAGCGTTTGAATAAACTCCATTTTTACCGGGTGATAAGGCGTTGTGAAAATGGTATGGATGGCGTCAACACGTTGTTCAGCTGCGATGCTGTTGTAGTTCGGCGCGTTTAATATGCCAAGGGCATCAATAAGCTTAAAGCCATCGTGCAAATTCAGACGTTTATCGGCTTTGATGTCATAGGGTAGCCTTTTTAACAGCAGCGCCATTTGAACCGGCTCTAATGCCACCCAGGTAGGTGCAATAATGGCGATGCTTGCACCGGGTTGCTGTTTTTGGAGTTGCTCTAACTGTAAAACTAGTCGATTTACCGGCGCCTCATATTGTTCAAGTTTAATCGCGGTTTGTATTGCGCCGTTACTAACTGTTAGCAAAGGGTGGCGCCGCACATTTTGATGGATCAACTGCTGTGCAGCCAGGGCTTGTTGATGCCCGTAGCGAAAGGTTTGGCTTAGTGTGAACTTGCATTCAGGTAAATGCGGGATCTGACATGTTAAAAACATTTCCGGATGCGCCTGGCGCCACTGATACAGTGTTTGATCCACATCGCCTACTAACATGCCAACCCGGGCATGGGTAGTTAGCATTTCAAAAATACTGAATTGGATTGGGTTCAGATCCTGCGCTTCATCAACCAGCACGGCATCGTAGAAGGGTACGCCAAGTTGCTCAAGTTGATAGGCATAACTTTGCAGCCAGTCATCATAAAATAACAAGCCTTCATGTTTACGTTGTTGTTCGTATAACTTAAAAGCGTGCGATAAAGGTTCATTTGGCGGCACCCGCATTGGATAGTAGGCTTTTTGCTTCGCGACAAAGTCGGCAAACTCATCTAAAGCGTCGAGTGCGGGTTTGGCCTGTAAAAATTGCTGATATATTTTTTTCTGTAATATACGCTGTACCTGCTCAAGGTTTTTTGGCAGGTTTCGCGGTTTAATGGCATGGTAAGCAAGGGAGTGAAAAGTATGAACGGCTACACCCTTAACCTGCATCTTGGTAATCCGCTGCTGAATTTCTTTTCGTACTTCTTTGTTAAAACATAACACTAAAACCTGTTTAAAGCCGTCAGTTGCCAATTTTTCAACATAATTGACTAAGGTTGTGGTTTTGCCGGTGCCCGGGCCAGCAAAAACTTTTGCTAAACCCTGTCTATGGGCGAATATCTGTTGTTGTTCAGCAGTTGGGGTAAAGGTCATAGTATCAAATCTTTCATTACCTATTGATATAAATCGATTATCTCTTTAATGCAAAGCCTGCCTGACGAATACAAACTTGTGAAGCCATAGTTTTGTTAAAAAACCTTGATAATGCCCTCAAGCAATCAGAGGACAACAGCATGACCACATTTTTTATCAGCCGCCACCCCGGTGCTATTAATTGGATTAAGCAGCAAGGGATCACTATTGATCGCTGGGAAACGCATTTGGATCTTGCCGATGTGCAGGCTGGTGATCAGGTTGTTGGGACCTTACCGATCCCTATGGTGGCTGCGCTTAATAAAAAAGGGGCAACTTACTTGCATTTAAATGTAGCGGTACCAGCTAGTTTGCGTGGTCAGGAGTTATCTGAAGAAACCCTGTATGCCTTAGGTGCAACCTTACAGCCGTTCCGGGTTTTAGAGGAGGGCTAACATGCCTCGCCTTAGTAATAGTTTATATGCCTATGATATCAGCAATAACAAACAGCGGCGGCGGGCGTTAAAGCAGCTGCGAAAGGTAGCAGACGTATATCAGGATTCGGTATTTGATTGTCGCCTGACAAAACAAGCACATCAGGTTTTGCAGGGGGCACTACTGGAATTGTTAGAGCCTGGCGAACAGGTGGTATATCTGGCCTTGCCCGCAAACTGCGATATTGAACAGCTTGGAACCGGTATGCAGCCGTTAGGTGAGTTTAGCCTGGTAATTAGTTGAGTAAATACAATGAGCACGCTGGTGATAGAAAAACATGATATTACGCTTGAATACGTGACGGATTGTTTAGTGATCCGCCAGCCTGATGCCCCTGTGCGCACAGTACCACTTAGCCGGTTGAACAAAGTAATTTGTATGCATAATGTGCAGCTTAGTACGCAGTTAATAGGGCAGTTACAGCATCGTGGTATTGATTTTATTGTGTTAAACAATCGATATGTTAATCATAGTTTTGCGCTTTATGCTAATACGCATCAGTATGCTTTAAGGCGATGCCAGCAATATGCCTGGCAGTTAGAGCCTTCGCAGCGTTTACTTATAGCTAAGATATTCTGTGCGCATAAATTTCGTGTGTCATTGCGCTTAGCGCAAGCCGGAGCAGAGCACCGCTTGCAGGCGCAGCTTGGTATGGCACTTGAATCCTTGGCCAAGGTTTCGCAGGAAGAGCAGTTAAGAGGCCTGGAAGGTAGTGTACAGCGTGGGCTATTTCTATACTGGCGTCAGCAACTCGACCCGGCTTGGGGTTTTGAACAACGGATCCGTCGCCCGCCACCTGATCCGGTAAATGCTTTACTATCATTTGCATATACCGTGGTACATCAGGAAGCGGTAAGGCAATGCAAAAAATATGGCTTGGATCCGGATTTAGGCTTTTACCATCGTTTAGCTTATGGTCGCCAATCGTTAGCCTGTGATTTGATGGAACCACTGCGGCCCAAAGTAGAGCAGTGGTTGGTTAAGGTATTGGCTAAGGGTGAATTAAACCGACGGCATTTTAGTAAAAACCGTACCGACGGCTGCTTTTTAGGTAAAGAAGGGCGGCTACTGTTTTACCCGTTATTTGACCAACAGTTGCCAATGTTTAAGCGGCAATTAGCTGCGCATGCGCGTTGGCTGGTAAATTATTTAAAGCAGCCAGACCAAACCGCAACAAATCTTGAGGTAGTGGCATGAAGTGTAAAGAGCACTGGTATCTAATTAGCTATGATATTCGCGAAAAACGGCGGTTGGCCAGAGTGTACCGCTACTTAAAGCGGTTCGCTTTTATGCTGCAAGAGTCGGTGTATTTATTCGCTGGCGATAAAGCAGCCTGGCAAACGCTAAAGCAACAGCTGCTCAAACGCATCAAAAAGTCTGAGGATGATGTTCGGGTATATAAGTTAGATAAAGATAGCTGTTTACACTTTTTTGGTAGCACGCCCTGGCCGCAAGGAGTGTATTTTGCTGGCTACCCTCGCCATACTTTTACACCCTTGCCAGAAGGTAATAAAGATACTGTGGTAATTGGTTGAATTAATACTACAAAGTAGTATAGTTAGACTGCTCTTTAATAAATTATACGCTCAAAAATTAGCCAATTAACTGGTTAAAAAGTAATCAGTTATTTTCTGTTGGAACTAATTGTTTTTTAAAATAAAAAAATCATGTTAGAGTCCAACAGCTGCCCCGACATAACAGGGGATTAAGACGAGAGAAGTGACTGCCGTACACTCTCACACTAGTCCAACAGCTGCCCCGACATAACAGGGGATTAAGACATAATGGAATTAAGTTGCCTGCAGGAGTTAAGGTCCAACAGCTGCCCCGACATAACAGGGGATTAAGACATAGAATTTATCCGCTGGTACAGCGCATCCTGGTCCAACAGCTGCCCCGACATAACAGGGGATTAAGACTTGGCTCATAGCCTCCGCCATAGCCGGATTAACGTCCAACAGCTGCCCCGACATAACAGGGGATTAAGACGGCCCTGGACGTGGGCCTGAATATCGACTAAATGTCCAACAGCTGCCCCGACATAACAGGGGATTAAGACCGCATGATGATGTGGAACAATCTATCGTTGATGGTGTCCAACAGCTGCCCCGACATAACAGGGGATTAAGACTTGGTTATACCACGACCCCCCGCATATTTCATGTCCAACAGCTGCCCCGACATAACAGGGGATTAAGACCTATGCCGCCAACATCATACGCGAGGCTTACGGGTCCAACAGCTGCCCCGACATAACAGGGGATTAAGACGAGGTCGCGGGTTGAGCAGGAGCTGGTTTAGCGTCCAACAGCTGCCCCGACATAACAGGGGATTAAGACGTAGTGCTTTATCTGCTAACACTTGAGGAAGTAAAGTCCAACAGCTGCCCCGACATAACAGGGGATTAAGACTTCCTGCGCTTGTGGCAGATACCGTGGGTTATCGTCCAACAGCTGCCCCGACATAACAGGGGATTAAGACAATTTCAACCAGGTTTAGTACGTTCATATTTCGTCCAACAGCTGCCCCGACATAACAGGGGATTAAGACTCGATCCGTGAGCCTCGGTCTTAACTTGCTTTGGTCCAACAGCTGCCCCGACATAACAGGGGATTAAGACGTAATGGCAGAGATAGTAAAGCTGGCTTGTACGTCCAACAGCTGCCCCGACATAACAGGGGATTAAGACTATAATTGCCGCAGATCATCTCATAAAGCAGCGTCCAACAGCCGCCCCGACATAACAGTAAGCGTCCGGCGATCACAGGTAGGTGTTCTAATTTAAGTGTCCGCTTAATTTTTAGTGGACACTTAGTGTCTTAGATAGCATCACCTGCTGGGTGATTTCGTTTTGGTATAAGGCATTGCAACCGGCATAGGTATTCATAAGTCTCACAGTTGGCAAAAGTGAGCACTATGATGCGTGATCAGTTAGCAAATAAAAGATGTGTTCGCCAGACGCTTACAAACTCTGAAGGTATACGCCAGCTATAAATTAATAATTATCGATGCAAATATTGATGCGGTAATTGTGCTAAGCTTTTATAGGGCACTGAAATTACGAGTTTTAAAGAAATATGCCTAGCTCAGTTATTGATGCAATTATTGATTTTTTACGGCGTGAACCTGCAAATTCAAGCGAAATCGCCAGCTTTTGTGGTTGCGATCGTTCAACGGTGACACGGCATCTGAAGCGACTTGAAAAGCAACTCGTTACGACAGGCCGTGCCCGCTCTACACGTTATTATTTACGCAAGGGAGCAGACGCTGAGTTACCACTTTATCGAGTCACTGAGGCTGGCCAAGCAGAGCTTTTTGGCACTATGGTCGCAGTGATGCCGCGAGGCTACATTGTAAATACACATCATCACGCCGAGTTTTGTTACTACGATGATTTACCTTGGTGGTTGCAAGACTTAAGACCTCAGGGGTTTCTCGGCCGAAATCTCGCCAAGGCGCTTTTCAGAAGAGAGATTGTTGACACTGAAGATATTACTTACTGGAAAGATCAGGATATTTTTAACGCGTTATTGCATGCCAAAGGTGATACACCGGGAAACTTACTGATCGGGACCTTAAGTTATCAGGAATGGCTACAGCATGAACCGATAGCAAGATCTGAAGGTGATTTTGTGATGCTGGCAGAGCATGCCATGTCAGGAGAAGTAGTGGGTTCTTCTGCCGGTGGCGAGCAACCTAAGTTTTGCGCTTTTGTTGATGGTAAACACCGTCTGGTTAAGTTCACTGAACCGGTTATCAACGCGAACAGTCAGCGCTGGGCTGATTTATTGGTGGCAGAGCATCTTGCTTTAAACACCTTAGCGAATGATGGCATTCCAGCAACCTGTTCTAAAATTGTCAGGCGTGAACAACGCACATTTTTAAGTTGTGCGCGTTTTGACCGAATAGGCGAGATCGGACGCAAAGGTCTGGTCTCTTTGCGTATGGTAGAGATGCAATTTGTTGGCAAGCCAGCAGAGTGGCCAGTCATAGCGATGCATTTGCAGCAGGAGAAACAGATCACTGCTGAAGAGGCAGATACCATCTCAATGATTTGGTGTTTCGGCCGGTTGATTGCGAATACAGATATGCATACAGGTAACTTATCTTTTTTCTACTCAGCAGAGGGGGCACTTACTCTGGCGCCTGTATACGATATGTTGCCTATGGCCTTTGCGCCTTTACGCAGTGGCGCTATGGCATCTCACCATAACTTAACCATTAACGCGATTGCTCAAGGCAAACACTGGCGGCAAGCTTATATCCTGGCTGAGCGGTTTTGGGATGACTTAGCCAATCATGTTGAAATATCCCCAGATTTCAGGCGTGTCGCCGAATCGATGCGACTTGAACTTAAGACTATAAAGCGGTTGGTGGATAGGATGGCATGATTAACATAATGGACGCGAACCGGCCAAAATAGTTGACGCCGAACACTCCCATTTGCCATAGCGCGACAATTTCTATAAGCCAGTAGCGCATTAATAGCGACCAGCGCACCGGCCAGCCGCTGCTAACAAAACCGCCATTGCATCTAGGCTATTGCGCCCGCAACAGCTGCAGTAATTGCTCGGTGCTTAAACGTGCTGCCATATCGCCACCTTCTAACAACGAATCGGCGAGCTCGCGTTTTTGCTGGTGCAATGCCAAGATTTTTTGCTCGATGGTGTTCTCAGTTACCAGCCGGTAAATGGTTACCGGCCGGGTTTGACCAATGCGGTGCGCACGGTCTGATGCCTGATCCTCGACTGCGGGGTTCCACCAGGGGTCGAGATGGATCACATAATCGGCTGCAGTCAGGTTTAAGCCGGAACCACCCGCTTTTAAACTAATCAAAAACACCTCGCCATCACCTTGTTGAAAGGCGCTGACGCGCTTTTGGCGTTCGGCAACGGGTGTGCTGCCATCCAGATATTGATAGCGAACCTGTTGCTGTTCCAAATACTGCCGCACCAGTGCCAGATGATCAACAAACTGGCTGAATACCAGCACTTTATGCTGGTTATCCAGAATTTCCGTTAAGGTTTCTGCAAATACCTGTAGCTTACTGCTGCTTAACTTATAATCCGGCACAACCAAGCTTGGGTTACAGCAAAAACGGCGTAACTTCATAATTTCAGCCAGCACTTGCATTGCTTGGCCGCCCTCGGTACTAGCCAGTTGCTCTATTGCTTGTTGGCGTAACGCTTCATATAAATGGCGCTCATCGTCGCTAAGCTCAACCGCTAGGGTGATTTCGGTTCTCGATGGCAACTCGGTTAATACCTGAGTTTTGGTGCGGCGTAGCACAAAGGGGCTAAGCAGTTTCTTTAATAGGGCGCGGGTTTCAATGTCACCCTTTTCAATCGGTGTAGCGAAGCGTCGGTTAAATTGCTCCTTACTGCCCAGCAAGCCAGGGTTAAGAAAATGAAATAAACTCCACAGTTCGCCAAGATGGTTTTCTATTGGTGTGCCGCTAAGTGCCAGACGGAAATCAGCGTTAAGTGCTATCGCGGCTTTCGCTCGCTTGGTGCTATCGTTTTTAATGGCCTGTGCCTCATCCAGTACCAGTGTGTGCCATTGCACAGCAGTAAATTGCTCAGAGTTATTTTGCAGCATGCCATAGCTGCAGATCACCAGATCAAAGGGACCGACGGTAGTGAGATCACGGTTATCATAGAACCAGTGGATCTTTAAGGTTGGGGCAAAACGTGCAGCCTCAGTTTGCCAGTTATTGGCAACCGACACAGGCGCCACAACAAGCGCAGGACCTTCTGCGGCACGTTGTAATAACAGTGCCAGAGTTTGCAGGGTTTTGCCGAGCCCCATATCATCCGCCAGGCATGCGCCAACGCCCCAATGTGCTAACTTAGCTAACCACTGAAAGCCCTGTAATTGATAATCACGAAGCTCTGCCTGCAAGGTATTTGGTAACGCTGGCTGCAATTTCTCCATCTGCTGTAGCCGCTTAACTTGCCCTTGCCAGGCTTTGTTGCTGCTAACGTGTTGCGCGTCTTGTGTAAGCTCGGCAACAAAAGGTGCCGTGAAGCTACTTAGTTTTAGCTCACCTTGTTTGCCTGGGTTCGCCAGTGCAGCCATATCTTTTAACTGTTTTCGGAATGCCGCACTCAGTGCCAGGTAGCCCTGATCGGAAAGGGGAATGAAACGGCTACTCGTTTGTTGGACCAGTTCCAGTAAAGTTTTTAATGAAAGTACCTTATCTTGGTCTAAGACTAATTCACCCTCTATCTCCAGCCATTGGCCTTGCTGCCGAATGTTCATCCGAAAATCGCGCGTATCAGCTTTATTCGTGATTCTAAAGGGTTCGCCCTCAGGCCAGACCAGGCTAAAGTGCTCGGCAGGTAAATTCTGTAGCTCGCTTAATAATTCCAGGCAATGTTCTGGCTCGGGCAGGAGCCATTGGCTGCCATCAAATTCGCTTTGCTGCAGGCTGGGACAGGTTAAATTCAACGTCGCCAGATGCTGCTGCTCTGCTTTCAGGTTGCGTTCTGTCTGCACTGGCTCGCCAGCCTGCTCACCTACCAGCAAGGCATTGCCTTTGCCGGGGCTAAATAAAGCGCTACCATCTAGTGGTTGCACCAATGGCTGTAACCTCAGGCCATCCTGGTAACGCGATAAGTAAAGTTGCAAAGTCGAGTTGGGTGCTATGGCTTTTAGTGCACTTGGCAGGCTAACGGCATCGGCTTGTACCGGGATGCTGGGCGCTAATTTACTCACTGTGGCCAGCAATAGTTCTTTTCCGGCAGCAGGTACGGTTAATCCCGGACCAATAATTTGCATTATTTGCGTAATCTGCGGGCTAAAGTCGTAAACCAGTATTTTATTCGGCCCGGCCAGCTGCCAATTTTGGTCGCTATATGCCGCTTCTTCCGGTTCCAGGCTAAGCTGGTACTGTTGCTGATGTTGTTTTACTTGCAGGTAAAAGGTACCGGCCTCAACCTGAATGGGTGTATCCGGTTTACCCTCCCAAAACACTAATGGGTGCCCCACTAACTGGCGTAGCGCTTTTTCAGTATCAATTTCATAATTTAGCGCGCCATAGTACCCCTGATACATCGGCTCAATACAGGCGATCACTTTTTTATCTGCTGCAGTAACAAAGGGGAGCTTGTCATCTTCCTGAGCCAAACGCTTTAGCGCGACTACGCGGCCAGCCGACCATTGCCCTTTAGCATTGCGTTTTTGTTCGCGCGGCTCGATGCTGGTGTAAAAATTATTAGCCTGCACAAACCAGCATAAGCGGCTACTTTGGTTATCAGATGACGTGTTTTTTGTGGTTTGGGTGAGCAAATTTAACGCATTAAGCGCGCGCTGCCATTGTGCTTCTTTTTGCATTAACTGACAAAGGGGCTGCAGTTGCCGTTGTTGGTGCCAGTCTGGCCATAAGCGGTTTTGCCCATAGGCAGCCGCAATGACGGCATCCAGCTCGGCGGCAACCCAGCTATAGCCGCGGGCCTGATATAACTCCCGCATCCTTAGTAGCTTAGTTTCAATGACCTCTGACAAGGCATCCTGCCAAAACAGCGCCAAAATGTAGAATAAGCCATCTAAACCAAACGGAATCATATCCGGGTCCCAGTCCGGGCGATAGTGATTGGTGGACGTTTGTTCTAACTCATCAACCAGGCGCAGCCATTGCTGGTAGCAGATGCCGTCGTTAAGTTGCAAGCCGGTTTTGACTTGTGCTTTTAGGCGTTTATGACTCTCCGGAGTGGCAGATCCCAGATACGCCAGCATCGCAAACCAGCCGTCAAGATGTCGGAACTGAAGTTTACGTTTACCCGAATGTTTTTTAAGTTGCTTCTCCAGATTTTCTAACGCACTAACGGCCTCGGTGGTTTTGCCTTTTAACACCAGCATAGCACTATGCAGAAAGCCTGAGTATTGTCCAAGATCCGGGGCCTTGGTTTGGAGCTGGTCGGTAAGTAGCAGATACCAATGATAGAGTTGTGCCACATCGCTATCATGCGGCACGCGCTTTAGATACGCCTCAGTTGCACGGTATAGATGCGGACAATCGGGTAAACGATAGAGCGCCGTCAGCATACTATGTAGTATCACAGAGTGCTGTATTTCCAGTGGCATGGCGCTGAAAAAGGCGCTGCCATCTGCCGGATCGGTCATAAAGCATAACGGGTAAAGGCCACCATCGGGCTCGGTATCAAAATACCCATCGCTATGATGCAACAGGTTGGGATAGTTGCCTTGTAACATATCCAGCCACATCTGGCGGCGGTAGTAGCTGCGCTGCTGTTTAACATAATAACTGCGGTGATTGCGGCTGATCCAATCCCTGGCTTGACGCTGCCATGCCATGCTCTGGCTGTGTTGTTGGACGTAGCTAAATACGTTAAATAATGTGGCAAGATTATCTTGAGTATTGAGTTGATAACCTTCTTTGGCAGTTTGCTGAACCCAGCCCTGTGCTTTCAGGTTTTGCAGCGCAGCTTTGATATCGGCAGACGTTAAGGCTTTACCGCTATCCCCTCTGGCTCCGGTTAGCCGGATAATATCTAACCATTTGCTTTGTGCCATGGGCTCTTGTAACAAGGCCATCATAATAAGCAGCGCGCGTTCTAATTCAGGTAGTGAAGCAACAGCAGTACGTTTCATAAAGATTTGGTGTGGATGATAATTAAAAATGGGATGATATTACCACTACACTCCCGCACTTATTACAATTACTTGGTGTCAGATGCCCCATTTTATCGTTGATAACAGCAGCGACTTTGCTGAGCAGGCGAAACAAAAAATTGCCGAGTTTAATGCGCAGCATTGGGATGCCAGCAAGCGCCAGGCCTTGGGTTTAAAACAACTTAATGCGAACGGCGAAGTGGTGGCCATGCTGGCCGGGCGCACCTTTGGCAACTGGTTTTATCTGGAATCCTTCTGGTTGCACACCAAAGTTGCCGGATAGTGTGCCGAAACTGCAGCAACTTGCAGCGAAACTCACGCAACTTGGCTTTTACGGTTTGTTAATTGTAATGCCGTTGTCCGGTTATTTAATGCAAAATGCAGCCGGTCGCCCGCTGGAGCTGTTTGGATTGTCGCTGCCATCCTTGCTCAATACCGATTTAGCGTTATATGGCCTGTTGCGCGAAATTCATGGCTGGGCCGCACTGCTGTTAGTGCTGCTTATTGTGGTGCACATTATTGCCGCGCTCTATCACGGTCTGATCAAGCGGGATGGGGTGTTTAGCAGTATGGTCAAAGTGTCCGTTACTGCTAACCGCAAACCCTAAGCCCACATCACTGCGATGGCTGCCAGGACTATCAGAGCCAGGCCACCGTGATCGGTTCGTTGCAGCTTTTCTTTAAAGAAAAAGGCGGAGATCAGCAGCATAAACAACACTTCGACCTGGCCCAGTGTTTTTACCAACGCGACCGATTCCAGGCTCATGGCGGTAAACCAGCCAATTGAGCCGATGCAGCTGCTGATACTGATCAACAGAGTCAGCCGCGGGCGTTGCCACAGAGCCAGCAAGGTGCTGCGCTCGCGCCACAGCAGATAGCTGAGTAAGATCAGGGTTTGCAGTAAAATCACCACCAACAGCACCCAGGCTGCACCGTGTGGGAAAGGTAGCCCCAGCGCCAAACTGGCTTGCCGCACCCAAAGCGAGGTTAGCGCAAAGCTTAAGCCACTGCTGATGCCAAGTAATAACACCGGCCACGATAGCTGTCGCCAGCTGGCGCCGCTTAGCAAGAATACGGCTACCGCACCCAGTAGTACCCCGACCCAACCCAGCAAACTTAGCGATTCACTAAAAAAGGCGACTCCCAGGATCGCAGCCAGTATGGCTTCACTTTTCGCCAAGCCGGCGCCAATGGCGTAGTTGCGCAACTTAAACAGTTTGACCATTAAGGCGGTGGCAATAATTTGCGCAACAGCGGCACCGACAATAAAAAAAACAAAGCGGTGGTTGAAGGTAGGCAAGGCCACGGGTTGCCATTGATAAAGACCCGCCAGATACAACGCTGCCAGTGGCGAAGCCCAGATAAAGCGTGCCAGCGTCACGCCAGCGACACTGACGTCTTTACTCAACTGTTTTTGAAACGCATTGCGCCAGGCCTGCATAAAGGCTGCCAGCAAGGTAAAGGGGATCCAAAGCACTGCAATTACTCATAAGACGTCAAGATGGCTATGCTAACCGATGTTGCACTAACACAGAAGAGAGCGGTCTAACTTTGCATCAGCAACGTATCTGGTTGTAAGGGTCATTTGCCATAGCCACGCCAAAGGAGGCTGAAATGTTTATTCTGTTAACAGCCTTGTGCTGTACCGCAGTACTGTATGCGCTTTATCAGACGCTGGGTAGCTTTTGGGCTGAGCGGCATGCCTACCAACATGCCCGCCGTCATGCTCATAAAACCCTGCATGATCAGGTATTGCGTCAGGCATTGCAGGAAGCGGATGCAGCCGGATTAGGGAGTACTTTTCGTGCCTATGTCAGTGGGGTGATGGTAGTGACTGGTCAGGTCAGATTACAGGTTGGCCAGCTATTGTGGATCTTTGAGCAACTGGAGCAGGGTAAACGCTTTGACCCGGCGCAACCGGTACCCCGTTTTACCAAAGCCTGACGCTGCTGGGGACATGACCGTTTTACCGCGCCTGTGTGTGTACTGGTCAGACCCTGAGGTATCCCCACGAAATAGGATGATAAAACAAAGGATTAAATAAATTGGTATAGGAAGGGAACATTCATGGCGCTCGATGATCAGATCTTTCGCCAAAAAAAACAATCAGGAATCGCCATGAATGTTCAGCACATCCTAACCAATTTCATTCACGCTGTCACACCTTCTATGCATAGTGCCCGGCGCAAGGCGCTACAAAATATAGTCTTAAGTGCCTCGACCCAGCAGCAACTCACAGTCACTTCGCTTGGGCGGAACCTTGACACGCAAGCCTATGAAAAGCATCGAATAAAAAGTGCTGATCGCCTGCTCTCCAATACGCAACTTTTTTATGAGTTACCGCACATTTATCAGCAACTGGCCCGATATTTTGCAGGTTATCAAGCACAGCCAGTGATTTTGGTCGACTGGTCAGACTTAGAGCCCGGTCAGCAGTTCTTCCTGCTGCGCGCCGCATTGGCATGTGAGGGGCGCTCGATAACCCTTTATGAGGAAGTGCATTCCCTGGCGACTAAAGATAAACCCCAAACTCATCAGCAATTTCTAAGGCGCCTTCACGCAATACTACCGGCAAGCTGCAAGCCCGGTTATCGTTACAGACGCCGGATTTCGTGGCCCTTGGTTTAGGCAAGTACTGGATATCGGATGGGA
>NZ_ALAB01000028.1 GCF_000280055.1 Alishewanella aestuarii B11 | reverse complement strand
GGGTCAGACCGGTACCGGAGTGCGGTGGATAAGTTCATGGAACTGCCACTGAGGTGTCACAAAAAGGTCATGGGGTAGGGATAAAATAAGCAGAGTAGTGGTTACCTCTACTTCCTTCCTGGATGTTTACCCAAGTGGTTTTGGTTGGGGGCAAAAGCCCCCAACATTTTTGGGATCAAGCGAAATCCTGGCGGGAACCGAAGCGTTCCGGCTGACTACTCAGTTCCTGAATGATCTGCGTAATTTCTTCATCTTCCAGTAATACGTCCTGTAAATGCGATGCAATTTGCTGCGGGTCGCAGCCAGCTTCCTTCAATTTAAAGGCAAAGTTTTTATGTACTGTCAGTACGAATGGCGAGGTCATATGGCACCTGTTGGGTTAGCTTGGGAGTCATAATTTGGTCAAAAAATGCGCTAACGTCTAATGAAAAAATTCCGCACTTTGTGCAAAAATCAAACGGAAAAAGCATTGCATAAAATGCAGCTGGCGCAGTGCTGCGCTACGCCAATCTGACTGCCTATGTTACTTTCAAGCCGTGAGGGCGCTCCGGTGCGGCATTTACAAGCCCGGTCAGCGCTCGCCATTCCGGCAGCGACAACAAGGGTTAGTGACGATGTACGCTTGCCGGATAAGCGCCACGTTCCGGCATCACGCCCTTACCCATTCTGATCTGCAGCACTACCTCAACCTCATTACGCTTATCCAGGCCGATGCCGGCTTCATATTGCGGGCGATGAACAGTACGGGTGCGACAGCCCAGCAATGAACAGTTGCGCACCGTATCCTGCTGATAGCTAACGCCAAGCTGGCTGCTGTTATCGCGTTGCCGCTCCCGCAGCGTTTCCTGCTCAACCACGAGGTACCAGTCGAACCCCTGCTCAGCAGTAAGTTCGGCAGCACGCTGCATCGCATAAGCTTTGGCCCGCTCGCGATCCTCGCCACGGCTTTTAAAACTGACCCGGTAAAAATTATCGGCTATGCGCTGTTCGGCATAGCCGAAACCGCCGTTTAGTGCAGGCCGGTAATCCGGTTTGCTGCTACAGGCGGCGAGCAATAACACCGCCAGTAACAGCCAAGGTTTTGCTAAAGAGGACACTTTACTCATCATCACCTCCGAAACATGCTTAGTGTTGTGATTTTAAATATCGCTGTTCAGCCGTCGCATCTAATGCCTGCCCCGCCATTAATTGGTCCAGCATCGGATCCAGCAGCATGGCGGCGCTGGCGGTGTGATAGCCGCCCGCCTGACGGTGCTGTGCCACCGTGATACTGGCCTGTTGCTGCCAGCCGTTTGTGGTACGACAGGCGATGGTTTCGGTAAGCTGCGTTGCACTCTGCAGGCTGACGTAGCGGCAAAACTCTCCGCTGTGATTAATAAAACTCAGTTGCGGCGTTAACTGCTGATCCTGCACCTGCACCTGACGGCCACTTGGCGTGCTATCGAGTGCTACCGCCAGTTGTGCGGCGAAGCTATTGCCACTGTCGGGGAGCCACTGTGCTACGCCATAGCCGGCAAGCAGTGCCACACAAGCGACGGCAGCGGCGTGACGTTGTAGCTGTTGACTGGCGCGGCGCCACCACGGAAAGGGGATCACTTCTGCCGTTTCAGGCGTTGTTGCGCCGTGCAGCAGTGCGGTGATCGCCTCAGGAATAGGCGTTTGCTCAATTTGTCTGGCATGTTGCTGCACCAGCACATCCACCATGGCCAGGCTGGCGAGGCGATCCACTAAGCTTTCATCTTCCAGCAACTGCTGACGCACCAGGGCCATCTCAGCTTCGGATAGGCTGGCATCCAGAAAGCCAGATAACAGTTCATCGGTTAATTGCATGTCAGCCCCCCGGGTAATTTTAACTTGTTGGCGATGGCAAGCCGCGCTCTGGCCAGCCGGCTCATAATAGTCCCAGCCGGAATCGCCAGAACTGAGGCCGCTTCCTGATAGCTCATCCCTTCCACCGCCACCAGCGATAAAACTTCACGCTGCTCGGGCGGTAGCGTATCCAGGGCCTTACCAACCTGAGTCAGCTGAATATCATTTAATAGCTGCGCT
Organism: Alishewanella aestuarii B11; assembly: GCF_000280055.1. Classification (GTDB taxonomy): domain Bacteria; phylum Pseudomonadota; class Gammaproteobacteria; order Enterobacterales; family Alteromonadaceae; genus Alishewanella; species Alishewanella aestuarii. Next base: position 187,284 of record NZ_ALAB01000028.1, on the reverse strand, counting down.
TCGCCATCGGTTTCGGTCAGGGTTTCATACTCTATCTGTGGCTGGGCCGTCTGCCTTACGCGCCGGGCGCGGTATTCATCTATCCATAAATTACGGCAAATCCGAAAGGCCCACTGTGCCGCTGGCACACCATCGGGTGTCGGGTGGTCCAGCAAACGGACCAGAGTGTTTTGGGTTAAATCATCGGCATCAGCGCGGCTGCCCGTTAGCGAATAGGCAAAGCGGCGTAAGGCCGGGAGTAGTAATTGTAAGTCAGCTTTGGTCATAAGCGCTCTCCTTTTACCGGGATAACGGCTGAGGTTGACCTTTTATTCCAGCAGCAGGGAATTTTTTTTGACACCAGCCGTTAGCATGATACAAGTTATGCAAGTTAAAGAGGTGTGTTGATGAAAAAAACCTTAGTCGCAGCACTGTTTCTGGCCGGTTTGCCTGCTGTCAGCCCAGGGCAGGTAGTGCGCCCCCCTGAGCTGCCGCCGCCTCTGGTTGATACCTTAAAGCAACCCACCGCCGAGTTGTTGCGGCAAACTGAGCAACTGCAACAACAGCTTGCCGAGCAGCGCTTGCGCGAGCAATTGGCCACGCTGGCGACCTTGCCCGACCCACTGCAGCTACCGGCGGTACAGGACATCCTGACCCTAAGCGGTGAACCACTCTGGCGCGAAGTTGAAGTGGAGCAGGGCTTTCGTGCCATAGAACGCGAGTGGCTATTGTTACTAACCGCAGACGAGTGGCAGGCTTTGCTGCAGCGCTGGCCTGAGCTGGCCGGTTATCTGCAGCGACAACAGCCTTTACCTGCTTTGCAGCTAACGTTAGTGACATTAAAGGTGCCAGCAGCCCTTGATTCGGCGTCTGCATTAGCGCAGCAATTTAGTGCCGAGCTACTGCGTTACAGTGGGCGTAATCATTTGTACCAGCCGCAGCAGCAAGCCAGCACCGCAGCGCCGCAGGCCGCGGCTCAGAGTAAGGCCAGCATGTGCAATTGGCCGGTCAGCCTGGGAATGGTCGATACCGATATTAATACTGAGTTGCCTGCGCTGGCCGTGCAAAGCGGGCACTTTAATCTGGTGGCGCGGCGCTTTTTACCTGAACAGCTGGCAGCCAGTTATGCCCATGGTACGGCGGTGGCCAGTTTGCTGGCGGCGCGCGACCCGGCGATCACGCCGTTATTACCGCAATTAACTTTGTACAGTGCCGCGGCTTTTTATGCCAGCAATGCGGTGCAGCAATCCGCCAGTTTAGAGCACTTACTGACGGCACTGGACTGGCTGGCGAGTCAGCCGCTGCAGGTGATTAACCTCAGTCTGACCGGACCTGATAACCCGGTGCTGGCGTTACTGATCCAACAATTACAGGCCCGCGGACTAAGTTTGGTGGCGGCTGCCGGCAATGGCGGCCCTGCGGCAACCCCTTTATATCCGGCGGCCTATCCGGGAGTGATTGCAGTAACCGCAGTGGCACCGGATATGACTCCCTATCGTTGGGCTAATCAGGGCGACTATATCGATTTCGCCGCCGTCGGGGTAAGAGTAGCAGCACTGACCGCCAATGGTCAGGTGCAGCCACAAAGTGGGACCTCTTTGGCAGCACCCGTCGTCAGTGCTGCGGTGGCTTGCTGGCGGGCCGCACAGCCGCAATTAACGCATCAGCAGGTGTATCAGTTACTGATGCAGCAGGCCCGCGACCTTGGCGAGCCGGGTAAAGATCCGGTAACGGGGCACGGGGTGATCGAACCGCCGCTAGAAACTCAGTTGTAGCGACAGTGAGCCGCGACTTTCGGTGTAATCTGCGCTATCGAGGATGGACTGAAAATCACCGAACTCCAGTTTGCTAATCAGGGCAAAGTGCTCTGACAGCCCCAGTTGCCATTGCAGATCCAGCTGACGTTGCAAGTCGTTACGGGCAGCTGCAGTATTGGCCACACTATGGCTCTGATACTGGCGCCGGGCGACACGGGCGCCAAACTGCAGTTGCTGCGGCAAGGTCCAGGCGGTAAAGCGGGTCGACATTTTCAGTTGCACGGCCGGTGCCTGGTAACGGAACTCAGTGGCGTCGGCGGCCTCCCAATCGTAACGCAGGCCCAGGCTGATAAAGCGCTGACCATCAGCACTAAACCAGAAACTGTCGGCACTAAGGCTACGTGTTTGGGCATCACGGCCATTGATATTATCGAAACGCTTTTGGCCAAGTATTAGTGCCGGGCGCAGATACCAGGTATCACTGGCACTGTGCATCGCGTAGAGACTGCTTTGGGTTAAGGTTAAAAAGGGAGCAGACGCCAAGCGTGCATCGGCATGGTACAGGTTGATGCCTAAGCTGGTGGCACCCAATTGATACTGGCTGTCTAAAAAGGCCAGCTGCAATCTGAGATTATAGTCGTCCGCATTTTGATACTGTTTATCCTGCAGCGAATAGCCAACAAACACTTGTAGCTTATCAGTGGCTTGCCAGCTGGCATTGACATCGGCTTCCAGCAAACGGGCATTATCGGAGCGGCCACTGGCTTGGTTTAATTCACTGACATTGACGTTAGATTGATATTCTAACCCCGCCCGCACCTTAGCGGAAAAACCCCAGGCCGGTGCGGCGGACTCGGTAGTTTGTGCCGCCAGCGCCGGGGTAAGCAGCAGGCTCAGCAGGGCGGTAGCGGGCAAAGTATGGCGAAAGCATAACATGGGAATACTCCTGCAAAAGCGAGCCCTGCAGCGGGCAGGGCCCGGCGCATATTACAGACCGGTGGTCAGCCGCAGGCTGTTCCGAACGGTGTTCGAGACTTCAGCGTTAACAGCCTGATTGACGTTTTGCAGCACTTCAGCACTGGCAGCTTGCTGCACCAACTGGTTGGCTGAACCCTGAACCTGCTGTTGCACTGCCTGGCTGACATTCGCAGTAACGGCCCCGGCCGTTTGTTGAGCGGCCTCTGCACTGCCTGACGCCAAACCTTGCACCTGAGAGCTCACCGTCAGCGCATTGGCAACGGTGCTGGCCGCATCAATACTGGCTACCGCCTCGGTTACCGTGGCAGTGGGTAGCTCAGGCAGAGCCGGCTGTGGCATAGCGTTGTCTGCCAGCAGGTCGGTTAAGCCCAGTGCCAGCTCACCTTCACTTTCAGTGTTGGTGTCGGTTGCTGCATCGGCGTTACCGGCAATGGTAGTAGGTACTGCAACGGTTTCTTCATCTGCTGGCTCGGAGTCAGCACCAGGCAGGGTATTGGGTGTGCTGACCGAAGCAGTGGCAGAGGCCTGGGTATTGCTACTTTGGCTAGCTTGCGCATTGGCAGAACCGCTTTGCGCCTGGCCAGCAGATGCAGACATCGCGGTTTGAGCCGATGTTTGAGTGCTGACACTCAGGCTAACATCCGCCAGCGCCAGGGTAGAAAAACAGGCTAAAGCAATTAATGATGGTTTAAATACAGTTTTCATGATCGTTTCCTCTTTTTGTCACACTGACACCGAGGTAACGGATCAGAACACTATTTTATTCCCGCTTTTTTGAAACTTATCCAGACATCTCAGGCAGTGGCATAAGGCATAACTGCCACTGCTCGGGATGAAAGACAATCCTGCTTAACGCAGGGCGCCGGCGTGTGCGGCGCCGCGGAATACGGCGTTGATATACAGCAGGTGCATACCATCGACGTAAGCGCGGAAGTTTGGCTCCTGGGTAAAGGCAATCACCTGGCCACGGCCGTGCGACTGCACCATCACCAGCGGTTTATGCGCTATTTGCTGGCGGTTTTCTTCCCACACAAAGCCACCGGCCAGAAGATCTTTAGGGGCGGCGAAATTAACCACATTGCGGCCATCGTTAATCCGCAGCGGCTGGTAAATATGGTTGCCAACATAGAGGCTGCGTACCTGTTCGGCGATACCGGCGGTTAGCCAATGGTTTTGATCAACCACAGCATTGGCAATAAAGCCCGGCACCCAGTCCGGATCGGCCTGATACGGCTTTAACATCTGCTCGAACTCACGGTATTCCGCCAACACCCGGCCTGGCACTCTTGCTTCGCTGGCAGGTTTATCCTGCTCACTAACCTGATACTCGCGCTTGCTGCTTAGCAGTGGCTTATCGCCTTCCAGCAAATAGCTGGTGGCATTGCCAAGGGTGATCAGTACACCACCACGCTGCACAAACTGGCGTAAATTCTCGCTGCCGACACTCCCCAGTGCCTGCTGATAACTGCCAGCACCTGTCGCCGGTAGAATCAGCACCTGATAACGGCTTAGATCGGCACTGCGTAGCTGCGCCGGGCGAATTGCCGTGACCGGATAACCGATACCACGCTCCAGTACAAAGCGGGCACTGCCGGCACTGAGCGGATTGGTCGGCTCATCCCACAGCATCGCGACATTAATCTTTGGCACAGCCGGCACATTAAAGGAGCCAAAGTTCGGCCCCTCCGTTACCCAGCTGTTATCCAGCCCCTGTACCCTGGCGCCGCTTTGCTGTGCCAGTTGTTGTACCTTGGTGGTTAAGTCAGCCGGATTATCGGCACGGCTTAATACCAGGGTGCCGGCCGGGTAACGCTGACCATTCTGATGCGTAAAGGGCAGATCACTGCTACGTAGCATTAACCCCTGTTGCAGTGCTGCGCTTAAAAAGCGCGCCGCCGCCATATCGCCCCAAGGCACGACAAAGCCGTAGCGTGCATCCGGGTTACTAACGCTACCGGCGATCAGGGTATCCGGGCCCACCACAGTGGTATTAACCCGCGGTGCCTGATTACAGCGCTGCATTTCCAGGTTATACATCAATGGTAACGACCAGGCGGTAACATCGTAAATCTGATCCGGCAGGTTATTGGCGCGGCGCTGCTCCTGTTTCTCTAAAAAGGCCTTATCCATCGGCACCGTATTATCGAGTAGGGTGCGCATTAAATGGTAACTCGGCTGATTGGTGCGAATAAGGTAGCTGCCCGCCTGATAGTCTTTGCCACAGGCTCGAAACGCCTGCTGCGCCTGCTCTACTTTAATGCCATGCTGGGTTAGCACGCCCATCAGTTTCTGATGGCCGGCCAGATCGCGCTCGGCAGCAAAAATAAAGCTACGCAGGCCATCTTTTTCGCCCTGTGCCGCCGCAGTTTTGCGGTACTGATAAAAATTTTGCAGCAAGGTGCTGGCCTGCTGGCTGGCGGTTTCCAGCGTGGCTTTAAAGGCGACAAAATTACGCTGAATACCATCGGCAAACGTCAGGATCTGGCCATCCTGCATCCGGTAATGATGGCCGCGTGCCGAGGCCATCTCATACGTCATCGATACGCTGCCGTAATACAGCGGCCAGCTGGCGCCATAGCCGGGGTAAAAGGCATCGAAAATCTCACGGGTAAAGTAGTGATAGCCCAGCTCGTCAAACCATTTGGCATTATTCTGGCCCACCTTATTCAGCACCTGGCGCTGGCTGGCCTGAATATGCGGGTTGTAGGGCTCGGCCTCGGGGCTAAAGTAATATCCCATATCGCCGCCCATTTCATGCGAGTCGACAAACAGCAGCGGATACATTTGCTGCAGTGCTTTAACGCGGCTGGCGGTTTCCGGCTGGGTTAACGAAATCCAGTCGCGGTTCATATCAAACAGGTAATGGTTGGTACGGCCATTGGGCCAGGGCTCGTTCTGCTCAGCGGAAAGCCGATCCGGCGAATGCTCCAGGCCTACTGTGGCATAGTAACGGCTGACAAAACGATGATGGCCATCCGGGTTTTGCAGCGGGTCGATATAGACCAGGGTATTGCTTAATATTTGCTGGGTCAGGGCGCTTTGGTCGGCCAGCAAATGATAAGCCAAGGCCATGGCCGCATCGGCTGGGCTTATTTCGTTGCCATGCAGGCTACCGGCAATCCAGACACTGGCCGGCAGGCTGGCGATCAGCTGTTTGGCTTCCGGTTCACTCAGGCTTGCAGGCTGTGCGAGTTTACGCATCCCGGCTTCAATTTCGGCCAGCTGGCTGATATTGCTGCTACTGCCAATTACCGCATAAAACAGCGGCCGGCCCTGCCAGCTTTTGCCATAGTGCACCAGCTTCACCTGCTGCGGATAACGGCTGGCCAGTTGCTCAAAAAAGCGGGATATCGCTGCCGGCTCTGAAATGCGCTCGCCAAATTGATGGCCCAGTAATTCCGGCACCGGGCTGATATCCGGCCGGTAATCACTTTGTGGAAAATACGGCACCGGCTGGGCGGTGCTTATGTCAGCAGCTGAGGCAACACAAGGTAAGGCTGCCAAACTGGCAGTAAGCAAGCTGGTATAAAAGAAGCGCATAGGTTCCCGCGAAGTTATAGTGTTTTTTGCTTACCTTAGGCGCAGCAGGGCAGCGGCACAAGAGGCCGCACTGTGGATTGCGACCAGTGGCTGCTGTAAACGGTTAGCAGGTTGTACGGGGTATTAGTGTACTCAGTCGTTAGTTAAGTGTGGTATCAGACTCTCCAGCTCAGCACGCTGTCTTGGCAAAACAGCGAGCTCCAAACCTAATAATTTAAAGTAACTGCGTAAATTATCTAAGCGAGGATTGCCATTATCATTCTCAATGTCACTTACAACTTGCCGGCTAAGTCCGGTAAGCTTACAAACCTGAGTTTGTGACATTTTTAAACCTTGACTCCGCAGTGTTTTGGCAAGCTCGCCTAGCGTAATAGTTCCGGCAAGCATTTGTTTCAATAGAGCGTTTTTTAATGCAAATCTGTCGGCATTACTGGCGTTGCCTCCTTTGGTCGTACTCATTTTAACAATCCCCACTTGTTTAATCGTTGTTCTAGATGTGTAAACCCCATCACAGGCATTTTCAAAATGTTATCTGGAACACCCCTTGCAGCCAAACGGGCTGGCAAGTCTACTAATTGATCGGCGAGTTGGCGTAATGCCTGCTTAAAACCGTCAGGATCGCCGTAGCACTCCAGGCGCTCGCATAATTCGAGCCAGGCGATATCACCTGCTTTCTCGATTTGATTGCTCCAATTCGTGGTGCGTACCACAATCTCTGGATCGGCTTTCATAGGTGCAAAGTCGTATATCCAGATAATGTAGATCAGGCTCGTTATCAGACTGCAAGGGGTCGATCCAAACTTCACGCCGCTGGTTAAGCCTCACGAGTAGTTTGGGAGCAGCTCCACCAGCACCGGTTGCGCCACCCGAAACGGCACCTCGTTGGCGCGCATAGGTTAAAAAGTCATGATCACGTTCAACAACGGCGGCTTGCTCAAAGCGCAAATCAGCTAATTGCTCAGACAACGCCGTTATTGATTCTTTCAAGCGTAAATTACCAACGGGGGCGATAGTACCTGATTTTAACAACTCAAGATCCTGTTGAGCGCTGGACGCTTGTTGCAAATTTAACAGATCTAACCAGAGTTTCCGGGCATAGCCCATCGGCATAATATCTTCAAATATCGCCGGCCAACTTTTGAAAGCATGGATATCCATAGGGTTAACAGGGTAAAGTGCTGAAAAGCTTCGTGCCCCGGCTTCATCAAAGTACAAGGCAGCGTAGTCGAACAGAGGCTGCAATGTTACACTACCTAGCCGACCAGCTTCCGGTTTGTCCAGGCTGATATGATAGGCATCATGCCAATGGCCATCGTTAAATGCTTGTAAGGTAAGTTGCATAGAAAATCCTTACCAGTTGGAGGTGGTGTCTAATATAGCCGACAAAAACTGGATTTGTGTAGGTTTTTGTCTGAAATATTAGTCAAAAACCCAAGGTTTTTCTAATTTTGTCTAGCAAGTTAGTCATTGAGTGAGTGTAAACCTAAGTACACCGGAACTTGTCACACCGCCGTCACTCCAAGTTACCGCTAACGTCAGTAAACGGAGCAGGCCTATGTTAAAGGTAAAACCGATGGAAAAAATCTTACAAAGCAGCCGTATTCTGGTGCTACTGACGATAGTGGTTTGTGGTGCCGCCGCTTGTTTACTGTATCTGAGCAGTGCGGTGATTGTGTATAACATTATTTGGGAAACCCTAAGCCAACTGCCCGATACCGCCGATTTAGGCAAAAGGTTGGCAGTAAAAATGCTGAAAGTACTGGATATCTTACTGATCGCATTAACCTTTCAGATTATTGCCACCGGCCTGTACCGACTGTTTCTGGGCGATGTGGAAAGCCGCGACAAAGGCTTACTCAAAGCCATGGATATCAAAAACTTCCATGATCTAAAAATTACCCTGATGCAGGTCGCCAGCGTCATTATGGTGATTCTGTTTCTGGAGCAAGCGGTAGAAGTCGGCGCCACGCTGGAAACCCTGTACTTTGGCCTTGCCATCGCCGTGGTAGTGCTGGCCAGTGTATTTGCGGCAAAGCAGATGCGGCATTCTTAATGTGAGCCGGTAAATTTTCCGACAAAGATTGCACTGACTGGGCGTAGCTGCTACAAAGACCTAAAGTAGCAGCGACAACAACGGCTTAGCTATCCTCAATGAGCAAAACTATCGATATTTATCATCAGCAAGCTGAGCTTTTTGCCGCCCAGTATGATGCGCTAAGTTTTGAACAGGTGCATCAGAGTTGGCAAACTTACTGGCCGAAAGAACAATTGGTGCTCGATATCGGTGCCGGCAGTGGCCGAGATGCATTCTGGCTGGCCGCGCAAGGCAATCAGGTTATCGCCGTGGAGCCGGCAGAGGATCTGCGCCGGCTGGGGCAGTTAAAAACCAGTGCCGCGCTGGCTCCCAAAGTGCAATGGCTCTCTGATAGTTTGCCGGAGCTGAAAGCGACCTATCAGCTCAATCTGCGTTTTAATACTATTTTGCTGAGCGCAGTCTGGATGCATATCAGTCCGTCAGAGCGGCAGCGCACCTTTCGAAAAATAGCCAACTTATTGGCCCCTGGCGGCCACTTTGTTCTCAGCTTGCGCTATGGCGACTTTAGCGATCATCGGGCTGCTTATCCGGTTTCGGTAGATGAAATCAATGAGCTGGCCAGCAAATTTGGTTTAGTGCTTAAACATCTCTCCGCGCGAACTGCCGATGCCGGCGGTCGGGTTGATGTTGCATGGCAGACGCTGGTACTGACGCTACCGGATGACGGTAGTGGCAGCCTGAGTAAAGTGCGGCACATTGTAGTTAACGACAACAAATCCTCGACTTACAAGCTGGCGCTATTACGTACCCTGGTGCGGATCGCCGAGGCGCATCCTGGCGCCGTTATTGACCGGCAAGATGGGCAGGTAGGCATTGCACTGGGTTTAGTTGCCTTATATTGGATCCGCTTGTTTAAGCGTCTGGTCGATAGCGATATGCAGCAGAACGCTGATCCGGCGAAAGGCTTAGGTTTCGTAAAGCCGGATGGCTGGGGCAAGCTTGCCAAACTCACCGCTGATGATTTCGCGATCGGTAACTTTTATACCGGTGAGGAAGCTCAGGCGCTGCAACAACTGTTTTCGGATACGCTCAGCACCATAAAGGCGGGGCCTGTTACCTATATCTGGCAGGGCGAGAAGAGTAATACGCTATTCCGGATGGAGCGCCATAAAGTAGCAAAACTCAGCCATCTATTGATTGATCGCGATTTCCTGGCAAGTTTCGGCTGCTTTGTTTTAAGCGAGGATCTCTGGAATTGCTTCCGCCAGTACGGCTGCTGGATTGAGCCGTTACTGGTTCAGCAATGGATTGCCGAGATGCAAAAGTATCAACGTAATGCTGAGCGACAAATCTCTCTCGAAAGCTATCATAACCAGCTGCGCTGGTTGGATCAGCAGCATGATACTCGACTGGTGCGGCAGAAAGTTGCAGGACTGCGTAGCAGCGGTGCTCAGGTATGTAGTGTCTGGAGTGGGACGCCACTCTACAGTTTTGATATTGACCACTGTGTACCCTTTAGCTATTGGCCAAATAATGATCTGTGGAATTTGCTGCCGGCCAGTCAGGCCGAAAATCGCAAAAAGCGCGACCGGCTACCGAGTCAAAGCCGGATGCAGCATTGCGCCAACCATATTCAGGATTGGTGGCGGCAAGCCTGGCAAACCGATGCGGAACAACAACGTTTTTTTATCGAGGCAGGGCTTTCCCTGCCAAATATCAGCCCGGGTTGTCGGGATTTCGCCGAAGTGCTGTATGCGATGCAACTACAAATGGTCGGTATTAAACAACGGCTGCAAGTCGCTGAATGGTAAGCCGCCATATCCTGATCTGGCACAAGCTTAGCGCGACAAAAATACTGGCACTGCCATAGCAGCAGGAGTAGATTAAACTCGATATCGTTTTTGGTGAGTTTTTATGACCGCATCCAAAGCAGTAACCGAAGCCCAGCCTGCCAGTACTTCGAAAACCACTACCACTAGGTGAGCAGGTGGAACAGAGACAAGCGCTATACCGGGTGTATGCGGCTTACCCCACCGAGTTAGCCTTTGCCCGCCAGGCTTGTCAGCGCAGCCTGGGTTACCGGATTGGCGCCCCTGAGTTGCTGCTGCCACTGCAGTTGGAGTATTAAAGTATGTCGGTATTTGTATTATGCGCACCGGACGAGGTGCAGGCAGCGAACCGTTTAGCCGACGCCGCCGGTTTACCGTTAATCAGTTATCAGCTGCATCATTTTCCCGATGCCGAGTTAAAACTTACCCTGCCGCTTGCTGAAGCCGTACCCCGCGAGCTGGTGCTGTACCGAAGCCTGGATAAGCCTAACGATAAACTGGTGGAGCTGCTGCTGATCGCCCGCCATGCCCGGTTACAGGGCGTGCAGAAAATCTGGCTGGTGGCACCTTATCTGGCCTATATGCGGCAGGATATTGCTTTTAATCCGGGTGAAATTGTCAGCCAGAAAATTATCGGCCAGTTTTTAGCCGAGCTGTTTGATGGCGTTATTACTGTCGATCCGCATCTGCACCGTATCAGTGAATTAAGCGAAGCCATTCCACAAGGTGCGGCGATAGCACTCAGTGGTGCCCCGCGTTTAGCCGAGCTGATTGCCAGCAAACATAGTCGGCCGCTGTTAATTGGCCCCGATGCCGAAGCCCTGCAATGGGTGGCGCTGGCGGCTGAGCACATTCATTGTGACTATGCAGTCTGTAACAAGGTGCGGCATGGTGATAAGCAGGTTGATATTGCCTTACCCGATATCAGGGTGCAGGGTCGCAATGTGGTGCTAATGGACGATGTCGCCAGCTCCGGCCGTACCCTGGCGGGCGCCTGTAGCAAGTTATTAGCTGCTGGTGCTGCCTCAGTCGATGTGGCCGTTACCCATGCACTCTTTGCCGGCGATGCGCTCGAGGTGATTAAGGCCGCCGGTGTCGGCGAAGTCTGGAGTACCGATTGTATCGCCCACGCCAGTAATGCCATCAGTATGGCGCCGCTGCTGGCAGCAGAACTGAACAAGCTGCTTACCCGCTAATCCGATATGGCTTAATGCCGGAATAAAAAATGAGTGTATTGAGTTACTTCCAACAACAACGCCTTACCTTACAAAGTGGCACTGCCTTGCCGGCGGCGCAGTCTATACTGCAGTTAGCCGGGCAGGGTGAGCTTGAGGTGACGCTCAATCCCGAGCCTGATGCCGCTGCCGTGCTGGCAGCGATAGCGCAGGCTTATCAGGATGGCTATGAGCGGCAGGCCTCAACCGAGTTTGAACTACAAGGTATCGCTTTTGCTGGTAGTGGCGATCCTTTGTTGGCTCTGGAGCTGCTATCACAAGTATTACCAGCTTTTAAAGCACAGCGCCATGGTGTACCGGTTACGCTGGTGACCTATGGCCTGGTGCCGGCTGCAGAGGCAGAGCAGCTATGTCAGCAGTTAATCGCACTGGAAGTCGAGCGGCTGGAAATCTATTTGCCGGCCGCGAATCCACCGGCCTATCAGCAGGCGGTACAGCCACAGCAATACGGCTTTGCCGAAGTGTGTCAGTTTATCCATACTGCCGCCGAAGCGGGATTACAGGTAAGCTGCTTTGCCTATGCCCCGGTAAAACAGGCCAGTGAAATCCGCGCGCTGGCCAAAGAGCTTGGTGCCAGGGAGTTTGTGGTATTGCAGGCTGATAGCTAAAAAGATACTGCTTTTTGGCCAGGCGCTGAGACAGGAATGGGCTAGAGCCAGCATTATTGTTCATTATTTGCTTAATTATCATTTTTTTAGATTGATTCAATCATTTTTAATTATTTTGTTCTTTTTTTTACTTCAACTAGGCTTTACATACTGAGACCCAAGGCGGCGCCGGTATAGGCTGCCGGCTGGGTGTTGACCAGTTTTAATACTTATCAGGTGTTGAACTTGCGCCGGTTTTGGCGCTGTGTAATCCAGAGGTGACAAAAATGCAAAGTAAAAAAGGTCCTATTTTATCGGCTCTCACCCTCGCGGTAACCCTGGCAATGAGTTCAGGTGCTGTCATGGCGAAAGGCAATATGACTGACAACCAGTTCTGGTGGCCAGAGCAATTAAACTTAGCCCCACTGCGCCAACACAGTATTGAGAATAACCCTTACGGCCCCGGCTATAACTATGCCGAACAGTTTAAAACTCTCGATCTGGCAGCAGTTAAAGCAGATATCGAAACTCTGCTAAAAACTTCGCAGGATTGGTGGCCAGCCGACTGGGGACACTACGGTCCTTTTATGATCCGGATGGCGTGGCATAGCGCCGGCGTATACCGGATTTTCGACGGTCGTGGCGGTGCCAACGGTGGTCAGCAACGTTTCGAGCCGTTAAACAGCTGGCCGGATAACGCCAACCTCGACAAAGCCCGTCGTCTGCTGTGGCCAATTAAGCAAAAATACGGCAGCAAAATTTCCTGGGCTGACCTGATGGTATTAACCGGTAACGTGGCACTGGAATCAATGGGCTTTAAAACCTTCGGTTTTGCCGGTGGCCGTACCGACGATTGGGAAGCAGAAATTGTAAACTGGGGTTCAGAGAAAGAGTGGCTCGACAGCAAACGCTACAACGAAAAAGGCGAGCTGGCAAAGCCAATGGGCGCAACCGAGATGGGCTTAATTTATGTTAACCCGGAAGGTCCGAATGGCGTGCCGGATCCGCTGGCCTCAGCGAAAGAAATTCGCGAAACCTTCGGCCGCATGGCAATGAACGATGAAGAAACTGTAGCGTTAATTGCCGGTGGTCACACCTTTGGTAAGGCACACGGTGCCCACAAGCCGTCTGAGTGTACCGGTAAAGAGCCGGCTGCTGCAGATATTGAAGAGCAGGGTTTAGGCTGGACCAGTAAGTGCGGTAAAGGCCATTCTGAAGATACGGTGACCAGTGGTTTAGAAGGTGCCTGGTCTGCTAACCCAACTGCCTGGACTACGCAATTTCTGGATAACCTGTTTGCGTTTGACTGGGTACAAACTAAGAGCCCGGCCGGTGCGATTCAGTGGATCCCGGCTAACGGTCAGGCTGCAAACTTAGTACCGGATGCACATATCCCAGGTAAACGTCATGCACCTATTATGTTTACCAGCGATATCGCGCTGAAAGAAGATCCAATTTACCGTGAAATTGCGCTGCGCTTTAAAGAAGATCCGAAGCAGTTTGAACTGGCCTTTGCTAAAGCCTGGTTTAAATTAACCCACCGTGATATGGGACCAATGAGCCGCTATTTGGGTGCTGAAGTGCCAAAAGAAGTGTTGATTTGGCAAGATCCGATCCCAGCGGTAGATCACAAGCTGATTGAAAGCCGTGATATTAATGCTCTGAAAGGCAAGCTGCTGTCATCTGGTTTAACGGTGCAGCAACTGGTGAAAACCGCCTGGGCATCAGCTGCCAGCTTCCGTGGTACCGATATGCGCGGTGGTGCTAACGGTGCCCGTTTACGCTTAGAGCCACAAAAAGACTGGGCAGCTAATGATCCGCAAGAGCTGGCACAAGTGTTAGCTGTGCTGGAAAAAGTGCAAACTGACTTTAACAAAACCTTACGTGGTGGCAAGAAAGTATATCTGGCCGACGTGATCGTGTTAGGTGGTGCTGCTGCGATTGAGAAAGCGGCGAAAGACGCTGGCTTCAATATTACCGTACCCTTTACTCCGGGCCGTACCGATGCGACTCAGGCACAAACTGATGCTGAGTCTTTCGCCGTGCTGGAGCCAAAAGCAGATGGTTTCCGTAACTACTATAGCAGCGATGCCATGTATTCACCTGCCGAAGCGCTAGTTGACCGTGCCAACATGCTGACGCTAACAGTACCGGAAATGACCGTGCTGGTAGGTGGTTTACGGGTGCTGGATGTCAACAGCGGCGGTAGCAAGCACGGGGTGTTCACCGATAAGCCAGGCCAGCTGACTAACGATTTCTTCGTTAACTTGCTGGATATGTCTACCCGCTGGGCGAAAGCTGAGCAGGAAGGCTTATACGACGGTTTTGACCGCAAGAGTGGCGAACGTAAGTACACGGCTACGCCGGTTGATCTGGTGTTCGGTTCTCACGCTGAACTGCGTGCCGTAGCCGAGGTGTATGCGGCGAACGATGGTAAAGAGAAGTTTGTCCGCGACTTCGTGGCCGCCTGGAACAAGGTGATGACCTTAGATCGCTTTGATCTGAAGAAGTAAACTTAAGCTGATAACCGAGCCCCGCCAAGCGGGGCTTTTTTTAAGGCTAAAGCTTTAATACAAAGGTATTGCGGCCGGCCTTCTTGGCGGCATATAGAGCTTCGTCGGCACGTTTTAACAGCTGCATTGGCGTTTCGCCTTTTTGTTTAACACAGCAACCCAGGCTGATGGTAACGTTGACGGTTTTTTCTGCACCGCTGCTGCCGCGGGCTTTTTTCCCGCTGCTGCTGTCTTTGGGGCGGTTATATTTACGGATCACCAGCGGGTACTCGGCAACTGCCAGCCTTACTTCTTCCAGTTTTTCTTCCAGCAGCGCTTTTTTATTGTGGTTAAACACCAGCGTAAATTCTTCACCGCCATAGCGGTAGGCCGTTAATCCTTTGACCTTGCTAAGAATAGAGCCCAGTAACTTTAATACCTGATCGCCAACATCATGGCCGTAAGTGTCGTTAAATTTCTTAAAATGGTCGACATCCAGCATACAAATCGCGCTGTTTCGTCCCAGCCGGTTCAGGTGCGCCATCAGCGCGCGGCGCTGCGGCAATTGTGTCAGCTCATCGATATATGCCAGATGTAACATCTGGAAGGCTAAGGCCAAAAACACCGACAGGCAGGCCGCAACCAGCGTCCAGTTGGCGACAGCAGTACCGGGCGGAATAACCGTGCTAAGTAGCAGGGCCAGGAACAGACCAAACTCCCCCCAATTGGCCGCCTTCGGTGGTTTTAAGTTAATGGCAATAAGCCAGATCCCAGCCAGAATACTGAACCACCAGGCACTCAACCAATTAATCGGGCTTGCCGCCAACACGGGCTGAAATACTATGGCAGGTAGCTGCGCTGAGGCCAGCCAGGTTGCCAATGGCAGCTGCTGACTGAGTAACAGCAGTAATGGCGGGCTGATAAGAAGCAACAGCCCGTTGAGTTTAAAAGGTGAGGGTTTAGGTATTAACGCCAGTAGTAGCAACAGGCTGGCGCTAAGCAGCGGCAGACTATTAGCAAACTCCGCTGCGGTTAAGTTGGTTGAGCTGGCAAGCCAGTAATGGGTCGCCAGGATACCAAGCCAGTAAAGCCACTCTGTTTGGCGTAATAACAGTGCCAGTAACAAGACACTGCTCAGCGCCAGATAACTGGTTTGCGGAAAGGGGAGTAACTGAAAGAGTGCCAGCTCCGGCGTCAGACCTTGGGCAACCAGTAACAACAGTACCGGCAATAAAATGATCAATGGCACTATGACCTCTTAGCTGTCGCAGGACAGTCTTTTTCTTTATCTGGATCAAAGAAAGGTGAAACATAATTTAGCCGTTATATCTTAACACTCTGGTTTATTAATAGAATTAAAAACCGTTTGCGGCTGACCTCACCCAAATGGGTATTGACGGCGTTCGCTGGACATTATATAACCACAACATAATTGTGGTTATATGCCAATAATAAGAACGCTAGCAGGGAGCCGCATGAAACAGAATTTACCCGTAACCAACCGGGAGCAACCCGTACCCGCCGAGGCCAATATCCTGTCGACTACTGATTTACAGGGTAAAATCAAATACGTAAATCCCGCTTTTGTTGAGATCAGCGGCTTTGAGCGCGCCGAGCTGCTCGGGCAAAACCACCATATTGTGCGGCATCCATCAATGCCGCCGGAGGTATTCCGGCAGTTCTGGCAGCGCATTAAAAGCGGCCAGCCGTGGATGGGAGTGGTGAAAAACCGCTGCAAAAATGGCGATCACTATTGGGTCGATGCCTATGTTACGCCGATAAGCCATGACGGCCAGATTACCGAGTATCAGTCGGTACGCCGTAAAGCCAAACCCGAGCAGGTGCAGCGTGCTGAGCAGGTGTATCAGGCGTTGAATAATGGGCGCAGTTTAAAACAATTAAAACCGGTGCTGTCATTAGGTACACAGTTACTGTTGTTGCTGGTGGTGCCGGTATTGGCCGCGATCTTGTTAGGTTTTTGGTATCCGGCTAGCTATGCACCGACCCTGTTTCCACTGCTGGGCTTAGGCTTGTCGGCTCTGTTGTGCTGGCAATGGCTACAGCCTTTTAAACAATTATGCCAGCAAAGCCGTAAGCTGACGGATGATGCTGTTGCGCGTTATGTTTATACCGGTCGCAATGATGATATCGGCCAGTTGCAATTAGTGCTGCGCAGTCTGGAAGCCGAAACTGCCGGCGTAGTTGGGCGGGTCGCCGATTCGGCCAAGGCACTGGCAGCGGGTATTGGCCAGCTCACGCATTCCGTTAATGGCTCACGACAGGAAATTCAGGCCCAGTTTGCTGAAACCGAACAGGTGGCCAGTGCGATCCATCAGTTATCGGTAAGTGTGCAGGAGGTGGCTGGCAGTGCCCGCCACTCTTCTGATGCGGCAGATAATGCACTGAGTCAGGCACAAAGCAGTAAAACCGTTACCACGCAAAGCCAGACTGCAGCGACCAATTTACAGCAGCAACTTAGCCAGAGCCAAAAACTGCTGCAGGCGGTAGCGCACAGTAGTCAGGATATTCATCAAATTCTGGAGCTGATTTGCAGTATTGCCGAGCAGACCAATCTGCTGGCGCTGAATGCGGCTATTGAAGCCGCCCGCGCCGGTGATGCCGGTCGCGGCTTTGCAGTAGTGGCTGACGAGGTGCGGCAATTAGCCAGCCGCACGCAAAGTGCCACTACCGATATTCAGCAAAAAATTGCCCGTTTGCAGCAAAGCACCGGCGATGCGGTGGCCGCGCTGGCGCAAAGTCAGCAAGGGGCTCAGCATTGTGCTGAACTCAGTGCCAGTACCGCGCAGCAACTGGAGCAAATTCTGGCGGCAATCCACAGCATTACAGCACAAAACCAGCAGATTGCTGCGGCGGTAGAGCAGCAAAGTTATGTCGCCGAGATGATTAATCAAAATATCACCAGTATCCGCGATCTGGCGGGCCGTAGCCTGAGCAATGCTGAGCATACGGCGTCAGCCAGTGATGAGATGCATGGTGTGACTCAAGGCTTTGATGCCTTAACCCGGCAATTTTGGGCCAAACAGCGCAGCCAGGCATAAGGAGACGTCATGCTGGTATCCGGGCAACAACAGCTACAGCAGTTACTGAATTTGTTCTCTGAAAATGTGCCGGGGTTCTTTTTTCAGCTCTACCGTAAACCCGAGGGCAGTTTTCAGCTGCAACTGGTGTCGGAAAGTGCCGGTAAAGCGCTGGGTATCGCCTTACCACAGCTCGGGCAAGATAGTGCAGCTGCGCTGGCCCGGGTGCACCCGGACGATGTTGATGATCTGCGCGAGACTATTCAGCATTCGGCACAGTACCTTAGCCCCTGGAGTTTACAGTTCCGCTATCAGCACCCGGCAGGTGACTATCGTTGGTTTGAAGGCAATGCTACGCCACGGCGCGATGCCGAGGGCGGGATCCTCTGGCATGGCTATATCAACGATATCAGCAGTATCCGCCAGAATGAGCTGGCACTGGCTGAATACGCCAGCCAGCACCGCGAAATTGTCGATAACATTATCGATGCCATCATTACCATTAATGCAGCCGGGCTAATTGAAACCTTTAATAATGCAGCGGTACGGATTTTTGGCTATCAGCCACAGGAGGTGATTGGCAAAAATGTCTCTATGCTGATGCCAGAGCCTTATCGTAGTGCGCATGACCATTATATCGATGCTTATCAACGCACCGGCGAGGCGAAGATTATTGGCCAAAGTCGCGAGACGAAAGGGCAGCGTAAAGATGGGCGCTTGTTCAATATGGAGCTGAGGATCAGCCGCATTCAGCGGGTTGATAGCTATAAATTTATTGGTATGGTACGCGATCTGTCAGAGCGTAAACGGGCTGAAGTGCTGATCGAGAAACTGGCGTTTTATGACCCTTTAACCCAGCTGCCGAACCGCCGCCTGTTAAAACAACGTCTGGCGGAAACCCTGAAACAACGCCAGCCGGGCCAGGCGCTGGGAGCCTTGTTATATATTGATTTGGATAACTTTAAACATCTGAACGATTCGCTGGGGCATGGCACCGGTGATCAGTTGTTACGCCAGGTCGCCAGCCGTCTGCAGCAGAGCGTACGGCAGCATGATACCGTCGCCCGATTAGGTGGCGATGAGTTTATTATCCTGCTGCAGAATTTATCACCGCTAAAGCAGGTGGCGCTGCAGCAAGCCGAGTTGGTAGCAGAAAAGGTACGCAGTACGCTGAATACCCCCTTCACCCTGGAACAGCTCAGTTATGTCAGTAGCCCCAGCATAGGGATTACGCTGTTTTCTGATGATAACCACAGTATTGATGAATTGTTGCAGCAAGCAGATCTGGCGATGTATCAGGCCAAGGCCGCCGGTAAAAACAGCATTAAGCAGTTTGATGTCTCGATGCAGGTAAAAGCCTCGGAGCGCACCCGACTGGAAAGTGAGCTGCGCGAAGCGATTAACCGCCAGCAGCTGCAGTTGTACTATCAGGGATTACACGACGCTGCGGGGCAGTTGTTGGGTGCTGAAGTCTTACTACGCTGGTTTCATCCGGAGCTTGGCAACGTCAGTCCGGCACGCTTTATTCCGATCGCAGAAGAAAGCGGCCTGATTTTTGAAATCGGCAGTTGGGTGATCGAGCAAGCCTGTCAGCAGCTGAGTCGTTGGCAGGCACAGCAGTTGGTGCCGGGACTGAAGCTGTCAATTAATATCAGTGCCCGGCAATTTCATCAGGATAATTTCTTACCCAAAGTGATGCATATTCTCGATCGTTACAGTGTCGCCCGTGACCGGCTGCAATTTGAGTTAACCGAGAGCATTTTGGTATCCCGGGTTGATGAGGTGATCAGCAAAATGCAGGCGCTCAAGCAGTACGGTATTGCCTTTGCGCTGGATGATTTTGGTACTGGCTATTCTTCGTTAAGCTATCTGAAGCGCCTACCATTGGAGCAACTGAAAATAGATCGCAGCTTTGTGGCAGATATTCTGCACGATCCCAATGACGCTGCCATTGCCAGCACCGTGATAGCGCTCTCTGCTGCCTTGGGACTGGGGGTGATTGCCGAAGGTGTCGAAACTGCGGCGCAGCGGGATGCGCTGGCGGCGTTGGGCTGTTATCATTACCAGGGATTCTATTTCAGCCGGCCAGTGCCGGGCGGAGACTTTGTTGCATTACACCGGCACACCGTTACGCATTAAGTTGTTCTGGCTCATGCTGAGCCTCGGGTTGTTACATGGCTGTGCGATGGTCTCGGTGTCGGATATGGATAGCCGTGATTACCTGAAACAGCGCCGGGGTGATGTGCTGACCACCGGCGATCTCAGCCTGTACGCGGGCACTGTGCTGCAAATACTGGGGCAGGATGAGCGCAGTTGCCGGCGCCAGGCCGCGCAATGCGCAGAGATGTTGACGACCGCCATTGGCCTGACGACTGAGCAGCGCCTGTCGACCATGGCCGAGCTGTGGTTGTATGAAGCTATTAATGGTGTACGACCACCGCGGCAGGATCCGCAGGCCGAAATAGATGCCTACCTGATGAGTGCCCGCTACGCTTATGCCTACCTGTTTTATTCCGGTGTTGCTCCCTACCGGCGCCTGTTTGCCGACCGTCAGACTCAGGTGCGGGACTACTACAATTTTGCCACCCAACAGGCTGCGACCCTGCTATTCGCAGGGCGCGAACGTGACTGGCTGCAAGACCCGCAACAACAATTTCGCACTACCAACTGGCAGGTACAGGCGCAGCTGCAACATCAGCGTTTCCGGCGTCAGGCTTTACCAGAGCGGTTGGTGGCAACCAGTAGTCTGTCATTTAAAGGCTTGCGCAATCAGTATCGCCGCGATGGTTTAGGCGCCGAAATGGTAGCCGATACCAAGGTGGGGCGGGACTGGCGTACTGAGCAGGGGTTTGCCGAATTACCGGTACCGGTGGTCACTGCGTTATTGAGTTTTGGTGGCGGTACCCTGCAGGAGGTGCTAGTGACTAAGGAAGCCACCTTGCATTTGCTGGATCCGCTGCAACAAAAAGAGCTCTATGTGGCCGGGAATCTGGTGCCGCTGGCGGCGAATTTTACCGCCGGTTATGGCTTATGGCTGGCACGCTCCGATTTTGCCCGCCAGGCATTCTGGAACCTGATGGGTGCCAGCGATGCCCTGGCCGAGCCGCAATTATTTTTGCTGCAGCCCTTTGACCCCAACCGGAAAATTATTCTGTTGCTGCATGGTATTGCCAGTAGCCCGGAGGCCTGGGTTAACACCGCGAACGAAGTGCTGGGGGATGAAGCGCTGCGCGAGCGTTATCAGTTATGGCAACTCTATTATCCGACTAACCTGCCGCTGTTGTTAAATGTGCAGAGTCTGCGCGCCCGCATCGTTAGCACCCTGCAACACTTTGATCCAGAGGGAAAGACTGCCGCCGCTTCGGAGATGGTGATTATCGGCCACAGTATGGGCGGCGTGCTGGCGCGATTGCTGGTGTCGGACTCCGGCGATCAGATCCTGCAATCCATAAGTCAGCAGCGGCATCTGGACTCGCGGCGACAGCAGCTGTTCTTTCAGCGCTTCCAGGATGATCTGACCTTTAGCGCTTTACCTGGGGTGAGCCGGGCGATCTTTATTGCAGCGCCGCACCGTGGCACTACGGTAGCTGATCACCGGCTGGCCCGTTGGTTAGCCGGCTTGATAACTCTGCCGGTCACGGTGTTGGAGCGCTTTGCTCAGGCTGCTGAGCTGTTAGCCGATCCGGACAATCTGGAACCGCAGCGCGCGGTGCGCTTTACCAGTATCGAAAACCTTAGTGAAAAAGATCTTTTTATCCGGGCGGCGGCTAAGCTGCCAATTAATCCGGCGGTACGTTATCACTCCATTATCGGTGTCGAGCAGCCAGGCTTGCCGCTGGAGCAACAAAGTGATGGTGTGGTGCCTTATCTTAGCGCCAGCCTGGCCGGTGCCGAGTCAGAAATGGTGATCCGTTCCGGCCACAGTGTGCAGGAAACTTCGGCGGCGATTCTGGAGATCCGCCGTATTCTGTACCAGCATTTAACAGAGCTACCCTAAGCGGTATTCAGGTGCGGGCTTTACTGGCTACCAGATAATAGGTCACCCCCAATGCCAAAACGACCACCCCGATAGCAAAGACATATTCGGCAGCAATAGTGGCAAAATCCAATACAATCACTTTACGGGCGATGGCCATTAGCGCTGTTGCGATCACCAGCTTAACGTGAATTACATCGTCACGCAGGTACAGGATAATATTTGCGAAGATTTCTATTGCGATCAGCACGGCCAGAAAGGAAGCAAATACCGCAAAAATGTCGTTTAGCTCTAATAAAAAATGTGGCGGGCTGGAGAGTTTTTCATATAACACTAAGCCGACATCCAAAATACACAGGATGATGACAAGCACCATCATCACAGCCAGCAGCCGGATACAATGCCCAATCACGCCATTTAACCTGCTGATTAGCGGGTCGGCTTCCTTTGGGCGCAGATGATTATCGGTTTTTTGTTGCTCTTGCATCGAAGTGGCTGCCGGTTATTACACTTGTATTTTAGTGTAGCGGGCCGGCAGTTGGTTGTTTTGCTCTGGCGCAAATAATGCAGGATTAAGCACCAGTTGTTGGGACTAGTATGCCATGGTTTGCACTATCAGAAATAAGACTGGCAGAGCGCTGTCGCCTAACCTGAAAGTGCAGTATAAGTCGGTGTTACGAAGCGCTGTGTGCGGCTATCGCGCTACTGACAGCTGCCACAGCAGTGTTGATCACCATGGCCGGGGCGCTTGGGCTCAACAAACAAAATTTCGTTCTCCAGTAAAATATGCTGCATTAAATCCTCTTTCAGTTCGCGCAGCCCCAGATAGAGTGCGGTCCAGGTGTTGCAGGCACCGGGATGCAGTTGCTGGCCAAAACTCAGTTCGTCCAGTTTTCGCAGTGCCTCACCATGCTCCTGATGCTCTTCCAGCATCACACTGATGGGCCCATAGGGATAAACACCGCGCACCAGCATCGGAAACAGGATTTGCTCCTCTTTCAGCATATGGCTTTCCAGCTCCTGCTGCATCTCGGCCAGATGATTGGCCAGGCCATGCGGGCAATGCGGGCTGTCGCTGTGTACCGTTTCTACCCGCCGGGCCAGGCGAATCAGCTCCGGCAATTGTTCGCGATGGCGTTGATGGAAGCGGTTTAGTACATACTCGGCCAGCTTGGCAGTGGGTTCGCTATGCCAATCTACAGCAGGCTGCGGTTGTCGTTGTAATTTTTCCAGAGCGGCCAGTACCTCCTGTTGGTTTAAACCACGTTTGGCGATAGCGGCGCCCAGGCTTTGCTGACCGCCACAGCAAAAATCCAGTTTAAACTGATGAAAGACGGCAGTGGCACCGGCGATACGGGTGGCTAATTGGCCTAAGGGTTGTTCAAGTAGCATGATGTTCTCCTGAGTAAACAAAGGTTTGCCCTAAGCGGGCGTTAGCCCGGTACAGCAAGGCAAATGCCAGAACTACCACCTTTGATTTATATCTGTTTTTTTTGACCGATGGTAAATTAAACCCAGAAAAATTCGGGTGCTTTTCACCCTGTGGGTAAAATTAACCATGCTTGATGCCGTGTTATTTGCTGATCTGGTCACCGAGTTGCCCTCTGCTGTGCGCTTACAGCGGCTGGTCAATACACTGCGCAGCCATTTTGGCTGTGGTGCTGTGGCATTGTTGCAGTTACAGCAGGCGCAGTTAAAGCCAGTAGCGGTGCAGGGACTGCTACGGGAAACCCTGGGCCGGCGTTTTCAGGTGGCGCAGCATCCACGTTTGGCGGCGATCTTAGCCAGCCGCCAACCCGTACGTTTTCCGCCGGGCAGTGAATTACCCGATCCCTATGATGGCTTGCTGGCTGAGCAACCAGGAGCCGTGGTGCCGGTGCATGATTGTATGGGCGTATCGTTATATGTGGAGGGGCGCTGCTGGGGCGTATTAACACTGGATGCCCTGTCGCCGGCTAACTTTGATGCCCTAGCGGTGTTGCAGTTACAACAATTAAGCTTGCTGGTAGAAGCCGCTATTCGTATTACCGAACTGGAGCAGGCGAACCGGGCGCTGCGGCAGGGTGGCTTGCCTACTGTCGGCACCAGTACAACTGCAGCGCAACAGTATGAAATTATTGGTCAAAGCCCGGCGCTGCAGCAGATTTTACAGGAGCTGGATGTGGTAGCCGGCTCGGAGCTACCGGTGCTGCTGCTGGGAGAAACCGGGGTCGGCAAGGAGCTGTTCGCCCGGCAACTACATCGTCGCTCCGGCCGCGCCGAGCGCCCCATGATCTATGTTAACTGTGCAGCCTTACCGGAAAGTCTGGCAGAAAGTGAGCTATTCGGGCATAGCAAGGGCGCGTTTTCCGGCGCGTTAAGCGAGCGTGCCGGCCGCTTTGAGGCAGCAGATGGTGGTACCCTGTTTTTGGATGAAGTAGGGGAACTAGCATTATCCGTGCAGGCAAAGCTGCTCAGAGTGCTGCAGAACGGTGAAATTCAGCGTTTGGGCTCGGATAAGCTGCGGCGGGTGAATGTACGGCTGGTTGCCGCGACCAATCGCGATTTACAGCAGCAGGTGAAACAGGGTGAATTTCGTGCTGATCTCTACCACCGTTTATCAGTGTATCCGATCCCGATACCGCCGCTGCGGGAGCGCAGCGAAGATCTACCCTTATTAGCCGGGCATTTTCTGGAGCAGAACCGCAGCCGTCTTGGGCTACGTAGCTTAAGGCTGGCACCAGCGGCAGAGCTGGCTTTACTGGGTTATCACTGGCCGGGGAATATCCGCGAGCTGGAGCATGTGATTAGCCGCGCGGCAATCAAGGCGCTAAGTCAGGGCGCCCAGCGCTCTGACATCGTGATCCTGCAGCCAGAATTGCTCGATTTGCCCGGTAGTCAGCCGCAAGCACCGGCGCTTGAACACATTGAGCTGCCGGTACAGGGGTTAAAGCAGGCAGTAAATCAGTTTCAGCAACAGCTGATCCGGCAGGCATTGCAGCAGCACCAACAATGTTGGTCGAAAGCAGCCCGCGCCCTGCAACTGGATGCCAGTAATTTGCATAAGCTGGCGCAGCGTTTAGGGTTGAAATGACGATGTTAAAAGCTACTGCATATCGTTTGTTAGCCCTATTTAGCCTGTCGCTGGGGATCCTGGGTATTCCTTTACCGGGTTTACCCACTGTACCCTTTGTTTTACTGTCAGCCTGGGCTGCCGGCAAAGGCTGGCCAGAGTTTGAACGGTGGTTATTACTGCATCCGCGCTTTGGCCCGCCAATCCGGCAATGGCGGCAGCATGGTGCCGTATCGCGGCGGGCGAAATGGTTGGCATCCTTTATGATGCTGGCCAGTGTAGCGCTGTTATGGTTTTCTGCTGCCCCAGTGTTACTAAAAATCAGCTTACCCGTTGCGCTGCTGTTGGTCGCTATTTGGCTTTGGCGCCGTCCACAGCCACAGGAGATTACTTATGAGTGAGATACTGAGCCCGCTGCAGGCGCTGCGTTATAGCAGGCAACTGATGTTACCGGCGCTGGATTTTCGTGGTCAGGAAGCCTTACTGGCCAGTAAGGTGTTATTGGTTGGTATGGGCGGGCTTGGTTGTGCTGCGGCGCCTTATCTGGTGGCTAGCGGTGTCGGGGCGCTGACGCTGGTTGATAATGATGTGATTGACCGCAGCAATCTGCAGCGCCAGATCCTGTATCGCGAGCAGGATATTGGCCAGCCTAAAGTCCTTACGGCAGTACAGCAACTGACACAGCTAAATAGCGAGATCCAGCTCAGTGCGATCCAGCAGCGGCTGGATCACACTGCGCTGGCGCAACTGGTACCGCAATTTACACTGGTACTGGACTGCACCGATAATCTGCTGACCCGTAATGCCATTAATAGCGCCTGTGTGCAAGCCGGCATACCGTTGGTGTCAGCCGCCGCTATCCGCTTTGAGGGGCAGTTACTGAGTTTACGGAATCAACCGGGCGATCCCTGCTACCAATGTTTAAGCCGCTTCTTTGGTGAACAGCAGCTAAGCTGCATGGAAGCGGGCATTCTGTCGCCGGTTGTCGGCGTGCTGGGCGTGATGCAAGCACTTGCCGCGGTGAAGATCCTGGCCGCAGTGGGTGAACCCGAGTATCACCAGTTAAAGTTGTTTGATGCGCTAAGTGGTCAGTGGCAGCAGTTCCAATTGCCTGCCGATCCAAAGTGCCCGGTATGTTGCAGTAGGAAATAGTACTGAGCTTGTGGGTTGTGTTGCTCCGTTGCGGTATTGTCAGTGTTTGGTATCTGGTACCCGGAACCGAACCTTAGCGCCAGCAGCTTCATTACCGGGAGTTTTGCCAAGTTGTGGCAGGATATCGCAGTGCACCTTTTGCAATAACTTATAGGCATCGGCCAGATCGCAATTTTCGTGATCGCGCTTTTTATAACCCAGGCTGGTCAGCTCGAGATGCCAGGTTGGCACTACCTCAACCGTGGCCAGGGTTTGTTTAACACAATTAAGCGGGCAACCATCCACTGCCAGGATCGGCCGACCAGACTGTGCAACCTTTAGCAACTGTTTGACTCTACCGCCAACGCCGGCGATACAGGACATCTCGGCCAGACCTTCCCGATCGAGGACTACAGCTAAATCATTGGCCAGCTGCGCCACATTAGAGCAGCCGGAGCAGGCATAAACCAG
Organism: Alishewanella aestuarii B11; assembly: GCF_000280055.1. GTDB lineage: Bacteria > Pseudomonadota > Gammaproteobacteria > Enterobacterales > Alteromonadaceae > Alishewanella > Alishewanella aestuarii. Next base: position 161,184 of record NZ_ALAB01000028.1, on the reverse strand, counting down.
CGGTTTCGTTTCGTAATCGTGACTCATAACGGCTTCCTGAAACTGACGATATGTTCAGTTTAGAAGCCTGCTAGCCACCCAGCTTGATGTAAATCAAAACGCCGGCAGCTTTACCCCATCAGGGGTAAGGGGTTAACCCGGCCGCCCATCTGCCCTAGGCGTGGTTAACACCGGAAAATACACCAGCACATAGCAGCCATAAGCCAGCACCCAGCTGCCAATCCCCAGCCATAACAAACTAAAGGTATGCTCCGGTAACCACCAGATCAGCAGGGTCCGGCTAATGCCGGCAATAGCAACCAGTAAAAAGGCCCAGCCCATAATGTGTTTCGGCTGCAGCAAGCGACCACTGTGGCCAAGCGAAACCCGCGCCATCATCGATAGGATCATCGAGCCCATGGCGCCGGCAGTCAGTGCATGTAGCGCAATGCTCTGGCTGACCGCAAAGCCGGCATAGCGTAGCGCAAACAAGGCCAGGCCCAGAGGAATAAACCAATAGGCCAGATGCAGTGACCACAGCAGCGGCACCCGTAGCGTGAGCCAGATTTTCCAGCGGGCGCAGCGGATGGCGGTTAGCAAAGCACTCAGGGCAAAGAGAGCACTTAGCGAACTGGCGGGTAGCAGAGGCACTAAACTAAAAAAGTGCAGCATAAAAATCAGCCATAGACTGGCCAGTGCCGCCCGATCCAGCCAGGGCCAGGCCTCGACCTTAGTGGTTTTAGTGCCATTGGCAGTAAACATCGGGAGCACCCGGCCGCCGACAATTGCCATCAGCAGGGTAACAAGCCAGATTGCATTCAGGCTACCCAGCTGTTGTAAATCGTAGCGCTTAAGATAAAGCCCGAGATACATCATCAGGTTACAGGCGGTTAGCAGCAGTAACACCGGCACAAAAAACAAATTGCGGTATTGTTGTACCGCCAGTAGCGGCTTCGCCAGTAACCAAGCGGCTAGTGGTAAAAAGCTCAGATCCACCAGGGCGACCAGCCACAGGGGCAGCGCCTCGCCAAAGAGCAGCAGCAGACGGGCGGCCAACCAGAGCAGTGTTAGCAATAACAGCGTCGGGCCATGCGGTGCGCGTAGTGAGGTCCAATTTTGCACTGCAGTTAATAAAAAGCCGATGACAATGGCACAGGCAAAGCCAAAGATCATTTCATGGCTATGCCAGAATAATACCTGACCAACAGGTTGCAGCTGCAGCTGGCCGCCCAAGATCAGCCCCCACAACAGCATGGCGATAGCGCTAAAGGCGGCACCGAATAAAAACAGCGGCCGGAATGCCTGGCGCAATAGCGGCAACAGCTTTTGCTCGGTCGCCAGATCGGTAATTTGCATCATTCGTCGTCATCCAATAAAAAATTATTACTACGGGCATCCTGCAGGCGCTGTTGATATTGCGCTGCCTGATTGGCGAAAAACATGGTGATCATGCATAGCGCCAGCACGCCATACAGAATCATAAAGCAGCCGGTGACAATACCCAGTGCATCCTGCGCCAGGCCAAAGAGCACCGGCAGGGTACAACCGCCCAGACCGCCAATGGCGGCAACAAAGCCACCGACTGCGCCCATATGCTTAGGGTAGTAATCGTGAATCACTTTATACACGCTGGCGCGGCCAAAACCCTGAGCTACGCCAATGACAAAGATCAGGGCCGTAAACCACCAGACATTAACGGAGATCTCCAGTTGAACATCTTTTTCCAGGCCATGAATAATCAGGGTAGTGGGGGGGTAACTCAGAAAGAACAAGCACACCAGGCAGACCCAGAACACACTCCAGTTTACGGCCCGGCCACCATAGCGATCGGCAAACCAGCCACCTAATGCCCTGACCATACTGGAAGTCGCGACAAAAAACAGCGTAAAGGCCATTGCCTGCTGGGCGTTCATCGCATAGGCCTGCATATAGTATTGTGGTAACCACAGCAACAGGGCTAAAAAGCCACCAAATACAAAGTAGTAATACAGTGAAAAGCGCCAGACCCGTGCATCTCTGACTAACTGACGCAGAGTCAGTGGACTGGCGGTGGGGCCTGCGGTTTTTGGCGAGGGCGGTGACAACAACCAGAATAACACCAGCAATAAAGCCAGCCCAACGGCATACACAGGCCCAACCCACTGCCAGCCCCACCAGGCGACAATAATGGGTACCAAAATAAAGGTGATGGCGACACCGGCATTGCCTACGCCAAACAGGCCCATCGCCAGGCCTTGCTGGCGCGAGGCAAACCAGTCGGTCACATAGCGGATGCCGAAGGTAAAGGAAACGCCACTTAAACCAAACCAGAGGCCGGTGATCAGATAACCATAAAAGCTGCTTACCAGTGGCAGCAATGCCAGCGCCGGAATGCAGCTGAACATTAACCCCAGCCACAGCAGTCGGGCATTATAGCGATCTGCCAGCATTCCCAATGGAATACGTAGTAGCGCCCCGCTAAAAATGGGGGCTGCCAGTAAAATACCGTATTCAGTGGCGCTCAGGGCCAGTTGTTGCTGGATATCCAACCCCATCACCGCGTATAGCGTCCACACCGAAAAGCAGCCGGCAAAAGCCAGGGTAGCCAGTAGCAGCGCCCGGCCCGCCAGAGGATGGGTTGCCTGCATGCGTTACTCCCCAAATAAGCGCCTGTACCAGGCGCAAGACTCACTGCGCCTAGCATAGCGAAAAGCGTAGCGGCCTGCCCGGCCAAAAAGCAGTACCCCCTAAGTTCTGCGGCTAAGGCTGCGGCAAGGCAGGCTACCTCATAGGGGGTAGTGATGGCGTTGGGCTCGGCTTTTAGCACTGAATTGCTAGCTACTCCAAAGGAGGTAGCGGCCCTTAGTGCAGGCCCGGCGCGGGCTGGCGGCTGTTGTGCCAGATCAATTTTTCCGGCCTAAAAACCCCTAGACTTGTACTGGAATATCATTCTATGACTCTTTCAGGAGGTCTGTATGGCTGGCGCAGCGTCTGCGGCAGGGCAAAGCAGTAAACTCAATCTGCTTAATTTTGCTGAACAAAAAATAAAAATGTTACACCTGACCTGGTTTGCGTTCTTTCTTACCTTTGTGATTTGGTTTGCTCATGCGCCCTTACTGATGCATATCAAAGAAGCGCTGGCGTTAACCGATGCCCAGATCCGGGCTTTGCTGATATTAAACGTGGCATTGACCATTCCGGCGCGCATCGTAGTGGGAATGATGGTGGATAAATATGGCCCGCGTATTATGTATTCGGTGTTGTTATTTATCTCGGCCTTGCTCTGTATCGGCTTTGCTTTTGCCAATACCTATGATGCCCTGGCCTTATTCCGCTTTTTACTGGGCTTTGTCGGCGCAGGCTTTGTGGTAGGGATCCGGCTGGTTGGTGAGTGGTTTCCGCATAACCAGGTGGGTACCGCTGAAGGTATCTACGGTGGCTGGGGTAATTTTGGCTCGGCGGCAGCTGCGATGACGCTGCCAACAGTGGCGCTGATGTTCGGTGGTGAAAATGGCTGGCGCTATGCGATTGCCTCAGTTGGGGTGATCAGTGCGGTCTATTCACTGATTTTCTATAAATTTGCCCGTAATACACCCAAAGGCTCGACTTATTTTAAACCGAAAAAAACCGGTGCCATGGTAGTTACCAGCTGGGGCGCATTGTGGGCCCTGATTCTGATGAATATCCCAATGCACCTGGCACTGGGGATCCTGGCCTGGCGTTTATCACCAGCAGGGGTGAATTTGTTCTCCGAAACCGCCATGTACAGCATCTGGGGCGCGCTGGTGGTGTTGTTTATCTTCCAGACGCAACAAACCTGGAAAATCAACGCCGAACATTTACGCGAAGGCGTGCCTGAGCATGACAAATACAGCTTTAAGCAGGTCGGGATCTTAAATATTGCTTACTTTGCGACCTTTGGCTCTGAGCTGGCGGTGGTATCAATGCTGCCACTGTATTTCCTGGAAACCTTCGAGGGGATGACGGCGGTAAAAGCGGGTTTGCTAGCGTCTGCGTTCGCCTTTATGAATCTGGTGTCGCGGCCAATGGGAGGCTGGTTCTCTGATAAATTTGGCCGGCGTAAGAGTATGGTGATCCTGATTGGTGGTCTGGCTGCCGGCTATTTTCTGATGGGCTTGATGGACAGCCACTGGTGGATCCCGTTGGCCGTATTAGCGGTAATGGCTTGCTCCTTCTTTGTGCAAGCCGGCGAAGGCGCGGTGTTTGCGATAGTGCCACTGATCAAGCGCAGTATGACCGGCCAGATCGCCGGGATGGCAGGTGCTTACGGTAATGTGGGGGCTGTGGTGTACCTGACCGTACTAAGCTATGTCGATTTTAGTACCTTCTTCTATGTGATTGCCGCCTCAGCATTGATTGGCTTGGTTGCGGTGATGTTCCTCGACGATCCTAAGGGACATATTGTCGAGGTGGCGGAAGATGGTACAGTACATAGAATTAATGTCGGTTAAATAAGGGCGTGCCGCTGTGGCAGAGTTAGCACTGCAGTTACAATATGGCGCTCAGACTGCGGCCGGCGTAAAAGCGGCCAACGAGGATGCGGTTGCCTGTCAGTTGCCTGACTCTGCCTACTTACTGCAACATAAGGGTGCCTGTTTCGTGCTGGCCGATGGCGTCAGTACCGCTGAAGCTGGCGCTCAGGCCAGTAAACTGGCCACCGAACGGTTTTGTCAGGAATATCCGCAAACTCCGGATAGTTGGTCGGTGGCCTACAGTGCCGAGCAGTTACTGGCCACCATCAACAACCAGCTGTATCAATTCAGTCATAAGTTTGCCCATGAACAAAAAGGCTATTTATGTACCTTTAGTGCTTTGGTGCTGAAGTCGCGGACTGCGCATTTCTTCCATATCGGTGACAGCCGTATCTATCTGTTGCGTAACGCCAGTTTGCAGCAGCTGACGCAGGATCATATTACGGTATTGTCGGAGCAGCGGCAGTTTTTAGGCCGGGCACTGGGCATGGATGCCAAGGTCGCAGCGCAGCAAGGTGCATTGGCGTTGCAAGCGGGTGATCGTTTTTTACTAACCTCGGATGGCATTCACGACTTTTTAAGCGAGGCCGAATTAACTCAGCTGCTGACGACAGTAACGGATCCGGAGCAATGCAGCCGACAATTACTGGAGCAGGCATTAGCGCATGGCAGCGATGATAATGTCAGCGCGATAGTGGTAGATGTGGCGCAGTTACCTGAGCAGAGCCTGGATGATTTAAGCTCCGAGCTGACCCGGTTACCCTTCCCGCCGGCGTTAAGCCCAGGTATGAAGCTGGATGGTTATCGGGTAGTGCGAGAGCTCTATGCCAGTAGCCGCAGCCACCTGTATCTGGTGGAAGATGAAGCCACCGCAGAGCAGCTGGTGCTTAAGAGCCCATCGCAGAATTATGCCGATGATGTGCTTTATATCGATCGCTTTATCCGCGAAGAGTGGATTGGCCTGCGGATCCAGTCGCCGCGCGTAGTTAAGGTGATCCGACAAAGCCGGCCACGGACCTTTCTGTACTATTTAATGGAGCATTTGCAGGGCCAGAGTTTAGAGCACTGGCTGGCAGAGCAGCCACAGCCGCTTAAACCCGCGTTGGCAATTAAACTGGTGAAACAGATAGCCGAAGGCCTACAGGCGTTTCACCGCATGGGCGCCATTCATCAGGACCTGAAACCCGGCAATATTATGCGTCTGGCCGATGGCAGCCTGAAATTGGTGGATTTTGGTTCGGTGTTTGTTGCCGGTCTGGCGGAAATCTACAGCCCACTGCACCACGAAGGCGCTTTGGGCACCGCGACCTATTCCGATCCGCACTATCTGCTGGGGCATAATTCCGGCGTGCAGGGTGATGTGTATGCCTTGGCGACCATTGCCTATGAGCTGTTTAGTGGCGGTCATTTACCCTATGGCCCGGCGGTAGAAGAATGCCGGGTGGCGAGCGATTATGACCGGCTGCGCTATCGCAGTGCCAGTCAGTTTAACCCGCTAATCCCGACCTGGTTTGACCGGGCCTTGCAAAAGGGAGTGAGTTTGGATCTGAGTTACCGCTATCAGAGTATCAGCCAGTTACTGACCGATTTGCAGCAACCCAACCCGGCGTTTTTGCATGAAGAGGTCAAGCAGCAGAATAAATCCAATCCACTGCTATTCTGGCAACTGTTGTCCGGTTTCTGGTTTATTACCCTGTTATTGGTGATCTGGTTGTTTCTGCTACGCCGTTAGCTTGCTTTTTCGCGGTTGCAGGGGTATAACTGACTAAATTCTGAAAAGTCCGACGGCGTTAGCCGGCGGGCTTTTTTCTTTTTTTACTTGGGAGTGTCATATGTCAGCTACACCTATCGTCGTTTCCAGTTTAGATATGGATCGGATTGAAGCCTTACTTGAGAAGATGCCCCGGCTGACGCCGGAGCTGGAAAAGCTGGAGTCAGAGTTGGATCGGGCTAGTGTGGTTGAACCTACCGCATTACCTGCGAATGTGGTCAGTATGAACTCGACGGTGCGCTTTAAGTTTGCCGGCGATAACAAGGTGTTTGAGAAAACCCTGGTTTATCCGCATGACCTGAAAAACGATGAGCAAATTTCGATTTTTGCTCCGGTTGGCAGTGCTCTGCTCGGGTTAGCGGTGGGTCAAGCACTGGAATGGCCGATGCCACATGGCCAAAGCCGCACCGTTGAAATTCTTGACGTGCTATATCAACCAGAACGCGCCGGCGAATACCAGCGTTAACCGCTAAGCCTGCAGCGACTCTGCGCTCCGGCTCCGGTAGTCTTGCCTAACGGAGTCGAAGCCTGGGGTAGAGGCTGGCACTAACTTTTGGGTCTAAAGGCCTGCATCACTGCTTCGTTACACTGCAGATAAGGGCCGTCCATCAGATCGATGCAGTAAGGCACCGCCGGGAACACCGCATCCAGACACTGGCGGATTGCCTTGGGTTTGCCCGGTAAGTTAATAATCAGGCAGCTGCCACGTAAGCCAGCGGTTTGCCGTGACAAAATAGCGGTTGGCACATACTTTAACGACTCCTGACGCATCAGCTCACCAAAGCCCGGCATCAACCTGTCACAGACGGCCTCTGTGGCTTCTGGCGTGACATCGCGTTTAGCAGGCCCGGTACCGCCGGTGGTGACAATTAAACAGCAACCCTGTTGCTCGGCCAGTTCTATCAGGGTTTGTTCAATCAGAGGTTGTTCATCCGGGATCAAACGGTACTCGGCCTGCCAGTCGCTGCTTAGATACTCTGTTAAGGTATCGATTATCGCCTTGCCGGATAAATCTTCATATATACCGGCACTGGCGCGGTCGCTTACCGTAACAATGCCAATTTTTGCCTGTTGTTGCGTCATCTGCGCTCCGGATTACAATTCAACATTCAACATTCAACATTCAACATTCAACACTCAACATTCAACACTCATCATCACCCCGTCGCCATCCCTGCCAGCTTTAGCCAATAACCATTACTTTCGGTATCACTCAGTTGTTGTGGCGCGGCGCCATGCTGGTTCGCCTTAAATCTATTCAACCAGGCAAAGGTCCCCTCGGGCTCTGGGCTTAACCGTACTACATCAACCAACCCCTGCATAGCCGGTAGCTGATTAATCAGGTTATACCGATAGCCAGATTGGGTTTGAATACCGTTTAGCACAAAAACCTGGGTACCATCCTGGCTATGCACAGTGCGCCCCTGCGGATATTTAATGCAACAGAGTTCGCACTGATCTTTAGCGCGATTCTCGGAGCGGGCGGTAAAGCAGCGACCACTCCAGGCCAGCGGTAAATGGCCAAAGGCAAACACCTCGGTTTGAAAGCAATCGCGGATATCCTGAATAATGCCCTCGTTTAACACCTGTTGTAGCCAGTCGCCGGATAGTTCAACCGGCATTACCCAGCGTAATAAACCCATACCTACTAAGCGGCGCAGGCTATGCTGGTTATAGCAGTTAATGGCTGCGCCGGCGACAAAGGGCAGACCCTGTTCGTACAGCATAGCAATAGCGCCAACATCATTAGCTTCCAGCATAAAGTCGCCGTTATCGACGTACTTGCGCAGCTCGCGCAGTTCAGACGGTGACTCCAACAGCGTCATGCCAGATAAACACACCTGTTTGCCGGCTTCGCGCAGCATATGCGCCAGCTTAAGATAGTCTTCCAGTTTTAGCTCGCGTCTTTTGCTGCAAACGGTTTCGCCCAGATAAACAATATCCACGGCTGAGTCGGCGGCCTGGCGGTAAAACTCCAGCATCTGTGCTTTGGGCCAGAAATACAGTACCGGGCCAAGTGAGAATTGCATAGGTTATTTCCATTTCCGATGATAGGCACCGAGGGTGGTTTGGTTGCCCTCGGCCAGATTATTCAGCACCTGCTGCCAGTGTTGTTGCACCAGAAAATGCGCTGGATCCTGCATTACCGCATCAATAGCCGCCCGCCAAACCTGAGTGATCTGGGTTACATAAGCCGGACTGCGCTGCCGGCCTTCAATTTTCAGTGAGCTAATGCCCTCGGCATAGAGCTGTGGCAGTAAATCCAGGGTGTTCAGGCTGGTTGGCTCTTCCAGCACATGGTAGGTATCGGCATCGACTCTGAAACGTCCTTTACAGAGGGTCGGGTAGCCGGCGGTTTCATCCGCGGCGAAGCGGTCAATCAACACTTCATTTAAGCGCGACTCCAGTACACCGTCTTGCTCTTGCCAGCGAACAAAGGCCGCCGGTGAGCAGGCGCCGGCGGTATTCGGTGACTGCCCGGTTAAGTAAGAACTCAGATAGCAACGCCCCTCAGCCATAATGCATAAGCTGCCAAAGGCAAAGACTTCCAAATCGATATCACAGCTGCGGGCCAGCGCGCGCACCTGTTGCATCGAAAGCACCCGTGGTAACACCACCCGGCGGATATTAAATTGCCGGTAGAACTCAATGGCGGCGGCATTGGTGGCCGAAGCCTGCACCGACAGATGTAATTCAACCTGCGGATAGCGTTCTGCGGCATAGGCCAGCACTGCCATATCGGCAAGAATCAGTACATCGGTGCCAGCCCGTACTGCACTGTCGACCGCCTGCTGCCAGCGCGACCAAGCCGCGGGGTGAGCAAAGGTATTAATGGCCACATGCAATTTACGCCCCGCCTGATGCACATAGCGGGCAACCTCAGTCAGTTGCGACTCAGTAAAGTTTAAGCCGGCAAAGTGCCGGGCATTGGTGTCATCTTTTAAGCCGACATAGATCGCATCGGCCCCCTGACTAATTGCTGCTTTGACTGCCGGCATACTGCCAGCCGGACAGAGTAACTCCATATCAGCCTCATTACTGTGACCCTGCCTGCTGTACCCCGGAAAGGCTATAGGCAGCGCCGTAGAACTATGCTTTTATTATAGGGAATTTAGCTGGTGGGTGGCTTCTATATGTTTGATATTAAAAGGGTTAGTCATAAATTGGTAGCGCTGCTACCTACTTTGGCGCAGCGGGTGCAACAGCTGACGCCCAAGCGTGTGCAGCAGCAGGGCTTAACGCTGCTGCTAAATAAATTTTTTCAGCCAGAGCTAACTGCCGGCAGTCTGGATTTTCTGGCACAGCGATACTTAGTGTTACAGGTAAGCGACTGGCAACTGAGCTTTGCCATAACTTTAAAAAACAACAAATTACAGGTTGAACTGGCATCTGTGCAGCAGGATCTGCTGATTAAAGCCAGCAGTCAGGATTTTCTGGATCTGATCTGCGGCAAAGTCGATCCGGATACCTTATTTTTCCGGCGTCGCCTCAGTATGTTAGGGGATACCGAGCTGGGACTGTACTGCAAGAATCTGCTCGATACTATTGAGTTAAGCCGCTTGCCGCCGCCACTGCCGGCCTTGCTGCTAAGCTGGCAAAGTTTGTTGGCAACGGCAGAGGTTGCGGCAGATCAAACTGCTACAGTACCTGGCAGCTTATAATTGTCCTGAGTTTTCCGGAGACAGCAGATGCAAAGCATACAGTGGGACGCGGCGTTAATCGCCAAATACAATATTAACGGGCCGCGTTATACCTCTTATCCAACCGCGCTGGCGCTTAACACTGCCTTTCCGCAGGCGGCATTGTTGCAGGCGCTGGCCAGCAGTGGCCGTGAGTTAAGCCTGTATCTGCATATCCCGTTCTGTCATAAGCTGTGTTACTACTGCGGCTGCAATAAAGTTGTCACCCGCCATCAGCATAAAGCCGATGCCTATCTCGATGCCGTGGCTGCAGAAATGGCACTTTATAGTCCGCATCTGCAGCAGAAAGTGATTAATCAGTTGCATCTGGGCGGTGGTACCCCAACCTTTTTAACCGAAGCACAGCTCAGCCGCTTAATGGCGTTGTTACACCAGCACTTTACGATTTTGCCGGCTGCCGAAATCAGTATTGAAATTGATCCGCGCAGCTGCAGCGACGACAAACTGCGGCATTTAAAACAACTGGGTTTTAACCGCGTTAGCTTTGGCGTGCAGGATCTGGACGAAAAAGTCCAGATTGCGATTAACCGGGTGCAGGACACTGAGTTGATCCGGCATCAGGTGGCATTATGTCGCGAGCTGGGGTTTAGTTCGGTCAATCTGGACCTGATCTATGGTTTACCCTATCAGCAGCCGGCCAGCTTTGCCGAGACGGTCGCTGAAATTATCCGGCTTGATCCGGATCGAATTTCATTATTTAGCTATGCCCATTTACCGGAGCGCTTTGCCGCGCAGCGCAAAATTCCGGATAGCAGCCTGCCCGATGCGCCGGCCAAGCTGGCGTTAATGCAGCTGGCGATTAACAAGCTGGTGGCGGCCGGTTATCAGTTTATCGGTATGGATCACTTTGCTAAACCGGAAGATGCCCTGGCCAAAGCCCAGCAAGCCGGCAAATTACAGCGTAATTTTCAGGGCTATACCACGGCAGGGCAGGACGCGCTACTCGGTCTGGGCGTATCCAGTATCAGCCAGGTAAACGGCGTGCTGTGGCAAAATAGCAAAGACGTTGCCAGCTACTATGCGGCTATTGCACAACAGCAGCTAGCGGTTGAGCGAGGCTTTGTGTTATCGGCAGATGATCGGCTACGTGCGGCGCTGATTAGCCAGTTAATCTGCCATTTTGAGCTGGATATTATCGCTTTTAGTCAGCAGTGGCAGCTGCCGAGCTTCTGGCAGTATTTCGACAGCGCGCTGAGTTTGCTTAAGCCCTTTATGGAGGATGGCCTGGTGGAGATCTACGCCGAACGGATCCGGGTTACGGACGCCGGCCGGCTCTGGGTGCGCAGTATCTGTGCCTGTTTTGATGCCTATCTGCAGCAAGGGCAGCAACGTTATTCCAAAGTGATCTGAGTAAGGCGTTATGGCTGGGAGCGCAGCTAACTATTGCTGACATTCAGAGTTTTAATATCTGCCAGGTGGTAAAGTGCGGCGCTAGGCCACAGCGGTTGCGTTTTTTCCGTGTAGCGCAGCGCTGAGGTATTCGCTAGTACAGTGCCACCAGCTCGCCATTTTTATCAAAGGTCAGAAAGTCGGCAATCATGCCGCCCTGAATCTTCTGCATCATCATTTGTAATGGCTGTACGGCCTCGTCGCTATTCGGCGGAAAGCCGCCACGGCCACCCAAGGCAGAGACAAAGGCGATATCCCAGTCGATGCCGGTGTGAGCCGATTCAGTTACCAATTGCTGAAAGGCGCTAACCTCTTCCGGTAATTTATCGACACAGAGTACCGGCGCCAGAGCGCCGCCCTGACCTTGCTCAAAGTTATGCTTTTGGCTATCAGTATAACCATTAGGTAGTTCAGCTTTAGCAAATACAAATAGCAGACGTTGCGGCTCTTGTTGCATTGCTGCGGCCTGCAGTAAGTCCTGGTATGACTGAATATTCATGCTGTTGGCTCCAAGCGGATTATTTGGCAGCTATGCTAACAACAAGGAGAGCGCTACTGCTATCCGGCAAAGGGGGGTGGGCTTTACCTCTGATGGGGTAGCCTACTTTGCTTTGGCTGGCGCTGGGTAGATTCCACCTATAATGCCGTGGTGCTTTTAACCTCCGAGGCAGTTATGCAACATTTTATCCGCAATCTAACCCTGAGCCATAAGTTAATACTGTTACTCAGTTTACCCGTGCTGCTGTTAGTGTGGCTGGCAGTCACGCAGTTCAATGACCGCTGGCAAGAAGTCCGTGTTGCGACTCGGGTTGGTACAGCGATTGACGTCAGTGCAGTGATGGGGGAGCTGATTGGTGCACTGCAGGCTGAGCGTGGCGCCAGTGGCGTGGTGATTAATAGCCAGGGACAGCGCTTTACTGACCGGCTTCGGCAATTACGCCTGAGCAGTGACCAGCAGCTGGCGCGTTTTCAGCAGTACCGGCAACCAGAGGTTCAGCAGCTGCAGCAGCGCTTTGGCGAACTTAGCGCCTTGCGACAACAGGTAGACAGTTTTGCCCTGACCGCAAATCAGTCAGCCGAGCGCTACACCGTGTTAATTCGTGCGTTGATGGATTTTAACCAGCAACTGGAAGCCAACCTGAGCCATTTGGCGATGGCGCGGCAGCTAAATGTGCTGAATCAGTTTATCGAAATGAAAGAGCGAGCCGGGCGTGAGCGCGCTATTTTGGGGCTGGCCTTTAGCCGAGATAGCTTTACCCCGGAATTACTCGCCCGTTTTACCAATAATCTTGGAGCCTTTTATGCCTTTGAAGAAAACTTTCTAAAAGCGCTGTCTGACAGCCAATTACAGCGCTTACGTAGTTTGCAAGCTGATACAAGCTTTGCCGAGGTAAGCCGTTTGCAGCAATTGGCCTTTACGGTGCCGCTGGGTGACAGTTTAGGTATGGATGACGGCGCCTGGTTTGATTTATCAACACGGCGCATTAATCAGATGGCCACCTTTGAGCGTGAACTCAGTGCGGATATTGCCAACCAGGCCGCTGTATTTGCGCAGCAGGCCCGTCGCAGCTTGTTCGGTTTAGCTGCAGTTATCGGCTTGGCACTGACAGCGGTGTGCTTACTGGCGATAGGGATCAGCCGCAATATCCGGGCGGCGGTGACCGAGATTGCGCGGGTGATGACGGCATTGGCTGCGCGCGATCTGACACAGCGCAGTAGCTATTCTGGCCGCGATGAATTCGGCAGTATTAGTCAACATACTAACCAGCTGGCTGATGAATTACAGGACGTGGTGCAGGAAATTGGTTCAGCCACGACGCAGGTGGCTACGGCAGCCGAACAATGTTCGACGGTAACGCTGCAAACCAGCCAGGGCGTGCAGCAACAACAGCGTGATACCGAATTGGTTGCCACTGCCATGCATGAAATGAGTGCAACGGTAAAAAATGTGGCCAGTAGCACTGCCGAGGCCGCAACCTTGTCGGAGCAGGTGCAGCAGAATGCGACAGTCGGGCAACATAAATTGCAGCAAACAATTCATCTGATTGAGCAGTTAGCGGCACAGGTTAGTGATACCGCATCAGTAATCGACCAAGTGAAACAGGAGAGCAATGCCATCAGTTCAGTTTTGGATGTGATCCGCGGTATCGCTGAACAAACCAATCTGTTAGCGTTAAATGCAGCGATTGAAGCGGCGCGCGCTGGTGAGCAGGGACGGGGGTTTGCGGTGGTTGCCGATGAGGTTCGCACCCTGGCACAACGCACGGCAAAATCAACAGGTGATATTCAGCGGATGATCGAGGGGCTGCAGCAGGGCTCGGAGAGGGCATCAACAGCGATGCAGCGCAGCTTGCAGCAGGTTGCAGACGGTACGGCTAATGTAAATGAGACCGGGCGCATTTTGCATCAGGTGCTGCTAGGTATTGCTGGGATTAATGATCAGAATATCCAAATCGCCTCGGCAGCCGAGCAGCAAAGTACGGTGGCGGAACAGATTAATCAGAAAGTTCTGAGTATTAGTGAAGTTGCGGTACAAAGTAGTGCCGGTGCCGGGCAAACCGCGATGACCAGCCGCGAGCTTGCCGGGTTAGCAGGACAACTTGATGACCTGATTAGCCGCTTTAAAATTCATCATACCAGCACTATCGGAGCTTAGAGTTTGGTTGCGCTGGGCAACCAAACCCTGAGCACAAGGCAGGATTAATCGCCTTGGGCAAAGTCCAGCTGATATGGCTGCTGGCGCGCTTCGATGGTGATATTCTTGCTGGTAATAAAGACAATATCATCGGCAGCTTCAGGTTGATCGTCCAGATCGCAGGTGATGGCAACAGTGTAGCTACCTGCTTCAACAAAGCCGATACTGTAGTGGTAGCGGGTCTCGTCATTTTTAAAGAACACCGCTGTGCTGGCGTAAGGTTGGTACAGCTTGTTGCCACCATTATCAGACAGATCGGCTAACGGCCGGCTGGCACCAGCATAAAGATAGACGGCGGCAACCGCGGCCCTGTCATCTGCCGGATTCACCGGGCACTGGTTATCGATAAGGAAACCCTCTGCTACGTTGCCCTGCAAATGCCCCACCTGGCTGTTATCGACTAAGCGCAGGCCGGTGGGTTTTAACAAGTAATTCTGATTGTTTGGTGTGCTAACACCGGCAGGATTGGCGTCAACCAGAGCTTTACGCAAATCAAACTCCAGCGTGTAATTAAAATTGCCACCGGCTGAGAGCACCGGACCATTTAATCTTAACTGATTTGACGGTACCCGCAGCGATACGCGGCTGCCATCTAAACGCTCGACATAGCTGCCCTCAGCAATATCAAGCCGCAACTGACCATACTGACCAGCCGGCACAACCGCAGAGCGGATCAAGGCTTCAGAATTGGCACCTTGTAGGGTAAGTAAATCGATACCTCGGGTATTGGGGATCACCGTGCCGGAGGCGGTGCGGCATAAATCATTGGCTTCTGAGGTAAACTGACCTGAACCCAGGGTAAAACGTTGAGGTTGTAAATCATTACCAACCAATTCAATCCCCGAGAAACAAACCACCACTTTCGCAGCTTCGGTAACAGGGGCATCACTAACACCAAAACTAAAGACGGCAGTTTGGGCGCTAACCTGAACATCGTCACTGCCACCGCACGCGGTAAGACCGGCCAGACTAAGCAGAGCAATAGGTAATAGAGGTTTCACTGACATCATTTATACTCCATGGAAATTAGACCTTTTATGGTCATACAGGCCGAGGCGCATAGTGTTTATCGCGCTTCGGTGTTGTGAGCTGAGTTTTCTGATCAATATCAGGCTAGCAGTGCCAGGCTGAAACTAGCCTGAATGACCGTCTTTTTGTGGTGTTGTTGGTGTATACCGTGGTCTTGTTTAGTCAGCGGCGAGGATTTTATTGCGCACCAAATTACGATGCACGCTTTGGCATAGCTTGCCAAAGCGGCGCAATTCATCAAACTTAGGGATGCGGCCTTGTTTTAGCGCGCTTTCCCAAAAGCAGAGTTCAGAATCGACCAGTTCCAGCATTTTCTTTGGACAGCCCTGACAATCGCTATTGGTAATGCCGCAAACATAGGTTGCCGGTTCGTAGAGCGGCAAGGTGGCTTTGACTTCGCTAATCAGCTGCTGCATGGCGGTTTGCAGCTTGGGTTTGTTACTCATTGCGCCTCCGCTGGGACTGATAACGCAGTTTACGGCGGGTAAGGCCTGCGCGCTATGCCTCCACAGTAGTAGCTAAGCTAAGAAAAAAGGGGGCCAGCAAGCCCCCAAACCGCCTCCGCCTAATTGCGCAAGGGGCCAGGAACGCCTTAACCGGTTTTCTGTAAGCGGGTACTGGCCTGACGTTGATAATGCCGCAGGCTATGTTCCTGCCGGCGGCCAGCGCTAAAGGCGGAGATACGTTTTAAATAGCCAATGACCCGGGTGCCGTAATCAATATCCGGGCTACCACATTGGGCACAGCGGCACAGCGTGCGCTTATCAATGGCGTCACACTGATTACAGATAGTGATTTTGACGTTAACACAAAAATAATTACAGCCGGTATGAGCAGCAATATTCAGCAGTTGCAGATAGCCCTGCAGATCCAGCTTTTCTTCCAGGTTCAGGTGCAGCGCTGAGCCACCATCAAGATAATCTAGTAGCTGACGGCCATGTAGTTGAAACTTGTCCAGCGTATTGCTTTGCTCGTCTTCTACCACGTAAAAATAGGAGTTATAGCAATCACGCGGCACAACATAGCCATCTTCACGATCCCACTTGGCGTTCTTTACCCCCAGATTTTCCGCTGGCACAAACTCGGTATTAAACAGATAACCGTATTCGGCTTTTGCCGCCTTATTAGCCTCAAAAATCACTTTTAGCTGTTGCTGCACAAAGTTGATATAGGCGGCATTATTGCCAGCGCTTAGGCCCTGAGATTCGGCGGCTTCAACCATGCCGTTAATGCCAATGGTCAGAAATTGTTTATCCAGGCTGATAAAGCCGGCATCGTATACGGTGAGCAAGCCGGCCGCTTTATACTCTTCCAGGAGTTTGCGGTAGGCAACCTGATATTTATGGATTTTGCTGACCTCTGTTGCTAAATCACGGCCATCCTGGACCAGCCGGTTCATATTGAGAGTAATCACATTAATGGAGCCGGTCGCTACTCCGCCAGCGCCTAACGAATAAGAAAAGGTATTATCGCTGATTTCACTACGCAGCCGGCAGCAGCTTGCCAGTGAGTCGGCATTATCAGACTGATAAATAAAAAACGAATTCCCGGCTGCCATTTCGCGGGCTATGTCGATCGCGAACAGCTGATCTTTGCAGCGGCCGTTCTCAGTCAGCATGGCGACGGTGACCACCGGGAAGGTGAGGATAGTTTTCTCGCGCTCTTGATTAAACCAGCTCAGGAAAAATTGCTGTAACGCTGACACCGAAGACCATTCTGGTTTTACAAAGTCCGGAAACACAAAGTTACCAAACATGCTGGCAAAATAGTGCTGGTCATAGACCGAGATATTCCAGAATACACTCTGATAACCGCGCGCCGCCGCCGGCTGGTTTAGTGCATACACCACATGCTGCAGGTGGTTTTCGATTTGTTTGCGATGGGTCTGCAGATAGTTATCGCCATAATCTTTACGGGCAAAATAATCAAAATAGGTCAGAAACTCGACCGTGGCCACAGCGCCGGCAAACTGACTGGACACGGCGAATACAAAGTTAACAAAGCAGCCGCAAAAGGACTCCAGATGTTTCGGAGCCTGCGACTCGCCCCCCAGTTTCGTCAGACCATCGCGTAAGAACGGATACATGGTAACCGATACACAATAGGGCTTCAGGCTGGTTTCGTCATGCACATAAATTTCATGTTGCTCAATTTGGCGCAGATACTCCTTCGCCAGCTCAGCATCAAATAACTCGCGGATCTTATTGCTGACCAGAGCGCGATTAACCTGAATAAACTGATCTTTCATCAGCTCAGCCTCCAGGGTCGCAATATTTTTCTGGGTAACATTGGCATTGGCATCCAGTTTCGAACCATCGGCAGCATTAGGTGCCAGTAAATATTGCTCAATAAAACTTAGTTTCTTTTGTAGTTGTTCGGTGTTAAGCGCCGCCATAGCCATTCCCTCTTGCATTGTGTTAGTTGCGTTGTTGAAAGTGCGAATTCAGACACTGGCCTGTTCGCAAATCGATAAATCTTTGATTGGTGGTTGGGCTTTGCAAACCGCCGCGCGCAGCAAACCAGCGCCCGGTTTTCACAAAAGTCAGTTCACTGCGGATGGATGGGCTTAGCTCAGCCAGTTCCAGCCCGGTATAGAGGCAGCGTTTTAAGCCTGCGGTTTTACTCAGCGTCAGCAGTTTTAGTAATGCTGGCGCTGCCCACTCGCCGCCTAAAAACAGCACACAGCTAATCAACCCCTGATAATCCTGCAAACGTTGCTGAAAATGTTCCGGGCTAAGGGGGCGTCCTTGTTTGGGATCCCAGCTATCGGCGCTATGGCAACCTTTACAGCCCAGCTGGCAGCCACTGATGGTGTATGCCAGCGACACTTCGCCGGGTACTTCTTGCCAGACAACTTGTTCAGCGGTGTAATACAGCATAAAACCCTCTATCTTGTGTTGGTATTGTTGATTATCACTAGATATTGTGGTTTAGCTTAGATGCTTAGCGCTGTGAAAGATTGATCCAGATCAAATTTAGCTAACTGTAACCGCCAGGCTGGCTTGCCAGGTCGCGCCATTACAGCAGTTGTTACCCCATCGGTGGTACAGGGGAAATTGCTTCAGCGTCGGTTAAGGCCGGTGGGCCACAATCAACAGGTGTTTAGCCAGAAATGGAGCCTGCTATGAAAACAGGTATCAATAAAAGCTTGGTAATTGCCACCCTATTCACCTTAACGGCCTGGCCGCTGAGTGCGCATCAGCAGCGCTATGATCCGGTCGAGCAGGTGGCACAGGATGTGGTCGCCTTTACGCTGCAACGGGCGGCAGACGAGTTGTTAAGGGTGGCGCGGATTGATCCGGTGTACCAGGGTTATAGCCGGCATTATGAAATACGGCATGCCCCACCACGTCTTGACGATCGTACCCGTCAGCAACTACGTCGTTTAGCGGCTGAGCATCAGCGTAAACTGGCCAGTTATGAGCGTGAGCTGGATCGGGAGCTGGACAAACTGGCCCGTGAATACCGGAACGATACCCGCAAAGGGAAAGGCCGGCCGCATCATAAAGAGCGGGAGAAATTCCAGCGTAAAGTAGATCGCGCCTATGATAAGTTCGCCGCCAAGGTCGAACGTGAGCATGATCGCTTTGATCGCCAACGTGACCGTATTCTGCGTGATGCGTATGCCTATCAGCCCAGAAGATACTAGTTGATCACTGACATCCGGCATTGACATTGTGCCGATTGCTGGTTTAATCGGTACAGATGTCAGTTACCGGAAATGACCTGATGCGCAGTTTGTTGCTTGTTGTCGTAGTGCTGCTGACTGCCTGCAGCACTAGTCAGCACGATGCTGAACTGAATAGTGCCAACACGCTGCAAGATGCCTTATGGCAGCAAGGGCAAGATGAGTTTATCCGTTGTGTGGCTTGTCACAGCGTTGAGGCCGGCTCTAATACCGAGTTCGGCCCGCATTTACACCAGTTGCTTGGCCGCAAGCTGGCTGGCCTGGACGATTATCTGTATACCGAGGCCGTAAAGCAGATTGATTTGGTGTGGACGGAAGAGGTATTAGATGCCTGGCTGGCGAAACCACAACAACTGGTGCCTGAGATGTGCCTGCCATTTACCGGTATGAGATCAGCAGAAGCCAGACAAGCCTTAATCGCTTATCTGAAAGGGCAATAAAAGCGCAATAAAAAGCCGCCATCTGAAAATCTGACGGCGGCAAAAGGCCCGTTGCCGGGTGTCGAGACACAAAACTCAAAGGCAGTAAGGGTCAGAGACACACCGTTACTGCATTAACGGTGACTCTGATAACTGAAAGTCATAGCCGTCAATTCTGGCCTGCACAATCAATTGATGAATATACTGCGCGACGGCTTTGCGCCGGACTTTCTCGTTCAGGTAATCAGCAATCTTTTGTTTTACTGCACTGTATGGCAGTTGCTGGCCTGGCACTTTACGCATTACTTCAACCACATGCACACCATAACGGCTTTCAATACCTTGCGACATTAAACCGGGCTCAGCACTAAAAATCTGCCGTTCAAACTCGGGTACCGTCTGGCCGCGACTGATTTGGCCAAGACTACCGCCGGTTTCTCTCGATGGGCAAGCCGAGTAATTTCGTGCTGCCTCGACAAAGGGCGTGCCTTGCTGCAGTTGTTGGATCAGAATTTCCGACAGAGTTTTCGCTTCAACCCGGGCGGCATCATCTTCCGGCGCCGCCGCCAACAGAATATGCCGCACTTCTAACAGCGGTGAGCTGGTAAAGCGTTGCGGATTCAGTTTGTAGTATTGCTCACACTCAACGTCTGTAGCCGTCGGGATCAACACTTCACGGGCCAATAAGGCATCCAGATAGTTATTTTCGGTGACGACATTGTTTTCGGTGCTGATTTCCAGCCCCAGTTCCGCAGCACGCTGGCGCAGCAGCTCGCCAATCACCAGCGATTCGGCAGCTTTTAGCATCGCCGTGCGCTTGCTGTCTGCCGGATGGTATTGCATTTCCGCCATAATGGCGGCTTCGCTAATTGGGGTATCGTTAACCTGAATCATTTTGACCTCCATCCCGCCTTTACCGCACAAACCGCTGCCGCACTATCTGGTGCTGCCGGCTGATATACTGCACTGGTACACTTAACATATGCACTAAGCGACTGAACGGAAACACCACAAACAGCGTCATGCCCAGGAATACATGCAGTTTGAAAATCCAATGCACGCTACTGATAGACTCTGCGGCGGCAACGGAGTTAAACGTAACCGTATTTTGTGCCCAAGCCATTAACTTCAGCATTTCCTGACCGTCCAAATGTCCAACGGAAACAAAGATCGACAGTAAGCCCAGAATCAATTGTGCGTAGAGTAACAGCAGGATAGCGATATCCATTGGGTTACTGGTAGCACGAATACGCGGGTTAAACAGCCGGCGTTTGATGAGTATGGTCAGGCCGTAGAAGCAGATTAAACCAAAGATGCCGCCGGCAACGATCGCAATCATCTGCTTCATGGAGCTGGTAATACCGAACAAATACCAGAGTTCTTTTGGCAGCAGCAGGCCGGCAAAGTGGCCTAAAAAGATCCCCAGAATACCGATATGAAAGGCGATGCTGCCCTTACGCAGTTGTTTACTTTCTAACAGCTGCGAAGAACTGGTCTTCCAGGTGTATTGCTCACGGTCGTAACGGATCCAGCTACCCAACACCATAATCGCAATTGCGATATACGGGTAGATGCCAAAGGCAAACAGATTTAAGTGTGCCATCTTAATGCTCCTTAAGCGCGCTTCACGGCGGCTTCATGAAATAGTTCTTGTGCCAGGGCGTCGGTTTGCAATAAATCGGTGCTCAGTGGTACAAATTGATCGCGCCGTTGGGATTCACTCGGTTTATTGCCGGTGCCGCAGGCGCTGTTGGATTGCTCTGCACTCATAAAGGTCACCATTTCCTCTTCCCAGACTTTATCCAGTGCCTTGGGCGTGTCATCGCGTTTCTCAGTGGCGATTTGCGCTTTAATATCGGCTAAATCGACCTCAGCAGCGGACAATACCAGCAGGCTTTGGAATAAGGCGGCATAGTTGGATTCACGCTGTTCCAGCCGGCAGGTGAGTACGGCCAGAATCGGGGCAATTTCTTCCAGACCAAGTTGCGCATTGTCTGCGCCCTGAGTGGATAAAAATTCCAGATACAGCGGCAGATAGTCTGGTAGCTCTTTTACGCCAATATCCAGACCCGCCTCTTTGTACTGCGCCTGTAAGTCGACCATTGCCTGCCCACGGTCGCGTGATTCACCATGCACATGCTCAAAAATCAGCAAGGACAGCGAGCGACCACGTTCAAACAAACCGTCGTATTCAGATTGCCAATCCATTAAATCAGCGCCGCAGCGCTGACTGATAAAGGTACTCAGGCCGTCTTTATTGCTCTGCGGTAAATCACTGGCCGCTACCACGGCCAGTAATTCATCCTTTGCTGCCAACAGCTCAGGTTTGGGGTAATCCAGCAGCAATGAAATTAACTGTAAAATTTGCATAAAACCCTCTTAATCCTTCAGCTCAACCGGAATCACCTGGCGTACACCCTTGGCCTTAGTGCCAAACAGGTTGACGTCGTTATTACCATCGCCACAGCCGTTACCAAAGGTAAAGCCACAGCTGGATTTCAGGTCATAGGCATTTTCGGCATAAGCACGGTGACTGGTTGGGATCACAAAGCGATCTTCGTAATTAGCCAGCGCCATATAGCGGTACATCTCTTCAACCTGTATTGCATTGAGGCCCACTTGCTTCAGTACATCCAGATCTTCAACGCCATCCACTTGTTGTGAGCGTTTAAAGGCGCGCATCGCAATCATCCGCTCTAAGGCGCGAACGACGGGCGCTTCGTCACCAGCGGTCAGCATATTGGCCAGATAACGCAGCGGAATACGCAGCGACTTCAGATCCGGAATTTCGCCATTCATGCCGACATGACCGGCCTGTACCGCACTTTGAATGGGTGACAGTGGCGGCACATACCAAACCATTGGCAGGGTGCGGTATTCAGGGTGCAGTGGCAGTGCGACCTTCCAGTCCATCGCCATCATATACACCGGTGAACGCTGGGCTGCTTTAATCCAGTTATCGTTGATACCTTCGGCCCGGGCCGCGGCAATCACTGCCGGATCGTGCGGGTCGAGGAAGATATCCAGCTGTGCCTGATATAAATCTTTTTCATTCGCCACACAGGCAGCTGATTCAATGCGGTCGGCATCGTACAGCAGTACGCCTAAGTAACGGATACGGCCGACACAGGTTTCTGAACAGGTCGTCGGTTGCCCGGCTTCAATCCGCGGGAAGCAGAAAGTACATTTTTCTGACTTACCGGACTTCCAGTTGTAGTAGATTTTTTTGTACGGACAGGCCGAGACACACATCCGCCAGCCGCGGCATTTGTCCTGGTCAATCAAGACGATACCGTCTTCTTCGCGTTTGTATATCGCACCGGACGGGCAGGCCGCCACGCAAGCCGGGTTTAAACAGTGCTCGCACAACCGGGGTAAGTACATCATAAAGGTCTTTTCAAACTGACCGTAGATGTCCTTCTGCACTACTTCGTTGAAGTTAGTATCTTTTTTCCGTTTCTCGAACTCGGTGCCGAGGATTTCCTCCCAGTTTGGACCCCATTCGATTTTCTCCATCCGCTGGCCGCTAATCAGTGAACGCGGGCGGGCCACCGGCTGGTGCTTGGTATCGCCAACATTGTGTAAATGCTGGTAATCGAAGTCGAATGGTTCGTAGTAATCGTCAATTTCCGGTAAGTCCGGGTTGGCGAAAATATTTGCCAGAATGCGGCGCTTGCCACCGATTTTCAGCTGCAGTTTGCCGTTTTCCCGCACCCAGCCGCCGTTCCATTTTTGCTGATTTTCCCACTCTTTCGGAAAACCGATACCGGGCTTGGTTTCGACGTTGTTAAACCAGGCATATTCGACCCCTTCACGCGAGGTCCAGACGTTTTTGCAGGTGATGGAGCAAGTGTGGCAACCTATGCACTTGTCTAAATTCAGCACCATGCCAATTTGGGCTCTAACTTTCATGTTAATTCCTTAGAAACTTATTAGGGGACCTATTCACAATGATGGATTTCGCGTCAGAGCAAGGCGGGGCAGCCTCGAAAAAGCGCAGTTTACAGATGCGTAAATGAGCATTTTGAGAGCTGACCCAACGCCGCTATGGCGTGAAAGACGCGTTGTGATTAGGTCTCCTTGTCTAACCAGTCGACACGGCTCATCTTGCGCACGATGACAAATTCGTCCCGGTTACAGCCAACGGTACCGTAGTAGTTAAAACCGTAAGCTTGCTGGGCATAACCGCCAATCATATGCGTCGGCTTCATTACGGCACGGGTTACCGAGTTATGAATACCACCACGGGTGCCGGTTAACTCGCTGCCGGGCACGTTCACAATCCGCTCCTGGGCGTGGTACATCATGCTCATACCTTCCGGTACCCGCTGTGACACCACGGCACGGGCCGCGATAGCGCCGTTAACGTTAAAGATTTCGATCCAGTCGTTATCTTCAATACCCGCTGCTTTGGCATCAATTTCACTTAGCCAGACGATAGGACCGCCGCGGGATAAGGTCAGCATTAACAGGTTGTCGGAGTAAGTACTGTGAATACCCCACTTCTGGTGTGGTGTGATCCAGTTCAGTACGATCTCTTTGTTCCCATTCGACTTTTTGTTCAGCACCGGCTCAACTGTTTTCAGGTTAATCGGTGGCTTGTAGCTACACAGCTGCTCACCAAAGTCGCGCATCCATTCATGATCCTGATAGAACTGCTGACGACCGGTAATGGTGCGCCAGGGGATCAACTCATGCACGTTGGTATAGCCGGCGTTGTAAGACACATGTTCGTCTTCCAGCCCGGACCAGGTGGGTGAACTGATAATTTTCCGTGGTTGGGCGACGATATCGTGGAAGCGGATTTTTTCATCTTCTTTCGGTAACGCCAGGTGCTTGTGATCGCGGCCGGTAATTTTACCCAGCGCATCCCAGGCTTTAACGGCAACATGACCATTGGTTTCCGGAGCCAGTGTCAGGATCATTTCGGCGGCATCAATCGCAGTATCAATTTTTGCCATGCCTTTATTGGCGCCGTCAGCAGTATGTACCCGGTTCAGTTTACGCAGGAACTCGACTTCGTCTTTAGTATCCCAGCTGATGCCTTTCCCGCCATTACCGATTTTTTCCAGCAGCGGGCCTATTGAAGTAAAGCGGGCATAGGTATTGGGGTAATCCCGTTCCACAATATTAATATGTGGCATGGTCAGGCCCGGAATCGCCTCACATTCGCCTTTCCACCAGGCTTTTACGCCGTAAGGCTGCGCCAGCTCGGCAGGCGTATCGTGGTGCATCGGTGTAGTCACCACATCGGTTTCCACCCCTAAGTGCCCAACGGCAGCTTTAGAGAACGCCTGCGCGATGCCTTTAAAGATTTCCCAGTCACTGCGCGCTTCCCACACCGGGTCAATGGCTGCGGTTAACGGGTGAATAAAGGGATGCATATCCGAGGTATTCATATCATCTTTTTCATACCAGGTGGCGGTAGGCAGTACGATGTCGGAATACAGGCAAGTGGTAGACATGCGGAAATCCAGCGTCACCCACAGATCGACCTTACCTTCAGCCGGCTGCTCGGTCCATTCCACATCTTCCGGCTTTTTACCGCCAAAACCGCCTAAATCTTTGCCAAGCAGGCCGTGTTTGGTGCCCAGTAAGTGCCGTAGCATATATTCATGGCCTTTACCGCTGGAACCCAGCAGGTTGGAGCGCCAGATAAACATATTGCGTGGGAAGTTTTGCGGGTTTTCCGGTTGCTCACAGGCAAACTTAATGTTGCGTGAGGTTAATTGCTCCACCACATAGTCTTTCAGCTCTTTGCCGGCAGCTTTGGCTGCGGCCGCCAGTTTTAGCGGATTCGTGCCCAGCTGTGGTGCTGACGGTAACCAGCCCATGCGTTCGGCGCGGCTGTTATAGTCGACAATACTGCCAGACCATTTGTCTTTATTGGCCAGTGGCGAAATGACTTCGGTCATATCCAGCTTTTCGTAACGCCATTGGCTGGAATGATTGTAGAAGAACGAGGTACCGTTCATATGGCGTGGTGGCCGTTGCCAATCCAGCGCAAAGGCCAGTGGGGTCCAGCCGGTTTGTGGCCGTAGTTTTTCCTGACCGACATAGTGCGCCCAGCCGCCGCCACTTTGACCGATACAGCCACACATCATCAGCATATTGATCAGGCCACGGTAGTTCATATCCATGTGGTACCAGTGGTTCAGCGCGGCGCCGACGATGACCATGGAGCGGCCACGGGTTTTATCGGCATTACGGGCAAACTCACGCGCGACCCGAATCACATCATCCGGCTTCACGCCGGTAATAGCTTCTTGCCAGCCCGGGGTGTAAGGCACGTTATCGGTATAGGATTTCGCCCGGCTTTCATCACCAATACCATTATCCACACCATATTGCGCCAGCATCAGGTCAAATACGGTAGCGACCAGCGCGGTACCGCCACTGGCCAGCTCGACGCGTTTGGCAGGAATTTTGCGCATTTGTACATCAGCATGATCGGTATGCTGGAAGTATTGGTACTCGTGTGGTGCACCACCAAAATACGGGAAGCCAACATCCACCAGCTCGTCGCGGTTGTCTTTTAAACTCAGCTGCAGCTCCAGCTCACCGTCTTTGTCTTTTTGCTCCAGGTTCCATTTGCCGGCCTGGCCCCAACGATAACCAATGGCGCCATTCGGGCTGGTCAGGCGACCATCTTTGTTAACAGCAATGGTTTTCCAATCCGGGTTATTGTCTTCACCCAGGTTATTTACCAGATCGGCCGCGCGCAGGAAGCGGCCGGTGGTTAGCACCCCGTTTTGCTCCTCTAACATTACCAACATCGGCATATCGGTAGTACGACGCACGTAGTCAGTAAAGTAAGCACTCGGGTTATCAACATGGAATTCTTTTAAAATCACATGGCCAAAGGCCATGGCCAGGGCAGCATCGGTACCCTGACGCGGTGCTAACCAGGTATCACCAAACTTAGAGGCTTCTGAGTAGTCCGAGGTAATGACACAGGTCTTGGTACCCTTGTAGCGGACTTCGGTCAGGAAATGTGCGTCCGGGGTGCGGGTTTGCGGCACGTTTGAGCCCCAAACAATAATGTAATTCGAGTTATACCAGTCAGCGGATTCTGGTACGTCGGTTTGCTCGCCCCAAATTTGCGGTGAGGCCGGGGGTAAGTCGCAGTACCAGTCGTAAAAGCTTAAACAGTTACCGCCAATTAATGACAGATAACGGGCACCGGCGGCGTAGGACACCATCGACATTGCTGGGATCGGCGAAAAACCGGTTACCCGATCCGGGCCATAGGTTTTAGTGGTATAAACGTTGGACGCGGCAATCAGCTCGTTCACTTCATCCCAGCTGGCACGGATAAAGCCACCTAAACCGCGGCGCTCTTTATAGCTTTTGGCCTTTACCGGATCACTGACAATAGATTCCCAGGCTTTCACCGGATCTTTATGCTGCACCCGGGCTTCACGCCACAGCTTCATCAGTTGCTGCCGCACTTTCGGATATTTCAGCCGGTTGGCACTGTAGATATACCAGGAATAGCTCGCGCCACGCGGACAGCCACGGGGTTCATGGTTTGGCAGATCCGGACGGGTACGCGGATAGTCGGTTTGCTGGGTTTCCCAGGTGACCAGGCCGTCTTTGACATAGATTTTCCAACTACAAGAGCCGGTACAGTTTACACCGTGCGTGGAACGTACCACCTTATCGTGCTGCCAGCGTTGCCGGTAGCCTTGCTCCCAGGTCCGGTCCTCATTGGTGGTCACCCCGTGGCCATTGGCGAAGGGGGTTTTGCGGGTTTTAAAAAACCGCAGTTTATCTAACAGATGACTCATACTTGACTCCTGGTCCTGTCCTGCATGAACAGAGGTTTTTGCTTTTTCAGTAAGCACACTATAGAAACTACCACTCAATTCTGCTTGATTCAGATCAAGGTTGCCATGCTGCTAAATTGCTGAAAATTAAGAAAAATACCCCAAAGGTGGTAGTGCGCTAATTGGCTAAATGCTTGAAAACGCAGGCCTTGGCTGCAGGCGTCTACTCACTTTGTCTGAAGGTGTACTCTGGCTGGGGAAAAGGGGGTAGCCCAAGTATCCCCGTAGATTTGGCAAGCGGATTTTTCTGCAGGAAAGGCGCTGGCGGGTTAAGCTTAGAACAGACAGTAGTGGGAGTTTCAGATGCGCACCTTTTCAATTGTTACCCGGATCAATATCGCTCTGGCCTGCATCGTGACGTTGGCGTTATCAACGATGATGGTGTCGTATTGGTTGTCGGATAAGGCTGACAGCGATGCGCATGCAGTTAATGTTGCCGGCTCGCTGCGGATGCAAAGCTATCGCCTGGCCTGGTTAACGCTGCAACAGGACGTCACTAAACTGCAAAGAGCCAATGAGCAATTTGCCAGCAGTTGGCAGCATCCGGTTTTTCAGCGTTTTTTGCATCAGCCAGACATTCTGCAAAAATACCAGAGTGCTTTTCAGCACTGGCAACAGTTGGCGCCTGCGCTGGAGTCTGGCGCCGTCCCTCCAGCCGAATTGGAAGCCGGCCTGGCCGAGCAGGTCAGATTGTTGGATGAGCTGGTGCTGGTGATCCAGCAGGATGCAGAGCAAAAGGTTAAGGCGTTTCGCTCGGTGCAGGTTATTGCGGTGATGGCCACCATCTTGCTATCGATCATCGTCATGTATTGGCTGAAGGTGATGGTGGAGGAGCCGTTAAAAGAGTTGATCCGCGGTGCCCGGCGTATTGCGCAGGGCGACTTTACTCACCGTATCACGCCGCAGCATCAGGATGAGCTCGGGATGTTGGCCACCAGCTTTAATAAGATGAATACGGCCATTGGTTATATGTACGGCAATCTTGAGAAGCGGGTGGAAGAGCAAACGGCAGAGCTGACCCAAACCAATACGACCCTGAAATTTCTATATAACACCGCGCAGCGGATCAGCGAACATACCTCAGAGTATCAGGACTTTTCCGAGATCATCAGCCAACTGCGCAGTATTACCGGCCTGGCAGATATCGAGCTCTGTCTGTTTACCGAGCAAGGAAATCAACCTTACCTGCAAATTCATGCCGATAGCCTGGCGGATCCCTGTGCGGCTGAAAACTGTGGCGACTGTTTAACTGAGACATTGAGCCGGCAGCAGTGTCAGGTGCACAACTTTGTGTTGCAGCGGGAGAGACATAAATATGGCGTTCTGGTCGTACGGCTGAACGCCTCAGAGAAGATGTTGTTATGGCAACAACAGCTGGTGATGGCCATTGCCGATCAACTGGCTTTGGCGCTGAGTTTAAAATCAGAAGAGGAGCAGGTGCGGCGGTTGGCGCTGATGCAGGAGCGTACGGTCATAGCGCGCGAGTTACATGATTCACTGGCGCAGGCCTTGTCCTATCTGAAAATTCAGGTGACCCGGCTCAATAAAGCCATTAACAAGGATGACCGTCTGGTGATGCAGGATGTGTCAGCAGAGCTAAAAAGTGGCCTCGATGCTGCTTACCGGCAGTTACGCGAGCTGTTAACCACTTTCCGTCTGAAAGTCGATGGAGCTGGCTTGCTCAGTGCGCTGCAGACCACAGTCAGCCAGTTAAGCGAACAGTCGGGCTTACAGATCCGCTTGGATTATCAGCTGGCGAATGTGCCGTTGGCGCCGCATGAAGAAATTCATTTACTGCAGATTATCCGCGAAGCCAGCCAGAATGCGGTGCACCACAGTCAGGGGCAGAACCTGACCATTAGCCTGCAGCAGGATGGGCAAAAGTATATTTTGCTGGCAGTAGAGGATGATGGTGTCGGGATCCCGGATAAAGCCGAAAAGCTTAATCATTATGGTTTAGCCATTATTCAGGAACGAAGCAAACATCTGGCCGGGGAGATCAGTATCCGGCGCCGGCCAGAGGGCGGCACTGGGGTATACTTCCGCTTCTTACCGGAATACCTGCAGCAACCGAAAACAGCCTGAAAAAGAGCGCAGCCCTGTTGAGGGCTGCGCCTTGCATGCTTGCAGACAAGCTTAAGGGTTATAAAACTCGCCGCTTTTCCGCAGGTAGAAGAACCAGTTTAATACCAGACACAGCGCATAGAAGATGGCAAAGCCGATCATCGCATATTCTGGGGTTGCGGCTTTGATCTGCTCACCAAATACCTGTGGAATATAGAAAGCACCGTAGGCGGCGACGGCAGAGGTCCAGCCCAGCACCGGCCCGGCTTGTTCTTTTGGAAACACCACGGCAATGGTTTTAAAGGTTGATGCATTACCAATGCCGCTGGCGGCGAATAACAGCAGGAAGATCAGGAAGAACGGCATAAAGTACTGCTCTGGTGTTGCCGATTGATAAGCCTGCTGCATAAAGAAGGCGGCACCTAAGGCTGCCAGTACCATCACCACGGCACAGATCTGGGTAACCAGAGCACCACCTAAACGGTCTGAGATCCAACCACCCACTGGCCGGATTAAGGCGCC
Source organism: Alishewanella aestuarii B11 (assembly GCF_000280055.1). Lineage (GTDB taxonomy): Bacteria > Pseudomonadota > Gammaproteobacteria > Enterobacterales > Alteromonadaceae > Alishewanella > Alishewanella aestuarii. Next base: position 131,626 of record NZ_ALAB01000028.1, on the reverse strand, counting down.
GATAAAGGGGGCGATCCAGGCATAGGTCAGGGCGCTGGGACCATTCGGATTCGGAGTGTTGTGGGTCATCACGCCATCTACCATCAGGTGGCTGTAGCCAAAGATCACCTGGATAGATAACGGCAGCGCGGCGGCAAAACCGATAAAGGAACCAAAGGTCATGACATACAGAATGCTCATGACCCAGGTGTGCTTATTATTGAAAATCTTATACTGCCGGTCCAGACTGGCACGGATGGCGCCCGGCAATACTTTCAGCGCCAGTACTGTGGCCATTGGCACCAGCACTAATACCAGTTCTTTCGGAATACTAAAGCCGGAGCCATTGGCACTGGCCGGTAGAATCAGCCATAAACCAATTACCGAGGCGATCAAGCCAATGCCGTACATCGCCAGCTGAATGGAGAAGGAACCGACGGCGCTCGGTAGCTTAGGTGTTACCTCTTCAGTATTGATGTTATTCATGCCAAACCAGATGGCAAAGGCCAGCGGGATTAACAGCAATAGCCATAAGAAACCGCCATTCTGGATCCAGGTTTCACTTCCAGCCGGGATACTCCCAATCAGGGTACCACTGGCCTTTTGCAGGATCATCGGCTCACCGCCACCGACCAGGGTAAAGGCACCAAAGGTCATAAATAGCGGGATCAGGATCTGCATGGTCGTGACACCAAAGTTACCCAGGCCGGCATTCATGCCCAGCGCTAAACCTTGCTGTTTTTTCGGGAAGAAGAAGCTGATATTCGACATTGAAGCGGCAAAGTTACCACCACCGATGCCGGATAATAAGGCCATCAACTGAAACACCCAGAACGGTGTATTGGGATCCTGTAATGCGATGCCGGTGCCAAACGCTGGGATCATCAATAAGCTGGTGGTAAGGAAAATGGTATAGCGCCCACCACAGAGCCGGACAAAGAAGCTGGCAGGAATGCGCAAGGTCGCGCCACTTAAGCCAGCGATTGCTGCCAGGGTAAAGAGCTCCGAGGCGGAATACGGAAACCCAAGATTTAGCATCTGAACACTAATGATGCTCCACATCATCCAGACCGCGAACCCGCAGAGCAGGCTGGGTATAGAGATCCATAGATTGCGGGTAGCGATGCCACGCCCGCTTTGTTGCCAGAAATTCTCGTCTTCTGGCTGCCATTTTCTTAAATCAGACATCTGGTAACTCCTGTTGTCTTGGCAGAGTGCTTACTGCAGCAAGTCTGATTGGCAATGGCGGGAGGCACAATGTATCTAAGGAGTTAGCCAAAGGCGTGGGTCAGCTAAGACGAGGTATCACTAAAGTGGTAGTTGCAAGGATTAGGGCTGCAATTATCAAATATTTTCAATAAGATAATGCTGCTTAGTGTTGCGTTGCCTGCCCGCAGATCTCCGGCGGCCAAAATAGGTAGCGGCGGCGAACATGATTTATATCAAAGTATCCGTAGCATAGATCTAAGCTAATATGGGTAAAGCCACGAGACAGGCAGTCAGGAGCAGGTTATGTCAGAGCAAAAATCCAGCGTGATGCTGGTTGATGATCATCCATTATTACGCAAAGGCTTAAAGCAGCTACTGGCGTTGGAAGACGAGTTAGAAGTCATAGCGGAAGCCAGTAATGGTCAGGATGCAATTAAACTGGCGGCAGAACTGGATCCGGACCTGATTATTCTTGATCTGAATATGCAAGGTATGGATGGGCTGGAAACCCTGAAGCGGATGCGCGATGAGGGCGTGACGTCACGCATTGTGATGCTGACGGTATCAGATGCCGATGAAGATATTGTCAAAGCCATCAGTAATGGCGCCGATGGCTATTTATTAAAAGATACCGATCCGGAAGTGCTACTGGATCAAATCAAAAAGGCACTGGAAGGCAAGATGGTGCTAAGTGAAGCCATTACCCAGGTGCTGGCCACTGCCTTGCGCCGGCCACAGGCAAAAACGCCGGCTGAGCTGAACAGTTTAACCAACCGCGAATATGAAATTTTGCATTTAATTGCCAAAGGTATGAGCAATAAAGTAATTGCCCGCGAACTGAATATCTCTGATGGTACCGTAAAGGTACATGTTAAACATCTGCTGAAAAAGCTCGGTTTGCGCTCCCGGGTGGAAGCGGCAGTGTGGATGGTCAATCAGCAGGGCGGCAAGTTATGACAGCAGGGGCTTTGCTGCCAGTGGCGGATGCCCTGGCGCAGATGTTGGCACAGGTCAGCGCCGTCAGTGAGACTGAGCAGGTGCCACTGGCGCAGGCGCTGGACCGGGTATTGGCAGAGCCGGTGCTGGCCAGTTTTGACGTGCCGGGCTACGACAACTCAGCGATGGATGGTTATGCGGTGCGGGCGGCTGAGGTTAAAGCCGGGCAAGCGTTAACACTGCAAGGTTCGGCACTGGCCGGCCATGCCTTTACTGCTGCGTTAGCGCCACAAAGCTGCGTGCGGATTATGACCGGTGCTGTAATGCCAGCGGGTGCCGATACGGTCATTATGCAGGAGCAGGTACGGCTGCAAGATGGCAAAGTTATCGCAGATTTTGTGCCGAAAGTGGGTGAAAATGTGCGCAAAGCTGGCGAAGATCTGAAAAATGGGCAGCAGGTGCTCAGTGCCGGTTGCCGGTTAACGGCGCCACAATTAGGCTTATTGGCGTCGCTGGGTATTGCAGATGTGGCGGTCAGGCGTAAGCTTAAGATTGCCATCTTCTCCACCGGTGATGAACTGGTGTTACCGGGACAGCCGTTACCTCAAGGTCATATCTATGACAGCAACCGGGTAGTATTGCGCGCCATGCTGCAACGCCTTGGGGTCGAGGTGTTGGATCTGGGCTTATTGCCGGATCAGCCAGAGGCGATCCGCCAGGCCTTTCAACGGGCAATGCGGGAGGCGGATGCGCTGATTACCAGTGCCGGCGTCTCGGTTGGCGATGCCGACTATACGCGGCAAATTCTGTCTGAACTGGGCCAGGTGAATTTCTGGAAAGTGGCGATTAAACCCGGTAAACCTTTTGCCTTTGGTAAATTGGAAAACTGTTGGTTTTTTGGTTTGCCCGGTAATCCGGTGGCAGCGGTGGTGACGCTGGATCAACTGGTTCAGCCGGTGCTGCTAAAGCTGGCCGGTGCTACGGTCTCGCCAGCTAACCAACTCACAGCAGTGACGACTGTGACCTTAAAAAAACAGCCAGGTCGCGCGGATTATCAGCGTGGTTACTATTGGGCCACTGCCGAGGGGCTGTTTGTAAAAACCTTGGGCAGCCAAAGCTCAGGTATGCTTAGCTCCATCGCCAATGCCAATTGCTATATCGTGCTGCCGCAACAGAGTGGCAGTATCGCCAGCGGCGAAATGGTGACTATTCAGCCTTTTGGGAAGCTGCTGCAATAGTGCTTAATCCAGCGCCACCGCTTTAATTTGGGCAAACAGCTGTTGGCCGGGTTGTAATTGCAAGCGACTGACGGAGCGGCGGCTTAACCTGGCCAATAAGGGTTGTCCGGCCAAACGCAGTAACAACAGTTGATGCCCCGGATGAGGATCGGCCTCAATCTGTTCCAGTTCTACCCTTAAGCAATTATTCACGCTGGAAAATTGCGGTTGTACCAGACTGATTGCCACGTCACGGGCCAGGATCCGGGTACGGACATTTTGGCCCTCGGCCAGTTGCAAGCGTGAAATCAGGAGCCGCTGGCCATCAGGCAGCTGTAATTCACTCATTTCATCAGCGGTATGCTGCAATACGGTGGCAAGTAGCATCGAGGCGGCATCGGCATCCTGCGCCAGTGGTAAGTCGGGTTGGGTCAGCAGTTGTTGCAATGGCCCCTGCGCCTGAACCTTGCCTTGTTCCAGTAACACCAGATAATCGGCCAGCCGGCAGACTTCATGGATGGCGTGGCTGACATAAATGATTGGAATAGCCAGATGCTGGTGCAGACGTTCCAGATAAGGCAGAATTTCCGCTTTGCTGCGCTGATCCAGAGCCGCCATCGGTTCATCCATCAGCAGTAAGCGTGGGCTGGTTAGCAGGGCACGCGCCATCGCTACCCGTTGCCGTTGTCCGCCTGACAGTTGTTGCGGGTAGCGTGCGAGCAGTGTTTCCAGCCCCATCAGGCTGATGGTTTCGTCCAGTGCGACCTTGCGCTGGGCGGGGGGCAGGCGGCGATAGCCAAACTCAAGATTTTTAGCGACCATCAGATGCGGAAATAAACTGGCTTCCTGAAAGACATAACCCAGCGGGCGCTGATGTACCGGCACAAAGTGTTGCTGACTTTGCCAGATTTCTCCATTGACCCGCAGATCGATGCCGGCATGCCGTTCCAGCCCGGCCAGACATCGCAGAATAGTCGTTTTGCCGGAGCCGGAACGGCCAAACAGCGCACTCACACCGCTGCCGGGCAGATCAAGCGTCACGTCCAGTTCAAAATTGCCCTGTTGCAGTTGCAGCCTGGCTTCAATACTCATGCGATACTCACCACTTTAAATTTACGGTTAAGCCCGTATACCAGCAGCAGCAAAGCAAAGGACAATGCCACCAGAATGGCAGCCAGAGTATGGGCGGCGGCGTAGTCCATCGCCTCAACATGGTTGTAAATGGCAATAGAAGCAACCTGAGTCTGTCCCGGAATATTACCGCCAATCATAATAATGACGCCAAATTCGCCCAGGGAATGGGCAAAGGATAACACGGCAGCGGTGAGAAACCCCCTTCGCGATAACGGCAATACCACGTACAGAAAGCGATCCAGCGGAGATGCTCTTAAGGTGGCGGCCACTTCCAGCATCCGGCCACCGGCCGCCTGAAATGCTGCTGTCAGCGGCTGCATCACAAATGGCAGTGAATAGATCATCGACCCGATGACCAACCCGCTGAACGTAAAAGCCAGATGGTTAAAGCCCATGGCTTGCAGGCTGCCGCCAACCCAGCCATGGGGGCCAAGCAGCAGCAACAGATAAAAGCCCAATACTGTCGGTGGCAGCACTAGCGGCAGCATAATCATCGCTTCAATGATGCTGCGACCCCGCCAGCGGGTGTGCGCCAGCCACCAGGCCAGCGGCATACAGAGCGCTAACAGCAGGCCGGTGCTGATCAGGGCCAGTTTAAAGGTAACCCATAAAGCACTCAGATCATCGGCTGATAGCATTGGTTACTCCCCGTAGCGTTAGTGTGCCGTATTAGTAACACGGTAGCCGGCAGCTTCGATAATGGCAACGGCTTCAACGCTTTGTAGCCAGGTAACAAAGTGTTCGGCGGCGGCCAACAGTTGTGGATCGGCTGCTGCACGGTTCAGGATCACCGCTTGTTGGGTTATCGGTTGGTATAGTTCTGCCGGCGGCAACCAATAAGAGCCGCTGATTTGACCGGCACTGTCTTTAAGCTGTGCCAGCGCGACAAACCCCAACGCTGCGGCACCAGAGGCAATCTGACCATAGGCTTGGGCAATCGACTGGGCCCGCACCAATTTTTGTTGTTGTGCCAGCGGTTGCCACAGTTCCAGTGCAGTCAGCACTTGTTGTGCCGCCAGACCATAGGGCGCGTGGCGTGGTTCTGCCATGCTCAGATGCCGGAAGTGCTGACTAAACAGTATACTGGCCCTGGCATCGATCAGTGTCGGATCGGCAGACCAGAGTACCAGCACGCCTTCGGCATAAGTAAAACGTGAGCCGGACCGGGTGAGCCCGGCCTGTTCCAGGCTTGCCGGCCGCTCACTATCTGCTGAAAAAAACAGATGAAAGGGCGCATCCTGCCGGATTTGGGTGTAGAGCGCGCCGGAGGAGCCGGCGCTGAGTAAAAAGGTCTGTGACTGTTGTTGCTGATAGCGGCTAATCAGTTGTTGCAGGGTACCGTGAAAGTTAGCCGCCACGGCGATACGCAGTGGTTCAGTAGTTGGCTGCTCTGCCGCGCTGACAGGGGTTGCCCATATCCAGCAGAGCAGGGTTAGGATAAAGCGGAACATCAGCTGCATCAGTTTGCCCTCGTCATTGTTTTAGCATACAGCTTATTGCCAGCGCTTTAATGCGGCTTGATCGCTGACTTTCGCTGCAACCCAGTATTCGCCGCTGGACGTGTGTTCTTTTTTCCAGAACGGTGCGCGGTTTTTCAGGTAATCCATGATAAATTCGCCAGCCGCAAAGCCGGCGGCCCGATGCGCACTGGCGACGCCGACAAACACGATTTGCTCGTTCGGTAACAGGGTACCGACCCGATGAATAATAGTAACCGCGCCCAGTTGCCAGCGCTGCTGCGCCGCTGTTGCGATCTGGGTTAATGCCTGCTCGGTCATGCCCGGATAATGTTCCAGTGTCATGCTTAGCAGCTCTGCCTCTGCCAACTCCCGTACCAGACCCGTAAAAGTGACGACGGCGCCGCAGCGGGCATCTTGCCGTAAGCGTTCATATTCGCTGGCCACCGCAAAATCCGGCTGTTGCACCACTATCCTCAGGGACATCTTAACCTCCGGTCACCGGTGGGAAAAACGCCAGTTCATCACCCGCCGTCACCGGATGAGACAGGGGTACCAGATGCTGATTAACCGCGCATAGCAGGTCGGTGTCAGCCAGATGGGGTTGCCATTGCGTTGACTGGCTGGCGAGCTGGTTTAGGACGTCACGCGCGGTCAGCACTTGCCCCTGCAGATCCAGGTTGGTACTGGCACAGCCTAAGCGCTCCCGCAGGGCCGCAAAAAATAAGATCTTAAGCATCGCTAGGCTCCCATGCTGACTGATACTTATAATGGCCGGATTTACCGCCGGTTTTCTCCAACAAACGAATATCACTAATGGTCATAGCTTTATCTACCGCTTTACACATATCGTAAATGGTCAGGGCGGCGACACTGGCCGCGGTCAGGGCTTCCATCTCGACACCGGTACTGCCGCTAAGCTGACAGCAGGCTTCGATACGGATCTGACCGGCGGCCGCATCCAGCTGAAAATCGACACTGACTTTGCTTAACAGCAGCGGATGACAGAGCGGGATCAGGTCGCTGGTTTTTTTTGCCGCCATAATGCCGGCAATGCGCGCAGTGGCCAGCACATCGCCTTTTTTTAGCAGTGCCTGTTCAATCAGTCGGATTACCTCGGGGCGGGTTTGCACCAGAGCGCCGGCGCGTGCCAGGCGTTGGCTGTCGGCTTTAGTGCTAATATCAACCATCGCCGCCGCACCTTGTTGATCGAGATGGGTTAGGGTATTCATGCGCCGGTCTCCGCAGTAGTACAGCCGCTGGCCGGACTATTTTTCAGGTGTGGAATAAAATTACAGGGGCCGGTATGGCCATCCAGCTGTGGCAAAATCAGTTGTTGCATCGCCAGGGTGCAGGCGGAGCCTGAGCCCGGCATTGCAAACACTAAGGTGCCATTGGCCAGCCCAGCCAAAGCACCGGATTGCATCGCCGCTGAGCCGAGTTGTTGCCAGGATAATTGCCGAAACAGCTCGCCAAAGCCCGGCACCCTTTGATCCAATAACGGTGTGACAGCAGCAACGGTGCAATTATCGGCGGCATAGCCGGTACCACCATTGATCAGGACAACCTGCACCTCGGTACTGGCGATCCAGCGGCTTAGCAAGGCGCGCAGCTGATAGAGGTTATTAGGCAGTACCGCACGCTCTACCAGTTGATGACCGGCTTGAGTTAACAGCTGACACAGCAGATCGCCGCTGCTGTCATTTTCCGCTGTACGGCTGTCGGAGACGGTCAATACCGCCAGTTGGAGCGGATAAAATTGCCGGGCAATTTTAGTCATGACATGGTTCCTCCAAAACGGCAGCCTGCTGCAGTGTGCTCAGGCACTGCTGCCACTCTGCCGGGGTATTGGTATTAAATAGTTCAGCCGCGGGCGCCGGACGTACTGTGCAGCGCAGTTTTGCCAGCAGGGCTTTAACTGAGCGTTCACCGGCATCCAGCTGCTGTTCGATCAGGAGTGCCAGCTTGGGGTCGGGGCGCAGCGCCAGTGGCAGCGGCCAATCGCGAAAGCAAACCGCTTGTTCGTTTTCGCCGGGCATTAATAGTTGCAGGCTGCTGGCGTTAAGCAGCGGTAAATCAATCGGCAGTACCAGCAACACCGGCTCCGTACAGTAAGGCAGGGCGGCAGCGATACCGGCCAGCGGTCCCTGACCAGGCCGGAGATCCTGAATATAAGTGGTGCCGGGCTGATTGCGGCTAAGCAGAATCTGGCTGGCGCCGGCTTGCTGCGCCAGTTGCTGCATATGTTGCAGCAAGCTTAGCTTACCCAGGCGCAGCTCGGCTTTATCCTGTCCCATCCGACGGGATTGACCGCCGGCTAAAATCAGTGCGCTAAATGACATCAGTTACTCCGCTAGTCTAGTGTCAAAAACGCGTGTTAGCCGCCAATTTGCGCTAAATGCCGGGTGCTGCCACTGTGCTGCTGTTGCAGTTGATGGCTCTCGGCTTTACCGGCTACTGCTTGCTGCAGAAAGCGCTCCAGGGGCGCACTGTGCTCACTTTGCAGTAAGCTGCGTAGATCCTGATAGCTGTCGGTAAACAGGCACAGATATAACTGGCCTTTGCTGGACACCCGCAGGCGATTGCAATCGGCACAGAAATCTTTGCTGTAGGGCATAATCAGGCCGATGCGGCCCTGATAGTGCGGATGAGCATATTCCAGCGCCGGGCCATCACTCAGGCCTTTTGGCAGTAACTGCCAGCCTTGGGTTTCCAACTGCTGCTGAATGCTGGCGCCGCTTAAATGCTGTCGCTGATAGAAGTTGAGGTTGTCATTGGTGCGCATCAGCTCGATAAAGCGCAGCGACACGTCCTGCTGTTTTACAAAGCTAAGAAAATCCGGCAACGCCAACGCATTATGCTGCTTTAACAGCACCGTATTGATTTTGACTTGCTGAATGCCAACGGCTTTGGCTGCGGCGACACCGGCCAGAATGTCGGCCAGTTTGTCCTGGCCTGTGACCAGATGAAAGGTTGCCGCGTCCAGGCTATCGATACTGACATTAACTGCATCCAACCCTGCAGCTTGCCAGGCAGCGACATCACGCTTTAAGCGGTAGCCATTTGTCGTCAGTGCCACTTTTTCGATACCGGGTACGGCCTTACAGGTGGCGATAATTTTTGTTAGGTCTTTACGGAGTGAAGGTTCACCACCGGTGATCCGCACTTTGCGGGTGCCGAGGCGGGCAAAGGCAGTGACCAGGCGGCGGATTTCCGGCAGCGTCAGCTCGCCGGCCCGGGAGTCGCAATCGGTGCCGTCGGGTAGGCAGTAAGTGCAGCGAAAGTTACAACTTTCGGTAACGGAGAGCCGTAAATAGGTAAAACGGCGCTGATACGCATCAATAAGCATACTAATGACACCTTTCCAGGTTGGGAAGTGAGGCCGTTTCCCGCCACACCCGGTGGTATTATTACCACGGCACACCGTTCATACCTGCAGGCAGGGTTAGAGCCGGTAGCTTCGGCGTTGTGTAGTAAGCTTAAAGTAGTGAAGCAGCTTTTGTTATTGCCATGAAGGAGCGTTTGGCTACCCCTTAGGGGGTAGGCGGTCAGTATTCAGCCGTAGTGTTACGCTTTGCCGAGAATAGCGTTAGCTCCGCAGCCGGCACCGCCGGCGAAACCAGAAAACCCTGACCTGTGTCGCAGCCGGCCGCCAGCAGAAAATCACGTTGCGCCTGTTGTTCGATACCCTCGGCTATCACTTCTAAGCCCAGTGCCTTGGCCATGGCGATAATGGCTAAGGTGATCTGACTATCACTCTCACTTTGCGGTAAATCGCGGATAAAGCTGCGATCAATTTTTAATGCATCTAATGGCAGGCGACGCAGATAAGATAACGAAGAGTAACCGGTACCAAAGTCGTCAATTGATAAACGTAAACCCAGCGCTTTCAGCTCCGTCAGTACTCCCAGGGTATAGTCCGCGTGCTCCGGGATTAAACAGCTTTCGGTTAGCTCCAGCTCCAGCAGGGAAGCATCGATATCAGTTTGCTGCAAAATCGCCCGTAGCCGTGGCAGAAAATCGATTTCCGCCAGCTGTAATGCAGAAATATTGACTGCCACCGGCAGCGCCCGTTCACCCCAGCGCCTCAGTTGATGGCAAACCTGACGTAATACCTGTTCGCCCAATTGGTGAATGAGCCCAAGTTTTTCCGCCAGTGGAATAAACAGCGCTGGTGAAATCATCCCCAGCTCCGCATCCTGCCAGCGCACCAGCGCTTCCAGGCCGATAATATCGCCACTCTGTAACGCAAATTTGGGCTGATAATAGACCTGTAGCAGTTGCTGACGCAGTGCCAGGCGCAGGGCTTGCTCCAGTTTTAGTTCTTCTTCATTTTGTAAGCCGCTACTGGCCTGATAAAAACTAAACTGATTACGGCCGGCACTTTTTGCCTGATACATGGCAACATCAGCATGTTTGACTAACAGCTCGGCATTATGACCATCTTTCGGATAAACGCTGATGCCAATACTGGTGGTTAAGAAAAACTCTTGTTCCAGCAACTGCACCGGCCGTTCAAACTGCGAAATCAGTCGCTGTGCCAGCCGCTCCAGCGATTTCACACAACTGACTTCCGGGATCAAAATAGTAAATTCATCACCACCAATACGCGCCACCGATTCTCCTTCGCGCACCGTGGCCTGTAAGCGCCTTGCTACTTCTTTTAATGCCTGATCGCCGGCCAGATGCCCCAGCGTATCGTTAATCCGTTTAAATAAATCTAAATCGAGAAACATCACCGCCAGCGTGTGTTGATGGCGATGGGCATTGGCCAGTGCCAGTTGTAGCCGATCGAAAAACATCCGCCGGTTCGCCAAGCCGGTAAGCTCATCCATATAGGCCAGTTGGTGAATTTTTTCTTCCTGCTGTTTGCGCTCGGTAATATCGCTAAAAATTGACGCATATTGCGTAATCTGGCCATCTTCGGCGCGAATGGCCGTAATGCTGAGCCACTGTGGATAAAGCTCGCCATTTTTACGCTTATTCCAGATTTCACCTTGCCAGTGGCCTTGCTCGAGCAGAGTCTGCCACATGCGGCGGTAAAAATCGGTAGTATGCAAACCGGAGCTGAGCAAGCGTGGGGTTTGACCCATTGCCTCTTCCTTGCTGTAGCCGGTCAGCTTAGTAAAGCTGGGATTCACCGACTGAATAAAGCCATGCTGATCGGTGATCATAATGCCGTCCATCGACGCATCAATCACTTTATGTGCCAGCCGTAAATAGTCGGCCGAAGTACGTAGTGCGTTATCGCGATCGCGTAGCTCCGTTTTTAGCTGTTCAATATAGGCATATTCAACATTGCGCAGAATGGCACTAAAAGACAGTAAACCACAAATATTGTCATCTTTGGTGACGCCAAGATGACGAATGCCATGCTCGGTTAACTGTTCTACCGCTTGCAGCAGCGTCAATTCCGGCGCTACCGTTAGTAGTGGTCGGCTGGCCAGCTCGCCTATTGATGACACGTCACAGTTCTCTGCCAGTAAACGCACCAAATCGCGTTCAGTGACCAACCCGTAATCATCAGCGCCAAAGCAAATAATGGCGGCGTCAGCGCGGTGATGGCGCATTTCCGCCACTGCTTCAGCCAAAGGCAAGGCGGCAGCCAAATGCAGCGGTGCCTTGTCAACACAGCTGCCAACGTCCCGAAAGCGCAGATAAAATTCAATTTTTTGCTGGCGGATAATATCGCTTTGCGTCAGTAACCCTATCGGCCGTTGTTGTGGGTCCACTACCAGCAAGCGGCGGATATTATGATTCAGCATTAAACTGGCTGCACCGCTAACCCGGGTCAAACCACTGGCACTGATCACCGGTGATGACATCACTGAGCCAACCTTGATCTCTGACGGTTTGCTGCCGGCAAAGTCTAGTTTCCGGGTGTCAGCTTCGGACCAGATGCCAGTGATCTGACCTTGCTCTTCTACCAAAATACAGCTGACGCCATGGCTGCGCATCAGCTTTGCCGCTTGTTGCAGGCTGGTTTGTGGCGGGCAGGTTAGCAAGGGCTTTTTAATCAGCTCAGCGATGGTCGGCTCGGCGTCGGTATTTTCAGTACCTAATAACAGCTCAGACATAGATTGCTCAATGTAGCAGTAAGATGGCGGTAGTATAAAAGTATCAGTTTAAGGGTTATTGATCTGGAACAAGGCTGCTTAAGAAGTGAACACAGAGATTGGACTGACCAGTATATGAAGAAAGAGTGATTTAGTCAGCTGGTGAAGCTTGCGCTGGATCAATGCAAGGTGAAAATAGCCGGTTAAAATCGGCGCCCTGATCCTGACTGAGACCCTATTGATGTTTAAACCTGAACTCTTATCACCCGCCGGCAGTTTAAAAGCAATGCGGCTGGCCTTTGCCTATGGTGCCGATGCCGTTTATGCCGGCCAGCCACGTTACAGCTTGCGGGTACGCAATAATGAGTTTGATTTAGCAGCGCTGGAAACCGGGATCAACGAAGCCCATGCCTTGGGTAAGCGCTTTTATGTGGTGGTAAATATCGCGCCGCACAATAGCAAGTTGACCACCTTTGTCCGTGATATGCAGCCGGTAGTGGCCTTAAAGCCCGATGCATTGATTGTCTCAGATCCCGGCGTAATTTTTTTGCTACGCCAGCATTTCCCAGAGCAGCCGTTACATCTGTCGGTGCAGGCCAATACCGTTAACTGGGCAGCAGTTAAATTCTGGCAAACGCAGGGCGTGCAGCGGGTGATTCTGTCACGCGAGTTAGCGGTGGAAGAAATTGCTGAAATCCGCCGCGAAGTGCCAGAGATGGAGCTGGAAGTCTTTGTGCATGGCGCGCTCTGCATGGCCTATTCCGGTCGGTGTTTATTATCGGGTTATATTAATAAACGGGATCCGAATCAGGGCACCTGCACTAACTCCTGCCGCTGGCCCTATCAGGTGCATGCCGCTGTAGAAGATGAGGTCGGGCAGTTTAAACCGATCAGTACTCCGGCGCTGCTGGAAGAGCAGGGGCGGCCGGGTGAACTGATGGCCATCGACGAAGATCTGCATGGTACCTATATTCTGAACTCGAAAGACTTACGGGCAGTTGAGCATGTGCCGGCGTTAACCGCGATGGGGATACATTCGTTAAAAATCGAAGGCCGCACCAAGTCACCTTATTATGTTGCCCGTACTGCGCAGGTGTATCGCAAGGCGATTGATGATGCGGTGGCCGGCAAGGCTTTTGATAGCAAGCTGTTAAGTGAATTGGAAGGTATGGCTAACCGTGGTTTTACTGAGGGCTTTTTACGTCGCCATAAGCCACAGGAGACGCAAAATTATGCTACCAGTCACAGTGTCGGTGAGCAGTTACTGGTTGGCGAATTTATTGGCGAGCAGGATAGTGAAGGCTTTGCGTTACTGGAGGTGAAAAACCAGTTTGCGGTTGGTGATCAGCTGATTTTAATGACGCCACGGGGTAATCAGCCGTTCCAGCTTGAAGCATTGCGTAATCAGCAGGATCAGGATCTGCTGCTGGCGCCTGGTGCCTGTTATCAGCTTAAGGTAAAGTTACCGGCGCAGGTGGTCTTGCAGCATGCTATGTTGTTAAAACAATTGCCGGTTGTTAGCCCAAAAGCGGCCGATTTAGCGACCGAGATTGTCTAAGATGACGGCCGTTATCGAGGTAAGTTGCATCAATTGCGACATGTGCGTGCCAGAATGTCCAAACGAGGCCATTAGCATGGGGCCGTTGCATTATCAGGTGGAACCATCGCGCTGCACCGAGTGCGTTGGGTTTTACGACAAACCGACCTGTATTGAAGTTTGCCCGATTGATTGCATCGAAATAGTCAGTTAACACTGTGCTTGCATTGGTGTAGTGCGATGTCTAATATGTGGTAATCAACAGGCAGCAGTTAGCCAAACCATGCAAGCACGCTTTAGTACCGAGGAAATTTTCCGGCAATTAGCCGATGTGTTAACGCAGAGCGGCTATCCGGATTTCTTAGCCACCTTGGTACAGCGATTGGCCGAAATTCTTGACGTTGAATACTGCCTGATTGCTGAAGCCTCAGCGACCTCAACCGAAGCCCGCACCATAGTGCTGTGGGGCCAGGGCCAACTGCTCGATAATATCACCTACCCGCTGCAAGGCACGCCTTGCGAAACTGTGTCGGAGCGCGAGCCTTGTGTTTATGAGCAAGGCGTCTGCCAGGTATTCCCGGACGACTCAATGCTGGTTGACCTGAAGGTCGAAAGCTATCTTGGTATGCCGATTTTAAACACCAGTGGTCAGAAGCTGGGTATTCTGAGCATTATGGCGACCAAACCACTGCAAATGCCAGATGTTGGCCGTGAAGTACTGCGGATTGCTGCAGCCCAAGTGGGTGCCGAGCTCGAGCGCACCCAAAGTGAGCGCTTTATCCGTAAACTGACCTATCGTGATAGCGTCACCCAACTGCCTAACCGGGCGCATTTGCTGGAAAAACTACAAAACTGGCCGAAAGCTGATGTCTCGACAGCGGCGCTGGGACTAGCGTTAATCGATATCAGCCGCTTTAAAGAACTGAATGACCTGTTTAGTTTTAAAGTCGGTGATGAACTTCTCGCTGCAGTTGCCAGCCGTCTGCGTCAGGATTTACCGGAGAACTGTTATCTGGCGCGTTACTCTGCCGATCAGTTTGCTTTATTAAGCCCGGTGTATTCTGTGCGGGAGCTGGAGCAATTATGCCGGCAGGTGCAAAAGCTGTTTATGTGGCCCTTTCATTGTGCCGGTAAGGATTTTGCGCTGCATGTAAATTTGGGTTGTGCCCTGGTTGCCAGCGATGAATTAAATGGTCCGGAATTGCTGCGGTTTGCCAGCATTGCGCTGGCCGAGGCGAAGAGCAGTGGTGGTGGGCTGAAAGTATTCGAGCCGTCGATGAGCCAGGCACTGAGTCAGCGGCAAATCGTGCTGGAGCGCTTTATGCTGGCGCTACGCAGTGGCAAACTCAGTTTGCACTATCAGCCGCAGATCGATTTAGCCAGTTGTCAGCTTTCCGGCGCCGAGGCGCTGTGTCGCTGGTATGATGAGGAATGGGGTTGGGTGCGGCCGGATACCTTTATTCCGCTGGCGGAAGAGCGCGGCCTGATGCCGGAGCTGGGAAACTGGGTCATGCAAACCGCCTGCCGGCAACTGAATTTATGGCAGCAAAGAGGTTATCGTTTCCCCGGACGCCTATCAGTTAACGTTTCGGCCCGGCAATTGGATAATGAACAACTGGTCAGTGATTTTGCGACTTGCAGTAGTGGTATTACACCTACTCAGATAGAACTGGAAGTCACCGAATCGTTGATTATGCGTAATCCGGAGCAGTCACTGCGACAAATGGCCGAGTTAGAAGCCATGGGTTTCAGCTGGGCCATTGATGATTTTGGCACCGGCTATTCTTCGCTGGCTTATCTGACCCGTTTTCGCGCCTCTACGCTAAAGATTGACCGCGCCTTTATCAATAATATCCCCGGTGATCACCATCATAATATGGTGGTTAAAACCATTCTGGCGATGGCAAAAAGCCTGGATATGCTAACCATTGCCGAAGGGGTGGAAACGGCAGAGCAGGCGGCCTATCTGTTGCAGCTCGGCTGTGCCCGCGCGCAGGGCTACCATTTTGGTAAACCGGTAACGGCAGAAGAGTTTGCTGAGCGTTGGTTAAAGCCGCTGGCAGTAAAATCCTGAGCTCCAAGATCCTAAGCCTAAATCCTGATAACTTTCTAAGTGTAGTGTTAAAGCGCACTACTCTGGCTACAAAGCTGCTGCAGTACCGGCAAGGCCGGATGGGCGTTGTCACTGCGATAGGCCAGGGCAATGGTGCGCTCCAGCTGCAGGCCAGCAATGGGTTTTAACGCCACATCACTACGCTCTAGTAAGTTGTCAAAATCCGGTACCAGTGCACAGCCCACCCCGGCCGATACCAGGCCCAAGGCATATTCTATGGTTTGAATATCGGCGCGCAGAGCCGGCTGAATATTGCGCCGGCTTAGCTGCGGGTACAGTAAATCCCAGGCATCACAGGGCGTGCGTTTAATCAGTGGCAGTTCCTGAAAATCGTCCAGCGTCAGCTGCGATTGCAGGCTGAGCGGCCAGGCCGGTGGCAATGCCAATAAATAGCGGTCCCGCCAGATCGGTTGTAATACTTCACCACCTTGTTGCTGCGCCGGGGTAATAATCCGCGCGTCGCAAGGCGCATCCGGCTCGACCAGGTGCAGCTCCAGCCCCGGTACCTGCTGGCTAAATTCACGCAGCAGCGCACTCATCCGCTCGACGCCTAAGGCGCGAATTAAACCGAGGCGAAAGCGTACCTTGGCGGCCGGGGCCTGAAACGAGGCTTTTAGCGAGGCCAGCTGTGCCAGTAACTTTCCGGCATGGCCATACAGCTTATCGCCTTCCTCCGTTGGGGTAACCCCTTTGGGCAGGCGCAGAAATAAACTTACTCCCAGCTCCTGCTCTAACTGCAACAGGGCCGCCGATAACGAGGGTTGGGCGACACAGCATTGGCGCGCTGCGGCGCTGATACTGCGCTGTTCATAGACTGCGACAAAGTATTTGAGTTGGCGAATATCCATAGTTAAAAGCTATAGCATATACAGAATTAATATATTTTAACTTTATATCAGGCCGCAGTAGAGTGAGCAACAGAGTAAGACGTTTTGGCGTTAACTGTCGGTTATTACAGCGAATGTCAGGCGTTTCCCATGACATAATGAGGTGTAAGATGGCGCGTCCACAATTTGATTGGCAAGATCCGTTTCAATTCTCCCAACTGTTAACCGAAGAGGAGCGGCTGATCCGTGATACCGCCCATCAGTATTGTCAGGAACGCTTACAAACCCGGGTGTTAATGGCCAACCGCGAAGAACATTTTCACCGTGAAATTATGAATGAGCTCGGCGAACTCGGCTTGCTTGGCGCGACCTTGCCGGAAAAATATGGCTGCTCAGCGGTTAACTACGTTAGCTATGGTCTGGTCGCGCGCGAAGTGGAGCGGGTTGATAGCGGTTATCGCAGCGCCATGAGTGTGCAATCCTCGCTGGTGATGCATCCCATTCATGAATACGGCACCGAAGCACAGCGACTGAAATATCTGCCCAAGCTGGCGAGCGGTGAGTGGGTAGGCTGCTTTGGTTTAACCGAACCGGATGCCGGCTCCGATCCGGCCAGTATGCGCACTACCGCCAAACGGATTGACGGCGGTTATCTGCTTAACGGCAGCAAGATGTGGATCACCAATAGCCCGATCGCCGATGTGTTTGTGGTTTGGGCTAAGCTGGACGGTGAAATTCGCGGCTTTGTGCTGGAAAAAGGCATGGCCGGTTTGTCGGCACCAAAAATTGAAGGCAAGTTCTCATTGCGCGCCTCCATTACCGGTGAAATTGTGATGGATAATGTCGCCGTGCCGGAAGATGCCTTACTACCTAATGTCAGTGGCCTGAAAGGCCCCTTTGGCTGTCTGAATAAAGCCCGTTACGGCATTGCCTGGGGCGCACTGGGTGCGGCCGAGTTCTGCTGGCATGCGGCGCGGCAATATACGCTGGATCGGATCCAGTTTGGCCGGCCGCTGGCGCAAACCCAACTGGTACAAAAGAAACTGGCCGATATGCAAACCGAGATTAGCATTGGCTTACTGGCCTGCTTACAGGCCGGCCGTTTAATGGATGCCGGTTTGCTGCCACCCGAGACCATTTCGCTGATTAAACGTAATTCCTGTGGCAAAGCACTGGAGATTGCCCGTATCGCCCGCGATATGCACGGCGGTAATGGTATTGCCGATGAATACCATGTTATTCGCCATGTGATGAACCTGGAAGCGGTGAATACCTACGAAGGTACCCATGATGTGCATGCGCTGATCCTGGGCCGGGCCCAGACCGGCTTGCAAGCCTTTAGCTAAGCCGGAGGCCAGCATGACCGAAGCCTTGCACCCCTGGTTGCAGGGGTTTTTGGCGCGCATCGAACAAGGCGCCTTACCCACACCACACTGGCCGGACAGCCTGAGCGATAGCGATCTGTACCGGCTGTGGCACAGTCAGCTTTGTAGCCGGTTACTGGATTTACAGTCACGCTTACTGCAGGCCAAGGGCCAAAGTTTTTATACCATTGGCAGTGCTGGCCATGAGGCTAATGCTGCGGTGGCCGCTGCGCTGCGCCTGAGCGATCCGGCATTTTTACATTACCGCAGCGGCGCCTTTTTTATTGAGCGTAGCAAGCAGTTACCCGGTAGCACGCCGCTGTACGATATGTTGTTGTCGTTCTGCGCTTCCAGTGAAGATCCGATCTCAGGCGGCCGGCATAAAGTGCTGGGTAGCCTGGCACTGAATATTCCGCCGCAAACCAGTACCATTGCTTCGCAATTACCAAAAGCGGTCGGAACTGCTTTTGCCATTGATCTTAGTAAGCGGCTTGGCCAGCCCGGTAACTGGCCGGAAGATGCCATAGTGGTCTGTAGCTTTGGTGATGCTTCGGCCAACCACTCGACGGCACAGGGCGCCATTAACTCAGCCTGTTGGGCGGCCTATCAGCATGTGCCGCTGCCGATTTTGCTGGTCTGTGAAGACAATGGCCTAGGGATTTCCACCCCGACACCGCAAGGCTGGATCGAGCAAAGCCTGGCTGAGCGGCCAGAGCTGCGCTACTTTGCTGCTGATGGCAGTGATTTAGCCGAAACACTGCGCGTCGCCAAGGCGGCCGCACACTATGTCCGCAGCAAACGCGCACCGGCACTGCTGCATCTATCGACGGTACGCTTATTTGGTCACGCCGGCGCCGATGCAGAAGTGGCCTATCGCAGCAAACAGCAAATTGAAACCGAGCTGGAGCAGGACCCGTTATTAGCCAGCAGCGGTATGCTACTCAGTCGTGGTATCTTATCGCAGGCCGCGTTGTTACAAAGTGTGCAGCAGTTGGCGGCGCAAATTGCCCGCGTTGCTGCCGTGGCCAGTAGCCGGCCCAAACTAACCAGCGCTGCCGCCGTGATGGCCTCGATTGCGCCGAATTATCCCGCTTTACCGACACCGCCGTTGCCGCTGCCAGCTGTGCGACAGGCGTTATTTGCCTTTGACCAGCATAACCTGGGTAAAGGCCAGCATTTAGCCAAGCTGTTAAACTGGGCGCTGCACGATCTCTTTGCGCAATATCCACAAACTCTGCTATTTGGCGAAGATGTCGGCAAAAAAGGCGGTGTTTATGGCGTATCGCAGCATTTGGTCCATGCTTTTGGCGCCAACAGGGTGATTAATACCCTGCTCGATGAGCAAAGTATTCTTGGGCTGGCGATTGGCTTGGCGCAGCAGGGCTTTTTGCCTATTCCGGAAATTCAGTTTCTGGCCTATGTGCATAATGCCGAGGATCAGATCCGTGGCGAAGCGGCAACGCTGCCGTTTTTCTCCAATGGCCAGTACCATAATGCGATGGTGATCCGCATAGCGGGTCTGGCCTATCAGCGCGGCTTTGGTGGTCACTTTCACAATGATAATTCCTTTGCGGTGTTTCGCGACATTCCGGGCATTATTCTGCTCTGTCCGTCTAACGGCGCTGATGCGGTGCTGCTGCTGCGCCAGGCGGTTCAGCTGGCCTACCAGCAAAAGCGGTTGGTGATCCTGCTTGAGCCGATCGCGCTCTATATGACGCGGGATCTGTTACACCCAGGCGATGGCTTATGGCTTTGCCAATACCCAGAGCCAGATCAGCCGTTGCCTGCGCTCGGCGAGCCGGGCGTGTATGGTGAGGGGGAGCAGCTGGCGGTAATTAGCTATGCCAATGGTTATTACTTAAGTCGCCAGGCGTTAGCGGAATTACCGCAGCAGGCAGCGGACATCCGCTTACTTGACCTGCGCTGTCTGGTGCCGCTGCATATCGACGCCATTATTCAGGCGCTGGGCCCTTGTCGCAAAATTCTGCTGGTGGATGAATGCCGCCGTCGCGGTTCACTGAGCGAAGAGCTGTTTACACTGCTACATGAAGCGCGGCTCGGGTTGTATCAGATCCAGCGTATTACCGCTGAAGATAGCTTTATTCCACTGGGGGCAGCCGCCTATCAGGTGCTGCCATCGAAAGCGCAAATCAGCAGTGCCATGCAGCAGTTACTGACTGCGGAGGTGTTAGTATGAGTGGTAAAAAAACCGCCGTCGTTGTTTGCCCCGGTCGTGGCAGCTATAACCGCACTGAGCTGGGCTATCTCAAGCAGGTCGCCGCCGACAGTCGCTGGCTTAAGCAATTTGATGCGGTGCGGGAGCAGCTCGGGTTAAGCACGGTAACGGCGCTGGATCAGGCGCCGGCCTTTAGTAGTCGCGAGCATTTAAAAGCCGAGAATGCAGCAGCGTTGATTTATAGCTGTGGTATCGCTGATTTTGCGGCCATTGATCGCGAACAGCTGGAGATCGTGGCGGTAACCGGCAATTCGATGGGTTGGTATACTGCGCTCGGCTGTGCTGGTGTCTGGCAGGGCGACAGTCAGATGCAGCTGGTCACCGGTATGGCGCAGCTGACGGCGGAGGCGGCCGGGGCGCAGTTTATCTATCCGCTGGTTAATAGCGACTGGCAGCCCGATGCCGCAAAACAACGCGCCGTAGCAGAGCAGCTATGGCAACATCAGGGCGCGCTCTTTATGTCGATAGTGTATGGCGGTTACGCGGTGCTGGCGGGAACGCAGCAGGCGGTACAAGCCGCGATGCAGGCCCTGCCGCCCTGTGATGAGCGTTTTCCGCTATTGTTACCCGGCCATGCCGCCTTTCATAGTCCACTGATGCAACCGGCCTCAGATCAGGCGATGAGTCGCTTTGCCGAGCCACTGTTTCACCCGCCGCAAATCCCGCTGATTGATGGCCGCGGTCAGATTTGGCCGGCCGGTTTAGCCCAGGCCGCGGCACTAAAAGCCTATACCCTTGGCGATCAGGTCTGTCAGACCTATCACTTTAGCAAGGCTATTGAGGTAGCAGTAAAAGAGTTTGCGCCGGATCACCTGATCTTACTGGGCCCTGGCAGTAGCCTTGGTGGCGCCGTCGCACAAAGTCTGATTGCGATTAACTGGCACAACTGGCAAAGCAAAGCCGATTTTAGTCAGGCGCAGCAGGCAGACTCTCCCTTTGTCATTAGCATGGGATTGGTGGAGCAACGCCGCTTAGTCAGTTCATTGGCCTAAGATCGTACAGCGGGTCAACAGACTCGCTGCTACACTTTATCCCGCACTTAACGCCATTAAACGCAGCACGGATTTTCTGCGCTTGAAAACATACAAACCTGTATGTATATTGTTGGGTAAACTAGGGCAGGTAAAACCTACCATTGATTAATTCTTCCATCTGCAAGGGCAAGCATGCGGCAATTTCAAGTTATTCTGCGCAATAGCAGCGTTTTCGTGATCCTAATTGGCCTGTTAACTGGTTGCAGTGAACCGGCTCCGCAAGCGTTAGCCGCTCCCGGGTTACCGGAGGTCGGGGTCTATCAGGTTCAATCGCAGTCATTAACTCAAGTTACGGAATTACCCGGCCGTACCACCGACTTCCGACAGGCAGAAATCCGGCCGCAGGTCAGCGGTATCCTGCAAAAACGGCATTTTACTGAAGGCCAGCAGGTGGCTGCCGGTGAACTGTTATATCAGATTGATCCGGCGCCTTATCAGGCGGCACTTGCCACCGCAGAGGCCAATTTAAGCCGGGCGCAGGCAGCCGCAACCAATGCTGAGCAGCGTCTGAAACGGTTACAGGGGCTGCTCGCTTCGCAAGTGGTCAGTCAGCAGGATGTCGATGATGCGCGCGCCACCTTATTGCAAGCTGCGGCCGAAGTGCAAGCCGCAACAGCGCAGCGGCAGGTGGCACAGATTAACCTGAACTACACCCGCATTACTGCGCCTATTGCCGGTCAAATTGGCCGCTCGCTGGTCACCGAGGGCGCGCTGTTAACTGCAAATCAGAGCGAAGTATTAGCTACTATCCGACAACTTGAGCCTATCTACGTTGATTTAACGCAATCAAGTAGTGAAATGCTGCAATTGCGGCGACAAATTCAGCATGACGGGCAGCAGATTGTCAGCGTAAGCCTGGAGCTGGAAGATGGTAGTCAATATCCGGCACAGGGCGAATTGCAGTTCTCCGAAGCCAGTGTCGACCCCAGCACCGGTATGGTGACCTTAAGGGCAGTATTCCCCAATCCGGATGGGCTGCTATTACCCGGCATGTTTGTCCGCGCCAGTCTGGCACAGGCCGGACAGACGAATGCGGTACTGGTACCGCAAGCGGCAGTAAAGCGTTTGCCTAAGGGCGCAACTCAGGTATTAGTGGTGAATAATCAGCAACAGGTTGAAGCCCGACAAGTTACCCTCGGTCGCAGTTATCAGCATTACTGGGTCGTGCAGGAAGGGCTGGCCGCCGGTGAGCAGGTGATTGTCGCCGGCTTACAAAAAGTACAGCCGGGTGCTCAGGTGAAAGCGGTAGTGGTGCAGGAGTAACCAATGGCAAATTTCTTTATCAGCCGGCCGATCTTTGCCTGGGTTATCGCCATTGTAATTATGCTGGGTGGTGCCTTATCGATAATGCAGCTGCCGGTAGAGCAGTATCCTCGGATCGCGCCACCGGCGGTAACCATTTCCGCCAGCTATCCGGGCGCCTCAGCGCAAACCGCGGAAGATGCAGTAACTCAGGTGATCGAGCAGGCGATGACCGGCCTGGATAACCTGATGTATATGTCGGCGCAAAGTGATTCGTCCGGTAATATCAGTTTAACCCTGACTTTTGAAACTGGCACTAACGCCGATATTGCGCAGGTCCAGGTACAGAACAAGCTACAGCAGGCCATTCCATTATTGCCGCAGGAAGTGCAGCAACAAGGGGTGCGGGTAGCCAAGTCCAACGGCGCTTTTTTGATGGTGGTGGCCTTTATCTCGGCCGATGGTAGTCTGAACCGCGATGATATTGCTGACTATGTGGTCGCTAACGTACGGGATCCGCTCAGCCGTACCCCCGGCGTCGGTAATGTCACAGTATTTGGTAGTCAGTATGCGATGCGGATCTGGCTGGATGCCGCTAAGTTAAACCAGTTTAATCTGACACCGGCTGATGTTACAGCGGCGGTGAGGGTGCAAAATAATCAGGTCACTGCCGGCCAGTTAGGCGGCGCACCGGCTTTAGCTGGCCAGCAGTTTAATGCCCCAATACTGGCGCAAACCCGCTTAACCTCAGCCGAAGAATTTGCCGATATTCTGCTGCGGGTGAATGCTGATGGCTCTACCGTGAAACTGGCTGATGTGGCCCGGGTTGAGCTGGGTGGCGAGAACTACGCCGTTATGGGCCGCTTTAATGGTCAGGAAGCCACCGGCATTGCGATTGAGCTGGCCACCGGCGCTAATGCTCTGGATACGGCAGCAGCAGTGCGGCAGCGGTTGGAAGAGTTAAAACCTTACTTTCCGGCTGGCCTGGTCACCGAAATTCCGTATGACACCACACCCTTTGTCGAAATTTCCATTACCTCAGTGGTGCAAACGCTGATTGAAGCAGTGATTCTGGTGTTTTTGGTGATGTACCTGTTCCTGCAGAATTTCCGCGCGACCCTGATCCCAACCCTGGCAGTGCCGGTGGTGTTACTCGGCACCTTTGGCGTGATGGCCGCCTTTGGCTTTTCGATTAATACCCTGACCATGTTTGGTATGGTGTTGGCCATCGGCTTGCTGGTTGATGATGCAATCGTGGTGGTGGAAAACGTTGAGCGGGTAATGACTGAAGAAGGCCTGCCACCGGAGGAAGCAACCCGTAAATCGATGGGGCAGATCACCGGCGCGTTGATTGGCATTGGTCTGGTATTGTCGGCAGTCTTTGTGCCGATGGCGTTCTTTGGTGGCGCCACCGGCGCTATCTATAAGCAGTTCTCGATTACTATCGTTACGGCGATGGCGCTGTCGGTACTGGTAGCGTTGATCTTTACCCCGGCGCTGTGCGCCACCATGCTCAAAGCTGGCCACTTACCGCCCAATAAGGGGTTCTTCGGTTGGTTTAACCGCAACTTTGAACGCAGTAACAAAGGCTATCAGCGCGGCGTGGCCGGCATGTTACAGCGGCCCGGCCGCTCGATGCTGGTATATGGCGCCATAGTGGCCATTATGGCGGTAATGTTTGTACGCTTGCCGACCTCCTTTTTGCCGGAAGAAGATCAGGGCATTTTTCTTAGCATAGTGCAGTTACCAACAGGTGCCAGTCTGGAGCGCACCGAGGCGGTAATGGATAAAATCAGCCAACACTATCAGCAGGATCCGGCCGTTATTTCTGCGTTTACCGTCAGCGGCTTTAGTTTCGCCGGCCGGGGGCAGAACGTTGGTTTAGCCTTCGTACGGTTAAAAGACTGGTCTGAACGTGGGCCGGAAGATAGTGTGCAGGCCGTAATAGGGCGAGCCTATGGTTTTTTCAGCACCATTAAAGAGGCGCAGGTGTTTGCCTTTAACTTACCACCGATCTCAGAGTTAGGACGGGCGACCGGTTTTAATCTGTATTTACAGGACCGCGGTGGCCTTGGCCATGAAGCGCTGCTTAATGCCCGTAATCAGTTATTGGGCATGGCGGCAAAAGAGCCGACGTTAATGCAGGTGCGGCCAAATGGTATGGAAGATGCGGCCCAGTTACAAATTGACGTGGATCAGCTAAAAGCTCAGGCGTTGGGTGTATCGCTAAGCGAAATTAACCAAACGTTGGCCATTGGCTGGGGCTCGGCCTATATCAATGATTTCGTCGACCGCGGCCGGGTGAAAAAGGTCTATGTACAGGCTGAGCCGGAATTCCGGATGACGCCGGAAGATCTGAACAAATGGTATGTCCGCAATAAGCAGGGCCAGATGGTGAACTTTAGCTCCTTTGCCAGCAGCCGTTGGGAGTATGGTCCGCAGCGTCTGGAACGCTATAACGGGGTCAGCGCCATGGAAATTCAGGGGGAGCCGGCGCCTGGCGTCAGCTCAGGCGATGCGATGGCGACCATGGCGCAACTGGTGCGGCAATTACCGGCCGGTATCGACTTTGAATGGACTGCAACCTCGTATCAGGAAAAGCTGTCTGGCTCGCAGGCACCGGCCTTATATGCACTGTCGATCCTGGTGGTCTTCCTCTGTCTGGCGGCGCTGTATGAGAGTTGGTCGGTGCCTTTTGCCGTGATCTTAGTGGTACCGCTGGGGATTTTCGGCGCGCTCTGTGCCGCCTATTTGCGTGGTCTGGGCAATGATGTCTATTTTCAGGTCGGGTTATTAACCACTATGGGGCTGGCCTCGAAAAACGCCATTCTGATTGTCGAGTTTGCCCGCGAGCTGCAGCAACAGGGCCGTGAACTAAAAGCCGCCATTATCGAAGCTGTCCGCTTACGCTTAAGGCCCATTATTATGACGTCAATGGCGTTCTCATTAGGGGTACTGCCGTTGGTGATCAGTAGTGGCGCCGGCTCTGCCAGTCGCAATGCGATTGGTACCGGTGTACTCGGCGGCATGATCTCTGCGACTGTGTTGGCGGTGTTTCTGGTGCCGATATTTTACTACGTGGTGATGCGCTTCTTTGCGGCTAAGCCGCGTCTCGCGTAAAGCGTGTCACGACTTAAAGGTTTGTACCTTTGCCAGTCTGTTTAGCGGGAAGGATTCCCAGCTTTCAGACTGGCTTTTTTATGCCGTTTAGCATCAGATCGATAAAGGCCGCAGCCTGCTTCAGATCGCAGAAATCGGGTTTCAGCAGATATTTACGGATCAGACCACCCAGATAGGCATGAATGGCACAGGCCGCCAGATCCGGATCGACATCGGCTTGCAACATGCCGGCACTCCGGGCACGTTGTAAGGCGCGGCTGATAATGGCATTGGCTGTTTTATCCAGCTCCTCCTGGCGCGACACCGCCGGATTTAGCTCATCAATATATTCACAGCGTAAGAATACGATCGATAAGACCCGGAAGTGCCGTTCACTGCTGCTGATCAACGTTAACGACCGGATCAGAAAATCGCGCAGTTGTGCCAGCGGATCGCCCTGCTGCAGCATATCGAGCTGGCCGAGCATTTGCTGAAAGGGCAGCCGGATCCGCTCCAGCATGGCGCTGAACAGTGCTGACTTATTCTCAAAATGCCAGTAAATAGCACCGCGGGTGACGCCGGCAGCGGCGGCAATTTTTTCCAGCGTGGTACGGGATACGCCATGCTGAAAAAACAACTGTTCAGCCGCATCCAGAATCAGTTCGCGGGTGGCTTCGGCTTCAGCTTTGGTTTTACGGGCCATAGACAGGACTTCTTGACTTTTTAACAACGGCCCCGGCAGTGTAGCACGTTGTCGTGGCGGACACTAATACCGGGGCGCGGCACGGCTTAAATCATCATCCAGCCAGTCAGGGTAAAGGCGAGCAGGGCCAGCAGGCCACAAAACAGCGCATAAGGCAGCTGGGTTTTTACGTGCTCCAGCAAATCACAGCCGGCAGCAACCGAGCTGACTGCGGTACTGTCTGAGATTGGTGAGCAGTGATCGCCGAAAATGCCGCCACTTAAAATGGCCGCTAATACCAACTGGGGTGGTAACTCCAGCAAAGTCACCATTGGCATACCAATAGGTACCAGGATCGCAAAGGTCCCCCAGCTGGTGCCGGTAGTGACGGAGATCAGTGAACCGGCCAGGAACAGCAATGCCGGGATCAGAAAATGCGGCACACTCTGATCAACCATGCCAGCGATCACGGCGCCGGTACCTAACATCTTTAAACTGGTACCCAGCGCCATCGACAGCAGTACTATGGTAACCACAGGTAATAGCTCTGAGATGCCTTTAAAACCGATATTCACCAACTGCTGGTGCTGAAAGCGCCGGCTAAACAGCATCATGCTATATGCCACCAGACACGCCAACACAGTTGCATACAGCACCGATTTGGAACCTGAACCCTGCACCAGATTACCGTTACCGGTTAGCAGCATAAAGGCGACCATCGAAAACACCAGTGTTAATAACGGCACCAACATATAAGACGGGTGACTGGCGGGGGTGTCAATTTCGGTATGATCGGCCAGCCGGTTTTGCTGCTGCTCAGCGCGGCGCAGTGGGCCATACACCTTACCGCTAATAATGGTGTACAGCACCACTGCCAGCGTAAACAGCGCATAAAAGTTCAGTGGAATAGTGCCCAGCAGCACAGACACAGCCGGCACCGATAATTCATAGGTGCTAAGCAGCCCCAGCACATAGGCACCCCAGCCATTGAGCAAAATAATGATACAAATTGGCGAGCTGGTACTGTCGATAATATAAGCCAGCCGGGCCCGGCTCATGCCAAATTTATCAAACAGGCCACGGGTACTGATCCCCTTGGTCAGCGAGCTTAAATTCGATTCAATAAAGGTAAAGAAGCTGATGCCAAAGGTTAGCAAACCGGCCTGGCGTCCGGTGCGGGCTACCCCTTTGCGGATCAACAGCTCCACCGTCGCCGTTACCCCACCGGAATAGCGTAAATAGGCCAGTAAGCTGCCGACCAGTAACGAGAACATCAGAATACGGGCATTACCGGCATCCGCCGTAACCTCGACAATCCGCTCCAGGGTCTGGATACTGCCGTTTAACAGTAAACTGGCGCCCAGTCCCTGGCCTTGCTGGATAAAGATCAGCAATTCCGCAGTACAAAGCGACAACAACAGCGCCAGGATCACTTCCTTGCGCCACAACACCACGGCAATAGCGACGATTGCCGGTAACAGGGTAAGCCAGTCTGACACGAAATCCTCCGTTGGCGGGGTCGGTCTGCCTTATTTGCCGGGGTACTGAGCCGATAGTGGGGTAGGGTACCCTGGCGCTGACAGTTTCTTTTGTTAAGATTTTATACAGGGGAAACGACGGCGCTGCAAGGCTTGTCTGTCAGACATTTGGTGCTGCCAGGTTATTGTCTTTACAACCTTTTGTATTTGTGCCTGAATAAGTATTGCAGCGGCAAGGGGTTTATTATGAATAAATGGTTACTGATCTTACTCTGGGTGGCTGGCATGACGATGGCACAGGCAACGACACTTGAACATTATCAACCTTACCTGCAACCGGGCTTCGATAAGCCCAGATTGCAACTGGCTGATATTGAACCTTTAATTAAGCAGTATGCCAGCGATCCGGCAGTAACGGTGACCGAGCTGGGCCGCTCGGTGGAAAACCGGCCAATCTATTTACTTAAGCTCGGGCAAGGCAAAAAACGCGTGCTGGCCTGGTCGCAGATGCATGGCGATGAACATACCGCAACCGCTGCCTTATTTGATTTATTGCGCTATACGCTGGCACCGGAGCAACAGGCCTGGCGCGAGCAGTGGTTTTCCGAAATCACCCTGTATCTGGTGCCCATGCTGAACCCTGATGGTGCTGCCCGGAACAGCCGGGTTAATGCCCAGGGCATAGATATTAACCGTGATGCGCTTGCGCTACAGAGTCCGGAAGGCCGCCTGCTGATGCAGCTGGCGCGGCAAATCCAGCCAGATTATGGCTTTAACTTGCATGATCAGAACCGCTTTCATGCCGCAGGTGAGGCCCCGAACCCGGCAACCATTTCACTGCTGGCACCGGCCTATAATGCAGCACGCGACATCAACGACAGCCGCCGGCGTGCGATGCAGCTGATTGCGCATATCAAACCCTGGTTGGATACTCAGATCCCGGAACATCTGGGCCGCTATAACGATACCTGGTCGCCACGCTCCTTTGGCGATACCTTTGCCGGTATGGGCATCAGTACGGTGTTAGTCGAGGCCGGAGGCCATCGTGCCGACGATAATCGCCAGGTGGCACGGCGGCTGAATTTCCAGTTGTATGTGGCCTGGTTAAATGCGATTGCCAGCGGCAGTTATCGTGCGGCCCCACTCAGTGATTATGAAGCGATCCCCTTTAACCGCAGTGGTGGCTTAAAAGATTTGATCCTGAAAAATCTGCAGGTCCGGGTTGCGGACACTGAGGCGGTGCTGGATATCGGCGTGAATTTTCATACCGAAGGCGATAGCTATGCCCGGATCCATGAGCTGGGCGATCTGAGTGGCTATGGCGCCTACCATCTGTTCGACGTGACTGGGCTGCGTTATCAGCAAGGCCGTGCCTATCCGCTGAGCGAGCCATTACTGTTGGATGATCAGCGTTATCAGCAACTACTACGGCAAGGTTATACCCACTTTAGCGGTGACGCCAAATTGCTGCAGCGACAAACCCGGTTACCGGTACTTGTTAATCCGCTGCGGCCAACACAAAGTTCGCCACAGTTGCGGCAAGGTGCGACCTTTTTACTACTGAATAGCCAGGGTGAGGTGGTTCAGGTACTGTTAAACGGCCAGCTGCTACACTTAGCCAACCTGGAATTAAAGAATCCTCTGGGGACTTAGGGCGTTAACTAGCCAAAAAAGGAACTTACTATGCGCAAACCATACCTGTATTTACCACTGTTACTTGCCAGCAGCTTGGTACTTCTGACGGCCTGTTCACCTGAGCCGGCCAACACCACTGTGCAACCGGGAGCCGGCAGCATGCAACTGAGCAGTAATAGCCGTGACTCGCTGGACTGGGCCGGTAGCTATCAGGGGATCTTACCCTGCGCCAGTTGTGAAGGGATTAAAACCACGCTGACGCTAAGCGCCGATGGTCAATTCCAGCTGCAAAGTATTTATCTTGGTGAAGAGCCGGATAATGAATTTAACGAAACGGGGCGTTTTAGCTGGGATACCAGTGGCGGCAAAATCCGGCTGGAGAGCGAAAGTCAGGAAAATCGCTGGTTTCGGGTTGAAGAAAATGCGGTGCGGCAGCTGGATCAGCAGGGCGAGCTGATTACTGGCGACCTGGCCGAGCATTATCGTTTGGCTAAGGTCGCGACAGAGGTGGCAGCGGTGACGGCCGGTGAAGCCGTGCAGCCAGATTTGCTTGACCGCGATTGGCAACTGACAGAGCTGCAGGGGCAGGCAGTGGCTGCCGATAGTGGCGCCTTTATCCATTTTGCGGCCGATGGCAAAGTCTGGGGCCGCTCTGGTTGTAACCGCTTTAGTGGCAGCTGGCAGGGTTCAGCCTATCGGATCCAAGTGGGGCAGCTTGCCGGTACTATGATGGCTTGTGCCGAAGATAAAATGGCACTGGAGCAGGCGTTTTTAGCGCAGCTGGCGCTGGCAGATAATTATACGCTGGCAAATGGCGAGCTGAGCCTGAACAAAGCCCGGATGGCGCCGCTGGCACGCTTTAGCGTAACAGCGGCGGCGGAATAATCATTCCGGATAGAGTAAATACGGTTGGCGTTGCAGCCTGAACTGCTGCAACGCACTTTGCCAGCTATCACGGATCTGTGGCTCACTGTCACCACGTTCAATTTGTAACCGCAACTGATCGGTGCCGGCCAGCTTATCCATAAAGTCCGGCGCCGTGAACATCACTTTGGCGTGGCTGGCAAACAGCTGTTGCCAGCGCATCAGATAGCTCAGGGTTAAGCCGTCTGTGCTGACCTGACGCAGATCTTCACCATAGACTCTTTTATCTTTTAACGGCGGATTTAATGCTGCACCCGGCGTGCTGACCGGGACAAAGCTAAACTCGTCGCTGGCAAACTGATCATAACCCAGCACCTGAAACGGAAAGGGGGTACCGCGCCCGACCGACAGGGGTGTGGCTTCAAAAAAGCCCAGCGAAGGGTAGAGCCGGACCGCCTGGGCATTGGGTAAATTCGGGCTGGGTGGGATTGGTAATTCGTATGGCAGATCGCGCTGATAATTGGCATTTGGGATCACCGTTAACTGCAGCTTTTCCGCATTGGCGATCCACTGCTCGCCTTTGATCATCAGTGCCAGCTCGCCAACCGTCATGCCATGTAACAGCGGGATCGGGTGCATGCCAACAAAGGACTGAAATTTTAGATCCAGTACCGGACCATCCAGATAAGCACCATTCGGGTTTGGCCGGTCCAGGATCAGCATCGCAACCCCGGCAGCGGCGGCAGCCTCCATCATATAGTGCATTGAGCTGATGTAGGTGTAATAGCGCACCCCGACATCCTGAATATCAAAGATCACCAGGTCCAGTTGCTGCAGTAAACTCAGATCCGGTTTTTTACTGGCGCCATACATTGACCAGATCGGCAGGCCGGTGCGGGGATCGCGGCTATCACCGACCCGGGCGCCGGCGTCGTAATCGCCGCGAAAACCATGTTCAGGTGCAAAGATGCCGACCACCTGCACTTGTTGCTGTAACAGGAAATCGACCAGATGCTGTTCGCCGACTCTGGAGGTTTGATTAACCAGTAAGCCCACTTTTTTACCGGCCAGCAGCGGCAAATAGCGCTCCGGTTGCTCGGCACCGGTGCGAATGGCTGCACTGTCAGCCAGCGCCGGCTGGCCACTACATAGCACTAACCATAACAGGACCAATAGCAGCTGTTTCATTGCAGCGCCTCCAGAGCTTTACGCACAAAACCTCCCTCTGCCAGCAGTTGTGCCCGACAGGCCTCGACCGGCTGGCCGCTGAGTAAATGCAATATCGCCAGCTTAGCACTCTGTTCACAACGCGCCAGTGCCTGCTCGGCAGTTGGCTGATCGCAGTCGGTGGCCTGCATCACAATGCGCACGGCGCGCGCCACCAGTTTTTGATTACTGGCATGCAGATCAACCATCAAATTCTGATACACCTTGCCGCTTAACACCATAGCAGCGGTGCTGAGCATATTTAAAATCATTTTCTGGGCGCTACCGGCTTTCATCCGAGTAGAGCCGGTTACCACTTCCGGGCCGACTTCGGCACAGATCGCGATATCAGCGGCCGCCAGAATAGGCGCACCGGCATTGCAACTGATGGCAACGGTTACTGCACCACAGCGGCGGGCGTAGGCCAGGCCGCCCAGTACATAGGGTGTGCGGCCACTGGCGGCGATGCCAACCAGAATATCCTGCGGCTGAAAGCCGATCTGCTGCAGATCCTGCTCCGCCAGTTGCGGATTATCTTCGGCACCTTCGACCGCTTTATAGATGGCATTAGCGCCACCGGCGATCAGGCCAATGACCTGGGAGTCTGGCACGCTATAGGTCGGCGGACATTCAACGGCATCCAGAATGCCGAGCCGGCCACTGGTGCCGGCCCCCAGATAAATCAGCCGGCCACCTTTGGCAAAGGCCTGCACTATCTGTTCTACCGCCTGAGCGATCTGCGGCAGTGCCGGCGTGATGCTGTTGGCTACTTGTTGATCCGCCTGATTAATCAGTTGAACCAGCTGCAGGCTACTGAGCTGATCCAGGTTCCGACTTGCGGTGTTACGTGCTTCTGTGCTCATTGTGGCTAATTGGGCAAGCAAGGTACTGGTACTCATCAGGCCTCCGAAGGTGCAGTTGCTAAGGCCTGTGCCAGCACCAGACCGCCGGTCAGGGCATCGCCGCTGGCGGCTTGTAACCGCTGTTGTAATAAGGGTGACAGCTGCGCCGCGCAGGCGGTTGCCAGCCCGCCCAGCAACACCAGGGGCAAGTCCTGGCCGGCCAGACAGCATAACGCCAGCTGATTAATGGCATCGGCCTGACGGGCCTGCAGGCGTTGGGCTGCCGGCTCACTGGCATATTGGTATACCAGCGGCGCCAGGGCAGCAAAGTCACTGGCCGTTGCTTGTTTCAACCAGGGCAGCAGGCTGGCAGCATCTTTGCCGCAGCGCGCGGCCACTGCCGAGAACAGTGGAGTGAACGGCTTTTGCCAATCCAGTTGCCATAACAGTTCCCGCACCAATTCCCGGCCCAGCCAGGCGCCGCCGCCCTCGTCACCGATATTAAAACCCCAGCCACCTACCTGCAGCTCGGTGCCATCGGCTTCTAAGCGCATCGCTACTGAACCGGTACCGATAGCGACCACCGCCACAGGTTTGCCCTGATTAGCGCCATACAATGAGGTTCGGGCATCGGTGGTGAGTTGCCATCTGGCAAAGGGTAAGGCCAGTTGTTGACTAAAGGCTTTATGCAATGCCGGATTGCCGGCACCGGCCAGACCAATTACCGCGGTGATCCCGGCCGGGCTGATGCCGGCCTGACGACACAGATCCTGTACCAGTGAGCGCACATTAATCAGCGCTTGTTGTAAATCATTGGTCAATTGAGCCGGGCCACTGACGGCTTGCCAGCGCTGACCACTAACCACAGCTTGCAGCACACCGGCTGTTTTGGTACCACCGCCATCGATGGCCAGAAGATACGACATACAGATTCCTCTTAACGGGAGGTTGTCAGCGCATCCGCCGCCACTTTGGCGGGCGAACCACTGACACAAACTAAAAAGGCGACCAGACTACCGAGGCAGAGTTGCCAGGTAAAGCCGAGATCCAGCACGGCCAGCGTTGGGCTGATTTGCTGCAACACATAAGGTTGTAGCACCAAGGTCACGCCAAAGCCGGTTAGCAGCGCCGCAGTTACCGAACGGCTATTGCCGCGACGGGTAAAGAGCGCGGTAAAAAACACGCCAAGTAAACCGCTGTAGGAAAACACCATCACGCTTAACGCAAAGGCCAGCAGCGGCATATCGGAATATTGTTGCCAGTAGTAACACAGCACCGCCATCAGTGACAGCGCCAGGGCAGTGAGCAACATTGCCAGCTGCCCGGCCCGCACCAGATGCCGCTCACTGCCAGCGCTTTGCTGTGCAATACCAGCACTTTGCCGTTTGCGCCACCAGGGAGCATAAAGATCCGCCACCAGTACCGAGGCCATTGAGTTCAGGCCCGAGGTAATGGTCGACAGTGCTGCTGCTATCACGCCCACTACGACCAGACCGCGCAGGCCGGAGGGCAGTTCGTTCAGCACATAGTACATAAAGACCGTAACCTTCTCGCCCTGAAAGCTATCGGCTAACAGGGCGCTGCCCTGATGCAGATCGGCGCGCTGATAAAAGATATACAGCAAAAAGCCAATTAAGATAAAGACCAGCATCACCGGGATCACCAGCAATGCAGAAGAAAGCAGCGCCTTAGCACCTTGCTGCGGGGTTTTGCAGGTCAGCACCCGCTGCGTCATATCCTGATCCAAACCAAAGGCGGCAATATTCAGCAGCACAAAGCCAGTCAGTGCCGACCAGATATTAAAGACGCCACTACTGCTAAAATCGACCGAAAAATCCAACAGCAATAATTTCGAACCGTCCTGCTCCAGCGGATGACGCAGGGCCTCCAGTAATACCGGCCAGGGCAGGCTTAAACTGCTGTACAGATATACCAGCACCACCAGCGCAGCAGTAACATAGACCAAACATTGCAGCGCATCGGTATAGATCACCGAACGGATACCACCCGCCATGGTACACAGCAGGCCAATGCCAGCCAGCAGCGCCACCGAGACCATTACACCACTGGCGTCGATATGGTTAAATAGCAGCATAGATACCGCCAGCGCCGCCATAAATAAGCGGGCACCGCTGGCAAAGACCCGGCCGAATAAGTACATCTGACCGGCATGACTTTTGGCACTGGCACTAAAGCGCTGTTCCAGCAACTCATAGACGGTGGTGACTTTCAGGGCGTAATAGCGCGGGATCAGAAAGCGCATCACAAAGAATGCCGCCAGCACGGCGCCGATATTCGAGGCCAGATAACTCAGGTTGCCGCGAAAGCCCAGATCCGGGCCGCCCAAAAAGGTTGCGGCAGACTGTGAGGTCGCCAGCACTGAAATGGCCACCAGGGCAGCGGGCATGGTGTTGGCACCCAGAAAGTAATCGCTGCTATTTTGCGCCCGCTTTTGATTAACCCACCAGGCAAGCAGGGCGAGCACAAAAAAATAGCTGCAAAAGACCAGCCAATCTACTAAGGTGAGCTGCATAAGCGGCAAGTCCGTGGTTTTACTGGGCCCCGTCAGCTGAGGGGCAGTTTTTAAGCAGCAGTAAAGCATAACTGCTAAGCGATGAACAGTGTAAACTATTCGTGTTTGCGAAAAATTCATGAATAAATTATGTTGGACGACGTTCAACTTTCTACACAGGGGGCACAACTGTGGCGGTAGTAAGCAAAGCTGGCTTAGGTAAATGGCTGGGGAGTGTAATGATGATTTGTAGTCTTGGCGCCAGTAGTCTGACAGAGGCCGCGGCCAAACAAAAAACGCCGCCAGTGCGGCAGATGCTGGGCCAGAAATTAATGCTGGACCTGCGTTATTATTGCGAGCAGCCGGTGGCACCCGGTGCCTGTCGCACTCCGCTAACCCAGTTACCGCCAGCGTTGGCAGAGCTGATCACCCAACATCATATCGGCGGGGTGATCCTGTTTGCCGAGAATCTGCAGGATCCGGAGCAAATCGTTAAACTGAATCTGGATTTACAGCAGGCTGCCGCTAAAGCCGGCGCTTTGCCGTTATTTATTGGAATTGATCAGGAAGGAGGGCGGGTAGCCCGCTTACCACGGCAACAATCCACCTCCTTTAGTGGCAATATGGCGATAGGCGCAACCTTTGCCCAGCATGGCAACCGCTTTGCCACTGAGGTTGGGCAGATCCTGGCCACGGAATTGCTTAGCCTGGGCATTAACGTTAACTTTGCGCCCACTGTTGATGTCAACGTGAATCCACAGAACCCGGTAATCAATGTGCGCTCCTTTGGTGAAGAGCCGCATAAGGTCGCGGTGCTGGGCAGCGCCATGACCAAAGCCATGCAGCAAAAAGGCTTGCTGGTATCACTAAAACATTTCCCCGGTCACGGCGATACCCATGTCGACAGTCATCTCGGTTTACCGCGGGTCGATCACAGTAAAGAGCAGATCGCCCGCGTCGACTTACTGCCTTTTGCCCAGATTATCAAAGAAGCTGCGCCGGCGATGATTATGACCGCGCATATCCAGTTCCCGGCGCTGGATAGCAGTACTTTTAGCAGCAAAAACGGCGAGCAGATGATTAAGCCGGCAACGTTGTCGCGCAGCATCCTGACCGGCGTACTGCGTGAACAGCTGAATTATCAGGGCCTGATTGTGACCGATGCGCTGGATATGGCCGGGATCAGCCATTTCTTTACGGTGCCACAGGCGGTGATTGAAACCTTTGCAGCCGGGGCGGATATTGCCCTGATGCCGGTAAAGCTGCAAAGCCCGGCGGAGCTGGCCAATCTGGCGGCGTTACTTGACGAGCTGGAGGCGGCGGTACAAAGCGGCAAGTTATCGCAGCGCGAACTGCAAGCCTCCTATCAGCGGATAGTGGCCGCCAAGCAGCCGCTGCAAAGCCAGGCCAGGCCGGATGCCCGTTTGGCCCGCACTGTGCTGGCTAATCCGTTACACCGGGCCAGTGAACTGGCATTGGCGCGGGCGGCCGTGACCGTGGTGAAAGGCGAATCCAGCTTGCCGCTGAATTTAACTAATAAAACCACAGTGCTGTTGATGCCGGATCTGAGCAAGGGCACCTTGCTGAAAAATTACCTTAAGCAGCTCGCTCCCAATGCCGGTAACATTGAGCTGATTAGCCTGCAACGGCTGAATTTGGATCAGGCGAAGCAGCAAATTGCCGCCGCCGATCAGGTGATCGCGGGCTTTATTTCACCGATGCAATCGCTGGCGGAGATCGGTGGCATGGATGATTTATCCGGCATTCGCAATCTGGGCGAGGCTTATCAACAACAGCAGCAGTATTTTTTACAACTGCTGCAGTACGGTGCGGCGCTGAAAAAACCGCAGACCTTTGTCAGTCTGCGCTCGCCTTATGAGATCAGCCTGTATGCCCCCTATGCCGAGCGGACACTGGCAACCTATGCCTATCATGGCTGGCAGGATGACGCAGGCAACTGGGTTAGCCCGGTGTATCAGGCATTAGCCGAGGTGTTGTTAGGTCAGAGTAAAGCAACCGGCCGCTTACCGGTGACGCTGGTGGCGCAACCGGAAAACTGAGATGCTATTGCGACACTGTCAGCAGATCTTAACCCAGCAACCGGCCAACCGCATGCTGGCGCTGGATGCGCTGCGCGGGCTGGCGATCCTGGCGATGATACTGGTGAATAATCCGGGCAGCTGGCAGTATGTCTACCCGCCGTTGTTACATGCCGAGTGGCATGGCTGGACGCCCACCGATCTGATTTTCCCGGCTTTTCTGGTAATGGTGGGGATGGCGATCCCCTACAGCCTGGCTGGCCGGCAGCTGCTACCCAAAGCGGAGCTGATCCGCCAGGGCGCCATCCGGGCACTAAAGCTGTATCTGTTGGGGCTGTTTCTGGTGCTGTTTTACTATAATTTCCGTGACCCCAATTACAGCTATCTGCAACAGAAACTGCTGACAGTGCGCTGGTCCGGTGTATTACAACGCATTGGTATTGTCTATTTTTGTACTTTAGTGATTGTGCTGTACAGCGGGACCCGCGGCCGCATTCTGTGGTTAAGCGGGTTATGCCTGTTATATTTTTTGCTGATGCAGTTTGTGCCCTACCGCGATAACTACGGCCATACCTTTGTTGGTTTGTGGGAGCACGGTAACAATCTGGCGGCCTGGCTTGATCATCAGCTGCTGGGGCCAAATCATGTGTATTTTCGTAGCGCCACGCCCTTTGCCTTCGATCCTGAGGGCATTTTGAGCACCCTGCCAGCGATTGCCAGCTGTTTAAGCGGGGTATTAATGGCGCAGCTGCTGCAGAGTCAGGCGGAGCTGGCATTTAAGCTGCGGGTGCTGTTGCTATCCGGTCTGGCGGCGGTTTGGATCGCCGAGCTGGCGCATCCGGCCTTGCCGATTAACAAAATGCTGTGGACACCGACCTTTGTGCTGCTAAGTAGCGGTTTCACTGCGTTAATGCTGGCGCTGTTTCTGTGGTTAACGGAAATGAAGCGCTACCGGCTCTGGACGGCGCCGCTGCTGGTATTTGGTGTTAATGCCATTTTATTCTTTATGCTGGCCGGGGTGGCGGCGCGGGTGTTATCGATGGTACCAGTTGTCGGCACCACGCTGGGTAACTGGCTGTACCGCAGTGCTTTTCAGCCACTGTTTGGTGACTATAACGGCTCGTTAGCCTACGCCATCTGCTTTTTGCTGTTGTCTTATATCGGTATGCTTTACTGCTATCGTCGCGGCTGGATTTTTAAGGTGTAGCAGCTAACTGAATAAGGCCAGCCGGCTTAAAAACTGCTGGCCATGTTGCGACATCAGCCATAACAGTAACAGGCAGTTACCCAGTACCACTAACCAGAACTCCCGCTGAAATAACGCTTTACTGCGCTTATGCGCCAGTTTTTTTTGCGCCACCAGCGCGCCGGGCCAGCCGCCAATCAGACTAAACATTTGCAGACTTTCTTCCGGCAGGCGTTGGGTTTGCCGGGCCACAGCGGCATTTTTATCGGCCTGATACAACCAGTAGGTAAAGAGGCTGGCTTCCAGATATAAGATAGGTAACAGGTAGGGCAGGGTACCGAACAGCAGCGCAATAATCACCAGCATCAAAAAGGCGGCGCGAAAATACAGCGCCACATCCTGGGTATAATCCAAATCAACGCTGCTCAGCCGTGGTAAAGGGTGTTGCCGGGCCGCCGGGTTGGCGCTTAGGATGCTCAGCTGAGTGGCAATAGGCCGGCCCTGTTTATCGGTGCCGATACTAAACTGCAGCTCATCACCTTCAGCCGGGCGGCTTTTACTGTCGGTAAAATCCCGGATATGAAAAAACAGCTTCTGCTCAGTTTGCTGACACAGCAAAAAGCCGAAGCCCTTTTTATCCTGCCAGAATACTACCTTACCTGTCAGCTGCATCTGCCACACTCCCGGCGCACCCAAGGTTTAAGTGTAGCAGAGCACGGGCGCATTCTTAGCCTCTTTGCTGTAAGCGCATCGATAAATCGATGGCCTGGACATGCTTGGTCAAGGCGCCACTGGAGATAAAATCGACACCGGTCGCCGCCAGTTCACTAAGCCGCTCACTGGTAATATTGCCCGATACTTCCAGCTTAGCCCGGCCCTGATTTAGCAGCACCGCCTGACGGATCTCCGGCGTAGCGAAATTATCCAGCATAATAATATCGGCGCCGGCAGTCAGCGCCTGTTTCAGCTCGTCCAGGTTTTCCACTTCCACCTCGACCGGCTTGCCGGGAAAGTTTTGCCGCGCCTGCTGCACCGCCTGACTGATTGAGCCGGCCGCTGCGATATGATTTTCTTTAATTAAAAAGGCGTCAAACAGCCCAAAACGATGATTCAGGCCACCGCCACAGCTAACGGCATATTTCTGGGCAAAGCGTAAGCCGGGTAGGGTTTTACGGGTATCCAGCAGCCGGGTGTTGCTGCCTTCCAGGTAGCGCACATAATAGGCAGTGGTGGTGGCCGTACCGCTTAGCAGTTGCAGAAAATTCAGCGCGGTACGCTCACCGGTGAGCAGCGCTCTTGCCGGTCCTTGCAGGGTACAGATCAGACTATTTGCACTTAAGCGGTCACCGTCAGTGGCGTGCCACTGAATGCTGACCTGATTACCCAGCTGCAGGAAGACTTCATTAACAAAGCCGCTGCCGCACAGCACACAGTCTTCGCGGGTAATAATGGTTGCCACCGCCTGCTGGCTGGCCGGGATCAGAGAAGCGGTAATATCGCCAAGCTCAGCGTTTTGCTGGCCAAGATCTTCAGCCAGGGCAGCCGCAACAGCGCGGCGCAGCTCATCGGCTAACAAAGGATGCTGAAAAGGGGTAACAGGGCTACTCATGGTTTAGGTCACTATCCGGTTTAGAAAAGGGTATACAACGCCGAAGCTGAATGCGACTTGAACAATCTGACTTGAGCAATGCGATGCGGCTACAAACGTTGGATCAGCGTTAACTGATTTCCTTGCTGGCGAAATTCTAACTGTTTTAGGGCGCTCATACCTAACAAAATCTCAGTGCCACCTAAATTTGGCACTATGCTGGCCGGTACCTGATACAGCACAATATCGCCCAGCTGCAGCTCGGCGATTTCACTGCGCCAGGCGTTACTGATGCCATTGGCAGTGGCGACCCGAATTGGCTGGCCCTTTTGCATGCCAAGTAAGGCCGCACTGCGCTCTGAGACCGCGACTGTGGTTGCGCCGGTATCCAGTAAAAATTCGGCACGCTGACCGTTAATCAGTGCCACGCCGAGATAATGGCCGGCCCGATTGCGGGTTAGCTGGGTAATAATTTCGCCATTACCGCGGCTGCTTTGCAGTTGCTGATTCGGGTTTTGCTGCTTTGCCAGATAATCCTGAAAGAACCAGAACAGCACAACCAGCAGCACTATCCAGGCCAGGATATGAAAGATCCGACCAAAGGAAGAACTGACTTCAGGTGCTTGCATAAAAGATCCCCAGCAT
The DNA here is from genome assembly GCF_000280055.1 of Alishewanella aestuarii B11. Lineage (GTDB taxonomy): Bacteria > Pseudomonadota > Gammaproteobacteria > Enterobacterales > Alteromonadaceae > Alishewanella > Alishewanella aestuarii. Next base: position 91,509 of record NZ_ALAB01000028.1, on the reverse strand, counting down.
CGACAATAGGCTTACAGTGTACTAAGACCAGAGCGCTACGGCAAAATTCCCGATGATTGCAGCCAAGCCACCGCTGATCCTCCGCCTCAGCGCGCATTTTGATGAGCGTCCTGACCCCACCGATATCAGTTTACTGGTGATCCACAATATCAGTTTACCCGCCGGTGAATTTGCGGCCCGCCCGGAGCAGAGTTATGTCGATGCGCTATTTTGCGGCCAGCTGGATTGCAGCGCGCATCCGAGTTTCAGTGACTTAGCCAACCTCAGAGTCGCGGCGCATTGTGTGATCTGGCGCGATGGTCAGATCTTTCAGTATGTGCCGTTTGAAAAACGCGCCTGGCATGCCGGTGTCAGCCAGTTTGCTGGTCGCGAACGCTGTAATGACTTTTCGATCGGTATTGAGTTAGAGGGCACCGACAATATACCCTATACTGAACAACAATATAGCAGCTTGCTTCAGCTAAGCCGTTATTTGTTGGCGCAGTACCCTGCCATCACCGCGGAGCGGATTGTTGGCCATTGCGATATCGCGCCCGGTCGCAAAACTGACCCCGGCCCGGCTTTTGATTGGGCCCGCTATAAAACGGCGCTAAAGGAGAACAAGGCATGACCCTGATAAGTATGTTACTGGCATTAATTATTGAGCGACTGGCGGTGCGTAGTGACGCCTGGCAAGCCCGCCCTTATTGTCAGGCCTATCTGAAACTGACCGCTGGTTCCGGCCTGAAACAACTGGCTGAGCATCAATATGGCCGTTACCTGTGGATCCTGCTGCCCGGCCTGCTGGTGGCCGTATTACTGCATCTGCTGGATAACCGCCTGCTGACATTAGTAGTGAATACACTGGTGCTGCTGGTGGGGATTGGTTGCTGGCATTACCGGCAGTTGTATAAACAGTATTTAAATGCCCAGGAGCGCGGCGATGCCGAGGCGGCGCACCTGGCCATGCAGCAGATCAGTCAGGATAGCCGCAGTACGGTAGACAGCAGTCAGGGGCTAACCCTGGTTTGGTTAAACTTCCGCTATTATGCCGCTGTGGTGTTTTGGTTCTTAATTCTGGGCGCCTTTGGGGTGATTACCTATGCCTTGCTCCGGCATCTGAATGAACAAACCGCAACCGAACAAGCGGCAGCGGCTAAGGTGGTAGACGAGCACAGCGATCCGCTGGCAGAAAGTGAAACTGCTGCGGGCTACAGTGCGGATTACAGCCAAACTGACTACAGCACTGCCGATGATATCAGTGCTGACAGCAATGGCGCTGATAACAGTGCTGAGCCGGTCACTATGGATGCTGCTATCGACAGCGATACCGAGAGTCTGAGTGCTGAGCCAGTGTCAGCGCCCGCCGCCAGGGATGCGCTTAATTGCATGCTGCATTGGGCAGACTGGTTCCCAGCACGGCTATTTGGTTTGGGTTTTGCGCTGGTGGGACATTTCTCCCGCGCCTCGAATGCCTTGCTCGGTTACTTTTTGGATTTTACCGCCAGCAACGAACAGGTGGTAAAGGATGTGGCGCGTGCCGCTGAACCCTTACCGGAAGAAGTCGTAAACGGTATTGAAGATACCAGCAGCATGGTACAACTGGCCAAACGCAATATGCTGTTCTTCCTGGCCTTTACCGCGATTTTAACGTTAACCGGTTGGTTGGGTTAGAACAGGCAGCGGGAATTTTCTCATAATAAGGCGCCGTTTGGCGCCTTATTTCTTGCTCATAACAAGGCATAGTAAACATTTTGCGCAATTGGTCAGACCAATTTATTTCAGTATTGAAATATTTGCCAATTATTGAGTAATTACTCTAACAAAATCGCGCTTGCCAGCCCCGAAAAATTCTGCTTTATTTACAAGCTGTGCAGAAAATGCTAGCCTGCTGCCCAAATGTTGAAAATTGGTAAGACCAATTTACCGGGCGCAAAATTGTAGCTAGCCTGGCGTGCAAATAAAGGATCTCTGCCACTCATATGGCTGATTTAAAAATTAAGCCTGCCAAATTATCCGACCAGATAGTGGCGCAGCTGGAACATTTACTACTGGAGGGCAGCTTTAAGCCTGGCCAGAAGCTACCTTCAGAGCGCGAGCTGGCTGAGCGCTTTGCGGTATCGCGTCCATCGCTGCGTGAAGCTATCCAAAAGCTGGAAGCCAAGGGCCTAGTCAACCGGCGCCAGGGGGGGGGGACTTACGTCTGCGACAATATGGTCAAGCAGCTGACTGACCCGCTGTTTATGCTGCTGGCGCAATATCCGGACTCGCAGTTCGACTTTCTGGAATTTCGCCACGCGCTGGAAGGCATTTGCGCCTATTACGCGGCATTGCGTGGCACTGAAGCCGATCATAAAAAGATTAAAGCCTCGTACGAGGATATCTGCCTGCAGCAGCAGTTGCAGGACAGTGATGCCGAAGCCAAAGCCGTGACCCAGTTTTATCTGGCGGTGGCGGAAGCGTCACACAATATCGTGTTGTTACATCTGGTCAGAAGCCTGACGCCGCTGACCGAACAGAATATCCGCTTAAACTTAGCCGCCTTGCAACAGCGTGACGGCTACGCCGACAAATTAAATGAGCATCGGCGCCGGTTAATGCAGGCGGTAATTAGCAGGGAGCCCGAACTGGCCCGTCAGGCCAGTAACGGGCATTTAGCTTATATAGAAGAAGCTTTGCTGGAAGTGAGCAAAGAGCGCTCCCGTATTGAGCGCTCGTTGCGACGGTCGCAGCAGGCATAATTATTTTTGCAGCACGCCTCGGCGTGATTAACCAAAGGAAACCTCGATATGTCTGAAGTCAGTAAGGTTGACATCGACGCTCTGGAAACCAAAGAGTGGCTGGAAGCGTTGGAGTCGGTGGTGCGTACCGAAGGGGTAGAGCGGGCGCAGTTTTTGCTGGAGCAGGTACTGGAGCAGGCCCGGCTGGAAGGCGTCGATATGCCGACCGGTGTCACCACCAACTACATCAATACTATTCCACCGCAACAAGAGCCGGCCTATCCGGGCGATGTGAACCTGGAGCGGCGTATTCGCTCGGTGATCCGCTGGAACGCCATAATGATCGTGCTGCGTGGCTCGAAAAAAGATCTGGAACTGGGTGGCCATATGGCGTCGTTCCAGTCTTCTGCCGCCTTCTATGAAACCTGCTTTAACCACTTCTTCCGCGCGCCGAACGAAAAAGACGGCGGCGACTTGGTGTACTATCAGGGTCATATTTCACCGGGTATCTATGCCCGTGCCTTTGTTGAAGGCCGTTTAACCGCCGAGCAGCTGGATAACTTCCGCCAGGAAGTGGATGGTAAGGGCCTGTCGAGCTACCCGCACCCGAAACTGATGCCGGAATTCTGGCAATTTCCGACCGTTTCTATGGGTTTAGGCCCAATTACCGCCATTTATCAGGCGCGTTTCTTAAAGTACTTAAATGGTCGTGGTTTAAAAGACACCAGCGCGCAGCGCGTTTATGCCTTCCTCGGTGACGGTGAGATGGACGAGCCGGAATCACGCGGTGCCATTTCGTTTGCGGCCCGTGAAAAACTGGGCAACCTGTGCTTCCTGGTCAACTGTAACCTGCAGCGCCTTGATGGCCCGGTAATGGGTAACGGTAAGATTATCCAGGAACTGGAAGGGTTATTCCGCGGCGCCGGCTGGAACGTGATCAAAGTGGTGTGGGGCCGTGGTTGGGACAAGCTGCTGGCCAAGGATACCACCGGTAAGTTACTGCAGCTGATGAACGAAACCGTAGACGGTGACTACCAGACGTACAAAGCCAAAGATGGCGCCTATGTACGCGAGCATTTCTTTGGCCGTTACCCGGAAACGGCGGCACTGGTTGCCGACATGACCGACGAAGAGATCTTCGCCTTAAAACGCGGCGGTCATGAACCATCGAAGCTGTATGCGGCCTTTAAAGCAGCCCAGGCCTGCACCGATAAGCCAACGGTTATTCTGGCGAAAACCGTTAAAGGTTACGGCATGGGTGACGCCGCCGAAGGTAAGAACATTGCGCACCAGGTCAAGAAGATGGACCTGACGCATGTTAAGCAACTGCGTACCCGCCTGGGTTTAGAAGACTATATCAGCGAAGAGCAGGTTGCCGATTTACCTTATATCAAGCTGCCAGAAGGCTCGCCAGAACTGCAATATCTGCATGATCGCCGTAAAGCCTTACATGGCTATACGCCGGTGCGCTTGCCGAAGTTCAGCGAAACTCTGACACTGCCAGAGCTGTCGGCCTTTGATTCGCTGCTGGAAGAGCAAAAGCGCGAAATATCCACTACGCTGGCTTATGTGCGGGCGCTGAATATCCTGCTGAAAGATCAGCATATTGGTCAGCGTATCGTGCCAATTATTGCCGACGAAGCCCGTACCTTTGGTATGGAAGGCTTATTCCGTCAGATCGGTATCTATAACCCGCATGGTCAGAACTATACGCCGGAAGACCGCTCAGTAGTGTCTTACTACAAAGAAGATACCGCGGGTCAGGTACTGCAAGAGGGTATCAACGAGCTGGGTGCCATGTCGTCCTGGGTAGCGGCGGCAACCTCGTATAGCACCAATGATCTGCCGATGATCCCGTTCTATATCTATTATTCGATGTTCGGCTTCCAGCGCGTTGGCGATATGGCCTGGCTGGCGGGTGACCAGCAGGCGCGTGGTTTCCTGTTAGGTGCCACCGCCGGTCGTACCACGCTAAATGGTGAAGGCTTACAGCACGAAGATGGTCACAGCCATATTCTGGCCAGCACAGTACCGAACTGTATTTCTTATGATCCGACCTATGCCTATGAGCTGGCGGTGATTCTACAAGACGGTATCCGTCGTATGTATGGTCCGGAGCAGGAAAATATCTATTACTACATTACCTTAATGAACGAAAGCTACCATCATCCGGCCATGCCAAAGGGAGCTGAAGAAGGTATCCGCAAAGGTATTTATAAGCTGGAGTCGTACAACGGTGGTCGCGGTAAGGTGCAGTTACTGGGCTCAGGTACCATCCTGAACGAAGTACGCAAAGCGGCTGATATTCTGAGTAAAGACTATGATGTCGCTTCAGATGTGTACTCTGTGACTTCCTTTAACGAGCTGGCGCGCGATGGTCAGGATTGCGAGCGTTTCAATATGCTGCATCCGGAAGCGGCCGAAAAGGTACCATTTGTGGCGCAGGTGCTGAACAAGGCGCCGGCGATTGCAGCCACCGACTATATGAAAAACTACGCCGAACAGATCCGTGCCTTTATCCCGGCCAATAGCTACAAGGTACTGGGTACCGACGGTTACGGTCGCTCGGATAGCCGCGAAAACCTGCGTCGCCATTTTGAAGTTAACGCCGGCTATATCGTGGTAGCAGCGCTAAACGAACTGGCGAAGCAAGGCGAGCTGAAAAAAGCGGTAGTGGCCGAAGCGATTAAGAAATTTGGCATTGACGCCGACAAAACCAACCCGCTGTACGCATAAGAGGATTTGTCATGACGATTGAAATTAAAGTACCAGATATTGGTACCGATGAAGTAGAAGTGACCGAGATCCTGGTAAAGGTGGGTGACGTTGTTGCTGCCGACCAGTCGCTGTTAAGCGTAGAAGGTGACAAGGCTTCAATGGAAGTACCCGCTGCCGTGGCCGGCACAGTGCAGGAAATTAAGGTTAAGGTAGGCGATAAAGTTAAAACCGGTAGCCTGATTATGGTCTTTGCCGGTGATGGTGCCGAAGCCAAAACCGAAGCCAAGGCTGCACCAGCGCCAGCAGCCCCGGCACCCGCAGCAGCGGCCAGTGCCGAGGTAACAAGCGCCGAGGTAAAAGAAGTGCAGGTGCCGGATATCGGTGGCGATGAAGTCGAAGTCACCGAGATTATGGTTAAGGTTGGCGATAGCGTCACGGCCGATCAGTCATTGCTCAGCGTCGAAGGTGACAAGGCCTCGATGGAAGTGCCAGCGCCGTTCGCCGGTGTGGTAAAAGAAATTAAGGTGCAAACTGGTAGCAAGGTGAAAACCGGCAGCCTGATCATGCTGTTCGACGTTGCCGGCAGCGGCAAAGCGCCGGCCGCTGCGGCTCCAGCCAGTGCTCCGGCTGCGGCTGCGCCGGCTCCTGCCAGCACAGAGCAAAAAGACGTTAAGGTACCAGATATCGGTGGCGACGAAGTTGAAGTGACCGAGATTATGGTCAAGGTGGGCGATACCGTTGCGGCTGATCAGTCACTGCTTAGCGTTGAAGGTGACAAGGCCTCGATGGAAGTGCCAGCGCCGTTCGCCGGTGTGGTAAAAGAAATTAAGGTACAAACCGGTAGCAAGGTGAAAACCGGCAGCCTGATTATGGTATTCGAAGTGGCTGGTGCCGCCAAAGCGGCCGCGCCTGCCGCTGCCAGTGCAGCTGCTACCACTGCTACCGCACCAACAGCTAGCGCCAGCCCAGCGGCTGCGCCAGCAACAACGGCAGCGGCTGATGGCTTTGTGGCCAATAGTGCCTATGCTCATGCTTCGCCGGTGATCCGCCGCTTAGCGCGTGAGTTTGGCATTAACCTGGCCAAGGTAACAGGCACTGGCCGTAAAGGCCGCATCGTGAAAGAAGACGTGCAAAACTACGTGAAGCAGTTAGTGAAGCAGGTAGAAAGCGGTGCGGCACCGGCTGCTGCCTCAGCCTCTACCGGTGGTAACAATATGGGCTTTGACTTACTGGCCTGGCCAAAAGTCGATTTTGCCAAGTTTGGTGCCGTAGAAGAGAAACCGCTGTCACGGATCCAGAAAATCTCTGGTGCCAATCTGCATCGCAACTGGGTACGCATTCCGCATGTCACCCAGTTTGACGAAGCCGATATCACTGGCCTGGAAGACTTCCGCAAAGAGCAGAATGCGCTGGCGGATAAGAAAAAGATGGGCGTTAAATACACCCCGCTGGTCTTTATTATGAAAGCGGTGGCCAAGGCGCTGGAAGAGTTCCCAACCTTTAACAGCTCTTTATCAGAAGATGGCGCCAGCCTGATCCTGAAAAAGTATGTGCATTTAGGCATTGCCGTTGATACGCCAAATGGCCTGGTGGTGCCGGTAGTACGGGATGTTAACAAAAAAGGCATTATCGAATTATCCCGCGAGCTGCAGGACATTTCGGTGAAGGCGCGCGAAGGTAAACTGACTGCCAGCGATATGCAGGGCGGCTGCTTTACTATCTCCAGCCTGGGTGGCATCGGCGGTACTGCTTTTACCCCTATTGTTAACGCGCCGGAAGTGGCCATTTTGGGTGTCTCGAAATCTGACATCAAACCAAAATGGAATGGCAAAGAGTTTGAGCCTAAGCTGATGCTGCCGTTATCGGTATCCTACGACCATAGGGTAATTGACGGTGCTCTGGCGGCGCGCTTTACTGCCACCTTAGCCAGTTATCTGGCCGACATCCGGCAAATTATTATGTAAAAAAGCCATTACGCCACGAAAAGTGGCGTAATTTTCACTCAGCCATGCAATCTATGGTTACAGAGCGGCGGCTCTGATGTTAAAATTCCGCCAATTTTTTCGCCTGACAGCCCTTGCCCTACACTTGGCTGTTGGAAAAATTTACTGATGATAAAAGGTAAAATGATGAGCAACGAAATCAAAACCCAAGTGGTAGTGCTGGGCGCAGGCCCTGGCGGTTACTCTGCAGCCTTCCGTGCCGCAGACTTAGGCTTAGAAGTAACACTGGTTGAAGCACGCAGCACCTTAGGTGGCGTGTGCTTAAACGTGGGTTGTATCCCATCTAAAGCACTGCTGCACGTTGCAAAAGTGATCGACGATGCCAAAGAAATGGCCTCACACGGCGTAACCTTTGGCGCACCGGAAATTGATTTAGATAAAATCCGTGCCTGGAAAGACAAGGTAATTGGTCAGCTGACCAACGGCCTGGGCGGCATGGCGAAAATGCGTAAAGTTAAGGTAGTTAACGGCTACGGTAAATTTACCGGCGCGAACACCTTACAGGTTGGCGATACTACCATTACCTTCGAACACGTTATTATTGCAGCCGGTTCAGAGCCAGTGGCGCTGCCATTTATTCCAAAAGATGACCGCGTAATCGACTCTACCGGCGCGCTGGAATTAAAAGATATCCCAGGCGAAATGCTGGTATTAGGTGGTGGTATTATCGGCCTGGAAATGGGTACTGTATACCGTGCGCTGGGTTCTAAAGTATCAGTAGTAGAATTTGCTGATCAGTTAGTACCAGCCGCTGATGCCGATATCGTTAAAGCCTACACCAAGTACAACAGCAAAAACTTCAATATTATGCTGTCAACCAAGGTAACAGCAGTAGAAGCCAAGAAAGATGGTTTATATGTGACGTTTGAAGGCAAAAACGCCCCGGCTAACCCGGTACGTTACGACAAGATCTTAGTTGCGGTTGGCCGTAAGCCAAACGGCAACCTGTTAGACGCGGCGAAAGCCGGTGTTAACGTCGATGAGCGTGGCTTTATCAATGTTGATAAGCAACTGCGCACCAACGTACCGCATATCTATGCTATCGGTGACGTGATCGGCCAGCCAATGTTAGCGCACAAAGCGGTACACGAAGGCCACGTAGCGGCTGAAGTGATCTCTGGCTTAAAGCACTTTTTCGATCCACGCTGCATTCCATCAGTAGCCTATACCGATCCAGAAATGGCTTGGGTGGGTGTCACCGAGAAAGAAGCAAAAGAGAAGGGCATCGCAGTAGAAACCGCTACCTTCCCATGGGCAGCCTCTGGCCGCGCTATCGCCTCAGCCCGCACTGAAGGCTTCACTAAGTTAATTTTCGACAAAGAAACCCACCGCATTTTAGGTGGCGCCATTGTTGGTATTAACGCCGGTGAAATGCTGGGCGAGATCTGCTTAGCAGTAGAAATGGGTGCCGACGCCGAAGATATCGCGTTAACCATCCACGCTCACCCAACGCTAAACGAGTCTATCGGCTTAGCAGCAGAGATCTACGAAGGTTCTATCACCGACCTGCCAAATCCAAAAGCGAAGAAGAAGTAATTTTTCTGAGTTTTGATAAGACAAAGGCCGCGAATGCGGCCTTTGTTGTTTTTGTCAGCTTGTAATCTGCCGGGCTAAGTATCATACTATCAGAGTGCTAAATTATGTACATGACTATGTACTTTGAGGTGTTGTATGGCGTCACATGCTATTTTGGCGGAAAAAGCAGTTTCGGTATCGGAAGCCCGCAAAAACTTGAGCCAGTACTTTACTGATGAGCCAGTGGCGGTGTTATCTAATAACAAGCCAACAGGCTATATGCTAAGTGCTGAGTTATACGAAAAAATGCTGCGGATTATTGAAGCATCAGGCGTTGCTGAACCCGGTTTATTTCGACCTGGTGCGGCAAGGCTAAAAGAGATTAGCCGTCTTAGCGAACAGTTGTTGTTAGAGGCAGATGCAGCTAAGTTGGGTGAATTTAGCGAGTGATTCGGGTTTTTACCAGTAAGCTATTGGTTGAAGCGCTGACGCCAGAGGAACGGCAGGCGTTAATTGCCGACTTTAAGCAATATAAAGCCGGGATCTTGCCTGCGGCGTTTGGCAAAGATGTGCCCTACGATCATGCTTTTAACCTTGATGTAATTAAACAGGAGCAAGTTAGGCATATTCACTTAGCTGAAAGCAGCGTCGGCTTCCCGGTATTACTTACTCAGATGAAACGAACCAGTGATACCCATCTGGCGTATTGTCGAGGCTTTCGTAACGATAACTGCTATCTACTGATGGCGATTCTGCAACCCAACGCGCATCAGCTGGCAAGGTCAAACCAAGTGATGTATCAACTTGGCGTAATGGCACAATTGTTCCGGCAAAAATTTTAAAGCTAGCTGGATCCCGAGAAACCCACAGCAAAATGCTGGAACAGCTGTAACCCTGGGTAACTTGTCCAATTAGGCGAACAGTATTCCGAAAGTCGTTAGCTTGCGCAGTAAAGTTAGGTAGAAGTTGTTACCATAGCTACAGGTAACAACTCTATTCAATGTTGGAGCTTAAAGATGGATTTAGACGATGCGCAAGACTGGGTCTGGTGTGACAGCCAGTTTGCGGCCATTGAAACTTACGTAAAAACCCAGCAAATCCCGCATGGTATGATTTGCGACTGGCCGGAATGGTATACCGCACCTTATGTTGGGTTATGGGCAGTAGAAAACCCTGAAGATCCGGGGTTTGTTGGACACTGGATCCTGGCTGGCGATAGCACCGGCGCTCAGCCCCAACCTGTGCCGTTTGACCATCTTAGCGCCACTGATTTACCCGAGCCCCGTGATGCGATGGCCGCCTTTGCGCGTAAATGGACCACGCTTGCCGCAGCCGCCAATAAAGGTATAGCCTGGCAAGGCAGCCCGGAGCTTAGCGGCGATTTGGCCGCCAAGGCAAAACAACTTAGCCGTCAGGCGCAGTTGCTGGCGCTGTGGGCGGCTGATGATGAGTTGTGGGATTTGGATTAGTGGTAAATCACTAATCCCCCACACCCGAATTACGATCACTATGCTGTAAGCGGTCAATCACTATTACTACGGCCAAGAGTTGCGCTGTCCACTCCGGTTTTAGGATCTGCACCGCATAGGTATCAGACCAGCTAAACCATTTTTTTGAAATACTGGCAATCAGCTGGCCCTGTTGGCGGATTTCGTATTCGTGTTGCCAGAAATTGCCGGTCATTTCTAGTTGCCCGTGCGGCGTTTCCACCACAAAGCGGCTTTTTAAAAACGCCCAGAACCGCTTGCGCACCAGCCATTCGCTGCCATCGTTATTAACAATCCGGCAGGCGGGTAACAGCGTCAGGTATTTGCGGCGGATCTTTAGTAGTGGCTGGGCGCTGGCATTAAATAGCGTTTGGCTGCTGCTAAAGCTAAAGACTTTACCTTTTACCAGATAAGCCGCGCGGCCGCGCTCATCTTCAATGCTAAAGCTATCGCTTAGGCTAAGCAGTTTTTGTTTAATCAGATATTTCATAGCGGTTGTCCTTGCCTTAGCTCGCTGGGGCCTTGCTCACCATTTTGCTGAAAGTATGTTAACTTATACATAAACCTGATGCGTGATTTTTAAGGTGTTTTTATGCAGCAAGCCGCTGTGCTTAATCGTTTAGTATCGCTGGCAGCCGCCAATTCTCAGATAGCGGCATTGTGGCTATACGGCTCGCGTGCGCGGGGCACTGCTGGTGACGCCAGTGACTACGATTTGGCGGTACTGTTTGCTGACTATCAAAACGATCCGGTTGAGCGTCGTTTGGCGCCGGAGTTACTGGCGTTGGATTGGCAAAGCGAGCTACCGGATATTCAATTATCTGTGCTTGATGTGCAGCAAGTGCCACTACCACTGGCTTTTACTGTAGTAAGCGACAATACCTTACTGTATTGCCGCGATGATTTTGCCCGGCTGGAGTTTGAACGCCGCACGCTGTCAAAGTGGGAAATTGATTATCTTTACCATAAGAGGCACTTTGGTTAAGTGCGCTGGTGCACGATTATTTAAATTTTAGCGTCGATGTATTGCAGCGGGTATTAGTGCAGCGGCAATTTTTACAGGTCTTTCAGTTTATTCAGCTCGCCAGTGCATCGTTACGATAACGGCTAACGCTGCGTAGGTTCTGCATTCTTAACCTGCCAATTGCCCCATACCGGGTTACCCTCTACCTTAAGCCCCAGCGCTCTTAACCAGTCGGCGGCCTGATGGTTGGAGTTATAGTGCATGGTATAGGGCTTATCGCTGGGGATAAAACTAAGATGGCGCTCAGAGCTATAAAAAGGCGCGGTCTGACTATGTTGAAATTGTTGCTCCAGGGTTTGGATCAGGGCATCGACTTTGGCGGCTTCAACTTGAAATTGCCAGCGCTGACCAATACCAACGCCGATTTGCGCTTCGAGGTTTTCTCCGGCACTGGCCGGGGCGATCTGTTGCCGACCCAATGCGCCTTTACTGTCCAGAAATAACGCCCGGCTGCCACTGGCCAGGCTTTGCTCGTTCGCAACATACCAGGCCCAGTCACCAAAGGAATAACGCAGCCGGCTTTGATCGGCGGCGGTTAGCAGAATAGAGCTATGGCGACCATGCAGCAGTAACTGCACTTCACGCGGCTCTGCCACCTGTGCCGGCAAGCTAATGGTGGCGCTGCAGCCGCTTAATAGTAGCAAGGGTAGCCAGATTAACAGTATCAACACTCTTGGTATCAAAACTTTCTGCATCAATGCTCTCCCCATAACTATTTTGTGCATAACTATTTTGTGCATAACTATTTTATGCATAACTACTTTGCGCTTTAGTGGCCGCACCCTGGCTCCTTAGTCTTTAACTATAACGGCGACGATTTTTCTGGCCCAGGCTGACCGCGCTATGTCAGAGTGGCCTTTACATCATAATAGCGACTTTTGGCGCAGGCAGCGCGGATCTGCATCCGGTTGGATCGCGGCTTAAGGCGCTTGCGATTATTGCGCTAGGAATGAATATATACTTCATATATAATTCGTATATTGCGAACTGCAGGAGTCAGGAACTTGGGTATTGTAAAAATTGCTGATGAGCTACACGAAGAAATTCGCAAAGCCAGTGGCGCTATGTCGCGCTCGATTAATGCGCAGGCGGAGTTTTGGCTAAAAATGGGCATGCTGGCTGAGCTGCATCCGACCCTTAATTATCAGCAATTGGTAGTGATGTTGTTACAGCAGGCTGATGTGAAATGGGCGGGGGGCCTGGATGAGCGGCGTTCAGCTTAAAACGGCAGCCGAGCTGGCATTACAGCGCGAGGCTGGCCGGTTGTTAACCCGGGTGTTTGCGATGCTGGATACCGCGATCACGGCCGGAATTTCAACCCTGCAAATTAATGAACTGGCTGAGCGCTATATCGTCGATGAGTTACAAGCCCGCCCGGCCAGTAAGGGGCAGTATGGCTTTGCCTATGTGCTAAATACCTCGGTGAACGAGGTGGTGTGTCACGGCGTGCCGTCGGCCAGCCAACGCTTAAAAAACGGCGATATTATTAACGTCGATATTACACTGGAAAAACATGGCTTTATTGCCGATTCCAGTAAGATGTATCTGATTGGCGAGGTGACACCGGCAGCCCGGCAGTTGGTGGCCGACTGTTATCAGGCGTTGTGGCTGGGTATTAAAGCGGTTAAGCCCGGCGCCCGGCTGGGCGATATTGGTTTTGCCATTGAGCAGTTTGCCTTAAGCCGCCGCCGGTAGCGGTATGCTGTTAAAGCCCGGCATGGTATTTACGATTGAGCCGATGCTTAATCAGGGTAGCGCCAAGGTGAAAACCAAAAAAGATGGCTGGACTGTGGTCACCCGCGATAAGAAATTATCGGCACAGTGGGAGCATACCGTGGCGGTAACAGAAAACGGGGTAGAGGTATTAACGCTGCGCCCGGAGGAGCTGGCGCAGCAGTTAGCAACGGCTGATTAGCGGTAAAAGGCTTCTACTGTGCCTTTTACGGTCAGTAATAATGGCTGGCCACGGCGATCCAGTGCTTTGGCGGAGGCGACCTTTACCCAGCCTTCGCTGATGCAATATTCTTCTACGTCAAAACGCTCTTTACCGTTAAGTTTGATGCCAACTTCGTGTTCGAAAATTGCCGCATCATAGAATTTGCTGCGTGGATTTACTGATAAACGGTCTGGTAAGGTCGGGCGGGAGCTGCTGTCGGTCATCTTGATTCTGCCATTAAAATTGCGATGCGGCATTGTAGGCAATGCCGGCAGCGCACTCAAGCTCATTTATCAGCCCGGATAAGCGCAGTGGTGCCGGTAAAACGCCCGGGTGCTATGCGGTATAGCGCCGTCTTGGGCGCAGCCGCTGCCAGAGTAGTACCAGGCCGGTGAGGGTAAATAGCAAAGCTGCGGCCGCGCTGCTAATTAACAGCGGGTTATTAAAGTTACTGCGGTCGCGGTAATCCATAATATGCAGCATCCAGAAAAAGTCGAAGATGCGCCAGCCCTGGGTTCTGACCCGCTGCACTACGCCGGTTGCCGGATCCAGATAAAAGGTGGTGTGGTCGGCATCGCTAAACTGTACCTGCCACAGCGGTGGTGTCAGATTTTTCACTTCTGCTGGCAGCTGCGATAGCAAATGGCTTTGTCGTAACTGGCCAGCGCCAAGATATTGGGCGGCTGCCAATTGCCGGATCTGCGGCTCGGTTAATGGTTCCAGCATGGCACCTGTGGCCGCGTGATAGCGATATAACTGTCCCTGATCTGCCACCAGATAGACGGGTATAGCGGCGAGTTGCTGCTCCTGCAGTATAAGTCGCTGGCTCAGCGTCAGGCCGGCACCGGCCTGATGTTTCGCCAACACAGCGGCGGGAGCCAGTGCAGCGCTTTGCCAGTCGCTGGCCAGGGTTTGGCGCAGATGTTCACCCCGCACCTGTTCAATCGGCATAATGGCCATCACCAGGCCGCTCAAAAACCAGCAGATAATCTGAATGACCAGGATTAGGCCCAGCCAGTTATGTAGCCAACGGCAAATTTTAAGCATGCGGCATCCTGCGGCGCGAAAGAGGGCCTTGGGCGTTAAAATGTCTAGCGGCGCGGCATTTCGGCCAGCGGCAGCTCAAAGTCCTGGCTGCTGCCATCGGCGAAGTACAGCGAAACCCGGACGCTGTCGCCCAGGCGCAGCTCGACCTGAGGTTCGAATAGCATCAGATGCAAACCACCGGGTTGAAACACCAGGGTAGCACCGGGCTCGAGACTAATCGACTCGACTTCCACCATCCGCATCACGTCGTCCTGGCGGATATGTTGGTGCAATTCCACCCGGGCAAAGGCCGGGCTGCTGGCCTTAACCAGCTCCACTTCATGGCTGGCACTGTTTTCTGCGGTAAAGTAACCGGCGGTGAGGGTTCTGCCCGGCATCGGCAGCCGTACTTCGCCCTGTTTTAATACTAAGGGTGCGGCGGCAACAAGGGGTGACGTGAAACCAAGCAGCAAGATCAAAGCGGGCAGAAAACGCATAACAGGTCCTTGATAGAGTAAGCCATATCCTGCCTACGGTAGCGATAAAGCGGCGCCCTGACAAGTGATGAGCCAGCGGGTGCGACAATATGTCGCACTGCTATTGCCTTCAGCCAATTGTCTGGGGCAGGCTGGATCTTGATCAGCAAAGCAGGCTACAGTCTGACTATGATTGTTGTCTGGCCGAGTTGTGCATGAAATCCTGGATTCTAAGTATCGTATTGGCGCTGGCGATTTTTTTTGGCCTAAGCTGGTATAAAGAGCGGCCATTATTAGCCAGCGGTACGCCCGCGCCAGCCTTTATTGCCATTGCGGCCGACGGCGCTTTGTTCCGCTCTGCTGAGCTGGAGGGTAAGCAAACCCTGTTATATTTTTTTGCGCCCTGGTGCGGCATCTGCCGCTTAAGTATGCCTAACCTGAAGTACCTGCAAGCCGATAACGACGGACTGGCCGTTTATGCCATTGCCTTACAGTATGATTCGGCAGAGCAGGTGGCAGACTTTGTCGCCGATCTGGATTTACAGGTGCCGGTATTGTTGGGTAATCAACAGCTAGCGGTCGATTATCAGATCCAGGCGTTTCCAACCTACTATGTGCTGGATGCTCAGGGGCAGGTCACGGCGAAATCCTTGGGCTACAGTACAGCGCTGGGGCTTTGGTTGCGCAGTCGCTAGCGGCTGGCACTACTTGTGTCAGCTGCAGCCTACTGCGTTTCCTGACTGAGTAACTTTTCCCGCGATAATTCAATTTGTTGCCAGAGCTTGGCGCGTCGCTCGTCGTTAAGTTTGCTGCTTTGGCGGCTGAATGCCAAAAACAGCGGCTGTGCCATAAACCGCGGTTCAAGCTTGCGGATTTTGTCGGCCTCGGGGTGGCCTTTAAGTTGGGTTGCTGCCACCTCATCCGGCAGTACATAACCATCCAGCCGGTGTTTTAAAACCAGATCAATGCCAGAGTCCAGGGTTGCATCCAGTTCACGCCAAACGCCCAGCTGTTGCAGGCGCTGTTCGGCGACATAACCTTTCGGAGCCGCCAGGCCATGTGCGATACCTGTCAGCTGCTGACCATCCCACTGCAGCGGGCTGTCATAACGGGTATAGATAGAGTAACTCAGGTGCAGTAATCGCTTAGTTGGATCTGGCTCCAGCTCTGATCTTGGGAAGTGGTATGCCTGATCGCGTTCTGCAGTCCAGCCGACACCGATCACGCCATCCAGCTCACCGCGGCTTACCGCCGCCAGGCAGCGGCGCCAGGGCAGTCGTTGTAATTGATAGGGCACGGCCAGGCTTTGTAAGGCATCAGCGACAACCTTGGCCTGAAACTCAAAAATCTGTTCCAGTCCAATCCCCAGGCTGGTTTCTACGGTCGAATTTTCCTGTAATTCATAACAGAGCAGTAAAGGGGAATGAGCAAAGACGGGCCGACATAATAGCAACAGCGCAAGTAAGGCGTATTTTTGCATAGTTATCCGCCTGATAAGAGGGGCGCGGCACAGTGCGCGTTGCCTAATAATTAACCTAAATTGGCATGCGGTCAACTTTAATTCAGGCGGCTGTACGCCACCCTGTAGCCGGTCTTTGCGATTAATCACAGTTTGCTGCCTGAAAGTGCAGGCTCTGATTACGCCCTTGTTGCTTGGCGCTATAAAGAGCCTGATCTGCCTGCTGGACCAGCTCGTGGAAATTTTGCCCTGAAACCAGGGTGCTAATGCCAATACTGACGGTGAGTTTGAGCGCTGGTAACTCGTCAATAATGCTATTTTCGATATGTTGGCGCAAACGCTCTGCGACTTTTAGTGCCTCGTCGGCGGCAGTGCCTTTTACAAAAAAGTTCACCATGGCGAGGGTGAGTATGTCCATATACGTAGTACCCCTGTTAGATCAATCCAAGACTAACAGAATAAGATAATTAATGCTGTGCTTAATAAGAGGTATCTTAGCTCATTTTTCTAAAAAAGAAACATTTGCTGCTGGATTTTGGCTGTGATTAGTCCGAGATAGCAGTGGCATGTTCTAATTTGACGGCGGAAAAGCTTTGTACCTGATTGCGGCCGCGGAACTTTGCCATATAAAGCGCTTGATCGGCATGCTTTAGCAAGCTTTGCCAATCTGCCGTTCCCGGGCTACTGGCCACGCCAATACTCACGGTGAGCGTAAAGGGCTCTGTTGCCTGCACTGCTTGCTTTTCGATGCTGTGACGCAGCCGCTCAGCGATCTGTAGCGCTGTAGAATGGTCGGTATCCGGTAAGCAAAGTAAGAACTCTTCGCCACCAAAGCGAAACAACAGATCATAATCGCGTAGCTGTTGATCGGCGATCCGCGCGATATGCTGTACTGCCTGATCGCCGGCAGCATGGCCAAGGGTATCGTTAATTTTCTTGAAGTGATCAGCATCCAGCAACAGCAAACTTAAGCTGCTGCCCTTGCGCTGACAACGATTAAATTCGGCTGCCAGCCTGAGGTCCAGGGTGCGGCGGTTTAATAAGCCGGTTAGCGCATCGCGCTCAGATAGCTGCTGTAACATCAGTTTTTGTTGCCGGTGGCTAAGCATAATAATGCAGCAAAAAATCAGAATGGCGAAAACCGTCAGGCAGAAAAAACCTATGCTATGCACCAGAGCGCTATAGTTTGTATTAAGAACCTGGGTTTGCTCCAGTAGCAGGTAAGTAGATCGCCCACCAAATTGCAGGATATTAAAGATAAAGGTCGCCATAAACGCCAGATAGACCTTACCCAGTTCTGAATGCCGGGCCTGCCAAAGCATGGCAATACACCAGAAATTAACCAGCAGTACTATCGGGATATTGAGAAGCATCCGGTACCCAAGGTTGTTGCTGATATAGTCGACAAAATGCAGGGCATAAATCAGCATAAACACCAGCAATAAACCAAAGCGTTTACCGGGTTTTTGCAAATGGCGGTGAATACCTGCAGCCAATGCCAGGCTGGCGCCAACACTCAGGCTGTTGGTCAGGGCTGGAAACAACCAGTACGGCAGGGGGTAACCGGCATAGCGCAAGGCGCTGAAACTGGCGTTTAGCAGCATGCACAGGCCGGCCAACACAAAATAGCGCTGGTAACGGAATTGCCGATCTGCACTATCCTGCAATACCAGCACGGCGGTTGCCACCAGCGCGATAAAGGCATTGACAATAGTGAGTGTTAACAAATCCATCACAGGCTAGCTTTATCAGAAAAGGGCGCAAAATCTAGCACAAAAAAGCAACAGCTGGCAATCACGACCTTAACTAAAGGCAGCGATAAATTTGTCACCCAGTAAATTAGCGCCTAAGTGTCCGGTTTTAACATAGATCAGGGCGCCAGTCTCGCCAGTAAAAGGGGTATGGCTGCTATAGCGGGGATTGCGCAACCAAGTACCCTTGGGATATTCCGCAAACTCATCGCGGAAAACACCGTCCAGCACCAGGATTTCCTCGCCACCGGGATGGGTGTGGCGGTTAAATTGGGTATTGGCGGCCCAGCGCACTAAGGCGGTGTTAACACCGTTATGCTCATGTAAAGGCAGTACACTTAGCCCAGGCACTAAACCGGGGAGCCAGCTCCTATTATTGGTATCAATGACCAGCTTAGTGTGATCGTCAGCGGCAAATTGCCAAAGTTTTACCAGCAGCAGACAACCCTGCTCAGAGTATGGCTGGTGGCTACTGCCCGGTGGATTACGCAGGTAGCTGCCAGCAGGATAGTGGCCGTGTTCATCTGAAAAGATGCCGTCCAGCACCAGTATTTCTTCACCGCCATCATGGCGATGGCTGCTATAACCCGAGCCTGCTGCATAACGTACCAGACTGGTAGCGCGTGCGACTTCGTCACCAGCACGGTCTAACATCACCCGGCTTACACCGGGCAGAGGGGATGGCACAAATTGTTGTTGGCCCGGCAACAGCACTACCCGGGCACTAAAATCGGCGTTAATCTGCATGCTTAACCGAAATGACAAAAGCAAAGTTTATTACCATCGGCATCCTTTACATAGGCACCGTAGAAGGTATTTGGAATGCGTTGACCCGGTGCACCATCGCAAGTGGCACCCAGCGCAATGGCTTTATGATACAGCTGATCAACCGCTGCTTTTGAGCCTGGAGCCAAAGACACCATATTGCCATTACCTGGCGCTGCGGCTTGCTGATTGAACGGAATACATACAGCCAGCATGGGTTCTTTCATGCTCTTACCAAAAAAGGTGATCCGATCCATATTTAACAAGGTTTTGGCACCAAGCTCAGCCAGTAAATCACCATAAAACTTGCGGGCTGCAGCAAGATCACTGACACCTAAGGTTACATAACTAATCATCATTTTCTCCGTTCATGGTTCTGGGTTAGTATGGGCACTGAGTGATAACAGTGTTCGGCGTAAGTATACGAACGAAAGCGGCGCCTGGTGTTGTTGTTTTAGAAAAAAATTAAGGATGCGCTACGCATGCATAGTCACATAACCAAGTTATATCAACTGGCCGCCAAACCCAGCCGCCGCATTATCGGTTTAATGAGTGGGACTTCGTTAGATGGGCTGGATATCGCGCTGTGCTTAATTAGTGGTAGCGGCCAGCATACCAGCGTCACCGTCGAGCAGTTTATCACCGTGCCTTATCAGGATGAATTTCGCAGCCGGGTGCAGGCGGTATTTGCCAAACGGCAGGTTGATTTACAGCAACTGACATTATTGCATCCATGGATTGCCCTGCAGCATGCGGCTATGATCAATCAGGCATTACGCGACTGGCAGGTGCCGGCGTCAGAGGTGGACCTGATCGCCAGTCACGGTCAGACCGTCTATCACTGCCCGTTGCGGCAGCATCAGGATCCGGCGTGGGGCAACGCGACCTTGCAACTGGGAGATGGTGATCACCTTGCGGTGCATACCGGCATTATTACCGTCAGTGACTTTCGGCAAAAACATATCGCGGCTGGCGGCGAAGGCGCACCACTGGCGGCCTATGGTGATTATTTACTCTTTGGCTCCGCTCAGGAAAACCGTATTCTGCTGAATATTGGCGGCATTGCTAATCTTACCTATTTGCCGGCAGATGCCGATCTGAACAAGGTGTTTAGTACGGATCTCGGCCCGGGTAATACCATGATGGATGCCTATGTCCGGCAGTACTATCCGGCCTTGCAATATGATGCCGATGCCAGAATCGCCAGCAGTGGCAAGGTGGCGCCGGCATTATTGGCGGCGTTACTGCAGCATCCGTTTTTCAGCCTGAGTTTGCCCAAAACCACCGGGCCTGAGGTGTTTAATTTGCAGTACCTGCAGCAGGCGCAGCAACAAAGTGGTTGCACTGCGCTAAGCCCGGCAGATGTGCTGGCCACGTTAAACTGCTTTAGTGCAACAGCCATTGTGCGTGTAGTACAGCAGCTAACGGTAGCAGCACAGCCTACTGTTATTTACGCCAGTGGCGGCGGCATCCATAACCCGCTGTTAATGCAGCAAATTCAGCAGCAACTGCCACAGTTTCCGCTGCGAACTACCGCTGAGTTGGCGATTTTGCCGGACGCCAAAGAAGCCGTATTATTTGCCGTGCTGGCGAATGAAAGTGTCGCCGGCAGCTCTGACACCTTTACTGCTACCAGTGAAGCTATGCCGGCCATTACTGTGGGTAAGATCAGCTTTGCTGACTAGGGAGCCTTTACCTTTGCTCTAAAAAACAACGGTAGCTTGCGCTACCGTTGTCACTTACTTATCTGGTACTGACTTAAGTTACGGATTGTAACTCACTGTCAGGGTCACACCGCTGAAACTGCTGTAAGCACGGATACTAACGTGCCATACGTCTGCAGCTGGATTGCTGATATTGCAAGTTTCATTGTTACCTTGCAGATACGGACGACAGGTATAGGTTGTGGTAGTCGGTCTGGCGCCGCGACGAACATAGAGATCGGCATCGCCGGTGCCACCGGAAATACTGGCGGTGAGCGTCCGCATACCAGCAGGTACCGTGACAGTGTAGTGTAGCCAGTTATTGGTAGTAGCCGACAGGTTGGACACAGTGCCGCCACCGCCGGTGCCACCTGAACCCTGAGCAGCTTGCACTGCGGCATTGGCATCAACAATGCCGGTACCACAGCCACTGCAGGTTGCCGGGAAGCTGCGAGCGGTATTTTTCAGGATGGTCTCAATTTCATCCGGGGTGGCAGAGGGTTTCACCTGCTTAATCAGCGCTGCAACACCGGCCACGTGTGGCGCCGCCATAGAGGTACCCTGACTGTAGCCGTAGCTGTCATTGCCCGGCGTAGTGCTGCCAGAGTTATAGGTAGACAGTACGCCATTCGGGTCATTGGCTGAGGTCATCTGGCCACCCGGTGCTGCGACATCAACGCTGGTACCAGTATTAGAGTAGCTGGCGCGACCGCCCTGACGGTTGGTTGCGGCGACGTTAACCACGCCGGCACAGTTACCCGGGTTAAAGTTATTGGCGTTTGAGTTACTGTTACCGGCGGCAACAACAACGACAGCACCACGGCTGCGCGCCTGGTTAATCGCATTCTGAGTGGTGGTAGAACAGCTACCAGAGCCACCCAGACTCATATTGATAACACTGGCTGGATTCGCATTAGCCGGTACGCCCGACACAGTGCCACCGGCTGCCCAGATAATACCGTCAGCGATATCAGAGGTATAACCACCGCACTTACCTAATACCCGCACCGGTACGATCTTGGCGTTATAAGCAACGCCGGCAACCCCGGTGTTATTGTTGGTAACAGCTGCAATGGTACCGGCCACGTGCGTACCGTGCCAGCTGGAAGCGCGGAAGGAGGTTGGTTGACCGCCGCCACACTCGCCGGCATTGGTCCAGTCTCCCGGATCGCGGGCATCGCTGTCACGGCCGCCGCCATCATTGGCGATAAAGGTATCGGAAATCATATCGTAGCCGGGCAGAATATTGGCATTCAGATCGGCATGTGGCCGGTAGCCGGTATCCAGTACCGCCACGACTACGCCCTGACCCGTGGCTCTGTCCCAGGCTGCCGGGGCGCGAATACCGCCGGTATTCTCATAGTAATGCCATTGGTTGGCATACTGGGTATCGTTTGGAGTCAGAGCTGCTTGTAGCAGCACATCTTCTTCGACTAATTCTACTTCGTCATCTGCTGCTAATTGGCTGAGCAGTGCCGCTGTTTCCTTGGCCGACAGGCGACGGTCGGCGCTAAATACCGCATGGCGTTCCAATGCGGTTTCCCGCACAAACTTCACTGACTTGCCGGCACGCTGACTAAAACGCTCAGCTTTGGCCTGCATCCGCTCAGCCCGGCGCTGCTGAGCGACGGCTGCCGGCAGACTGCGTGTCAGATTATCGGTCTGGCTTTCTTTATACTTAACAATAACCCGGGTAACCGGGCCATCCTGATATTGGTTGTTATCGTCTGCGTTTGCGGCATTTGTTAACAATGCTGCGGGTAGGCACAGCAGTGCAAACGCATTTAGTTTGAAATATTTCTTCGGCATAGTATTACCTTGTTTCTTGTTATGAGTTCCCTGGAAGGATGACTGCATGCTGTAAAACCACAGCAACATCTGTTACTAGTTTTAAAAGAAAAGGCGGGGAGCTGTAAATGGACGAAAAATAGTCAGTCGACTTCGGGTTACACCATGATCGGCACAGCGTTTCCGAAAAAGGTTTTTTTTACTATGGTCAAAAAAACATCATCAGCCGGTAACCTAGCTGTAATAAGTGCTGTTACTTTTTGTGTACAGCATTTAAATATAACTAAATGTAATATCTTATTTCAAAAGTGTTTTAAAAAGGTGGCTGTATTGGGTTCGGCATCCAGTGCAGGCCTAACCGTTTTGGGTTAGGCCTGCAGGTAATGCGTTATGCGGTATTCCTAAACATAAGGCGACATTAGTTTTTCTTTAGCTCAATGCGGCCACTGACGGTATTAATGTCAATCACGCCCAGGCCCTTGCCGCTGGTAAATTGCAGGCCGCTGGCCGGGCCGTATTTAGCGCGACTCGGTTGATCGGCGGTCAGGCTGTTTTTAATACTGCCGCCAGCGGATGTTTTCAGGCTGACTGCGGCATCCAGATTGGCAGGTAGCTTCAGCTCGAATTTGCCACTAACTGAAGAGCCTTTAATACGTGGCGCATTCTGGTTTTTTAGCTCCAGTTCGACGTTACCATTTACCGAAGAGATTTCCAGTTGCGCGGTATCGGTTAACTCCAAATCCACTTCGCCATTCACGACGGTTACCATCAGCTCTTGTGGTTTGCTCTTGAGCGCTATTTCGCCGTTTACGGATTCCACACTCAGACGCCCGGTCGCGCCTTGATCACTGATTTTACCGTTTACCGACCGCAGGCGCAGTTGACCATTTAATGCCTGGCTTTTAATGGCACCGTTTACGGTCGCCAACTCGACCCGGCCATCCAATTGCGCTGCTGTGATATCACCATTGACGGTATTGATTTCCACGCCGCCGTTCACCTGGGTCAGGCTGACATCGACATTCACGCCTTTAAAGGATACGGAGCTACCCACCGGTAATTCGATAACAAGCTCTGAACCCTGGACTTTTTCTTGATGTTGCTCTCTTAACTGTCGGGGCATCTGCACGATAAAGCCGGTAAAGCCGCCCTTGGAATCGAGGGTAAAGCCTTCCGCTTTTTCATCCAGTTTACCGGACACCCGGAACTGGTTGCTATTGGTGCCACGGATTTCAACCTTGCCGCGCATTACCTCCAGGCTGATCTGCTCATTCGGGCTGACGGTGCGGACTTCGTTAATACTTTGCCGGCTGTCGGCCAGGCTTAGACTACTGGCAAGCAGTAAACAAAGGCTGGCGCCGAGTTGTATCAGTTTCATGGTGTTCTCCTTTAGTAAGATGTCGAGGCCAACCAGTCAACATAAGACAGCTGTTGTTGATAGAGTGAGGCCAGTTTGTGTTGCAGACCGGGATCGTCCGGGTAAAAATTCAGTGCCACTTTCACCTGATTGATGGCTTGCTGCCACAGCTGCAACTGCCATTGCCAGTCGCCAAAGGCCGGATTGACCTGTTGCAGCTCTGCCAGTTGTTGGCTTAGCGCCTGTTGCCATTGCTGTTCCTGCTGCTGCCAGGCCAGCACAGGTTCGGTGCGCTCTGGCCATTGCCAGCTAAAGAGCAGCATCAGCAGTACCGACGCGGCTATTGCCAGTTTGCCGAAGTGACGCGACTGTGGCCGTGGTGCAAGCCGGACGGCTATTTCAGGCCACAGATCCCGTTCGGGTTGCCGCTCACGTGGCAGGGTGGCGAGCAAATCATCGAGTTGCTTAGTGCTCATTCAGATACTCCTGCAATAATTGCCGGGCGCGGTGGTAGTGGGCTTTACTGCTGCCTTCGGCAATATTCAGTAAGGTGGCGATCTCCTGATGGGGATAACCCTCCAATGCGTACAACACAAAAACGGCTCTGGCCTGGGCTGGTAAACGTTGAATCGCACTTTCCAATTGCTGTTGCTGTTCACCTTGTTCGGCGGGGCAATAACCGAGCTCCGGCAGCGACTCGCCGTCTTCCAGCCTTAAGCCTTTATCCTTGCGCCAGAGATCGATACTGGTTCCGACGGCCAGGCGGTGTAGCCAACTGCTAAAGGCACTCTCGCCCCGAAAGCCAGGCAATTGTTGCCAGACCCTTAAAAAGGTCTCCTGCACCGCCTCTTCTGCCCGGGCGCGGTTTGCCAGCAAACGCCAGGCGATCGCATAAACCCGGCCAACACCCTGCTGGTAGAGTTGGGCGAAGGCGCTTTGATCACCTTGTTGGGCTCGTTGTAATAACGTTTGTTCTGTTGCAGGCATGCCTGATACTAATTATGGGTTTCTTGCTTAGTCGTCCACCTTATGGCAAAGGTTTAGTGGCTGCAAAAAATATCTGTTACTGGACAGCCTCCAATGTTTCACCATACTTGAAGAAATACTGCTGCTAAGGTGGCTTTGATGTCAGTGCTGAATGTGTCAGAAATTGTCCCTATTTTGTCCGGTGGTGGTACCCGTCTGAGTTGCCATATCGGCATTCTGCAAGCCCTGAATGAGCTGAATCTGAGTTACCGGCATTTAGTTGGCGTATCGGGTGGCAGTATCGTGGCGGCTTTTTATGCGGCCGGCTGGCCGTTAAAGCGGATTGAACAGTTGGCATTGGATACAGACTTTCGTTACTTCAAAGGGATCTCGCTTACTACCTTATTACGCACCGGCGGCCTCTGTAATGGTAACCGCTTTGAACAGTGGCTGGATGCACTTTTAGAGCAGCGTACCTTTGCCGATCTTGAGCTGGATTTGCATGTGCTGGCAACGGATATCAGTGGCGGTGGGCCGGTGATTTTTAACCGCCAGTTGACGCCGGAGGTCAGAGTATCGGCCGCAATCCGCTATTCGATGTCGATCCCGTTGTTTTTCTCGTTTAAAAGTTATCGCGACAAGGTGCTGACTGATGGCGTGATCCTGTCTGAGGATGCGCTGCACCGCGATTGGTCGGGGCAGGGGCTGCCACTGGTTTGCTTCCGGCTGAAAAGTGAATCTGAAACCCGGCCTATCCGCACCAGCCGCTACCTGCCGGTCGTGTCTTATATGCAGATGCTGATCCAAACCTTTATGAATGCCGTGTCACGTGAATATGTCCATGCCGAATACTGGCACAATACGGTGGTGGTAAATACCGGTGAGGTATCAGCGGTGAACTTTGAATTGACGGTGGCACAGAAGCAATTGCTGTATCTGCAGGGCTATAAAACGGCACTGGATATAGTACCACGTAAATTACCGCAGCTGTTTCTGCCAGTGGCACCGGTTGGTTTGTCACCCAAACTGGCCTGACTTGGAGATTGTGCGGCTGACTGTTAGCATTCAGCTTTTGCAACCAGGGAGCTGCTGATGCATAAAACTGAGTTTAAAGTCCGCGATTACGAATGCGATATGCAGGGTATAGTGAATAATGCCGTCTATTTTAATTATCTGGAGCATGCCAGGCATGAGTTTTTAGCCAGCCGGCAAATTGATTTTGCCGCCTTAGCCAGAGCCGAAGTTAATTTGGTAGTGGTGCGTGCCGAACTGGACTACAAGGCATCGTTAACCAGTGGCGATCAGTTTTATATCACTACCCAGTATCAGCCGGTGTCGCGCTTACGCTTTGGTTTTAAGCAACAAGTGTGGCGCAGTCGCGATCAGAAGCTGATGCTGGATGCCTTTATTACCGGTACCGCCGTTAATGCAAGCGGCAAGCCGTTTTTACCGCCAGAGTTACAGCTACTGTTGGATTAAAGCCACAATTAAAGCAGGCTGCCTGCTGGCAGCCTGCGGGTCGCCATCTTAGCTCTGTTGCTGGCGCTTTTGCTTTTTCAGCCGGCGTTTTTCTTTGATGTCATGCTTTGGCTGCTTTTTGCTGGTTTCTTTGCTCATGGTAAATCCTTAAACAGATGACACCCCTGCTCTGAGGTCGCAGCAATCTACAGACGGTAGGTGCGGTGATATCAAAACCTTTAGCTGCGACTGTTAAAGACTGCATGGCACTATCCTCCCGGGTTTTAACCTCAATCGGTTTGCTTGACTCTCAGAATGTCGCCGACGATAAACGTCAAAGTGCGGCGAAATACTTTTACCTGCACCAGGTCACCACAGGTTTTGCCCAGTAGCGCCTGCCCGAGTGGCGACCAAATCGACAGCGGGTTATCATCTGTGCTGGCCGTATGCTCTGTGCTGAGTGTTACCCAACAACTTTCGCCTTCGGGTAGCGCGATCAGTTGTATTGAATGGCCGGGTGCGGCGCTAAGCTGACCTTTATCACCGCGAGGCACCTGAGGTGTACCCAGTGTCCGCAACAGAGTGGTTGGTTTACGTGCTTTGTGCAGCGGGAACCAGCTGGCACTAAGTAAATAGCGTTCCAGGCGCGATAGCGGAAAATTCTTCAGGGTGGCGCGACCTGTCATCGGGCTCTCCATAGATCAAATTTGTTGGCGAATAAGGGTATGGGCTAACAAGCTGGTATTGGATCCGGGCGCGACAGCGCGCACCCGGCTTAAAGCTGGAAGGCGGTACTAAAACTCTTTAAAGACGACCGGATGGGCCTGAACAAGACGATACTCCGTTAAAGTACAGCTGGCAGAGTGCCAGCTTGCGCATACCATAGCAGAGTAGCCAGTAAAAGCAACCACCAGTCCTGACCAAGCGTCTGAGCGCCATCACTAGCGCTTGCCACTATTATTTTTGTAATAAAATTACAGTTTGTATTGCTTTGTTTAGCGTGCTGTATATCCATTCTTTCTGGGCTGAAGCGCCCTATGTCTTTGATTTTATTTCATTGTGGCTGTTTGTCTTTGTTGCTTTTGCGTCAGGTGGTCGGATAAGTTAAATTTTCTAACCTGTTCGTTTAGTTCTTCTCGTTTGTCAGAAATAGCGTGATCTTGTAATTTTATTACGTGCCACTAAGCAGGCACTGAAATCAATTTTGCAGGAGAGACCAGACATGACCTTTTCAACGCGTAAATTATTAGCCGGTTTGGCGGTAGTAATGTTGTCGTCAAGTCCATTGCTCGCTTCTGCGGCGGGTAATGCGTACCAGATGGGATTGCCGGAAGAAGCACCGGGCGCCGAGTTAATTAAAGCCGGGCAGTTTAAAGCGGGGATCGAACAGGCGGTGAGCCCCCGTCAGGCCGATACGGATCCGTTCTTCCGCCAGTTAAGCCTGTGTGTCGCGTACAGCCGCACTGCTGACTTCGCATCAGCCGAGGCAGCCTGTACTGACGCCGTGCAGCGTGCCGGTACTTTGCAGGCCGTGCCGCGCTCCGCTAAACGCGAGATGCGGGCACTGGCACTGAATAACAGAGCCGTAATGAACCTGATGGCCGGTGATAAAGTGGCTGCGCTGCAGGATCTGATGCTGGCGGTTAAGCTGGACAATTCAGAGCTGACGGTGGCAAATCTGCAACGCCTGACCATGAGCATCAACGGTATTGCGTCAACGCAGGTTGCGCAGCAGGCTGCGGAATAAAGTCTGTTGTAATAACCGATTTAGCAATCAGGCTCCTGCGGGAGCCTGAATTATTTTGGGAGTTGAACCGGGCGGGTTGACTCTGGTGCGGCTTGCCGGAACACCTCTGCCAGAGCAGCAAGTGCGCTGGCAGGGGCCTGATTAGGCCGGTGTAGCAAATACATCGGGCGCCATAAGCCAGCAGTACCCAGGGTTTTGCTAACCAACAGGCCTTGACTGGCAAAGGGTTCCGCCATCCAGCGCGGCAGGGCAGCAATGCCCTGGCCCGCTGCGACCAATTGCACAATTTGGCTGCCTTGGGCGACGGCTTTGAGTTGACCTTTAAAGCTGAGATCCGGCATAAAACAGCGGAATAAGTCCTGCCGCTCAGCTGGGATCGGGTAGCTTAGGATCACCTCATGCTGCAGCAGCGCCGGTGTAATCTGCTCTGCCTGAGCCAACGGATGATCCGGGCTCACCAACAACACTAACTCCAGCTCAAATAACGGATAAAGCTGCAACTTGTCGGCATGGCGCAGATCGGTGGTTAGCACAATATCCAGCTCGCCAGTTAATAAACTGGTGACAGCATCATGCTCAATTTCATGGCTGAGGGTGATGGTCAGTGCCGGATTCTGCTGCCGATACAGACGCAGTGCCGGCAGGATCCAGTGAAAACAGGCATGACACTCCACACTTAATACTAAAGTGGCGTTTGCGTCGCCAGGCTGCTGTAACTGTCTGAGTGTGTGTGCCACATCAGGCAGCACCCGCTGTGCCAATTCCAGCAACGCCTGGCCGCTAGCCGTAAACTGTAGCGGCTGACTTTTACGCTGAAATAACCTTTGCCCAAGCCGTTGCTCTAACTGACCCAGTTGATGGGAGAGGGCGGATTGGGTAACACAGAGTTCCAGCGCCGCCGCCTGTAAACTACCGGTTTTTGCCAGTGTTGTTAGTGTTTTCAGGTGTTTAAGTTCAAGCATTCAGGGTTAGGCCAGATCTCACGACAAGCAGATGCACACAGCTTAACCCCGGAGTAAGACGCCGGCAACCGCAGCAGGTTGCCGGAGCAGCTTAAAGTTGAAAGGGTTGACCATCTTTGGCGGTAAAGCTTTTTTCCGCACGGCTGCGGCAGCTGATCTGCCGGCCACTGATCAGGCTAAACCAATTGCAGTCCGGCGTGGTGGTTTGCAGCTGAATATCGTCAATGCCAGCCGGATCCTGACTACCCTGTAGCCCACGCCGGTTCAGGATCAATTCAACATGGCGCTCTTCATTCTGCAGCAACAGCGCTTCTGGTGATTCGCGGTGGCCAATCAGGGCAATAAATTGTGCCGGTTCTTTTAAACCGCTGGTACTGCCATCATGAAAAAACGCCAGTAGTTGCTGGTAGTACACCACATAGCTGGCGACATCTTTATGCGAACCCCGGGCCAGTGGGAAGGTTTTGTCCAGAAAACCTTTTGAGTAATCCATGACCTGGCGCACATGCTGTTGGTTCAGCTCGGTGATCAATTGGATTTGCTGCTGGATATGCAGCTCCTGCTGCAGTGGGTTAGCTAAAGTTGTCATCTTGTGTTCCTCATCGGGTAGGGTCGGTATTTTGCCTCTGATAAGGCTTAGTTTTGGCACTAGCTTTTGCTATTGCTTGAAATCTAGTCTAGATTAGTTTTAAGCATAATTTCACAATAAAAATTTTACAGTGTGAATTTTACAAAATGAAAATCAACAAAAGTCTGCTGCGTAAGTCCCATTTTCTGGGCACTAAAATAAGAAATTTGCGTAAACGCAATAACTTAACTATTGAAGATCTGTCGACCCGTTGTGTGCGGCTGAATCCGGAAGCGGCGCCCTCGGTATCTTATTTATCGATGATTGAGCGCGGTAAGCGGGTGCCGGCCGTCGAAATGTTGGAAGTTATTGCGCAGGTGTTTCAAAAAGAGCTGGACTGGTTTTTGGATGGCGAAGCGGAGGAGCAGGATCTGGTGCTACCGAAGCAAAGCAAGGGTGGCTTAAATGGTATGCCGTTGGAGCCAGGCTTTTTGTTTAGCGGCGATATTCTGCAAATTGCGATCCCAGAGTTGTTGTCGCAAACCGGCACCAGTGGCCGGCAGTTTGCTCAGCTATTAATTCGCGCCCATCAGGAGCATCACCAGAACCACTTTCCTGAGCTGGAGCGCGCCGCTGAAGAAGTGGGGTTAAAGCGGCTACCGTTATCGGTTGACGAATTGCTGGCCATTGTCAAACAACTGGGACTGAGTATTCACTGGTTTGATGAAGCGCCGCGTGAGCTAATCGACGAATTGGGCGTCCGCTCGAATAATATTCAGACCTCGTTTTTTGTGCCACCGCAGAGTTTGCATTTGCACCGGATCCTGCAGCAATGGCCAACCCGGCTAAAATATGAGCTGGCAGTACATATTGGCCATGCGGTACTGCATAACAAAGATGGCGTGAAAAGCTCCATGGCAGTCGGCGGGGCGCATGACGATGTGTTCGCTGACAGCAGTAGCATGGCACCGCAGGACATTTTGCATGCCTGGCGCGACTTTGAGTCGAGCTTTTTTGCCGGTGCGCTGCTGTGCCCGAAACAGCCATTCCGGCAGTTGCTGGAGCGGCGTGGCTACGAAATTGCCAGTCACTTGCAGGCTGAAGTGTCGGCTTCGGTGGCGATGCGGCGGATGACGGCAGTATCACCCTATCCGCACTGGCACTATTTTGATGCGTACAGCCCCGGTAAATTAAAGGCAGTGTATCGCGGTAATGGTATCCCGCTGCCCTGGGGCAATATGCGACAAGTCCAGGACCCGTGCCAACACTGGGCGGTATTCCGGATGTTTGAGGTAAAAGAATCGGGTAGTGCGGCGCAACTATCTTTACTGGATGTGCAGGGACAACCGAGAATTTATTGCTGTGAGTCGACCAAGGTCAAAGATTTGGCCGGTAATGACCATGTATTATGTGCTGGTATTGATTTGAATCCGGCTCTGGCGGCTCAGGGGCTGGATGCCGATGCGCTGGCGCAGGAGATGAAGGCACGTTGTATCAGTTACGGTGGCGCTGCTACTGTGCCGCAAAATATTCAAACCACCTTGAAGCGGGTGGCCAATATTCTGAATATCAACTGGGTTAGCCGTAGCATGAATAAACCCGCACAACTGATTTGCGCCCGGGGCGGCAGCTGCCCGCGCTCGCCCAGTTGTTATCAATGCGAGGTTGCCACTTAACACAGCGCGTAGGAGATATGATGACCGAGAAAGTCCAGGCTGAGACGACAGCGCAGGATCCGCAAACTGAACGGGTGACACAAAGGCTTAGCGCCAGTCAGCAGGCCAAGGCAGTAGCGATTGAAGACATTATTGCCGCCCGGGCGGCTGGCGATTTGCACCAGTTATCCGAGCATTTACTGGCGATGTTGGAAGGCTTGTCACCGGATGATCTGACACAACTGAGTAAGGCGTTACTTAAGGGCGAATCGGCGCAGTCAGAAAAACGCCGTCTGAAAGCCGACCAGCAATTGGCCACTGACTGGCGCAGTGGCGGCTATCCTTACCAGAACCGCTTAAGTCGCAAAAGCTACGAACAGCAGAAATATCAGCTGCAGGTCGAACTGTTAAAGTTACAGCACTGGGTTAAAGCCAGCGGCCAGCGCCTGGTGATCCTGTTTGAGGGGCGGGATGCGGCAGGCAAAGGCGGCACCATCAAGCGCTTTATGGAGCATCTGAATCCGCGTGGCGCCCGCGTGGTTGCGCTCGAGAAACCGACCACGGTTGAGCAGGGGCAGTGGTATTTTCAGCGTTATGTGGCACAGCTACCCACCCGGGGGGAAATCGTGTTATTTGACCGCTCCTGGTACAACAGAGCGGGTGTTGAGCGGGTAATGGGTTTTTGCAGTGATGAGGAGTATCAGGAATTTATGCTGCAAGCGCCAGACTTTGAGCGCCAACTGGTGCGTAGCGGCATTCATCTGATTAAGCTCTGGTTTTCCGTTAGTCGCGACGAGCAGCGGCGCCGCTTTACCGAGCGAGAAGCCCATCCGTTAAAGCAGTGGAAGTTAAGCCCCATCGATCTGGCATCGCTGGATAAATGGGATCACTATACTCAGGCCAAAGAAGCGATGTTTGCTGCAACGGATACCAGCTATGCGCCCTGGACGGTGATTAAATCCGATTGTAAAAAACGGGCCCGCCTTAATGCGATGCGTTACGTGTTGCAGCGCCTGCCATACGAGAACAAAGATGCGGCGGCGATAGGGCTCCCCGATCCGCTGTTGGTGGGGCGGGCTAATGTCATTTTTGAGCAGGGCGAACATGGTTTTGCGTTGGAAAGCAGCAGTTAAGGCCTTTCTCATACTTTGTTACAACTTTATGCCTGGCACAAATTGGCAAGGCCAGACAGAGGGCGTAAGATGAGATGTTCACTCTTTTTTCCCGCGTATAACAGGATATAACAATGAAAAAAATCACCTTAGTGGCCAGTGCGGTAGCCCTGGCTCTTGGCCTGAGTGCCTGTGGTAAGCAAAATGCCCCCGAGCAAAGTGCGGCGGCCAAACCTGCAGTTACCCAGCAACAGGCTGCCCTGGTATCAGGTATTGATACCCAGTACTTTGACTCAAGCGTGGCCTTTGGTCAGGATTTTTTCCTGGCGGTAAATGGCAAATGGCTGGCTGAAACTGAAATTCCTGCCGACAAAGCCACCTATGGCTCTTTCCATATTCTGGCAGATCAATCGCAGCAGGCGGTAAAAGCCATTATCGAAGAAGTCTCTGCCCGGACTGATTTAGCCGCCGGTTCGGACGAACAAAAGCTGGGACACTTCTATAACAGCTTTATGGACCAGTCTGTTATCGAAGAGCTGGGTTTAAGCCCGCTGCAGCCGCAGCTGGATGCGATTAAAGCGCTAAGTGACAAGGCACAGCTACCCGCAATATTTGCCCGCTTACAACGTGATGGCATTGCGATTCCATTTAGCTGGTTTGTTAATAACGATGCGAAAAACTCTACCCAGTATGCGGTGTATTTAAATCAGGGTGGCCTGGGGTTACCAGATCGCGATTACTACTTTAAAGATGATGAGGCCTCACTGAAAATTATCAGTGAATATAAAGCCTATCTGAGCGATATGTTCGCGCTGGCAGGCCATAGCGATGCGGCTGCCGCAGCGGAGCGGGTGTATCAGCTGGAAAAAGCGCTGGCAGAACATCACTGGACCCGTCTCGATAGCCGTAATGCCGATAAGACCTACAATAAACTCAGCAACACAGAGCTGAATAATAGCCTGGGCGCCTTTGATTGGGCTGCCTATGCTGAGGGCGTAAAGCTGGCTCAGGTCAGCGATATTATTGTGCGTCAGCCAAGTTATTTTGCTGGCTTAGGCCAGGTGATTGCCGGCAGCGATCTGCAAAGCTGGCAGGACTACCTGACCATTAAAACCGTTAACAGCTACGCCGATAAGCTGAACAGTGCCTTTGCTGACCGTCGTTTTGCGTTCTATGGCACCACCTTAAGTGGTATTCAGGAGCAACAACCACGTTGGAAGCGCGCTGTCGATGCTGCCGATCAGGTGCTGGGCGAGCTGACTGGTAAGCTATATGTTGAGCGTCATTTCAGCCCTGCCGCTAAGGCACGGATGGAAGTGCTGGTTGCCAATCTGATTAAAGCCTATGAGGTGTCGATCAAAGAGCTGGAGTGGATGAGCGAAGACACCAAGGTCGCGGCTTTGGAAAAACTGAGCAAATTTACGCCGAAAATTGGTTATCCGAACAAGTGGAAAGATTACTCCGCGCTGGAGATCAAGGCCAATGATCTGGTCGGTAACTTTATCCGTGCCAGTCACTGGGGCTATGATGAGATGGTGAGCAAGTTGGGCAAGCCAATCGATAAAGACGAATGGTTTATGACACCGCAAACGGTCAACGCTTACTACAACCCGGTGAATAACGAAATCGTGTTCCCGGCCGCCATTTTGCAGCCACCGTTCTTTAATATGGCAGCCGATGATGCCGTAAACTACGGCGGTATCGGTGCAGTAATTGGCCATGAAATCGGCCATGGCTTTGACGATCAGGGTGCTAAATACGACGGTGACGGTAACCTGCGTAACTGGTGGACCGAGCAGGATAAAGCTCAGTTCCAGGCCCGCGGTGCCAAGCTGATTGGTCAGTATAATCGCTTTGAGCCGCTGCCGGGTGTTAATGTGAACGGTGCAGTGGCACTGGGTGAGAATATCGGTGACCTCGGCGGTATGACGGTAGCCCTGAAAGCCTATCAGTTATCACTAAATGGTCAGCAAGCACCGGTGATGGATGGCTTTACCGGTGAACAACGCTTCTTTATCAGCTGGGCCCAAATCTGGCGCACCAAGTTCCGCGAAGAAGCGCTGCGTCGTCAGCTAAGCACAGGTCCGCACTCGCCAGCCCATTATCGGGTAATTGGCGTGCTGCCAAATATGCCGGAGTTTTATACCGCCTTTGATATTAAAGAAGGTGATGCGATGTATTTACCGGTCGAGCAGCGCGTTAAGATCTGGTAATCCATAGCGCGCTGTCACTATAATCAAGCCGTGGTTACCTTGTTTGGAAATCGCAAGGTGCCACGGCTTTTTGCTGCCTTGGTCAGACCACTATAAATTAAAATTACCTGCCTGACGCTTTGTATTCAGCAAATTTATAACCATTATAAGTGTGTGTGCATTAGTGTTAATATGCTTTTGCTCTGATCTTTCTTATAATTGAGCCCATTCATTCACCGGAATGACGTTGCAGTGACCAGACTGCAAGCAACGACCAAGAGGACATAACTGTGTTACAAGAATATCGTGAACACGTGGCGGAACGCGCCGCCCAGGGTATCCCAGCTAAGCCCTTAAATGCTGAGCAAGTTGCTGCCTTAGTTGAATTATTAAAGAACCCGCCAAAAGGCGAGGAAGAGGTTATTTTAGATCTGCTGGTCAACCGGGTTCCGCCTGGCGTTGATGAGGCCGCTTATGTTAAAGCCGGTTTCCTGGCGGCGGTCGCCAAAGGCGAAGCGAAGAGCCCGTTAATCAGTGCCGAGCGTGCCGTTGAGCTGTTGGGTACTATGATGGGTGGTTACAATATTGAGCCACTAATCAGCCTGCTGGATGATGCCAAGCTGGCGCCAGTTGCCGCCAAGGCGCTGTCACACACCTTACTGATTTTCGATGCTTTCCATGACGTCACCGAGAAAGCGGATGCCGGTAATCAGTATGCCAAACAAGTACTGCAAAGCTGGGCTGACGCCGAATGGTTTGAAGCCAAGCCAGAACTGGCGAAGAAAATTACCGTTACCGTGTTTAAAGTAGCCGGTGAAACCAACACCGACGATTTATCACCTGCACCGGATGCCTGGTCACGCCCGGACATCCCACTGCATGCGTTAGCCATGTTGAAAAACAGCCGCGAAGGTATCGAACCGGATCAGCCTGGTACTGTTGGTCCGATCAAGCAGCTGGAACAGTTGAAACAAAAAGGTTTCCCACTGGCTTATGTCGGTGACGTAGTGGGTACCGGTTCATCACGTAAATCAGCCACTAACTCAGTGCTGTGGTTTATGGGTGACGATATTCCATACGTACCGAACAAGCGCGGTGGCGGCTTTGTATTAGGCGGTAAGATTGCGCCGATTTTCTTCAATACCATGGAAGACTCAGGTGCACTGCCAATTGAGGTTGATGTCAGCAAGCTCGAGATGGGCGATGTGATCGACATTCTGCCATATGAAGGCAAAATCGTGCGCCATGGTAGCGGCGAAGTGCTGGCTGAATTCAGCCTGGCAACTGACGTGTTAATTGATGAAGTGCGTGCCGGTGGCCGTATTCCACTGATTATCGGCCGTGGTTTAACTGACCGTGCCCGTGAGTTCTTAGGTTTAGCTGCCTCTGACAAATTCCGTCGCCCACAAGCCAAAGCCGACACTGGCAAAGGCTTTACGCTGGCGCAGAAAATGGTAGGTAAGGCGTGTGGTGTGAAAGGCGTGCGTCCGGGCACTTACTGTGAGCCGAAGATGACCACAGTGGGTTCACAAGACACCACTGGCCCTATGACCCGTGACGAGTTAAAAGACTTAGCCTGTTTAGGTTTCTCTGCCGATCTGACGATGCAGTCGTTCTGTCACACAGCCGCTTATCCGAAGCCGGTTGACGTGGATACGCATCATACTCTGCCAGACTTTATTATGAACCGTGGCGGTGTTTCACTGCGTCCGGGCGATGGTATTATCCACAGCTGGTTAAACCGTATGTTGCTGCCAGATACTGTGGGTACCGGTGGTGACTCACATACCCGTTTCCCGATTGGTATTTCGTTCCCGGCAGGTTCAGGTTTAGTGGCGTTCGCTGCGGCTACCGGTGTAATGCCACTGGATATGCCAGAGTCGGTACTGGTGCGCTTTAAAGGCGAAATGCAGCCTGGTATTACGCTGCGCGACTTAGTGCACGCCATTCCTTATGTTGCCATTCAGAAAGGTTTACTGACTGTTGATAAGAAAGGTAAGAAGAACATCTTCTCTGGCCGCATTCTGGAAATCGAAGGTTTACCGAATCTGACCGTAGAGCAGGCGTTTGAATTATCTGATGCGTCTGCTGAGCGTTCAGCAGCCGGTTGTACCATCAAGCTGTCAAAAGAGTCGATTGCCGAATATCTGGAATCGAATATCGTGATGCTGAAGTGGATGATCGCTGAAGGTTACGGTGATGTGCGCACTATCGAGCGCCGGATCAATGCGATGCAGGCCTGGCTGAAAGATCCACAGCTGATGGAAGCCGATGCTGATGCTGAATACACTGAAGTGATCGAAATCGATCTTGCTGAGATTAAAGAGCCAGTGCTGTGTGCACCAAACGATCCGGATGATGCCCGTTTACTGTCTGAAGTTGCCGGCGACAAGATTGATGAAGTCTTTATCGGTTCTTGTATGACTAACATTGGTCACTTCCGTGCTGCCGGTAAGTTACTGGATAAGTTCAAAGGCCAGTTACCAACCCGGTTATGGATCGCGCCACCGACTAAGATGGACCAGGCCCAGCTGACCGAAGAAGGTTACTACGGTATTTATGGCAAAGTGGGTGCCCGCACCGAGATGCCAGGCTGTTCACTCTGTATGGGTAACCAGGCACGCGTAGCTGAGAAGTCAACGGTGGTGTCTACTTCTACCCGTAACTTCCCGAACCGTTTAGGTCAGGGTGCTAACGTGTATCTGGCGTCAGCTGAACTGGCTGCGGTATCTTCAATTATCGGAAGATTACCGACAGTGGCAGAATATATGGAATATGCGAAACAGATCGATGCTACGGCAGCCGATACCTATCGCTACCTGAACTTCCATAAGATGCCGCAGTACACCAAAAAAGCGGATAATGTAATTATCCAGCAAGCGGTGTAAGCACTTAGTAACGACTAACAACGCCTGCCTTGTGCAGGCGTTGTTATTTCTGCAGCCGCAATAAAGCAAACAGTTGGCAAAGATGGAATACGACTTTATCTATGATCGCGACAGCCGGCGCTACCGGCTTAAACTCGCCACTGAACAAGCGGCGCTGCAGCAATTTCTGCTGGATGAGTTTGCCCACCGCGCCAGTGCTTACCAGCCGCTGCTAAACCAGCTACAGGCACTCAAGCCCTACCAGGACTGGCAGTATCAGGGGCGAGAATTTAGCTTACTGGTACAGCAGCAGGAAGTGCGGGTTTGCCATAATAGTCTGTTGGCGACGGAGAGCGGTGAGTTGGCCGTACAATTACTACCGGAGGAGCTGGACGACGATTTACAGCTGGATGAAAGCGGGCTTGTAAGCGAATGCGGGCTGGCAGACTTGTTACTGTTGCTACAAGCCTGGCAGGAGTTTCTGCCGGCATAACCTGCTACATAACGTCATGCCGATACGATGCTTTTCAGATCGCTGATACGGGTACTGGCTTGCACTCTGGCAGGGAAAAACGCACTAAACTGGTGCGTTTTTTTTCGCCAACTGTAAGCCATAAAGCTTAAGTGTATGTTTTATATCAAATAAAAATCTTGGCACAAGGTTTTCTTATCTTTTTAAGCGAACAGCATAATTAGTCGATAAGGAAAACCATCATGAAGCTTGTATGTGCCATCATCAAGCCGTTCAAACTGGATGATGTCCGGGAAGCGATTGCGGACATTGGGGTAGAAGGTTTAACGGTTACCGAAGTAAAGGGTTTTGGCCGCCAGAAAGGCCACACCGAGCTCTATCGCGGAGCCGAGTATCAGGTTGATTTCCTGCCGAAAGTAAAACTGGAAATTGCTACCCAGGACGATCAGGTAGAACGCTTACTGGAAGCGATCCAGAAAGCGGCTTATACCGGGCGGATTGGCGATGGCAAGATCTTTGTCTATGACCTGGAGCAGGCGGTGCGGATCCGTACCGGCGAAACTGACGCAGAAGCGATTTAAGGAGCCTTGCCATGCAAGAACAAATTTATCATTTACAGTTTGCAATGGACACCTTCTACTTCCTGATCTGTGGGGTGCTGGTGATGTGGATGGCGGCGGGCTTTTCGATGCTGGAAGCCGGTCTGGTGCGGGCCAAGAACACTACCGAAATTCTGACTAAGAATGTCGCGCTCTATTCGATTGCCTGCATCATGTATTTAGTCTGCGGCTACTACTTTATGTACGATGGCGGCATTTTCCTGCAAGGTATCGCTGAAATTGATGTTGATGCCACTTTAGCCTCCTTTGCGGAGCAAGATGATTTTACCGGTGACGCTGTCTATTCCGGTGCTTCTGACTTCTTCTTTCAGGTGGTCTTTGTCGCGACAGCAATGTCGATTGTCTCTGGTGCTGTAGCGGAGCGGATGAAATTATGGGCCTTTTTAGCCTTTGCCGTGGTCATGACCGGCTTTATCTACCCGATGCAAGGCAGCTGGACCTGGGGCGGTAAAGAAGTATTTGGCTTATATAACTTAGGCGATCTGGGTTTCTCTGACTTTGCCGGCTCAGGCATAGTGCATATGGCGGGTGCTGCAGCTGCATTGGCCGGGGTATTACTGTTAGGCGCCCGTAAAGGCAAATACGGTAAAGACGGTAAAGTCAATGCGATCCCAGGTGCCAATATGCCGCTGGCAGCTTTAGGTACTTTGATCCTGTGGATGGGTTGGTTTGGCTTTAACGGCGGCTCGGTATTAAAACTGGGCGATATTGCCAATGCGCACAGTGTTGCGGTGGTGTTTTTGAATACCAACGCCGCCGCTGCCTCAGGCGTGGTTGCCGCCCTGATTACCTCGGTGATCCTGTTCCGCAAAGCCGACCTGACCATGGCGCTAAACGGCGCCCTGGCGGGATTGGTGGCGATTACTGCTGAACCTTCGACGCCGACACCATTACAAGCCGCGATCTTCGGTGCGATAGCCGGTGTATTAGTGGTCGCTTCAATTTTGGCTTTGGATAAAAGCAAAATCGATGATCCGGTTGGTGCGATTTCGGTGCACGGTGTGGTTGGCTTCTATGGCTTATTGTTAGTCCCTATTACTAATGCCGATAGCAGCTTTAGCGGCCAGCTTATTGGTGCTCTGACCATCTTCGGTTGGGTATTTGCCACCAGTTTATTAGTATGGTTCGTACTGAAATTAGTGATCGGTATCCGGGTCAGCGAAGAAGCCGAATACGAGGGTGTCGACAGCTCAGAGTGTGGTATCGAAGCCTATCCTGAATTTGTCGCCTCGGTAAAGTAAGCAGCCCGCAGCGTGCAGGTGGCACGTTGCGGGAGCCTGTGGGCGAAACCCTGTTAGCACCGCTAACCGGCAATCCCCACTAAACCTGAACCACCTAAACACGTCTATCCTTGTCCTTTGTCTGAATTTGACGCCCCGTGGTGAAAGCCGCGGGGTTTTTTTATCTGTCAGCGGAACTGTTGCGCCAGGCACGGGTGTGCAAAGGCAAGCGAAAATAAGGCGGCCAGAAAGGTAGCTGGTATTAGCTGAAAAAAATATTAGCGTGTATTTGGGGTAAAAAAGCTGGGGCGAAAAAAGTGAGGTCGTATAAAGGAAGCTGGCCGCAAACTGCGCGGCCACTGATTCCTGATGCATCCATTGCAACCTCGATCCCTGAGGCAAATCCTGTTCGTCCTGATGGCATCCCGCCTGAGCATCCTGCAACTGACATCCGGTCAGTATCCTGAGTTCCGGTAGTGGGCACTCCGGTGCCCGCTAGTGCATCCTGCCGTCATCAACGATGACTTATCCTATGATGGTAACGGCTATCCTTACTACCATCTGCCTGGCCGCAGCCTGCGACCCGGGAACAATATTGCCATCCAAGGCTGTCCATCAAAGCTCTTTCATCCTGCCGAGCCTTCTTCATCCTGAAGGTGTCCTGTTTCTTCCTTGTGCATCCTGCCTGTTCAGTGCATCCGGCACCTGCTGCGCATTAAAGCGCTCGACTCCTGTCGGGCATCCTGCCAGCTAACTTCCTGTCAGCTATCATTCCGTCGATGTGAGTATTATGCACCTTTGCCGCAGCTTTTGGGGGCATGTAAGACAATTCGTACCTTAGTCATAAAGTTGTAAGATAGTGGTTAATTTGAATAAGTTATTTAAATACAGATGTTTATTGTATTTTGTTCCTAAGGTGGTGGCTAAAAATAGCGTTTTGGCTGCGTCTTTTGTGAGATATATCTCACAAACTTTCGGGGGATTAAGCTTAGACTGATTTAGGGTATACTAGGGGCAAGGATATTAAACAGACCGGAACTCTTACACTGGCATGGCGCGGGAACAATTAGGCATTTGTGCCGAAGCAAATTTACATGCGAGCTATTTGCTGTGTAACGTCCTGGACGGGCAGGAAGCCATTTTGCGGCAAAAGCTGCTGCGCATTCCACAAATGTTGCAACGCTTGGCCGAACATTTTTCGGAGTCGATGCTAACCGGTCTGGTGGCTATCAGTAGTCATTATTGGGATAGCCTTTATCCCTGGCAACGCCCGTCAGGCTTGCAGGCCTTTCCGGTACTACCTTCAGAGCATCTGGCAGTGAGCTGCAGTATGGCTGATTTACTGATCCAGGTCAGATCGGATCGCTTGGATGTAAACTATATTGCGCTACAACAGATCCAGCAGCTGTTGCTGGCGAATATTGAAGTGTCTGAGCAACTCTCCGGCTTCCGTTATTTGGATGGCAGGCAACTTACCGGTTTTCCGGATGCGCCGCAGAATCCCCGCGGTATAAAACGGCGTCAGGCTGCTTTGGTGCCGGCTGTCGATTCCCCCATGTTCGCTGGCGGTAGTTATTTGCATTTTTATCGTGCCAACCTGGACCTGAAACACTGGCAGCAACTGACCGTAGCGCAACAGGAAGAGATTCTGGGGTTTGCGAAAACCGATGGCAAGCCGCTACCGGCTGAGCGACTGTTGCCTAACAGCCATCTGCAGTGCAGTCTGGCTGGCGGGTTAGCACCGCTCCCTCTGCTGCAACAAAATATGCCTTTTGCGCAGGGCAATAGTCAGGGCCTGTTGGTGCTGAACTTTAGTCATCAGGCCGAGCGCTTTGCACAGCAATGGCATTACCGCTTAGGCTTAAATGAAGGGCGATATTACGACAGCCTGCTGGATTTCTACCGCATCGATTTAGCCGCGGCCTTTTTTGTTCCTGCTCTGGGCTTTCTGGAGGCTGCCGCTAATGGCAGCCTTGGTACATCCTCAGACCTTTTCGAATAACTCCGTCACTTTTTGCAAAGTAAAGTCGATATTTTTCACGCTAATCGGCGCAATAAAAATCGTATCGTCACCCGCGATGGTCCCCAATACGCCTTCCGCTTTACCAACTGAATCCAGCAAGCGGGCAATCAGTTGCGCCGCACCCGGGCTGGTACGGATAATAATCATCACATCGTTGTGCTCGATATCCAGCACCAACTGCCGTAGCGGGCTTTTGGTGGTAGGTACCCCCAGCTCCGGTGGCAGGGTGTAGACCATTTCCTGTCTGGCATTACGGGTGCGTACCGCACCGTATTTGCTCAGCATACGGGAGACTTTGGACTGGCTAACGTTATCAAACCCTTCTTTTTTCAGCGCATCGACAATTTCGCCCTGAGAACCAAAACTTTCCGTTTTCAATAAGGCTTTAAATGCATGGATCAGCGCTTCCTGGCGGTTTTGTTTTGTCATAGTTTGAGTTTCCGCATTATTCTTTTCCCGGATACTAACAAAAATCGCGCAACAATGCAGTTGGTACAGTAAAATAGCCTTTACGCTATTTAGATGCTTTGGCATCGGCTGAACTGCCGAAATTGTTTAGACTTTAGGCGTAAGATATTTGTATTTTCGCCGCCATTTCAGTATTGTTGGCGCGGTTATTCTGAACTGTAAAATTGGAGAGAATCATGAAAGTTGCCGTATTAGGTGCAGCCGGTGGTATCGGTCAGGCACTGTCTTTATTACTGAAATTAGATTTACCTGCCGGCACAGACTTAGCCTTATATGATCTGGCTCCAGTAACACCGGGCGTGGCAGTTGATTTAAGCCATATCCCAACCGCAGTAAAAGTAACGGGTTTTGGTAAAGAAGACCTGAGCAAGGCGCTCCTTGGTGCTGATATCGTGATGATCCCTGCTGGTATGCCGCGCAAGCCAGGTATGGACCGCTCTGATTTATTCAATATCAACGCCGGTGTGGTAAAAACTCTGGCCGAAGCCATTGTTGAAAATTGCCCGAAAGCGCTGGTGGGTATTATCACTAACCCGGTCAATACCACTGTTGCTATCGCTGCTGACGTGTTCAAAAAAGCCGGTACTTACGATCCGCGTCGCCTGTTCGGTGTGACGACGCTGGATGTGATCCGTGCTGAAACCTTCGTTGCTGAATTAAAAGGCAAAAGC
The DNA here is from genome assembly GCF_000280055.1 of Alishewanella aestuarii B11. Taxonomy (GTDB): domain Bacteria; phylum Pseudomonadota; class Gammaproteobacteria; order Enterobacterales; family Alteromonadaceae; genus Alishewanella; species Alishewanella aestuarii. Next base: position 48,801 of record NZ_ALAB01000028.1, on the reverse strand, counting down.
CCTGTTGATGTGGCAGTGCCTGTTATCGGTGGTCACAGTGGCACCACTATTCTGCCATTATTATCACAAGTGGCTGATGTTAGTTTCTCGGATGAGGAAGTAAAATCTCTAACTCACAGAATTCAGAACGCCGGTACTGAAGTTGTTGAAGCTAAGGCGGGTGGCGGATCGGCTACCCTGTCTATGGGTCAGGCTGCTGCCCGTTTCTGTTTGTCACTGGTTAAAGGTTTACAAGGTAAAACGGTTACTGAATACGCTTATGTAGAAGGTAACGGTGAATATGCCCGTTTCTTCGCTCAGCCAATCGTACTGGGCAAAAACGGTGTCGAACACCTGCTGCCAATCGGTGAGCTGAGTGCTTTTGAACACAAAGCCATGACCGATATGTTAGGCACCCTGAAAGCCGACATTACGCTGGGTGAAGAGTTCGTTAAGAACAACTAAGCTAAGCGGTAATCGACAATAAAGGCGCCGTTGGCGCCTTTATGTTTTTGCGGATTCGGTTTGTGCTATCACCTGTAAGTGAAAGCACCCTTAAGTGACAGCACCCTTTAGTGACTGCGTGATACAGCGATATCGGCCAATGCTAACAGCGCCTGCTTATAGGGGCTATCCGGCAGTGGTTGCAACGCTAATTGCGCGGCTTTCGCTTCTTGTACTGCTTTGTCACGGGTGTAGTCAAAGGCGCCGGTTTGCTCTAAGGCTGCCATAATTTCGCTAAAGTGCTGCATACCGTTACCCTCGGTAATGGCCTCGCGAATTAAGTGTTGCTGCCGGGCGTTGCCTTGTTTTAACGCATAGAGCAGCGGCAGGGTGGGCTTGCCTTCGGCCAGATCATCCCCGATATTCTTACCCAGTTCGGCAGCATCGGCCTGGTAGTCCAGCACATCATCAATTAGCTGAAAGGCGGTACCCAAATGCATGCCATAGGCCTGCATCGCTTGCTCGATGGCAGCGGGCTGATTTGAAATGACGGCGGCTAACTGGGTTGCCGCTTCAAATAATTTGGCCGTTTTGCAGTAAATGACCTGCATATAGCTTTGCTCGGTAGTATCAGGATCATTCACATTCATCAGCTGCAGCACTTCGCCTTCAGCGATAATGTTAGTGGCATCGGCCAGTACCTGCATTACGCGCATGCTGTTTAATGACACCATCATCTGAAACGAGCGGCTATACAGGAAATCACCAACTAATACACTGGCCTGATTGCCGAACAGCGCGTTAGCGGTTTCTTTACCGCGGCGCATAGTTGACTCATCCACCACGTCATCGTGTAGCAGGGTCGAGGTATGAATAAACTCGACAATAGCCGCAACACTAATATGTTGCTGCCCCTGATACCCCAGTGCCCGGGCAGCTAATACCGCCAGTAAAGGGCGTAACCTTTTACCGCCGCTATTGACGATGTAGATACCAAGTTGGTTAATCAGCGCCACGTCGGAGCTGAGCTGAGAGAATATCTGCTGGTTTACTGCCGTCATATCGGCTGCCGCGAGGCGTTGTATTTCGTCGAGCGTCATCTGCCAACAACTGCGTTAAGTCTCTGAATAAGGTCAATTCTACACTATTAGCCGCCCTGGCTAAAATGAAATCTGGATCCTTTTCTGCGACAGCAGATCTTTTTCATAATTGTGCTTGCGGCTGTGGGGGAAATTGCGTACAATTCGCGCCCTGTGAATTGAATTAACACGCCCCTTTATTTACAAGCGATGGCGTGCTTTGTACGGAGTTAACTATGTACGCGGTTTTCCAAAGTGGTGGCAAACAGCACCGTGTGACGGAAGGTCAGACTCTTCGTCTGGAGAAGTTAGACCTGGAAACAGGCGCAACAATCGAATTTACCCCGCTGATGATCGCTAACGGCGAAGCCATCAGCATCGGTGCCCCTTTAGTTGAAGGTGGTAAAGTAGTAGCGGAAGTGGTCAGTCATGGCCGTGGCGATAAGATCAAGATCGTCAAGTTCCGTCGTCGTAAGCATTCACGTAAGCAGATGGGCCACCGTCAGTGGTTCACTGAAGTGAAAATCACCAGCATCAGCGCGTAACAGGAGTATCGACACATGGCAAGTAAGAAAGGTGTAGGTAGCACTCGTAACGGTCGCGATTCAGAAGCTAAACGCTTAGGTGTTAAGCGTTTCGGTGGTGAGTCTGTATTAGCAGGTAACATCATTGTGCGTCAGCGTGGTACTAAGTTCCATGCCGGCAGCAACGTTGGTATCGGTAAAGACCACACTTTATTCGCCTTAACCGACGGTAAAGTGAAATTCGAAGTGAAAGGCGAACACAACCGTAAGTTCGTTAGCATCGTCAGCGAATAAGCTGCAGATCTTCGAAAGAACCCCGCCTGGTGCGGGGTTTTTTTATAAATTTTCCGCACCCCCCGACATAGGTTATACTTGGCTGCATAAGTCAGGTTCCTAAGCACAGTTAAGCAGGACAGCACCGATGAAGTTTGTAGATGAAGCGATAATTCGCGTCGAGGCCGGCGACGGCGGCAACGGCATTATCAGTTTTTTACGGGAAAAGTTTATCTCCAAAGGCGGGCCGAACGGCGGTGACGGCGGGGATGGCGGCGACGTCTATCTGCAAGCGGATGAGAACCTGAACACACTGGTCGATTATCAGTTTGAGAAATATCACAGTGCTGAACGCGGTGAGAACGGTGGCAGCGTAAACTGTACCGGTAAGCGCGGTGCCGATCTGGTATTAAAAGTGCCGGTGGGTACCCGGGCGGTGGATGTTGATACCGATGAAGTGATTGGCGATCTGACTACCAATGGCCAGAAGTTAATGGTCGCCAAAGGCGGCTGGCATGGTTTAGGTAATGCCCGTTTTGCCAGCAGCACCAACCGTACACCACGCAAGAAAACCAATGGTACGCCGGGTGAGATCCGTAATTTACGTCTTGAGCTGTTACTGCTGGCCGATGTCGGTCTGTTAGGTCTGCCCAATGCCGGTAAATCAACGCTGATCCGTGCAGTATCTGCCGCCAAGCCGAAAGTGGCCGATTATCCTTTTACTACCCTGGTACCGAATTTGGGTGTGGTCCGTGTTGAGTCGCACCGCTCCTTTGTGATTGCCGATATCCCGGGTCTGATTGAAGGCGCCGCTGAAGGTGCTGGTCTGGGTATTCAGTTCCTGAAACACCTGGAGCGCTGCCGTCTATTATTGCATGTGATTGATGTACTGCCTGCTGACGGTTCCGATCCGGCAGAAAATGCGCAAACCATCATTCAGGAGCTGCACAAGTACAGTGCCAAGCTTGCTGCCAAGCCACGCTGGCTGGTATTTAACAAGCTGGATCTGGTACTTGAAGACGAACTGGAAGAGATTGTGCAGCAGGTGACGACAGCACTGGACTGGCAGGGACCGGTATTTAAGATATCTGCTGCCTCGCGCGAAAATACCCAGCAGCTATCACGCGAGATCCTGAACTATATCGAGCAGCTACCGGAAGAAAAAGCCAGCGAGCAAGCGGCTGATCCGGTAACCTTTAAGTGGGATGACTACCATGAGGAAGTCAACTCGCTGGAAGATGATCTGGATGACGATGATGATTTCGACGACGACGATTACGACGTTGAAGTGATTTACCAGCGCTAGGTCAGACGATGCGGATTTCGATGATCGCCGCGATGGCGCAGCAGCGGGTGATTGGTTTAAATAACCAAATGCCCTGGCATTTACCCGCTGATTTACAACACTTTAAAAAAGTCACGCTCGGTAAGCCGGTGGTAATGGGGCGTAAGACCTTTGAGTCGATTGGCCGGCCCTTACCAGGACGGCGTAATATCGTTATCAGCCGGCAAACGCCACCTGCCGATAGCCCGGTCGAGTGGGTCAGTAGCATCGAGCAGGCGTTAGCCTTATTGGCGGAACAGCCGGAAGTGATGATTATTGGCGGTGCCGAGATTTACCGGCAGTGTCTGCCGCTGGCCCAGCGCTTATACCTGACTGAAATCGCGCTTGAAACCGCCGGAGACGCCTTTTTCCCAGATTACCGTGCTGCGGGCAACTGGCAGGAGATCGCGCGCGAGGAACATCCACAGAGCGCAGAGAATCCGCTGGGTTATCGTTTTATTACCCTGGAACGGCAGTAGGCATTACAGCGTAGTGACTGAGCTACGTTTAAGGCAACAAGCAAGCCGTCAAATAGCAAAACAGCAAATTAAAAAAGGCCAGCATCACGCTGGCCTTTTTGGCGTCTGAGTCAGGTTACACTTTAAACTGATCGACTGAACGGCGTAGCTCTTCCGCCAGCTTCGCCACTTCATGGCTGGAGGCTGAGGTTTGTTCGGCACCTGAAGCAGTTTGTTCGGCAATGGCCACAATAGACTCCAGCAAACCGCTGATCTCAGCTGATACCTGATGCTGCTCTTTGGCGGCACTGGAAATCTGTTCGCTCATGTCGTGAGCCAGATGTACAGCATGGGTAATCGAATCCAGTGCTGAGGTGGCGACTTCCGTCTTGGCAACACAATCCTCGGCTTGTTTCTTACCTTTGTTCATCGCTTCTACCGCAGCATGAGCACCGCTTTGCAGCGCCTGGATCATCGCCTGAATTTCCTGGGTCGAAGCCTGTGTCTTGCTGGCCAGTGAGCGTACTTCATCGGCCACAACGGCAAAGCCGCGGCCTTGTTCACCGGCCCGGGCGGCCTCAATGGCGGCGTTTAATGCCAGCAGGTTGGTTTGCTCAGCAATGCCGCGGATCACATCGAGGATGCTACCAATAGAGGCGCTGTCTTTATGCAGCTTGTTGATCACCTGCGATGCTTGCTCTACTTCGCGTGACAGCTGGATAATGATGGCTTTGTTTTCCAGTGAAATGCCTTTAACCCGTTCGGCTTCTTTATCGGCATTTTTGATCTCGTTAAGCGCATCATTCGAGCTTTGCAGTACACCTTGTGAGGTACTGCTCATCTCGGTGGTGGCGGTTGCTGCCTGGGTAACCTGAGATTTCTGCTCGCGGATAGCCTGGGTGGTTTGTAGCGTGATAGCTGAGGTTTGCTCTGAGGCCGCAGCCAGCTGGGTTGAACGTGAGATAATACCCTGGATCAGTTGCTGCAGGCTCTGGTTAACCTTATTGATATTGCGTGCCAGATCACCAAATTCATCCTGGCTGCGGTCATCCAGCTTCTGTGTCAGGTCACCAGAGGCAACGACACTTAGCATGGCGTTGACTTTTTCCAGCGGCTTAACAATCGCAAACACGGTACGGTAGGCAATAAAGACCGCGATCAGCACAGAAAACAGCATGACGATAAAGATCGCGGTGACGGCATTGCTAACACTGCTACGGCTTTGCTCCTGAATTTCTGCCGCTACCCGGGTGCTTTGGTTCAATAAAGCATTCAGACGGGTGATCGCCATGCTGGTTTGTTCGTCCGCTTGTTGCAGCAGCTGTGACGCTCGGGTTTTGCCCTGCAAAAACTGCATTTTCAGGGCGGGTATGCCTTGGCTGGCATCTAATAACTGGGCTACGTCTTGTAGTTTATCGGCCAGCTCTTGTGGCATGGCAACCTGTGACGCCTCGCTCAGCATAACTTGCAGCTGGGTTTCTAAGTCCTGTAACCGGAATGCAATATCATTATTGATAGTACTGGCGGTATTGTCATTGCTGGTGCGGTTCAAATCCACTACCACGCTGATCAGACTATTAATCCCGGTCTCCATTTGTGTCGCAGCCTGATAAGCACGTGGAAAGCGGTTGCGCACATTGCTTAAGTCAGTAAAATCGAGCAGTAAGGACGCCATATCATCAGCATGCCCTTCCAGCTCGGCCATTTTGCTGTCGATGCTGCTTTGTAACTGAAGGTTTTGTGCCAGTTGATCAAATAACTGATTCGAAAGTGGGATAAAGGCGTCAAAGGCTGCCGCAACAGGTTGTGTCGCTTCCCGCAGGCGTTGTTGTTGCTGTACTGCTTTGTTAAGCTCTGCGGCAGCGGTCGAATAAGCGCGTTGTTCAGCAGCAAATTGCTCGCGCAGGCTGCTAATCTGTTCGTTGGTCGGTGCATTAAAGGCTTGCAGACTGATTTTACTCATCAGCACAAACTCGCTCTTCATTAACGCACTGTTTTCTAAAGCCGGGATTGAAACATTGTTTACTTCGGCGGTAGAGGAACTAATGCTGCTCAGTTGCGAGTAGGCGGTAAAGCCAATAATCAGCAACAGCAAGGTTATCACACTGAAACCGCCAACTACCCTTAGTTTTACGGTCAACTTCATAACAACTCCAGTTTGATCGAATTATGTGGTCGGACTGTACTGTCTTATGCAGCAAAGACGGGGCCGAGTGGCCAAGCCTAACCTATTATTGTTGTTCTGCTCTGACACTATAACGTTGTCTGCTTTCAACGCAATAGGCGGTCAGTAGATTTCCCCATACACAACCTGTGTCCAGCGCCTGAATATCGGCTATCGGACTTTGACCGTTGAGCGCGGCCCAGTGGCCGAATAATAACTCAGGATGAGGTTTATTGCGCCAGAATTCGTACCAGGGTACCAAATCCGGTTGATTTTCTGGCGCAGCCTTGCTGGATAGCTCTAGTGCGCCGTCGGGATGGCAAAAGCGCATCCGGGTGCAGGCGTTAATGGTATAGCGCCAGCGTTGCTCTTCAGTTTGGGCATCTGCCCAGCGTGCCGGTAAGTTACCGTACATGGCGGCGAGAAGTGGCACGGGATCTTGCTGTAACTGCCGGGAAACGTCGGCGCAGGCGCTAATTGCCGTCGGTAGGTCCCAGTCCGGGGCCAGGCCGGCATGTAACATCCAATAGGTATCCTCTGGCCCGCGTTGTAATAAGGGTTGTTGACATAGCCAACGCACCAGTTCTGCTAAGTCCGGCGCTGCCAGCAGCGCCTCCAGCTTATCGGCGGCTTTAATTTTGCCATAGCCATAATAGTGGGCAATAAAGTTCAGGTCATGGTTACCCAGTACGACCCGGGCGCCACTGCCCAGTTGCTTAACAAAGCGCAGGCAGGCTAAGGAATCAGGACCGCGGGCGATCAGGTCACCACAGAACCATAAGCTGTCCTGCGCCGGTTGATAATTCAGCGCTGCCAGCAGGCGCTGCAGCGGTTCAAAGCAACCTTGTAAATCGCCGATAACGTAGGTAGCCATCAGTTCAGCGCGTGCGGCATGGCCAGTCGGAACAGCGGGATAGGGGTTTGAAAGGGGTGTTTGGCAGCATCAATCATTTCGTAGTAACCCTGCATAGTGCCGACAGGGGTTTCTAATACTGCACCACTGGTATAGCTGTAGGTTTCACCCGGTTGCAGCTCCGGCTGTACCCCGATCACCCCGTCACCGGCGACCTCAGTTTGTTTACCGTTGCCATCGGTGATCAGCCAGTAGCGTCGCAGCAGCTGCACTGGCAGGCTGCTGTGATTGGTAATATTGACACAGTAAGCAAACACATAACGTTGTTCGGCGGGATCAGACTGAGCGCCAAGATAAAAACTGTCTACCGAAACCTTGACCTGATGTTCAGCTTGCATCCGTCTTTTCCTGTGTCGCCAGCCACTGCGCAACGCGGATAAAGTCAGTAACTGGAAGTTGCTCGGGTCTTAACCCCGGGTTGATGCCCAGGGCTTCAATTTGTTCAGCAGTGGCGAAATTACTGAAGCCATTGCGCAGTGTTTTACGGCGCTGATTAAAGGCTTCCAGACAAACCCGGTTTAGGATGGCCGGGTCAACGGCGGCCCGCTCAGCTTTGGGGAAAGGGATCAGGCGTACCACTGCAGAATCGACTTTCGGCGCCGGCTTAAAGGCGCCTGGCCCCACCTGCACGACCGGCAGTGCCTTGCAATAGTACTGTGTCATCACACTGAGGCGACCATAGTCCTTACCCCCATGGCTGGCCGTCATCCGATCTACCACTTCCTTTTGTAGCATAAAATGCATGTTTTCAATTTCATCCGCGAATTCAAACAGATGAAACAGTAAAGGCGTAGAAATATTGTATGGCAGGTTACCAAAGACTTTGAGCTTTTGCCCGGGCTGGATTAACTGGCGAAAATCAAACTTCATGGCATCAGCCTGAAAGATTTGCAGTTTGTCAGCAAGGGTAGGGTGTTGGCGCAGACGCTCAGCCAGATCGCGGTCCAGCTCTACGACTGTGAGTTTTCCTGCCGCCTCAGCAACCGGTTCAGTCAGCGCACCCAGTCCAGGGCCAATTTCGACCAGCAGATCTGTACTTTTCGGTGCTATCGCTTTGACGATTCTGCCAATGACCTGAGGATCATGTAAAAAGTTTTGGCCAAAGCGTTTGCGGGCGCGGTGGCCCTGATGAACATTGTCAGTCATGATTATCCAGGGTGCGTTGTGCCAGTTGAATGGCTTCTCTGACAGCATGAAATAGGCTGCCCGGATCGGCTTTGCCGCTGCCAGCCAGATCAAGTGCGGTACCATGATCGACAGAGGTCCGGATCAGGGGTAAGCCCAGGCTGATATTTACTGAGCGGCCAAAGCCTTTGTATTTCAGAACCGGTAACCCCTGATCGTGATACATGGCCAACACGGCATCGGCATCGTTCAGATATTTGGGTTGAAACAGGGTATCGGCAGGTAGCGGGCCGAACAGTTGCATCCCGGTCGAGCGCAGCTCATTTAATGCCGGGATAATCACATCAATTTCTTCGCGGCCCAGATGACCTCCTTCACCGGCATGCGGGTTTAAGCCGCACACATAAATTTTCGGTTCAGGGATGCCAAATTTCTGCTGCAGATCCTGATGCAAGATGGTCAGCACTTTTAATAAACGTTCACGGGTAATGGCTTTGGCAACATAGGCCAGCGGAATATGGGTGGTAGCCAGTGCCACTCTTAAACCTTCAGTGGCCAGCATCATCACCACATAAGGGGTGTTGGATTGCTGGGCAAAGAACTCGGTATGGCCGCTAAAAGCAATACCTGCTTGATTGATAATACCCTTGTGCACTGGTCCGGTGACGATGGCAGCGACCTCTCCCGCAATCACCATTGCGCCGGCTGCCGTTAAGGTCTCGACGACATAGTTACCGTTGGCAGCATTGAGCTCGCCAGCAACGACGGCAGCGGCCAGCGGAAAGTCCCGAACTGTCAGCGTACCTGCTGCCTGAGGTTTCGCAGGTACTGCTGCATCAAAGGGTAAAAACTGTACTTGCAAACCCAGTTGCTGTGCGCGGTCGCGCAGCAACTGCAGGTTAGCGCAAACAACCAACTCAACCGGCCAGGCCTGTTGTGCCAACGCCAGTACCAGATCAGGACCTATACCGGCAGGTTCACCGGGGGTTATTGCCAGGCGCAAGGTCATCAGTTATCGGCCAGAACTTCAATATAGGCTTCATCACGCAGTTCGCGCAGGAAGCTGGTGGATTCCTCGTTGAAACGACGGTTGAAGATCATCCGGTATACCTGCTCTCTCTTACGATCGGCAGTGGCATCCACAGTACGACGATCCAACAGTTGCGCAATATGCCAACCGTGTTCGGTACGGAAGGGTTCGCTGATTTCATTTAATTGCAGACGGTTCAGGGTATCGCGGAACGCCGGTACGTAAACATCAGGCTCACTCCAGCCGAGTTCGCCACCGTTTAGTTTCGAGCCCGGATCTTCAGAATGTTGTTTCGCCATCTCGGCAAAGTCGGCTTCACCAGCCTGAACCTTTTGCAGGATGTCGTTTAGCAAGCCGCGAGCACGTTCTTCACTGACGATAATCGAAGGTTTCACCAAAATATGCCGGGCTTTAACTTCCTGTAATTCGGTCACGTTTTCGCCACGAATATCGAAAATAGTCAGAATGTGAAAGCCGGCGCCTGAGCGTAAAGGCCCTGCTAAATCGCCTCTTTTGCGACCACGAATGGCTTCCGAGAACAGGGTTGGCATTTCGTTAATACCCATCCAGTCCAGTTCACCACCTTCCAAAGCATTGGCCGCACTGGAGGAGGCAATGGCAATCCGGCGGAAATCGCTGCCTTCGCGCAGTAACTTAATGACCTGCTCGGCACGCTCGCGTGCGTCATTGATTTGCTCAGTCGTTGCCTGGCTCGGAATGGCAATCAGAATATGGCCCAGTTTGTACTGTTCATTAATGGCGCCTTGTTCTTCCATCAGTTTCAGCAGGTTATCGACTTCTTGCGGGCTGATATAAATCCGGCGTTGTACGTTAGCGCGCAGCACCTCGTTGGTAATAATTTCTTCGCGAACCTTTTCCCGGAAGCGCTCATAATTACCCTCTTCTGAGGTGACGCGCTGACGGAACTGCTCCAGGGTCATATTTTCACCCTGAGCGATATTACGAATCGTATCGTCGAGCTGGGCATCGGAAATTTGCAAACCCATACGCTGTGCCATTTGTAGCTGCAAACTGGTCATAATCAAGCGTTCTGTTGCCTGAGTACGCAGTGCCTGGTCAGATGGCAAGGTTTGACCTTGCGCTTGCGCATTGCGTTTAACCCGTTCAACAATCTCATCAATATCGGTTTTTAAAATCACGCCATTATCGACAATAGCTGCCACCCGATCGACTTCACGTTCAGCGGCGCAGAGTGCCAGGCTGGCGGCGCCAAGCAAGAATGCACAGATAAGTTGTTGTAACTTCATAATTTCCTACATTAATTTGTTAGTAAATACGGGCGCCGGTAGCTAAAAATGCCATTCGACAACATATCGGCAACGCCAAAACCTGCTTTATCGCCAAAGCCTTTAAACACAAACTGCAGGCTAAAGCCGCTGTCCAGACGGGCAAATTGGTTCAGATCGGTGATACCACTTTCCAGATCGGCTCTTACCTGCCTTCTGGCGACAAAACGTACTGCCCAGCAGCAGGATTCATATTGCAGTCCGAGATTGGCATCTATCATACGATGATTTGTCACATCCCGATAGTAACTGGCGATCAGTTGCCAGTTTTGTTGCAGAGGGATAGCACCAAATAAGCCCAGTTGCTGGATTTCCACACCTGAGACAGCCCGACTGTAACGATGGTTCAATTGCAACAAGGTATTCTCGCTACCACGGTAGTCTAAACTGGCATTACTTTTTATCAGCTTTTTGCTATCGATATCATATTGTAATGCACTGCTAACGTACCAACGGCGGTACCAATGCCAAATCATTTCCGACGCGAGCATCGATTCGGTTGAAACCAGATCCTGGGTCAGCACATCGTTGGTCACTTCCGGTTCTTTCAGAAAGAAGATCTGACCAAGGCTAAAACGGAACAACTCATTATCAGTATTATCGTAAAAGCGGGTGGTCCAACCCACAGTCAGTTGATTGGCCTCGTTTATCCGGTCCAAACCGGAAAAGCGATTCTGCCGGAACAGACCATAGTAGTCGTCCTGCAAGCGGGTCGTATCATAAAGACCGATCTGACTCTGATCGCGGTAAGGAATATACAGATATTGCAGTTGTGGCTCAAAGGTTTGCAATGCTTGTTCACCGAACCAGTCATATTCGCGCTCAAAGTTTACCCGGGCATGCAAACGAACCTTGGGCAGTGTCCGGCTAATTTTTTCCTGCTCAGCGTCGAGTTGTTGCTCACTTTGCTGTTGATAATAGGTGTACAGCAGACTGCTTTCGGCGGTTAATTCAAAAGCCGGGGTGATAAAAGGTAATCTGATTGTCGGTTCCAGGTGGATCCGATCGGCAGCGGTGTAGAACGCATCGGCGTTGCGAAAATGCGCATACTGAGCCTGCCATAATCCTTGCAGATTATCAGTCAGCTGCAGCGGGTTAGCCGATGCCAGACTGAGTTGTGGCATGGCCTGATAGGCCCTGTTGTAGTTTCCCAGGATTTCAAAACCCTGTAACTTCAACTGAGAATGAACTCTATCCCCAAAATAGCTAAGGTTAGCTTCACGATATAACTGGGTATCGCTCTGGCTATTGAAATCGGAGCCCAGTTCCGTCAGATAGGCATCATCACTGACATCGGTAAAATCCACGTAGCCACGCCAACGCTCGCTAAAGTCTGAGCGATGGCTGATATGGCCCAGATAACGTTGTCCAAAACCGGTTGGCTTATCATTGTCGTTATGCAAATACTCCAGCTGCAGCTGCCCTTGGTGTGCTGCAGTCAGATAGCGAAATTCTGATTTTAACTGAGTCCCTCTCTTGCTCATATAGCGGGGGGTCAGTGTCAAATCATAGTTGGGTGCCAGATTAAAATAATAGGGGAGTTCTAAATCTAACCCGACCCGCTGTGAGCTGCCGACTTTGGGAATTAACAAGCCGGTTTTGCGCTGATCATCAACCGGAAAGGTCAGATAGGGAATATAAAATACCGGCACATCCTTGATGCGGAAGACCGCATGATGCGCTTCGCCCCAGCCTGAGTCTGCCGCAATGGTAATTTCCTCGGCATATAGCCCCCAGCTATTATCCTGTTGAGGACAGGTAGTAAATAAGGCCTGATTCAGCTGTAACTGTTCGGTAGAGGCGACCAGGGCTTTGGCCTCGCCCCGGCCGGCTTGACTGATAAACTGATAGCGGGCGTCCGATAATTGCGCCCTATTGTTTGCCAGATCCGCAGCAAAGCGACTGCCACTGACATAAAGGTCACTGTTGTAATATTCAATACCACCATCGGCAATCAACTGTTGATTGCTGGCGCTATAGCGGGCTCTTGGTGCCTGCAAAAGCGTATCGCGCTGCATAATCTGTACCTGGCCGGAAAAATCAGCCTGCTGATTATCCTGTAAGCTTACGGTGTCAGAAAATATGCGGATACTGTTATCGGAGGGGGTAGCCGATTGCAGCGCTTCGGGGATACTTAACGGTTGGTAACAGAGTGCAGGAGCAGGTTGTTGGGCTTGTGCCTGTGTGGCGTGCAAAGCCGCCCAGATGAGTCCTGCTAAACTTAAACCCTGTTTCATGCCTTCTTCTCGTTAATGCGCTACCCGTGCCGCGTTGCGCGGGTTTGCTATGATAAATCAATTTTAGAAATCCTGCTAATCCGATATAGTGCGGCTGAGTGAAGGTCAGGATTACCCGGCAGGACAGCTGCTTAGGTTAAGTGAAGACGGAGAAGTTCAGGTGTGGGGTAAAGTATTAGGAGCCTTATTCGGCCTGGCATTACTAAAATTGCCGGGGCTGGTACTGGGTGTATTGCTTGGACATCTTGCTGACCAATGGTTTTTGAAACGTTGGGCGCAATTACGTCACCGGCTGCAACCTGAAGACGAGCAAATTCTGTTTATGTACAGCAGTTTTGCGGTGATGGGGCACCTGGCGAAAGCGCGTGGCGTGGTAACGCAAGCGCATATTGCACAGGCCAATCGTTTTATGCAACAGCTGGGATTAACCACCAGCCAGCAACGCGAGGCGCAGGCAGCGTTCCGTGATGGTAAAGCAGTAAACTTCCCGTTTCGGGAGCAGTTACAAGCGTTTTATCAGTGCTATCGCTCGCGGTCAGAAGTGCTGCAATTATTTTTAGAAGTGCAATTGGGTACGGTTTGGGCCGAAGGCAAGATTGTGCCTGAGCAACGGCGTCTGCTAACCGTTATTGCACAGGAGCTTAAGATCGCGCAGCCGGTGCTGGAGCAATTATTACGTTCCTACCAGTCACGGCAGGAGCAAACTACCGGCAATGTTCAGGGGCTTACGTTAGCGGGAGCCTATCAACTATTGGATTGCAGTCCCGAATGCAGCGAGTTGGAGTTGAAGCGAGCGTACCGTAAGCTGATGGCTCAGCATCACCCGGATAAACTGGTATCGCAGGGGGTGCCAGCGGCGATGCTGGAGGTTGCCAAGCAAAGGTCGCAGGAAATACAGGCCGCGTATGAATTTATCAAGCAGCAACGGGCGAAAGCGGGTTAGGAGCGTTAGAATCCTAAACTACTGAGCCAGCCAAAGATTTCTTTGAACAGCCACTCCTGCTGGCTGGCATGATAATGCATATCGGGTAAATAACGTTGCCGGTACAGAGGGTTAGACTGTGCTCGTGCCAACAGTTGCCGCTGTTGACTATCCGTTGCTGACCACGGATGGTCGGCGCCGGTAAGCAGGTCCAGGACTGGGACCTTTAGATTAGTCATCTGTTGTTGTAGCTGTAGCTGTAGCGTCGGATCTTTCAGATAGGCCCCGATACTGACTACGGCGGCAATATTAAGTTCGTCCTGCTCCATCAGCAATGCATGCCAGGCACCAGCAACCTCACCCTGGACCAGGATGATTAGCGGGCCTGTGGGTGCCGGCTGCAACTGCTGTAATGCTTGCCAGCGGGCAGCCAACTGGGCTTTGTTTGCTGCCAACGCAGTGCTGGCGTCCTGCGCCTGATGTGCTTCAAGTTCAGGCAGGGCCAGAATGCTCCAGCCAAAAGCCGGCAAATGCTGAAACAGAAACCCCCAAAGCTGCGGACTTAGCAGGTGACGCTGCTGTGCTGGCATAAAGATGACAGTACCTTTGCTCTGACGGGTAACGGCAGGCACCCTGGCCAGCTGAATTGAGGTTTCTGCAGTCGTTAATGTTGTAAGCTCAAGGCTGGGGTGCTGGCGCACAATATCCTGCCAGTTTGCCAGGGCAGGGCAGGTAACCAATAACAGAGCTACTAATGGCAGTGCGCGAAATGTTGGCATAGTGACACCCGATGAGCCAGATAATACCGTATCGGTCATGGCGGCTAAAACTTAAGCCGCTGACAGTATTATAGCTTGCAGCTGGACCACATTTTTAGCTAAGGGTTAGTTTGCGCTTTGCAGGTGCTCACTGAAGGTATACAGGACTTTGTTATCGTGACTGAACTTAACATAGCTACCGTGGTGTTCCAACAATCTGACCAGTACCGACGGTTGTAAAATAAAACAATACTTAGTGGCTTTAAATTCAACCAGTGCTTTGGCCATTTCTCTTAAGTGGTCATTGGCGGCCAGTCGTTTTGCTTCATGTTCATCATTACAAACATGCGAAGCTTGTTCCAATTGAACTAAAGACTCAGAGTTGGCTGTTTCAGCTAGCAGTGTGGTGCTACCAAGCAGCAAGGTGGCAGCTAAACAGAATTTGACAAAACAAGACATCATTACTCGTTCCCGGAGCTTAGTATAGCGAGCTAAAAATTAGCAGCCTTCGCCCGGCGCGGCAACTGAAATTTTATCTAATACCCCGGAAAATAAAAAAGCCGCTGTTGTCAGCGGCTTTTTTGAGCATTAAGTGGCGATTAACGCATCACTGGCTCTTTGATTTTGGCAGTTACTTTAGCTTCGATGCGCTGGTTAGCAGCATGAGCTTCACGGCTGTTACCAGGTACGCGAGGCTGAGTTACACCAAAGCCTTTTGAGGTAATGCGTGAGCTTTCGATGCCCTGAGCAACTAACAGGTCAGCGATGGCTTTAGCACGACGTTCAGATAAGCGCATGTTGTATTCTGGTTTACCGATGTTAGAGGCGTGACCTTCGATGAAAACCACTGACTCTGGGAAACGCTTCATGAACGCTGCCAGTTTGTTAACTTCAGTGCGGCCTTCTGGCGACACAGTGGCAGAGTCGAAAGCGAAGCGAACTTCGATATCTACGTCACCAACACGGTCCATTTTCTCGGTGTAGATAGTACAGCCCTGGGCATCCACTTTGTGTGCCGCTGGCGTGTTAGGGCAGCGATCCTGGCTGTCAGGTACGCCGTCACCGTCTGAATCTACAACAACAGGAGCAGGTGCTGGTGCCGGCTCTGGCTGTGGTGCCGGAGTTGGGGCTGCAGCAGGTGTTGCACCAAAAATCCAGCTGGCGCCGAACTTAATTGAGGCATCATTCCAGTTACCTTTATTGATACCACGGAAACGGTTACCTTCAGCAAACAGGGCTAAGCTTTCGTTAACAAAGTAACGGTAACCCACACCGATATTTAAAGCGTCAGAGTAGGCTTCATTCTCAAAATGTTTCCAACCACCGACCAGATAAAGGTTGGAGTTATTTAAGTGGTACATAGCGTCAAAACCAAAACGGTCGCCAGTTACCCGTGAACTCTGTGTCAGTGAATCCAGGCTTTGACGTGCATATTCAGCACGAACTGCCCAGTTTTGGTTAACCCGGTAACCAATTTCCAGACCTGCGCCCCAGCCATTGTCAACATTGCCCCATGCGGCAGATTCGCCTTTACGGGTGTCAGTGAAATATGCTTCGCCGAATAAAGAGCCGAAAACTTTCTTCTCCAGATCCTGTGCAGAAGGTGCATTAGCAAAGGCTTGTGCGCTTAATAAAGGTAATGCAGCCAGAACGGCAATAGCGGTTGCTTTAAGTTTCATCCGTTTCTCCTTAGATTCATCTAACTTAGCAAACTTGTAATAGTTTACCATATTGTTTTGACAGTATTATTAGTTTTGAACAAATTTAAGCGTTTAATTTTACGACAGTGGCATCTTAACCAGTAAAACTGAATGTTAGGTTAATAAAGTTCTAAATTTTAGCTTAAAACGGACATTTTGCAAAAAAAGTCAGTTTTTCTGCAGTTTCCGGGTGTACTAAACAGAGCTCGGTAGCATGTAGCTGCAGCCGCCCGATTTGTTGAAAATCCGGATTATAAAATTTATCGCCCAGGATCGGATGGCCAAGGAATTGTAGGTGTACTCTGAGCTGGTGTGAGCGTCCGGTTACCGGCTCCAGTTCAACCAGGCTGCTGTCTGCAGTGCGCTGTAATACCCGGAAATGAGTCAGTGAGGCTTTCCCATATTGGTAGCAAACCTTTTGCTTGGGCCTGTTGGGCCAGTCGCAGATCAATGGTAACTCAATACTCCCCCGATCTGCCGTAATACAACCGCTTACCCTCGCCAGATAGCGTTTTTTGATCGTCCGTTCCGAGAATTGCCGGTTGAGTTCACGCTGCGCTTCCTTGGTCAGTGCCATTACCATCAGACCTGAGGTTGCCATATCCAGCCGGTGCACCACACTTGCCTGTGGCCAGACCCGCTGTACTCGGTATTGCAAGCTGTCAAAATGCTCGGCAGCTTTGCCTGGCACAGAGAGCAGGCCACTGGGTTTATTCAACACCACTAACTGGTCATCCTGATACAAAATGTCCAGATAGGGTGACAGAGGTGGGCGATAATCCAATAGCATACTAGTCGTGGCTCACTACGATAACCCGGATCGCATCTAGTTTTAGACGAGCCTTCGCAAGGTATTCCTCGCCTTGCTGCCGCAGTGCTTGCAGGTGATGAATTTCTTCCGGCCGAACCAGTGGATTAACGCTTTGCAGCGCCAGCAGACGTTGGATTGCGGCAGTCAATTGCTGTTGTAACTGGCTAACAGCCTCAGCTTTGAGTGCCGCCAGTTGACTGTTTGCCTGTTGCTCCGCCGCAGCCAGTAAAGGATGGATCAGATTCTGTAACGCATTAACCAATTTGGCTCCGGTTTGCCGACCTACGGGTTTTAGCTGACGGTTAAAGTTATCAAAGGGCACTTTTGCCGCCAGATCTTTACCGCTTTTGTCCAGCAGCAAGCGAATGGGCGTTGGCGGCAGATAACGGTTAAGCTGCAAAATAGCCGGTGCGCTGGCTTCAGCGATAAAAATCAGTTCGACAAAGAAGCTGCCGACCGGTAACGCCTTGTTCGGTAGCAGGGCGACAGAGCTATTGCCAAAGTGCTCGTTGCTTAGCAGATCCAAAGTGCCGGTGACCATCGGGTGATCCCAGCTTAGAAACTGGATATCTTCCTCTGCCAGCGCCGTTAAGCGGTCAAAGGTGACGGTAGTGCCTTCATCGTCCAGCCCGGGGTAGTTCAGCTGCAATTGTTCCGACGGGCGCAAGATAATGCTGGTGTCTGAGCGATCTTCCTGAGCGACGCCCAGCAGGTCCCAGGCTTTAAACATCAGCATCGGTAACCGCACATCCTGATCCAACTGACTGATTGCTGTCGCTAACTCGATTGCTTTGCTACCGCCAGCGGAGTTAAGTTCAAGTAGCTGATCACGTCCTTGCTCCAGTTGCTGTCGTAACCGGGCTGCCAGGCTTGCGGTGTCGCTGATAAAAGCCAGAACCGATTCAGACTGACAGGCCGCCGAGGCAAGCAGTTGCAACAGCTGTTGCTGTTGTTGTTCAAAAATAATTCGTCCGCTCTGGCAGGTTTGGGCGAAGGCATCCAAGCCTTGCTGATACCAGTCAAATAGCAATTGCTGCGCGGTGCCGGCAAAATAGGGTAAGTGGATCTGGATATCCTGTTGCTGCCCGATCCGGTCCAGGCGACCGATACGCTGTTCCAGCAGATCCGGATTCAGTGGTAAATCGAACAGCACCAGATGATGCGCAAACTGGAAATTCCTGCCCTCACTACCGATCTCTGAGCATAGCAGTACCTGGGCGCTGTATTCTTCCTGCGCAAAGTAGGCCGCGGCTTTATCACGCTCCAGAATGCTCATGCCTTCGTGAAACACAGCGGCTCTTACTCCGGCCAGGGTGCGTAACGCCTCCTCTAGCGCTATGGCGGTGGCTGCTTTGCTACAAATCACCAGAAACTTCGCCGGCCGATGTTGTTTTAACAGATCCAGCAAGTAGCTGACTCTGGGATCGAATTGCCACCACTGGCTGCTCGAACCCTCAAAATCCTGAAATACCTGTTCGGGAAAGAGTTGTGCCTGCACCCGGTGTAGCAGTGGTGCGTCCTGCTGCAAATTCTGAAACACCTTTAATGCATTTTCATACTGGGCAGGCAAGCTGAGCGGCGCCGGAACCGCATGGCGTTTTGGAAAGCCTTTAATACCGGCACGGCTGTTACGGAACAGGATGCGGCCTGTGCCGTGACGGTCCAGTAATTGTTTCAGCAATGCCTCTTTGATCGCAGGCATCGTCTCAGGCTGCTGGCTTAACTGTTCAACTAGCTTGCGACTTTCATTGTCAGCTAACAGTTGTCTCAGCTCTGTCACTAATTCGGCATCAGGGTCCGTTGTTTGCATCAAGCGGCGCGCCAGGGCGGCAATATGTTGATACGTCTGCTCTTGCTCTAAAAACACCTGATAATCATAAAAACGGTCAGGATCAAGCAGGCGCAAACGGGCGAAGTGGCTCTGATGACCAAGCTGATCAGGTGTCGCAGTAAGCAGAATCAGGCCGACCGTATCCTGCGCCAGTGCCTCAATGCGCTGATATTCCGTGCTTGCCGCCTCAGGTTGCCACTGCAGATGATGTGCCTCATCGACCACCAGAATATCCCAGTGACTACCTACTGCCTGTTCATGCCAACTTTTCTTTTTTGTTAGAAACTCCAGGCTACATAACACCAGTTGCTCAGTATCAAAGGGATTGTCAGCATCTAATTGTGCTTGCTGGCAACGTTCTTCATCAAAGATCGAAAAGCGCAGATTAAAACGGCGCCACATTTCAACCAGCCACTGATGTTGTAGCGATTCCGGTACCACGATCAGTACCCGGCTGGCTAGCCCGGTCAGTAATTGTTGATGCAGGATCAGGCCCGCTTCGATAGTTTTACCCAGGCCGACCTCGTCAGCCAATAACACCCGTGGTGCGTGACGCTGGGAAACTTCGCTGGCGATATACAGTTGGTGCGGGATCAAACTCACCCGGCCACCGGCCAGGCCACGCAGTGGGCTTTGCTGCAGTTGTTGCTGCATCTGCCAGCTTTGGAAACGTAGTGGAAAGTACTCGAAGCGGTCGATCTGACCCGCGAACAGGCGGTCCTGCGGCTTATTAAAACTGAGAAAGTGATCGAGAAAAGTTTCGCGCAACACCACCGGCTCACCGTTATCGGTGCGCACGCCATGATAGCTGAGCAGCTGTTGTTGCTCGCTTAACTCCTGCACCAGAATACTGAAGCCTTCTGCACTTTTAATCTGGTCGCCAACATTAAAGGTAACGCGGGTTAGCGGAGCTTCTTGCTGGGCATAGAGCCGTGTTTCGCCACTGGCCGGAAACAATAACGTTAGCATCCGTCCTTCAATTGCGATAACGGTTCCTAACCCTAAATCTGATTCCGCGTCGCTAATCCAACGCTGGCCCAGTGCAAATCTCATACGTAATCCTGGCAGTCTAAAAATGGGGCGCCATGGTACAGCGAAAAACGCTCTGATGCATCTGCAAAACAAGCGGCTGCGGTCATTTTTCTGTCATCTGAATGTCGCAAGGTAGTCACAGGGTAGTTTAAAAAAACTGTCACTCAGTATAGCAGTCTGAGATGGATGCACTATGCTGAACTAATAGGATGCAAAAATCTGTGGGTGAAAACAAAAAGGAGCAGTGCCTATGGCGCGGAAAAAATCGAAAGAGAAGAAGATCTACGTCCTTGATACCAATATTCTGCTGCACGAACCTTTCGCTTTTCTGAACTTCGAAGAACATGATGTTGTAATCCCGATGACCGTACTGGAGGAGCTGGATCATATTAAAGATCGGCATAAGGACGTTAGCCGTGATGCCAGGGTGGCGATCCGGGCGCTGGAGGATGTGCTGAAAGATGCATCACCCGAACAGATGTTGCACGGCGTGGCCTTACCGGCCCGCAGTGATGAAAGACCCAGCGGACATATCTTTATTATTAACGACCACCATTTGAAAGATGAAATTCCGGGCTTACCCGGTGGTGAAAACGATCACCTGATTATTAATACTGCCCTTTATTTACAGCGCGAAAAGAGTCCGGTCAAAGTCATATTAGTGACAAAAGACATCAATATGCGGCTAAAGGCCAAGGGCGCCGGGTTGAAGCTGGTCGAAGATTACCGCACTGACCAGTTAATTGACGATGTCAGATTTCTGTATAAAGGCTATTACAAGTTTAGCGGCGAGTTCTGGTCACAGGTTGGCGAATGCCGTACCGTCAATGAGGGGCGCGAGGTCGTGCACTATATCAGCCGCAAGGTACTACCGAATGCTTATGTAAATGAATATCTGATTGATGAAGCAGAAACCTTTGCCGGCAAGGTGCTGGCGATCACTGAGACAGAGCTGAAGATTGCGGATTATGGTGTGGAACGTATGATGCACCGCCATGCCTGGGGTATTCATCCGAAAAATATCTATCAGGCAATGGCGTTACAGGCGCTGTTGGATCCACAGATGGATCTGGTGATCCTGACTGGCCCCGCCGGTTGCGGTAAAACCCTGATAGCCCTTGCCGCTGCGTTAGAGCTGGTGATTGAGAAAGGCATGTACGATAAGGTCATCGTCACCCGTAATACTCCGGAAATTGCTGAGTCGATTGGGTTTTTACCCGGCTCAGAAGAGGAAAAAATGGCGCCTTGGCTGGCGGCCATCACCGATTCGCTGGAAGTGCTGCACAAAACCGATGAGCATCCGCACGCCAGCGTGAATTACATTATGGAGAAAGCCAATATCCAGTTTAAGTCGGTTAACTTTATGCGCGGCCGCAGCATTCAAAATGCGATAGTGATCCTCGACGAATGCCAGAATCTCAGTGCTGCGCAGTTAAAAACTATTATTACCCGTTGCGGCGAGGGCACCAAGTTAATCTGCTCCGGTAACCTGTCGCAAATTGACAGCAACTATCTGACCGCGGTGACCTCAGGGCTAACCTATATTGTCGAACGTTTTAAGAACTTTGAGGGCAGTACTACCATTAATCTGAACGGGGTGGTTCGTAGCCGGCTGGCGTCCTTTGCCGAGGCTAATCTGTAGGCAGAATCGGGCCAGATGGCCCGTGGTATTTAACTCTGCGCCAAAACGTAGTATGTTCAGCTGAGTTAAATGCTGCTGCAAGGACAGCCGATGCAGAACCCGATCCTTTCTGAATATCAACGCACCCGGCGTCTGGGTGCGTTTTTTGTGTTGCTATTAAGTTTTGCTGCGGCAACAGTGCATTTCTTGCTGACACTGGAGCAGCGAATGGAGTTGCAGAGTCAGCGCCTGGCCATTAAGGCGCTGCATTTGGATGCGCAGTTATTACCTTTACAAAAGTTTGCTGACAGCATGCAGCAACAGGCGTTGTTGGAACAAGCGGACTTGCTATCCGTATTTAATTCCCCCCTTTATACCCTTGACGGCCAAACACCTGATATAGCAAGTTTGCGCTCGGCACAGCGCTTATCCAATAACGAACTGCATTTTTTAAGCCGTTCTGAAGCAGCGCTGAATACCGCCAGAACCCTGTACCCATGGTTGGATCGCGTGCTGTATTGGTCGGATCAGGATTTAGTGTATTTAACGCCGCAACAGCTCTCGCTACTGCAAATCCAGACTTTACAGCCCTGGCTTGAGCAGCAGCGTAAGGTACCGGTTGCCGAGCAAGCCGGTTTGAGCCACCTGGAAACGAACAAAATTTTGCTAAGCCGCCGTTTAAGCTTTGCCGATGGGCATGGCGGTTGGTTGATCTTTGTCATTGACTCAGCCGTTTTGCTTGAGCCTTTTCAGAAGCTGTTGCCTGGAACCGATTTTTTCCTGTTGGACGAGCATGGCAAATTATTAGGTAATAGCCAGACGCCATTGCGCGACCTGGAGCAACGTGTATTGCAGTTGCAGCGGATCGGAAAGCAACCTCTGTCCCTGGTTATGCTGGAGCAGCGGCAAAGTTTGTTCGGTGCCGGACTGCTAGCATTACTGACCTTCTGGTTGGGTTATTTGCTGGTGCTGTCGCTGGCGTTGTGGGCCTTTTTGTATCGCTACCGCCAGAAAACCTTGCAACCAGTAAAGCGGCTGACGATTCATATCGAGCGTTTATTACGCGATCAGGGTGGGGTGCGGCATATTCCTCGCGGCTGGGAAGAGCTTTTTGATAAGATCAATCGTCTGAAACCATAAGGGAACACCGCCGTTGCGGTGACAAAGAACCGATGAAATTAAGCCGAGAGATCACCGCTACAGCCCCCGTCACCGCCATAGAGCTACTCAGTACGGCAGTGCCGGAGTTGCCGAAAGGTCGATTAAAAGATGCAATGAACAAGGGCGCCGTGCAGTTAATTGCCAAGCCGGTAAAACGACTAAGACGCGCCCAGTTTATGCTGAAAGCCGGTGATCGGCTGGCGCTGCACTATGACAGTGAAATTTTAAGCCGGGATTGTGCTGCGGCGCAGCTGCTGGCTGATGAAAAGGCCTATACTGTCTGGTTTAAGCCTGCCGGTATGTTGTCGCAAGGTAATGAATGGGGCGATCATCTCAGCTTATTGCGCTTTGCCGAGCAACACTTTACACCCGCCCGCCCCGTGTTCCTGCTGCACCGTCTTGATCGTGAAGCCAGTGGTTTAGTCTTGCTGGCACATAATAAACAGGCCGCAGCGGCCCTGAGCAAACTCATCGCTGAGCGGGCTATTATCAAAAAGTACCGGGTACGGGTAAAGGGCGCTTTGCCTGCTGACGTGCTGAGTCAGGGTAGGATTGCACTGCCGCTGGATGGCAAGGCATCAGAAAGTCGTTTTAGTTTGCTGGAGTATTGCAGTTTAACCGATACCAGTTTGCTAGAGGTAATACTGATAAGTGGTCGCAAGCATCAGATCCGTCGACACTTCGCTGCTATAAACTGCCCGGTGATGGGCGATCCGCAATACGGCCGGCAAAACAAAAGCACCACAGGCCTGGCGCTGCAGGCGGTAGAGTTGGCGTTTTTCTGCCCCCTTAAACGACGCCAACAGCAATTCCTGCTGCCAGCGTCATTAGTTCAGAGTTGAAACGACAGCTGATTGCCGTTTAACTGCAGTGTTAATTCACCCAGTTTCAGCGCATTTAATATATCGGCACGCAAATTGTCTGCCTGCCATTCACAGGGCCGGGGATGGCTGCTGTAGACAACCAGTTGCCACAAGGAACCAGAGTTTAACTGTTGCCCGGCCAGATACCAGCAGAGCCAGACCAGCTCTGCCAGACCATTCAGATCCTCTTTTTGCCAGTGCTCGCCAAGCAGGTCCTGCAGTGGCAAGTTCAGGGTCAGTAATTCAGGATTGGCGCCAAGCTCAGTCAGCTTTTGTTCCAACAGCGCAATCGCCTGTTGTTGTAGTTGCGGCAATTTCTGCTCATCGTCGCAACATAGCCACAGCATTTCACTGCCACTAAAACTGGCGGTAACTTCCGGCAGGTTAAGTTGCTGACGTACTTGTTCCAGCAACTCGCTGACGCAACGTCTGCCATATTTTTGTTGCAGCAGGGTGCGATTACGCGGCAGTAATACTATTAAGTGTGGTGCAGTACGTTGATTGGTCTGTTTTACTTTTTCACGGAACTGGCTCCACTGTTTTGGTGCCAATTCCGGCGCAGGCGTTGTCGTGGCTACCGGTAATTGCCGACGGTATAATTGCCAGATCACGAAAGCAGTAAAAATCAGTCCGACTAACAATAACTGCAGTAGAACCTGTCTGGATTCGGCGGCGGCGAGTTGTAGTTGCAGTTGCTTCAGCTCAGCTGACTGCTGGCTCACCTGGTTGTTATCGGTTAAGCCCCCTTTCAGCTGGGCCATACTGCTTCTTAATTGTTCGCTTTGCTCTTGCTGTGCTAACTGCATCGCCGGCCGCTGCGCCAGATAAGCTGTCTGCCACCGCTGGCGCGCAGCAGCCAGGTCGGATTTATTGTTGTAGAAGCGTAGCTTAAGGTAAGTTGCCGCGGCATTAATATCTGGCGCGATGTCGGCCAGCAATTGCTCTGCTTCCGGATAACGCTGCTGCTGGATATAGAGCCGCGCTAATGCCAGCGTAATTTCCTGGAGATAGGTCGCAGAGTTTATTTGGCGGAATTGCTGCAACGCCAGTTGATATAATTGTTCGGCGGGTGCCAATTGTTGCTGTACCAAGGCGGTGCGGGCCAGGCTGTAGTTGACCATCGCAATGCGCAGTAAGTTTTGCTGCTGCTCGGCGATGTGTCGTGCTTCTTCCAACAACAGTTGCGCTTGCTCCGCCTGTACTGGCTCTTCCAGATAGGTTTCAGCCAGATAAATCAACGCATGGGTATAATTAGATTGCAGATCCAAAGCGCGGTAGCGCTCTGCTGCCTGCTGAAAATGTTCCAGCGCATCCTGGTGCAAATCCAACTTACGAAACGCCATTCCCAGCCTGAAGTGGATTGAAGCCAGACTTTCAAAATCCTGTAGCTGATTGGCCAGCGTCAAACCTTGCTGTAAGTAGTAAAAGGCGCGCTGATATTGATTATCCTGCAATGCCAGCCGGCCACTGATAATCAGTGAGGTTAGCTCCCGCGACGGCTCACCCAGTTGTCGTGCCAGTGCCAGACTACGCTCCGCATACTCCAAACCCGTAGCTAACTGTCCAAGCAGATTATAGGCAGAAGCGAAACTGCGTAGTACATCATTAAGCAGGCGCAGGCTGGGTTGCTCGTCGCTGTTAAGCAGCAGTTGTTCGGCAGCCAGTAGCTGCTGAAGAGCCATCTCAGCATTCTGAAAATAAATGCCGTGAATTTGTGCTTTATGAAACAGGCTTAACGCCTGTAAATAAGGGGTAGTAGCCAGTTGCTCCGCCTTACTGGCCGCATCCAGGGCAGCATCCCTGTTATTGACTGTCTGATAACTGACTGACAACACCAGATAGTCTTCGGCAGTTAAGGTCGTTAGTGCCTGGTTTTGCAGACTGGAAATAAATTGTTCGGCAGCAGCTTTACTTTTGTCTACTTCACTCAGCCGCTCTGTCAGGTTAGCAGCCTGCACTGGCAGACTTATTCCAACCGCCAACAAAAAAACATAAAGAAAACGCATAGAAAGCTCTTATTTTTATCGCCCCGGCGCATCCAATGCAAGTGGCACTCTTTGCTGATGTTGGGCAGAGCATCCGTTCTGCCGGGTAGTATCTTATTACTAAAACAGCTAATTATTATAACAGTTTTTAGCGGCTGACTCAGCGTTCGAGAAAACCTTGAATATTGTCGGCAATCTTTAACACCATTCTGGTTCGCGCCTCACGACTGGCCCAGCCAATATGGGGCGTGATTAACAAATTGGGTAGCTTGCAATTTAGCAGCGGATCCGAGGCCGGGGGCGGTTCAGTGCTAAGAACGTCAAGTGCAGCCGCGCCGACCTGCCCGGTTTTTAAGGCCTCAAGCAGCGCATTAGGCTCAATCAGCGCACCGCGCGCCGTATTGATCAGCACAGCGCCGGTTTTTAACCCTGCCAGACTGTTCTTATTAATCATATGCCGGGTATCAGCGGTCAAAGGGCAGTGCAGGGAGACAATATCTGCCTCTGCCAGTGCCGCGCCAAATGCCAGGCGGCCGGGGCGGATCTCTGTGGCAGAGGGCCGCTCGGCGATCAATACCTTCATACCAAAGGCCCTGGCTAAGGCAGCCGTTGCCTGACCCAAGACACCATAGCCGACAATCACCATAGTTTTGCCGGCCAGTTCAAAGATGGGGTAATCCAGCAAACAGAAACTCTGGCTACGACTCCAGTCGCCACGTTGTACCGCTGTGCTGTAACTGAAAAGCTGATTACTCAGTGCTAGCAGCAAGGCGAAGACATGCTGTGGCACAGCCGTGCCGGCATAATCGGTAACATTAAACACCTGAATTCCTGCCGTCCTGGCCGCCTGTAGATCAATATTATCCATACCGGTTGCCGCCACCATAATAGCTTTCAGGCGTGGCAGTTTGGCAATCAGCGCCGCGTCTAGGCGGCATTTATTGACGATAGCGATGTCGGCATCTTGCAGCCGTGCCGGCAGCTCGTCGGCGCTGCTGTGGGCATAGACCTGAAGCTGACAGTTAGCAAGGTGCAAAGCCGATAAATCGGCATCGCCCAGAGTAGCGGCATCGGCAAATACGATTTGGTAACGCATAGGCTTTAGAGTTCCTGGCGCCGTTTCAGAAAAAGCTGTTTTAGCATAGCTAAGGGGCTAATGCAGCTGATATTACTAAGACTATCGTCGAACAGCCGGCTGAGAGCTCCATGTAGTTTAAAAAGTGCGCACCAGAATGCCTGAAAAAACCTCAATCAAGGCGTGATTGCGAAGGAATAGTGGCGCTCTTTCGAGCAATCAGAACGCAGAGTGAGGTTTTTTCAGGCCTTCCCGAAGGGCGAGGCCATAAAGCGCGCATGCTGCGTTAAGTTTTCTCGATTTAGACCCACTAAACCTTTAAAAACTTGCCTTGCCTGCGCACTTTTTGGCGCTCGCTGGTGTCGACTTTTTAAACTACATGGTGCTCTAGCTGCTGCACAAACATACTTTTTGTTACATTTATGCTAAGAAAAGCGGTTAAGTTCAACAGGCCATAATGGTAAAGTGGGGCGAGTGCAGCAAAGGATTAAGTAACAATGCAAATTACAGTCACACAGATTGAAAAACACTATGCCACAGTACAGGCAGTGCGCGGTGTTAGTTTCCAGATCCAGCCAGGCGAGATTTTTGCGCTGCTCGGACCCAATGGCGCCGGTAAGTCATCGATTATCCGGATGCTGGTCGGTATGACCCGTCCCGATGCCGGCCATATTCTGGTACAGCATGATGGGGGCGAATTTGACCATGTGCCCCGCCGTTATCTCGGCTACTTGCCGGAAGACCGTGGACTTTATGCTGACAAGAGTGTCGAAAAAAATCTGCGCTTTCTGGCGCAGTTGCATGGTTTATCTGCCGCAGAAACCGAGCAGCAACTGACACATTGGCTCAATGTTTTTGAATTAACGGATCGGCGGAAAGAGGATTTAAAGCAGTTGTCCAAGGGCAATCAGCAAAAAGTTCAGCTGATTGCTGCGGTGATCCACCGTCCGGCACTGGTGATTCTGGATGAGCCTTTTTCTGGTCTGGATCCGCTGAATCAGGAAAAAGTGGTGCAGTTTTTACAACAACTGCGTGCCGATGGCATGACAGTGATTTTAAGCGCCCATCAGATGGCGATGGTGGAAAAACTGGCAGATCATATGCTGTTGATGGCGAAAGGGCAGGCAGTACTGGCCGGTACTCTGGCGCAGATCCGCAGCCAGGCTCAGCCACAACCGGAAGTCGTGATTGAAACCGAGCAGCCGATTAGCAGTGAGCAGCTCGACCGCTGGCTAGCCGGATACAGCTGGCTGCTACAGACACCGCAGCGGCTGTTGGTGCGACTTAATGAAACCCAACAGCTGTCGGCCTGTTTACAGCAGCTGCTGCCTTACTGTGCGTTGAAAAATATCTCAATGCAAAATCCGGACTTGCATCAGTTATATCTGAATGCGATGACCCAACATCAGCAACAGGAGCAAGCAGTATGATTTCGCGGCAAAGTCTGGTCGTCGCCAAATGGGAATTTTTACGGTTTTTTAAATGGAAGCAACAGCTGATCTCGTATTTGCTGATGTTGGGGGTAATGGGAGCGATTTTTGCCTGGAGTTACTTTGTGGATGAAGGCCGCCAGCAATATCGGATCGCAGTACCGGCCGGCTTTAGTCTGGAAAGTAGCGCCCAGTTTCAGTTTCAGCAGCCGACGGTCAGCCTGGAAGAGCAGTTGCGACAGCTGCAGCAGGACGAAACCTGGCATGCGGTGCTGGAGCCAGGCGATGAGCAGGTGCTGATCCATACCAAGGCCGGTAAAAAGTGGCAACAGCAGTTACAAAGCGTGCTGCTGGAGCACTACCGGCAGCAGTATGCCGCCGCGCAGGGTTGGTCGGCAGAGCAGTTGGCGGCATTACAGCAGCCTGTCAGCCTTGAAATGCGTTACCTCGATGACAACTATAAGGGAAAAGATCGGCCGGAAAAACTGATCGCCCTGGCGGTGCTGTTTATGCTGTTGATGGGGCTTACCACTGCCTTTGGTCAACTGTTAATGAGCATTACCGGCGAAAAGCAGCATCGGGTAACAGAGCAGTTATTTGCCATAGTAACACCGCAGCAATGGATCGATGGCAAGGTACTGGGTCATAGCCTGAGTGCGTTAAAAGCCATGTTTACCACCACGCTGATGATGTTACTGGGTTTTCTGGTGGCGGTACTGGTGTTTGCCAATAAACCGCTGCAGCTGGACTGGCTGAATCTTGGGGTCTTAGCCTGGTTACTGCCCTTTGCCCTGCTTGGCGTAGTGTTGTGTGCGACCTTTATGGCCGCTATTGCTGCCTCGATTGACGATCCCAATACCAGTGGTAAGGGCGCGGTGATGATGATCACCTGGCTACCGCTGTTATTTACTTATTTGGTGATCGATAGCCCCACCGGCTGGGCCATGACGTTATTAAGTTGGCTGCCGCTCACCTCCTTTGCGGCGATGCCGGTCAGGATGGCGCTGGTTGAATTGCCCTGGTGGCAGCCGTTGCTGTCGTTAATGCTGTTGCTTGCCACCCTGTACTGGCTGCGCCGGGTAGCAGGCCGGATATTTTTACGTGGCATGCAGATGTATGGCAAGGAGCCAAGCTGGGGAGATATTATGCGCTGGGCGCTCAGTAACAAGGCTGATTGATGAACTATTCAGCCTAAACTCAGCCAAAATGGCTATAATGCCTGCCGGTAGCTGAGGTTGCTACCGGCGGCAACTTTAAAGGAAACCTATGATCGATCCTTCTTTTCGCCAACAAGCTTCGGCGTGGCAACGGCAGTTTCAGCTACGTAGCCAGGGCAGTTTTTTGCAGCGCCTACTGGCATGGCTGGTATTGGGCGTGATGTTGCTGGTGGGTGCGGTCTTTCTGCTGTTTGCATTGCTGCTCAGTTGGATCCTGATCCCGATTTTGCTATTCCGGCACCGGCAACGGATGCGGCAATTCCGTGAGCAGGCGGCTCGTTATCAGCAAGCCCAGCAAGATGGCGCCAATCCTTACGCCGGGCAGCGGCAGCAACAAGGCACAGTGATCGAAGGTGAGGTGCTGCGTAAAGACGAATCTGAGCCGCGTTAGCCTTCAGCTGGTTGGTTGGCCAGTTTGGCTTTGATAAAGTCGCTGTGTCGGATAAAGAGTAAATCCGCTACCTTGCGCAGCATCATTTCTTCATTCGGGTCGACACTGCCATCGGCCCAGGCCAGTTGCCATAGCTGGTTCAATAACGCCAGCCGCTCTGGCTCTGTTAATACTTTCAACTTCGACGTATAGGCATGCAAACAGGTGGCATCAGCGGCCAGCTGATTGGCCTGCGCCAATACCTGCTGTGCTTGTGGCCTGGCCAGCGCATATTCCCGTTCAATATAATGCAGGACCAGTTGTTGTTCCTGCTCGGTACTGTCGAAATCGGCATGGCTTAGCTGCAGCAACAGCACCACTGCCATAAATTGTGGCTCACTGAGGCCGGCTGCCTGCCAGGGTTGATGGCTGGCGGCTGCACCGGGTAAGCCTTCAGCGGCTTTTTCCAGCAGGTTTTTCAGAAAATTAAACAAGGCGAAACTCCTCTGCATAGGGCGTGCACACAACCTGACACAGCTTGAATTTTATCAGACTTTACCCCACTGAAAGAGTTCGACTGATCGTGCCGGAGCACCCTTTTGCCGCTACTTATTTTAGCTGTACTGACGCTGTTGATTATTGGTTTAGTGCTGGGGCAACCTTATTACCGGCGTTGGCAGCGCCAGCGCATTGCTGCCAGGCCCTTTCCTGAAGCCTGGCGTAAAATTCTGAAACAGCGGATGCCTTATTTCCGCGCCTTACCAGCCGATCTGCAATTGCAGTTAAAAAAGCATATGCAGATTTTTATCGCCGAAAAAGCCTTTATTGGTTGCGATGGCCTGACGGTAACCGATGAAATGCGGGTGACCATCGCCGCTCAGGCCTGCCTGCTATTACTTAACCGCCCAAATCACTATTACCCGGCATTACGCAGTATTCTGATCTACCCCTCTGCTTTTATTGTTGACACAGCACAAACCGATGCTGCGGGCTTGGTGCGGCAGGAACAACGGGTGCTCAGCGGTGAGTCCTGGGGCCAGGGCAAGGTCATTCTAAGTTGGCAGGACACGCTCTCGGGTGCTGCCGATCCGCACGATGGCCATAATGTGGTGATCCATGAGTTTGCCCATCAACTGGATCAGGAGCAGGGGCCGACCCAGGGCGCGCCGGTGCTAAGTCGTAGTAGTGATTATCAGCAGTGGTCAAGCGTAATGCAGCAAGCGTATGACGACTTGCAGCAGCGGCTGGCGCTGGGGTTACCTGTATTGCTTGATCCCTATGGTGCCACCAACCCGGCGGAGTTTTTTGCGGTCTTGACTGAAGTATTCTTTGAAAAGCCGGCTGAGCTTAATACCGAACATCCGGCTTTATATCAGTTACTTAGCCGATTTTATCGCTTAAATCCACTGAGCTGGCAATAATTAGCACTACAGCATCAAATAGTCTAAAAGTATGCTGGTGTTGAATTTTTAAACTATTATTTTTTAAATTATTTAGTGCCCTAACCAAGCAGCATCTTAATTAATTGCGCCAGTAACAAAATAGCGACCAGTGGCAAGATCCAGCGGCCATATTTACGATAGTCCTGTTCGGCTTGCTCACCCTTGCTACCATATTTTTCCAGTAAGGGCAGTAGTAAAAACAGCACCAAAAATAACACTGCTAAGATACCAATTAACGCCATCAACCTCTCCTTCGGGCTTTTTAAGCAGCTTAGCAGCTCGCGGTTAGGGCTGCAAAAAAAGCTGTGCTGGCCAGCTATTAGCCATTTTGGCGCCATGCTACACTAAACGCAGTTCACCTTCAGGAGAAGTAAGCTATGTTGTGGGCCGTGTTAGCTCTGATTTCGGGTTTGGCGCTGTTAGTCTGGAGCGCAGATAAATTTGTCGATGGTGCTGCGGCGACAGCAAAGTATGCCGGTATGCCGCCGCTGTTAATCGGTATGTTGATTGTCGGTTTTGGTACCTCAGCACCGGAAATGGTGGTCTCTGCCATGGCTGCGGCTGATGGTAATCCGGCACTGGCACTGGGTAATGCCTACGGCTCCAATATTACCAATATTGCGCTGATCCTCGGTTTGGTAGCGCTGTTAAGTCCTATCGCTGTGCATTCTCAGGTGCTGCGTAAAGAACTGCCCATTTTAATGTTAATTACCCTGTTCGCCGGTTGGCAGTTGTTCGATCATCAACTTAGCAGCTTTGATGCCTGGTGCTTGCTGGCGGTATTTTTTGTGTTAATGGGCTGGTCGGTATGGCAGGGCATGCGTAATCCCCAGGATGCGATGGCAGTGGAAATGGGCGACGAGCTGGCCAGTGCCGAGCAAATGACGCTAAAGCAGGCCATTATCTGGCTGCTGGTTGGCCTGACGTTACTGATCCTGGCCTCGCGGTTACTGGTGTACGGCGCGGTGTTTATCGCACAAAGCCTGGGCGTCAGTGATCTGATAATCGGCTTAACAGTGGTCGCAGTTGGTACGTCTTTACCAGAACTGGCCTCGTCGCTGATTGCGATTAAAAAGGGCGAGCATGATATTGCGCTGGGTAACGTAATTGGCTCCAACCTGTTTAATACGCTGGCCGTGGTCGGTATCGCGGCGGCGATTGAGCCTATGGCGGTGGAAGCGGTAGTCCTGACCCGTGATTGGACGCTAATGGCCGTGCTAACCGCAGCGCTGTTTGTGATGGGCTATGGCTATAAAAAGCAAGGGCGGATCAACCGGCTGGAAGGCGCGCTGTTGCTGCTGGTCTTTATCGGTTATACCGGTTATCTGATTAGTACGGTGATTAGCTAAGCCTATGACGGTTAGACCAGAGCTAGATGCCCGTTACTATCTGCAGCACTTTCAGGAGTTGCTGCAGTTTGTAAAAACGCATTATGGCCCTTGTCTAACCCCCTCTGCCAGCACCTGGCTTGCCGATTTCGAACAACTCAGCATGCCAGCGCAACAGCTGCTGGTGCGGATGCTTAACCGCAAAGGCCGGGTGTTTGCCGACAGTGAGCTGTACTATGCCGAAATTGGCCCGGTAGCGCCGCTATTAGCAGAGCTACAACAGGCTGGTTTTATCGCAATGCTTAGTGCAGCCGAACTCCCTGATTTTTGGCTGCGGCTCACTAAAGCGACGCTGTGGCAGTTGTTACAACTGGCCGCGCCGCAGTTGACATCCCCCTTAAATGCAAAAAAAAGCCACAGCAAGCCCGAGCTGCTGCGCGCGGCCTTGACGTTGCCGGTCGATTGGCTGGGTTTGATCGCACAGTTGCCGCAACAGTATGTGGCATTGCAACGGTTGGATGCGCTTAATTATCTGTATTTTCTTTATTTTGGACGGGTCGAGCCTAACCTTTCACTGTTTACCCTGCGCGATCTCGGGATCCGGCAAACCGGTCAGTTTAAGCAGCAATTTAGCCCGCGCTTTACCGAGCTGGCGACCGCTGAGCTGGCCTTTCAATTAGCGCAAGCCAAACGGGCACTGGCCGATTTAAGTAAACAGCTAAAACAACAGCCGGCTGATGCCGAATCGCTGTTAAGTCCATGGCTGGAGCAAGTACAGCAGTGGCCGTCTGGCACTACTCCGGAGCTCGTGACCAAACGCAGCGAACGCTGCTATCAGCTTGGCAAATTGGCTGAGCAGCAGAAACTGCTACCATTGGCGCAGGCCTTTTACCATCAAAGCAATGGCTTTCCGGCCAGCGAGCGTCTGGTGCGGCTGTACTGGCAGCAAGGTGATACTATTCAGTGCCAACAGCACCTGCAACAACTGTTAGAAGATCCCAGCTGTGATGAAGAATGGCTATTTGCTGAAGATTTTTATCAGCGTAAGTTTACTGCCGGTAGCCAGAGTCAGCGCCGCTCGCAGCTGACGCAGCTGCTGCACGCCGCCCCGCAAATTGGCGTAGACGAGCTCTATCTGGGGAAAGCAGAAGCCGGGCTGATTGCGCATTATCAGGCGCTCGGTTATCGGGCGTTTCATAGTGAAAATAACCTGTGGCTGGCGTTGTTTGGCCTCTGGTTCTGGCATGAGTTATTCGAACATCAGGACAGTGCGCTGCATAACCCGTTCGAGCGGCGGCCACGTAATTTAAGTGCGGGTGGCTTTTATGAGCAATTTCAAACAACCATCGAGCATAAATTAACACTGCTAGCCGCGCCTAATGCCGCAACCATCCTGCTAAGCGCGTTAACCGCGCATTATGGCAAAGCCAATAGCCTTTTTTACTGGCATAGCGATCTCGCTGAACAGCTATTACCTTTGCTGCAATACGCGCCGCGCAGCCATCAGAAAAATGGTGAAAATGACAAAAGCGGCGAACCGGCTGAGAGTGCTCTTGCGCCAATACTCCGTGCCATGGCGCAGGACTTTAACCGCCATAGCAGTGGCTACCCGGATTTATTGCTGATTAAAGATCAGCAGCTGCAGTTTATCGAAGTTAAAGCGCCCGGCGATAAAATTCAGCGCCATCAGCTCGCCCGGCTGCTAGCCCTGAATAACGCCGGTTTTAACGCCCGGATTGAAAAACTGCAGTGGATAGTCGACCCCAATCGGCTCTATGTGGTGCTGGATGTCGAAACTACCGGCGGCAAAGCTGGCACCGACAGGGTGATTGAAATTGGCGCGGTAAAAGTCCAGGCTGGCGAGGTGTTAGACACCTTTAGCACCCTGCTTAATCCTGGCCGCACTATCCCGTCTTTTATCAGCCGTTTAACCGGTATCAGCAACGCCATGGTGGCCGATGCGCCCATCTTTGCTGATATTGCCGACAAGCTTGCCGAGTTTTTACGAGGCGCAGTCTTTGTTGCCCATAACGCTAAGTTCGATTACGGCTTTATCCGTAGCGAGTTTGCCCGCTGTGATATCACATTCGATATGCCGCAGCTCTGCACGGTAGTGAATATGCGCCGCTATTACCCGGGACTGCAATCCTATAGCCTGGGTAAGTTATGCGAGGAGTTTGAGATTAAACTTAATAACCACCACCGCGCCCTGGCAGATGCCACGGCCACGTCGGAGCTGCTAAAGCTGATTAATGCCCGTCGCCAGTTGGTTTAGGTCAACAGGTCTTATTGTGGGGATGTAAAAGCCTCATCTTTGCTGAGCAGCAGTTGGCTGAACTCGCTAAAATCATCTAATCGCTGAGTAATCACATACTCGGTTATTGCCAGTTGCAGACGTTGATATTCATGCACAGCAATATTTCTAAAGCCGACCATCTTTTTCATCTTTTCGGCTAATTCCGCTGGTAAGAAGTTTGCTGTGGCAAGCAGGGTAAATACATCACGCGAACTTTGCGGTATACCTAGTTTGTATTTGCGGATCAGATGTTGGCCCATATCCAGTGCCGCTTCACAAGCGCGCTGGATATTTAAAATCGCGGCATCCTGACGGGTAAAGTTGCTGGCGAAACTGAGCGGATCTTGCTGATATTCATCCCGTGCTCGCTTAACACAGCGCTCGATAGTCGCAGCTTTATTCAGTAATACATCATCCGGTAGCTTAGTTACGGCCATACACTGCTCCCTGTTCTCTAATATCCTGCACTAAACCAGCGCGGGCCTCGTTTAGTGCCGTCATTTGTGATAACACCATGGCTTCGTATATACCGACGCTGCTGTCGATAGCGTACAGGCATTTACCGGTGGTGAGGATTTGATACTGCATAACGGTAGTGGCGGCGCGAAAGTCGAGTAGATCGACTTCGCAGTTCGCCAGCTCAGCAAGGTCACTGCTAATATCCCAAAGTTCAATCACATCGGCATAGCCTGCGACCAGCACAGCTAAATCTAAGTCACTGTTTTTATCGGCGGTGCCTGTTACCTGGCTGCCAAAGGCGTAAACTGCCATTAAATTTGGCAACCGTTGTTGTAATAACTGCAGTATTGGTAAGAAATTCAAACCGGGCCCCGCGTTGCAGATGGTTAGCTGATAAACGCAGTGTAACCCTTGCTCTAGAGTAGGGCAAATGGTCAGCTCTGGGGCACTAGGCTTGACGTAAGTGATTGTGATTTAGTGTCTTAACAGGCAAGCTTAGCGATAACCTCCATGGTAATGGCTAAACTGACTTTTGTGCTGACACTTTCTTGCTATCATAGACCACTGATACAAACAGAAATAAAGCGCGCGTCGCGGCAAAGGTAATATCGGGCATGCTGAGTAATATCTTCAATAAACTTCCCAACACAGTGCGGCACTGGCTGAGTATTCTGGCGGCAGCCTTTCGGCATTGGCTTGATAGCCAGGCCTTTATTTATGCTGCCGCGCTGGCATTTTTTACGGTGTTTTCGATTGCGCCTATTTTAGTGGTCGTGGTGGCACTGGTCGGGCTGGTTATTGGTGAGCGGGCGGTGCAAGGGGAGTTATTTACCCAGCTCGAAGAAACTTTAGGGTCAGAAGCGGCTGGAGTGATACAGACTGCCGTGGTTAATTCGCAAATTGATCAAAGCGGCTTTATCCCGGCGTTAGTCGGTATTGTTGCCACCATTATTGGTGCTACCACAGTGTTTGCACAGATGCAGCAATCTCTGAATCAGATCTGGGGTGTAGCACCGCGGCCAAAGCGTAACAACCTTTGGGCGCTGCTGAAAAGCCGCTTGTTATCGTTAACCATTATTCTGGCGATTGGTTTTATTATGATGGTGTCATTACTGCTGTCGGTGGCACTGCGTAGTGTAATGGCGTTTGCGGAGGAATGGTTGCCCGTGCCCGCTTGGGCGATGGTGGGTATGGAATGGGGCCTATCCTTACTGGTGATCACCTTGCTATTTGGCGCCATGTTTAAAATTTTGCCCGACGTACTGCTGGCCTGGCGT
This sequence comes from Alishewanella aestuarii B11, assembly GCF_000280055.1. Lineage (GTDB taxonomy): Bacteria > Pseudomonadota > Gammaproteobacteria > Enterobacterales > Alteromonadaceae > Alishewanella > Alishewanella aestuarii. The sequence goes on along the minus strand of NZ_ALAB01000028.1, from coordinate 12,366 downwards.
GACGTACTATTAGGGGCCTTTATTACCGCCTTGTTATTTACTATCGGTCGTTCTTTTATCTCTGTTTATCTGGCCTATACCGCGACAGCCTCGGCTTACGGCGCTGCCGGTTCTTTGGCATTATTACTGCTATGGGTGAATTATTCTTCGATGATTTTGTTGTTTGGCGCGGCCTTTACCCGTGCCCATCTGGAAGGGCGAGGTAAGCCTATCCGGCCGAAAAATGTTGCGGTATGTGTGCATCGGGAGCTTATCATCGACTCGCCGCCGAATGAGCAAACGGGTACTAGGGCGTGTTGACGTTTGCTGCTTAGATTTTGTTCGCACTGGCGGCGCTTTGATCGCGAAACGAGGAGCGCGGTTTAGTTATTCTAAATAAGTGACGAGTGACAAAGAGCAAAGTGCCGCCAGCGCGAACCCTTCGGGCAGCGTTTGGCTGGCGTTTCTACTGCGTTATCGCTTGTTCATGTAGAATAACTACACATCACAAGCTCTGCCTTGTATAAACACCAGCCAAACGGCTGCAAAAACAAGCAGCAAACGTCAACACGCCCTAATAATTGACGGTTGCAAGTGACTAAAGAGGCAAGATGACAGAGCAGAAGCGCGGTGTATTCGGTTGGCTTAGGTTGCTATGTTGGCGTGCCTTGCAGCTGGCACTGCTATTGTTAGCGTTGGTCTTAATTTTACTTCTGATCTTACGTTTTGTGCCGCCGCCTACCACCGCCTTTATGCTGCAAAGCCCGTATCCGGTGCAGCAGCAGTGGATCAACATAGCACAATTGCCGCCACATGTACCGCTGGCGCTGGTGGCGTCAGAAGATCAGCGCTTCCCGCAGCACTTTGGTGTCGATATCAATGAAATCCGTAATGCGTTGGAGCGCTTTGACGATGGCGGCGGTTTGCGTGGCGCCAGTACCATCACCCAGCAAACGGCAAAAAACCTGTTGTTATGGCCTGGCCGCAGTTTGCTGCGAAAAGGGTTGGAGGCAGCTTTAGCGCTAAGTCTGGAAGGGCTTTGGGGCAAAAAGCGTATTCTGGAGGTATATCTGAATATCGCCGAATTCGGACCCGGTATTTATGGTGTGGAAGCGGCCAGTCAGTATTACTTTGGTAAATCAGCCAGCCAGTTAAGCCGCAATCAGGCTGCCAGATTAGCAGTGCTGTTGCCAAGCCCGCGCCGGCGCGATCCGAATCAGTTAACACCCTACCTACAGCAACGCGTCAGTTGGGTTGAACAACAGATGCGGCAACTGGGCGCAGGCTATCTAAAACCGGTACTGGATTAACCCGCGTTAGCCTTTTGTCACCGTTTTCAGTCTTGCCAGTATCCAGCTAAGTTGCGCTCAGGCGCTCAGCGGCTACACTCATTATTTTGCATAAAGGAAGCAAAATAATGTTTAAAATGTTAATTTTTTTGCTGGTGCTCGGTAGTTTTCCACTATTGGCTGTGACAAAGCCTGATCTGCTGTTGGCACAGGATTATCAGAATAATATTGATGTTAGTCAGTATTGGGTAAGTGAAAAGCTGGATGGTGTGCGGGCTTACTGGGATGGCAAACAGCTGATTTCCCGTGGTGGCAATATTATTCAGGCGCCAGCCTGGTTTACGGCTGACTTTCCACCACGGCCGCTCGATGGTGAGCTGTGGCTTGCCAGGCAGCAGTTTGCACAAATCTTAAGTACGGTGAGCAAGCAGCAGCCAGTGAGCAGTGAGTGGCAGCAGTTAGCCTATTATATTTTTGAACTGCCGCAGGCAGAGGGGACTTTTACTGAACGGATCAGGATGATGCAACTGCTGGTACAGCAGCAAAATAGCCCTTATCTGCAGGTAGTACCGCAGTTTCGCGTTGCGGACAGAGCAACCTTACTGGCAACGTTGGCACAGCTGGAGCAGGCTGGCGCTGAGGGCTTAATGCTGCATCATCAGGATGCGCACTATAAAACCGGCCGCAGCGCAGATTTGCTTAAACTTAAAACCTATCAGGATGCCGAAGCGACAGTGATTGGCTATCGGCCTGGTAGGGGGAAATATCAGGGCATGGTAGGGGCGCTTATTGTCAGAACACCTGAAGGGCTGGAGTTTGCTATTGGCAGCGGCTTAACCGATGCCTTGCGGCAAACACCGCCGGCCATCGGTAGCGAAATTACTTATCGTTATAATGGTTACACCAGCAAGGGTATACCGCGCTTTGCCCGATTTTTACGGGAGCGACAGGCGTTCTAGCCACGCTGCTATCGTTTTTAAGCTGGTACTTCGATAGGTTTCAAAGCGACTTAACTCTGCTACGCACCTCAGTTGGCTAGCTTTGGCTGCTCACGGTTAAGCAGGGCCCGAATGCGATCAAAAGGCGTTAGTACTATGGCATTCCCCAGCAGCACCAGCGCAAAGCCGCTAAAGGTGTAACTGGTCCAGTGAAAATCTTCAAACAGGGTACTTAGCACCACTGCCACTAACGGGAACAGTACTATGGTGTAGCTGGCTTTTTCCGGACCAATTTGTTTTAGCAGCGCAAAGTAACTGGCAAAAGCAATCACCGAACCAAATACCGCGAGGTAGACCAGCGACAGCAGATAGGCCGGCTCAGTACTAAAAGTAAAGCTGTGGCCCTTGATCAGTGCGGCGGCCAGCAGTACCAGGCTGCCATACAGCATACCCCAGGCATTGACCTGCATAATCGGCATTTGCTCCCGCGAATTGCGCACACTGACCATATTGCCAAAGGACGCTGACAGAGCGCCGGATAAGATCAGGATTAAGCCAAGTAAACTGGTGTTGGTGAAATCGATACCGTCCAAATCCGGCCAGAACAATACGACAATACCGGCGATACCGAGCAAGGCGCCAAAATAGATACGTTTAGCAACCGGTTTGCCGAAAAACAGCCGGGTGTTAATAATGTTCATCAGCAACATGGTTGTAAAGGCAATCGCCGTCATGGCTGAAGTCAGATATTGCTGCGCCTGATAGATAAACAGGAAATTCAGCGCAAAATTCAGGCTGGCCAGCAGCAGAATAAAGCCATGCTGGCGCAGCGAAAAACGCATATCCAGCTTGCGATACCAGCAGTACAGCCACATCAGTGCCGCAGCCAGCGCAAAGCGATACAACAACGAGACTTCAATGGCCACTTCGCCCAGCTGAAACTCAATGGCAAACCAGGTCGAACCCCAAATCAGGACGGTAATCAGATACAGCAGGATATTTTGCATTGAAGGTAATCGCGCAGGGCAATAACAGGGCTGCGATCATAAAGCCTTGTGCGCACTGAAAACAGTAGCCGGTAAAGAAAAATTATTTGCGTGCTCAAACAATGGTGTATAGCGGGGCTTTCGTCTCAGTTAATCGCTGACCTCCTGCTCCGTCAGCAGCGCCAGTAGCTGCAAGGATTCCTGCCAGCCGGCATAACAGAATTCAGCCGGGATGGCTTCCGGTACACCGCTTTGCTCGATCGTCAGTTCGGTGCCTATTAATACCGGCTTTAAGCGGATCGTTACCTGCATCAGGCCGGGCAAATTAGGGTCGTCAAACTGGTCATTCAGGCGGATCAGGCTATTGGGCACTAACTCGAGGAAAGTGCCGGCAAAGCTATGGCTTTTGCCGCTGCTAAAGTTAGTGAAAGCCATTTTATAACCACCGCCAACCCGGGCGTCCATACGCAGTACCCGGCAGGTAAAACCGTACGGTGGGTACCATTTTACTAACGCCTCCGGCTCTATAAAGGCGCGATAAACCCGCTCTGGCGGGGCCTTTATTACCCGATGTAGGGTAATGGTATTGCCTGACATTATGCATCTCCTGCAATAAGGGAGGGACGGCGTAACCGCTGTAGTCTGGAGACATCAATTTTCTGCTTAGCATGCCATAGATCGTAGGCATCCTGCATACCCATCCAAACATGCTCTGAGCTACCAATCACGGCAGAGAGGCGAATAGCCATCTCAGGTGACATGTCGGACTTACCACTAATCAGCCTTTGTACTGTAGAGGGGGCAACATCCAGCGCTAAAGCCAGCTTACGGGCGCTAATATCCAATGCTTCGATGGCCTCTTTGATCAGCTCCCCCGGGTGAGGTGGGTTATACATATTAGCCATTAGTGATAATCCTCATAGTTAACGATATAAACATCACCGTTACTCAGCTCAAAAGTAATACGCCAGTTACCGGTAACGGTAATCGACCATTGACCTTTGCGCTCTCCGGTCAACGGATGCAGGAAAAAGCCGGGCAGATCGATATCTTTAATCTCTTTGGCTAGATTTAGTACGCTAAGTCGGACACTAATTTTCTTAGCCTGTTTAGGATCAATACCCGCGGTTGACCCTGTTTCAAAGAATTTTTTCAATCCTTTGTGCTTAAAGCTTTTAATCATAGTCATTGACGCAGAGTTGGGTGTTGCGCTATACGCAGCATAGCAGGGTGGTGCGTATAGCGCAACGTTGTGGTTAAATATTGGTCATCGTTTAGATGCTTGAATTCTGTGCATCTGTAGCCATCATTAAACCTATTGCGAGATTGGTGCAAAACGCCAACAGGGATATACTTAACGTTCAAACAATGATGTTACAGGTGAGAAGATGCGTTTTTTAAGCCGTCGGTTGGTGATGCAAGGTGATTTAAATTATGCCAATGCCCTCTTTGGTGGCAGGGCATTAGAATGGATAGACGAGGAAGCGGCGATTTACGCCATTTGTCAGTTAGAAACCAATAGCCTGGTGACCAAGCATATGGGCGCCATCAGTTTTGAAAGCCCGGCTAAGCTGGGTGATGTAGTCGAGTTTGGTTTGGCCACCAAAGCGGTGGGCCGAACCTCTATTACTGTAAGCTGTCTGGTGCGTAACAAGGCCACCAAAAAAACCATCTGCTTTGCCGATGATATCGTTTTTGTGCGGGTAGATGCGCAAACGCAACGGCCAGAGCCGCACCATAAAACCTTAGAGATGTTGCAGTCCCAGACGTTAAAAGAGCTGCGCACTTTAAATCTGGATCTCGAATAACAGCAAGCAACGCCGGGGGGCTGTCTTCGATAGCGGCGCTTATGATTTTCCCGGCGCTTTGCTGCTACCCAAACCACCGCTAAGCACCAGTTGCAGGGCTTCGGCGGGCTTCATATCAAGGCTGCGGGTGCAACTGCGTGGCACTATAATGGTGTAGCCGCCGACGTTGTAGGCCATCGGGATAAACACCGCCAGTTGTTCTTCCTGCATCAGTGACGACATCCGGTCTTCTGCCTGGCCGCCTTGTTTGGTAACAATGCCAATCAGTTCAATCTCAGATGATGGCAGTTTCACCATCACCACCGAACCATCACTAAAGTTCTTGCCGGCCATCACATCAATTAAATCTTGCAACATGCCGTAAATTTGCTTGCTGCCCGGCAGTTTCATTAATACCTTGCCCGGTAACTGCCAGAGCCAGTTCACACCAGCCCAGCGCGAGCTAAAACCAATTACTGCACAGGCGATCACAAAACACAGTATTGCCGTGCCAGGCAGATACCAGCTGGCCGGGATCAGCAATTGCACCACAGGGGCGAGTACGCTTTCGATCGTGGTCAGCAGCCAGCGTAGCAGCTCGATAGTAATAATTAACGGCAGTACAATCGCCAGGCCTTTTAATAAACTTCTTACCACTATTTTCATCAGGGATTTCAATCTGCAACAGTCAAAGTAGCGCTAGCATAACAGTGATCAGGAAGCGGGCGCCAGTCTGGGGCTGGTTGACCTTTGCAGATTATAATTTGTATATCTGGCAGTGTTTTAACGGTGCAACGACGTGCGGGGTTAAACAGATTGATCAAAAATTAGTTTAGCTATTGCTGCAATAGGCGGAAATCGCCAGAATAAGCGGCGAGTCTACCGGGGTACTTATGGTTAATCTGACATTATTGGGCGCTTTTATTCCCACCTTCTTATTTGTTTCTGTGACGCCCGGCATGTGTATGACGCTGGCCATGACCTTGGGGATGAGTCAGGGCGTGCGTCGTACCTTCTGGATGATGTGGGGCGAGATGCTGGGCGTGGGTTTAGTTGCCATGGCGGCGGTATTAGGCGTAGCCGCTCTGATGCTGAAGTTTCCGGACCTGTTTCAGTGGTTTAAACTGCTTGGTGCCGCCTATCTAACTTATATTGGCATCCAAATGTGGCGTGCCAAAGGCAAACTGGCGGTGCCGCGGTTGGGCACAGCGTCGGTGTTACTACCGCGGCGAACCTTGTTTAGTCAGGGCTTTATTACCGCCGTGTCTAACCCCAAAGGCTGGGCCTTTCATATGGCGTTATTACCGCCCTTTATCGATAGTAAGCTGGCGTTTTGGCCGCAATTACTGGTGTTGGTGGCCATTATTTTGCTGCTGGAGTTTGGCTCCATGCTGCTATATGCCAGTGGCGGCAAGGCGCTGGCGCTGTTTTTGACGAAAACCAACCGGCTACAGTATTTAAACCGCATTGGCGCCAGCCTGATGTTTGGCGTCGCTGTCTGGATGTTAGTGGGTTAAAGCCGTCAGTTGTAAGAAATAGCTGACGACTGTCTATCCGGCTTTACGTTATTAATCGCAGCCCGCCGGCGATTAGCCGGTGGCTTATGCGCCTGCGATACAGGTTGTGATAAAATCACGACAATTTCTCTGCCCCTTGATCAGGAGTTGTTGTGACCGCTATTTCCAGTTTATACCCGCAGCCGCTATGGCAATGGTTCGCTCAAATCTGTGCTATCCCACATCCGTCCAAACATGAGCAGGCGCTTAGCCGGCATATTCAGGCCTGGGCCCGCGATAAAGGTTTAACCGTCGTGGAAGACAAGGTAGGCAACCTGATCATTAAAAAGCCGGCGACAGCGGGGATGGAAAACCGCAAAACCGTAGTGATCCAGGCGCATCTGGATATGGTGCCACAAAAAAATGCCGATAAGGTGCACGACTTTACTAAAGATCCTATTGATGCCTATGTCGATGGCGAATGGGTCACGGCCCGGGGCACCACGCTGGGTGCAGATAACGGTATTGGTATGGCGTCGGCGCTGGCTATTTTAGGTAGTGACGACATTAAACATGGTCCGTTAGAGGTACTGTTAACGATCGACGAAGAAGCCGGTATGACCGGTGCCTTTGGTCTGGAAGCTGGCCTGCTCGACGCCGAGATCCTGATTAATACCGACTCGGAGCAGGAAGGCGAAATCTATATGGGCTGCGCCGGTGGTGTCGATGCCGAGTTTAGTATCCCCATGCAATGGCAACCGGTACCAGCTGGTCATCAGGCGTACCGTTTAAACCTAAGTGGCTTAAAAGGTGGCCACTCTGGAGTGAATATTCATCTTGGCCGCGGCAATGCCAACAAACTACTGGCGCGTTTTCTGGTTGAGCAGGCGGCAGCACTGGATCTGAAAGTCAGTGAAATCAGCGGTGGCTCGCTGCGCAATGCGATTCCGCGTGAAGCGGGCGTTACCGTAACGCTGGCCGCAGATAACCGCGCCCGCTTAGAGCAGGCAGTAGCCGCCTTTGAAACCCTGATCCGGCAAGAACTGTCAGCCGTGGAGCCGGCGATTAAATTCGCCGTAGCCGAGACCATTTTACCGGCCCAGGTGATGAATAATGACAGCCAGCATAAGGTACTACACCTGCTTAATGCCTGCCCGAACGGTGTCGTGCGGATGAGCGACGATATTGCCGGTGTGGTAGAAACGTCATTAAACCTGGGTGTCGTTACCACCACCGGCGATACCGTTCAGGTGGTCTGTTTAATCCGTTCGCTGATCGACTCCGGCCGCGAGCAGGTTGAGAGCACCCTGGCATCATTAGCGGCCCTGACTGGTGTTGCGGTGAAGTTCAGTGGTGCTTATCCGGGTTGGAAGCCCGATCCAGCTTCGCCGGTGATGGCGATTGTTAAAGATACTTATCAGGCAATCTATAACAAAGAGCCGGTGATTATGGTGATCCATGCCGGTTTGGAATGCGGTTTGTTTAAAAAGCCGTACCCAGAGATGGATATGGTGTCGATTGGCCCAACTATCCGCTACCCACATGGTCCGGATGAGATGGTTAATATCGAAACTGTCGGTCAGTACTGGCAGTTGCTGCTGGCGGTTTTAGAGCGGATCCCCGCGAAAGCTTAATTTCATTTTTAGAGTAACAATACGCCGGCCTGTGCAAAGCGCAGTGCCGGCGTTTTTTTGCGCTAGCGACAAGGCGCCAGCCAGATCAGCTGATCCAGAGCAATGCCAAGTCGCTCGGCTTCAGCCAGATAGGGCGCACATTCTGCAGCGGATAACTGCGGCTTGCGGGCCAGAGTCAGGCGTAATCCAGATTAGGCCCGACCACCAGGGCTATCTGGTAATCCGGATCCAGCTTGGCAATATTATAGCCGCCGTAAAAAGGCCCAAAGAATGATACTTTTAAGCGACCAGTATTGCTGTCATCAACAAAGTAGGCTTTGCCGGTTGCACTTTTCCAACGTTGATTAGCGATATCAAAGCCACGGTTTAGCACTGTCACACCGCCATCCTGGCGCAGGCTATATTCGGCCGTTACCTGAGTTAGGCCGCGTTCAAAGCGGTGATCGAGGCGGGCGATTTCATGCCAGGTACCCAGATAGCGCTCCAGCTCAAAAGGGCTGACCGGCGTCACCTTTTCCGGCACACTGGTACAGCCTGCGAGTAATAACAATAACAGCCAATAAAAACGCATAAAAATTTTCTTGCCAGGCAATCGGTTAGCTCAGTTTATACGTTTAATCACCATTATGGTTTTTTGATAAGTCGTTATGGTTCTCAATATTTTTTCGGAGTTTGCACCGCTGGAGCTATATCAGCGTTATGCGGTAATGGAGGATGCCAATGACCTTTAATGATGAGCAGCGCTCGCGCATTATCGAAATGGCGTGGGAAGATCGTACCCCCTTCGAGGCTATTGAAAACCTATATGGCTTGAATGAAAACGCGCTAATTCGCTTTATGCGGGCTGAATTAAAAGCTAGTTGTTTTCGGCTATGGCGGGCCAGAGTCAGTGGCCGTAAAACCAAACATCTGAAATTGCGAAACCCTGAGATTAGCCGCGCTTACTGTCCTACCCAATATAAACGCTAAGTGCGAACAATCGGCGGGTTTATTCCCTCAGCAGGGCATGTTTTAATAGCGGTTATTCCTTTATAAGCAGGGGGCCGCTAATGCTAGCCTTAACTGAGCAGGCGTTACTTAAAACCACATCTTATATCAACGGCCAATGGCTGGCGTCAAAAGCAGGCGTTTTTCAAGTCGTTAATCCGGCGAGTGGTGAAGTGTTAGCAACGGTTAGCGAAGCGGGCGAAACTGAGGCCGTTTTTGCCGTTGAAGCTGCAGCAGCGGCGCAGCCTGCCTGGGCGGCACTGCCCGCTGCGGAACGCGCGGCCATATTATTACGTTGGCAACAGCTACTGCAGCAACATGAAGCGGATCTGGCGTTATTACTGACACTGGAGCAAGGCAAGCCGTTGGTGGAGGCTCGGGCCGAAATTCGTTATGGCGCTGCTTACCTAAGCTGGTTTGCTGAAGAAGCAAAACGTCTCTATGGCGATATTATTCCGCCGGCCGCGCCCGATAAACAGATCCTGGTATTGCGTCAGCCATTAGGTGTCGTGACGGCGATCACCCCATGGAATTTCCCCAATGCGATGTTAATGCGCAAAGCTGCCGCCGCCCTTGCTGCGGGCTGTAGTTTTGTGGTGAAGCCGGCAGCACAAACGCCGTTGTCGGCGCTGGCCTGTGCCGAATTGGCGCAGCGTGCCGGCGTACCGGCCGGCATCTTTAATGTGCTGGTCGGTACTGCGGCCCAACAACTTGGCGAAGTGTTAACCCGGCATCCGCTGGTAAACAAATTTAGTTTTACCGGCTCCACTGCGGTGGGAAAGCAACTGCTAAAACAGTGCGCTGATGGCGTGAAACGCGTTAGTATGGAGTTGGGTGGCAACGCACCCTTTATCGTGTTTGCCAGTGCCGATCTGGACGCTGCTGCCGAGGGGTTAATCGCAGCCAAGTTTCGTAATGCCGGCCAAACCTGTGTTTGTGCCAACCGGGTATTGGTTGACGAGTGTATTCTCGAACAGTTCCTGCAAATCTTATTGCCTAAAGTGCGGGCACTTCAAGTCGGTGCCGGCACTGACCCAAACGTAACTATTGGGCCTTTAATAGAGGCTAAAGCTGTGGCTAAGGTGCAGCAGTTACTGGACGATGCACTGCAGCATGGCGCGCAGTTGCGGCTAGGCGGCAACCCACATCCGGCCGGAGCCTTGTTTTTTGAACCGACGGTGTTGACCGGCGTTACGCCGCAGATGCAGCTATTCCAACAAGAGATTTTCGGGCCGCTGTTGGCGATAACCAGCTTTAGTACTGAACAGCAAGCGATTGCGCTGGCCAATGCCACCGATTATGGCCTGGCCGGCTATTTTTATAGTCAGCTGCTGGGGCAGGTATTTCGGGTGGCACAAGCATTAGAGTTTGGGATGTTGGGGATTAATGACGGGATTATTTCTAATGCTGCTGCGCCTTTTGGTGGGGTAAAACAGTCCGGCTATGGCCGGGAAGGCTCAAAATATGGGCTTGATGATTATACTTACCTGAAATATTTAGCCTTAGGCGGGCTTAGGTAAGTCACTACTTCCGCTTAGTTTTCTACTACACTTATGCTAAACGAACAACTGCAACCGTAGTTAAATAGCCATGACAGACAGGAACAGGAGCGGGATGGACTCACAACTTAGTTTGCTGGCTGGCTATGTCGCCGGCGCCAATTCAATAGAAGATCTGACCCGCCCGATGCTGCGCTTAATTCAGCAACTTACCGGGCTGGAGTCGACCTACCTGACCAGTATCAATTTTCCGGCCGGTGTGCAACGTATTGAGTATGTGTTAAATGCTGGCAAGCTCCAACTACCGGAAGGGTTGGAAGTCCCCTGGCATGACACCCTATGCAAAAGAGCACTGGAAAGTGGCCGTTTTATAACCAGCGATGTAGCTGCAACCTGGCCGGACTCGGCAGCGGCGAAAGCGTTGGGGTTGCAAACCTATATGAGTGTGCCGGTCGTGGACGCAGTGGGGGAGGTTTGCGGCACACTTTGTGGTGCTAGTTCCCAGCAATTACAGCTGCAGGATCGGCCGGAATTGCTGCAAATTTTACAACTGTGTGCCGAGTTAATCAGTGTGCAGTGGGCACGCGACAGGCAGCAACAAAGCACCCTGCTGCGCGCCAGCCGCGCCGAGCGGGAGCTAAGTACCGTCAAGTTGCTGGCTGCGGTAAGTGATTTTGCCGTTGCTGCTCAGTCGTTGCCTTTGGCGGTAGAGCAGGTCGCGGATTTAATGCGGCAAAGCGGTCAATGGCAGCATATTTTTACTTTTAGCACCGGCGCCGATCAGCAAAGGCTGTGGCAGGAGACGGCACCTGCGGCTGAACTGGAGAGTTGGCTTAGCCAGGCCGATCTTTCCGTGACAGGCTCGAATATACAGGTTCTCCCTGGTGCGACCTGCCCACCGCAGTTCAGTGGTAGCCACAGCTCGTTACTCAATATTTATGATGCGCAGGGTGTGGTTGCAGGGTTGCTGGTGATCAGCGCTAACGATCACCTGACTGGCGAACAGCAGCTGATGTTAAGCGGGATCGGCAATACCTTGTCATTGCTGGCAACGCGCTTACAGGAGCATCAGCAACTTTCTGATTTAAATGAACAGTTAACGTATCACGCCAGGCATGATGCTTTGACCGGGCTGCCAAACCGCCGCTATTTGCTGGAAGAGCTGGAACGTTTAATTGCCCGTGGTAACCGTCAGCAACTCGGGTTTTATTTAATTTTTGTCGATTTAGATAAGTTTAAACAAATTAATGACCAGTTCGGGCATGAAACCGGTGATGAATTTTTACGCCAGGTGGGGCAGCGGCTGAGTGAGTGTTTACGTAAAGGTGACTTTGTAGCCCGCCAGGGTGGCGATGAGTTCGTGATGTTATGTCAGGCGCAGGAAATCTCGAAAGAGCAGGCGCAATTATTGGTGAACCGGATCCGGCAAACCTGCAGTGGTGTTTACTCGTTAGGCACACATAAGGTGTTGTATCACGGGCCCAGTATCGGCACCGTCAGCTGGCATAGTGGTGATAGCCGGGAGCTGGATTTGCTGCTTAGTCTGGCCGATGTGGCGATGTATCAGGATAAGCAGCGGCGCCGGGCTATGCCGGCACCGCAGTTGTTGAACTAGGGCGTGTTGACGTTTGCTGCTTGTTTTTGCAGCCGTTTGGCTGGTGTTTATACAAGGCAGAGCTTGTGATGTGTAGTTATTCTACATGAACAAGCGATAACGCAGTAGAAACGCCAGCCAAACGCTGCCCGAAGGGTTCGCGCTGGCGGCGCTTTG